>CAZLRF010000004.1:12745-128793 GCA_964561785.1 uncultured Acidobacteriota bacterium | reverse complement strand
ACGCCGCCCGTGCTCACGTCGACCGTGCCGTCGTTGATCCGCAGGCTGCTCACGTCGAAGCGGGAGATCTTGTAGACCTGGCTCAGCCGCACGACCAGGCGGTCGACGGTGACGGCTCCCGCCGTGGTGTTGGTCAGCCGGAAGCGGAACAGCGGAGCGCCGACGACAGTGGGGAACGTGGTGAACTGGTCCGGGATCTGCCCGGAGCCGTGGCTGCCGAGGACGATCGAGGGCGGCGTGTAGTCGAGGAGGAGCTGCGCCCACGTGGCGGCCGCGCACCCCACCCCGGAGCTGACGTCGCAGAAGTCGGCGCGCTGCGCGGGGCCGACGCCCGGGATGAGCAGCAGGGCGAGGGCGTTGCCCGAGGTCCAGCCCGGCCGGCTCACGATCTCCTGGACGATGGAGGTGACGGCGAAGTCCCGGGCGCCCGTGCCCATGTTGAGCAGGGTGAACGGGGCGTTCGCCGTCGTGCGGGGACGGCCGTTGGGCTCGGCGGCCTGGGACAGGATGTAGGGGTTGTTGGCGAAGGCGAAGTCGGCGGCGTTGTCCGTGGCGTGGCCCCAGATCGTCGCGTAGAAGTCGTCGTTTCCGCCGGTGGGGATCGTCAGGCGCAGGGTAGCGCTGTTGATCGTCGAGCCCTGCGGGATCGTGACGCCCGGGAAGCGGACGCCGCCCGCGCGGTAGTTGAGCGTGTTCGCGGCCGTGTCCTGCCAGACGTAGAGCCGCAGGCCGTTCGTCTGCCGAACGTTGTCGCCGCGCTCGAGGGCGTCGTTGTCTGTGGCCGTGATCTGGAGATTGAGGGTGGCGGCGAGACCCTGCCCGGGAACGAGGACGGCCAGGACCGCGACCGCAGCCGCCCCCGCCGTTCGTCTCGTCACACCGCGCATAACCACCTCCGATCGGCCCGGCCGGGAGCCCACCCCGTCACCCGGCAGGGACACACATACTGTCCCGGCGGAGGGGAAGCAAAGCCCACGCCCGGCGGAGACCTGATGTGCCACTTCAAACTATAGATCGGAAGTCCTCTCGGAGAAAAGACTTCCGCCTGCCTCGCCGAGCCTGACTGCGCTCCTGGGTCCCGCGGCCTCGAGCCGGGCGTCCGAAAGCGAGACGGGGGCGGCAGGCCCCGCGGCCCGCCACCCCCGTCGCGCGTCACCGGGCGGCTGCCGCCGCCCGGCGGGGCGTCAGAACTGGCCCCAGAGGTACTGGTTCGTGACCTCGTGGTGGAACTGGATCTCGGACCGCTTCACCCGCGACCCCAGGGCCTTGGCGCAGCGCTCGGCCGAGGCCAGCTTCACCTCGGCGTACTTCTCGTGCACGGCCTCCCCGAGGAGCTCCTGGGCGTACTTGCTGCCCTTGAAGAGGCGGATCGCGTCGTAGATGTTGTCGGGCAGGAAGCGGGTGCGCGAGCGCTTGCCGTCGTTGTCCTCCTCGCCCCCCGGGCCCTCGAGCCCGGTCTTGAAGAGCGCGTAGATCGCGAGGTAGGGGTTCGCGTCGGGCGCGATCGAGCGGACCTCGATGCGGGCGGTGCGCTCGTTGCCGATCGGGATGCGGATCATCGAGCCGCGGTCCGAGGGCGAGACCTTGATCTGGTTCGGGGCCTCGTAGTGCGGGTCGAGGCGGCGGTACGCGTTCACGCTCGAGTTGAGGACGAGGCAGATGTCGTTGGCGTTCGCCAGGATGCGGTTGATGAAGCTCCAGGCGAAGGCGCTGAGGCCGTCCTGGCCCTTCTTGTCGTGGAAGATGTTCTTCCCCTTCTTCGAGATCGACATGTTCGTGTGGCAGCCGTTGCCGTTGACGTTCTGCACCGGCTTGGGCAGGAAGGACGCGGTGAGGTCCATCTGGGCCGCGACCTGGCGGGCGATCAGCTTGTACAGCTGCACCTGGTCGGCGGCCACCGTGGCCTCGGTGTAGCTGTAGTTCATCTCGAACTGGGAGGGGGCGACCTCCGGGTGGTCCTTCTCGTTGCCGAACCCGAGCGCGCGCTGGACCTCGGCCGAGGTGTCGATGAACTTGCGCAGGGTGTCGCCGGGCAGCGAATGGTAGTAGCCGCCGGTCGAGACGTACTCGAACTGGCCGGTCTCGAAGTACCGCCGCTCGGCGTCGCGCCCCTTGAAGAGGAAGCCCTCGATCTCGTTGGCGACGTGGGCCACCATGTCCTTCTTGGCGAGCTCGGCGGCGAAGGCCTTGAGCCTCGCGCGCAGGTCGGCCATGTAGGGCGTGCCGTCCTGGTCCTCCACGTCGCCGAAGACGAGCACCTTGCCGGGTCCGAACACGTCGGCGGGGAGCCAGTAGAAGGCCGGCCAGTCGATGCCCAGCCGCAGGTCCGACTCGGCCTGCCGCGAGAAGCCGCGGATCGAGGAGCCGTCGAAGGTCAGGTTGTCGGCCGACTTCAGGAGGAACTTCTTGTCGTAGTCGAGCATGTGGAAGCGGCCCTCGAGGTCGGTGAAGCAGACGGTCACCGCCTTGATGCGCTTCTCGTCGGTCAGGTACTTCATCCGGGCCTCGCGGATCCGGCCCGGGTCCTTCCTGGCCACTCGGTCGGCCTTGGCCTGGAGGTTCATCTCCTCGAGCTGCTCGTACGGGATCTCCAGAAAGTGGCGTAGCGGCGTGTCCATTCCTCTCCTCTTCCTCGGGCGCCTCGGCCCCGTCGGCGCCCGCGAGCCTGCCGTCACCCGGGGGCCGCCTTCGTGGGCACAGTGAAGGCGTAATTCTCCATTCTTTAGACTAAAAAGCAAGTTGCTAAGAACAAAAGTGCCAGTATCAACCCTAATCGAGGGGATTCGCGGGGGAGGGGAGAGGCGGGTGCCGGCTCTGCGGCAGGTCTACCCGGAACGCGCCTTCTCGGCGGGGACGGGCGCGGCCAGAGCGGGCCGCGCTGCGCGCGGCCCGGTCCCGGTCATGGCGAGAACCAGTAGCTGAGCTTGACGAGGAAGACGTCGTCGGGCTGTGCCTGCCAGAGCGCGTCCCAGTTCGACGAGAAGGACCCCTCCCACTCGGGGACGTAGTCGGTGCGACCCTGCGACCAGACCACGTAGAGCGACGAGCCCGGCTTCCACTCCCAGCGGGCCACGAGGTTCGAGCGGAACTGGCGGAACGAGAAGTCCGGGTTGCGGAACGCGTACGAGCGCCCGCTCTCCGCCTCGCTCACGCGGTAGGCGTTGGCCTCGGCGTCGTAGGCGATCTCGTCCGGGGCGAAGAGGTGGAAGCGCGAGGCGAAGTCCCGGGCGAGGGTGTCGGTCGCCCGCTTGAACGCATCGTAGCGGCCGGTGCCGACGAAGGGGCTGCCGTAGTACTGGAGGCTCAGGTCCGGGGTGATGGACAGGTTCACCCGGAACGTGAAGCTCCAGGTGTCCTGGTCGATGCGGCCCAGGACCCATCGCGGCTCGCCGCCCTCGCGATCCGCGGTGTCGACGTACTGCAGGTTGTCGAGCAGCGCCTCGTAGGAGACCGACCCGGAGAACGAGAGCCGGTTGGACGGCCGGAGGTTGAGGCCCACTCCCGTGTTCCACGCCCGCGAGTCGTCGTCGCGCGCCCAGGAGTATCCGCCGTGCGCGAGCGCGGAGACCCGCCGCGACTCGTCGCTGCCGAGGAAGGCCTGGGCCTCGAAGAAGTCGTGCCAGCGCAGGGCGGGACCGCCCCGGAGCATGCGCGTGTCCACGACGTCCTCGTAGGAGAGGCTCGCCTCGGCGCGCCACTTGTTCTGGAACCGGCCCGACGCCTCGAGCTCCGTCTCCGCGCGCGTCTTCAGGCCCCCGAAGTCCCACTCGTCCTCGCGCGCGAGCTGGATTCCGTAGCTGCGGAAGAGGCCCTTCGGCGTCGGCTCCGACCAGCCGACGGACACCCGGTTGGCGATGAGGTCGGCCTGGCGCAGGAAGCCGACGTCGTTGAGCTCGAGCCCCGGCGAGTACCAGCTGAGCTCCTCGCCGAGGCGAAGCCGGCTCGTGTCGGTGCGGCCGAAGCGCAGCACGCCGCCGTGGCCGGACAGCGTCGTCGCGTCGGGGTCGACGCCGAGGTGGCTCGCGTCGGGCCGCTGGAAGAAGTGCACGGGGTTCGTCTGGAGGGCGAGGATCGCCTCGCTCTCCCCCGAGACGCGGCTCGCCACGCCGTTCGCCTCGAGGACCCACGCGCGGTTAGCGAAGTGGCGGGTGAAGTCGACGCCCGCGGTCGTGGCCTGGGCGGGCAGGAACGCGCGCGCAGAGTCGCCCACCCAGCGGTGCGTGGAGGTGAGCATGCCGCCGAGGCTCGTGTTGCCCTTGTCCCAGTCCTTGTGGAGGCGGGCCACGGTGTAGCTGCCGAACGGCTCGACGACCGCGTCGCGCAAGCCGAGGGGCGACGTGACCGAGGCGGTCTCCTTCTGGGTGAAGGCCTGGAGGACGGCGACCGAGCTGCCGCCGTCGGTCCTCCCCGTCACCTTGAAGGCGCCGAGGATCGTCGTGCTCTCGGGGAGGCTCGCCATCTCCTCGTCGGGACCGAGGAAGGGCACGGCGGACGGCGGCGCGCCGATCCGGCGCGAGTAGAACAGCTGGTCCTCGTCCTCGACCTCGAACGAGAGGATCTTCCTCCCCTCGAGGAAGAACGGTCGCTTCTCCTCGTAGAAGGTCTCGTACGCGGTCAGGTTGACGACGGACGGGTCGGCCTCGACCTGCCCGAAGTCCGGGTTCACGGTCGCGTCGAGGGTGAAGTTGGACGTGAGACCGAGCTTCGCGTCGAGGCCGATCGCCCCGGAGCCGTCGGTCCCCCCGTCGGGGACGGACGGGCCCGTGCTCGCGCGCCCCAGCGCGAAGGGCAGCAGCTCCAGGTGGCGCTGGCGGGGCAGGTCGCGGATCCCCCGCAGCTCGCCGAGCTGGTACATGCGCCCGGTGTTCTGCCGCGGGATGAGCTGCCACTGGACCTCTTCCTGGTTCCGGTCGATCCACCGCCAGGCGTGGAGACCCCACACGTGCTCCTCCTGCGAGCCGAAGCGGAGCTGGTTGAGGGGCACGCGGAACTCCGCCGTCCAGCCGTGCTCGTCGTGGGCGACCTTGCCGTCCCAGACGGGGTCCCAGGTCGTGTCCCACTCGGTCTCGCCGTTGCCGAGGATGAGGTCGATCTTGCTTCCCCCGGCGGTGAGGTCGAACTCGAAGCCGGTCTTCTTGCTGTTGTAGCTGTCGAAGCAGACGCCGACGATGTCGCCGGTGAACGCGTCGCGCCGTCCCGGGTAGCGGTGCACCTTCGCCGGGTCGTCGTACGCGCGGACCGCGAAGTAGACGTGCCGCTCGTCGTACAGGATCTTGAGCTCGGTCTTCACCGACGGCGGCGCGCCTTCGATGGGGATCTGCTGGGTGTAGTCGCCGGCCCACTCGCCCTGCTTCCAGGCCCCGTCGTCGAGCCGCCCGTCGATCTCGGGCGGGCGGGCGACGAGCCGCTCGGTGGTGTACGTGCGGGGCGGGTACTTGCGGCCGAAGGGGTTCGACGACGTCGGCGGCGCCTCCTGGGCGAGCGCGGGCCCGGCCATCAGGAGCGCGGCCAGGGCTCGGAGGGCGGCGGCGCGAGAGGCCATGGCAATCCGGTGAGGCTACCCGGCGAGGGCGGCGAGGGTCAATGAAGCATCCTCCTCAGGGCTAGAATCGCGCGGTCAGGAGGCCGAGAATGCCCACCCGCCCCGACGTCGCCTCGCTCGCCGCCCTGCTCAGCGCCGCCGTGCCCCTCTCGGCCGGCGAGCGGACCTTCGACGAGGACGTGGCCTTCCTGCGCCGCCACGTCGAGGTCGTGCTGCTCGGCGAGGCCCCGGGGGCCCGGGTGGCGGTGGTGCCCGCCTGGCAGGGCCGCGTCGCGACCTCGACGGTCGGCGGCTCCCCCGCCCCGAGCCACGGCTGGATCCACGAGGAGCTCGTCGCCTCCGGGCGCCGGGAGCCCCACATCAACGCCTTCGGCGGCGAGGACCGGCTCTGGCTCGGTCCCGAGGGCGGCCAGTTCTCGATCTTCTTCCGCAAGGGCGACCCCTTCGACTTCGAGCACTGGCAAACGCCCGCCCTCGTCGACACGGACGCCTGGCCGGTCGCCGCGCGAGAGAAGGACGCCGTCCGCTTCTCTCGCGACGGGCGGCTCGTCAACTACTCGGGCACGGTGCTCGACCTGCGGCTCGACCGGACGGTGCGGCTGCTCGCGAGCGAGGACGTGGCGCGCGCGCTCGGCGGGCCGGTCCCCGCGCCCGTGCGGGCCGTGGCCTTCGCCTCGGAGAACACGCTCAGGAACGCCGGAGGGGCCGCGTGGACGAAGTCGACCGGCCTTCTCTCGATCTGGATCCTCGGCATGTTCAAGCCGTCGCCGCGGACGACGGTCGTGGTGCCCTTCCGCGGGGGCAGCGAGGCGGACCTCGGCCCGGTCGTCAACGACGCCTACTTCGGCACGGTGCCGAAGGAGCGGCTCGTCGTCGGGGACGGGGTGCTGTTCTTCAGCGGGGACGGAAAGCACCGCAGCAAGATCGGCCTCTCGCCCCGCCGGGCGAACAGCGTGCTCGGCAGCTGGGACGCCGAGCGCGGCGTGCTCACGATCGTGACCTTCGACCGGCCCGCGGGAGCCGTCGACTACGTGAACTCGATGTGGGAGGTCCAGAGCGAGCCCTTCGCCGGCGACGTGGTGAACAGCTACAACGACGGGCCGCCGGCGCCCGGCACGAAGCCCCTCGGCCCGTTCTACGAGCTCGAGACGTCCTCGCCCGCCGCGGCGCTCGGCCCCGGGGAAAGCCTCACCCACGTCCACCGGACGATCCACCTCCAGGGCCCGGCGAGCGATCTCGACACCGTGGCCCGGCGGGTTCTCGGGGTATCGCTCGAGCGCATCGCCTCGGCGCTGCCGCGCTAGAATGGCCGCCGTGTGCCGCTCCCCGCGCCCTTTGGGCGTGCCGGCCTCCGCGTTCGCATCCGCGCCGGCTCGTGATGGACGCGCGGCCCTGAACCCATGGAGGACGCCATGCCGCACGCTCGCCCGGCTCTCCGGCTCGCCCTCGCCGCCCTCGCGGCGGGTCTCGCTCTCTTCCTCCCCCGGGCGGCGACGGCCGATCCGCCGTTGCGCGTCATCGTGTTCGGGGCCCACCCGGACGACTGCGACCTCGACGCGGGAGGCACGGCCATCCTGTGGGCGGAGAAGGGGCACCAGGTCAAGTTCGTCTCGCTGACGAACGGCGACGCCGGCCACCAGTCGGAAGGCGGGGGCGCTCTCGCACGCCGCCGGCGGCTGGAGGCGCAGGAGGCCGGGCGCCGCTTCGGGATCGCCGAGTACGAGGTGCTCGACAACCACGACGGCGAGCTCGAGCCGACGCTGGCCCTCCGCCTCGAGGTGATCCGCCGCATCCGCCGCTGGAACGCGGACCTCGTCATCGCGCCCCGGCCGAACGACTACCACCCCGACCACCGCAACACCGGGCTCGTGCTCCAGGACACGGCCTACATGGTCGTTGTCCCGAACGTCGCCCCCGACACCCCGCCCCTGCGCCGCAACCCCGTCTACATGTACTCGCAGGACCACTTTCAGAGGCCGAATCCCTTCCGCCCCGACGTGGCCGTCGACATCGACGCGGCGATCGACCGGAAGATCAGGGCGCTCGACGCGCACGTGTCCCAGTTCTACGAGTGGCTGCCGTGGGTGGACGGCAAGCTCGACACCGTCCCGAAGGAGCCCGCGGCGCGGCTCGCCTGGCTTCAGCAGTGGCGCAGCTTCCGCCCGCTCGACGACGGCGTGAGGGCGGCGTTGCGGAAGTGGTACGGGCCGAGGGGCGAGGCGGTGAAGAACGCCGAGGCCTTCGAGGTCTGCGAGTACGGCCGCCGGCCCGACGAGGCCGAGCTGCGCCGGCTCTTCCCGTTCTTCGACTGACGATGCGCGGAGCGGGAGGCAGGACGCGGCGCCTGCGGGCGCTCCTCCGTCGGCGAGAGTCCGTGCCGCCGGAGCGGCGGGCCGACCTCGACGCGCGCGCGCTCGCATCGCTCTCCCGGCCCCTGGCCATCGTCTACACGGACACCGACGACTTCACCCACCGCACCGCCCGCGACGGCATCCTCCACGTCCTGATGTGCTTCGAGCGCGCGCTGCGGCTCCTCCGCCCGGCCGTCGCCCGCTGCGGGGGGCGCGTCGTCAAGGTCGAGGCGGACAGCCTCCTCCTGGCCTTTCCCGACGCCGCTGCGGCCTGCCGCGGCGTCGACGCGATGGAGGCCGTCCTGCGGCGAGCGAACCGGGGGCGGCCCCCCGGCGAGCAGCTGGCCTTCAGCTATGGGATCGGCTACGGCCAGGTCCTCGAGCTCGACGACGACGTCTTCGGCCTCGAGGTGAACCTCGCCTCGAAGCTCGGCGAAGACCTCGGCCGGCCCGGGGAGGTCCTCCTCACGCCGGCCGCGGCGCAGGCGCTGCCCGCCCCGCTTCGCCGCCGTCTCGTCCCCTACGGCCAGGTGAGCTTCGCCGGCCGACCCATGCCCGTCGAGCGGCTGCGGCCGCGCCACTGACCCGGGAGGGCGGAAGCTTCTGCCACGGGAGGGGCCCGGCGCGAACTTCCTGCGGGGAGAGAGCTCCGGCGAAGCCCGGCGGGCCGCGGCCCCACGCCCTCGGGAGGTGCTGCAAGTCCATGAATGACGCCCATTACGGCCACCGATGAAGTGCGGCCGCGCGCCCCGGACGGGCGGCGCGAGGATTGCACGGGGAAGCTCCGGAGGGCTTCCCAATGAGCACGACGATCGCCGAGCCGACCCCCGCCCGTCCGGCGCACGCCCCGATGAGCTTCAGCATCAAGGTGGACCCGTCCACCGGCCAGCAGTACATGGCCGTGTCCCAGAGGGGGCGGGTGCTGCTCCTCAACCCGCACACGAACAAGGGCACCGCGTACACCCGGCGGGAGCGCGACGAGCTCGAGATCAACGGCCTCGTGCCCCCGGCCGTCTGCACCATCCACCAGCAGCTCGACCGGACCTACGAGAACTTCAAGACCAAGCAGACCAATCTCGGGAAGTTCATCTACCTGACCAGCCTCCAGGACCGCAACGAGACGCTCTTCTACCGGCTGTGCCTCGAGCACATCGACGAGATGATGCCGATCGTCTACACGCCGGTCGTCGGCGAGGCCTGCCAGAACTACCACCACATCTATCGCCGCGCCCGCGGCCTCTACATCGCCTACGAGGACAAGGACCGCATCGAGCAGATCCTCCGCAACTCCGGCATCCCGAATCCCTCGGTCATCGTGGTGACCGACGGGGAGCGGATCCTCGGACTCGGCGACCAGGGCGCGGGCGGAATGGGCATCCCGATCGGCAAGCTCTGCCTCTACACGTTGTGCGCCGGCGTGTCTCCCTACAGCACGCTGCCCATCACCCTCGACGTGGGGACGAACAACGAGGAGCGGCTCGGCGACCCGCTCTACCTCGGCATGCGCCACCCCCGCGTGCGCGGGGCCGAGTACCAGGACTTCATCGACAAGTTCGTGGCCGCGGTCAAGAAGGTCTTCCCCCGCGTGGTGCTGCAGTGGGAGGACTTCCTCAAGGAGAACGCGCTGTTCCAGCTCGCCCGGTTCCGCGACGAGCTGTGCACCTTCAACGACGACATCCAGGGCACGGCCGCGGTGACCCTCGCCGGCCTCTACGGCGCGCTGCGGATCACCGGCCAGAGGATGCGGGACCAGCGCTTCGTGTTCGCCGGGGCGGGCGCCTCGGCCCAGGGGATCTCGGAGCTCCTCCTCGCAGCGATGATGGAGGACGGCCTCACGCACGAGGAGGCGAACCGCAACATCTGGACGACCGACAGCCACGGGCTCGTCTCGTACGCGCGGCCCAGCGTGGAGGGCTACAAGGCCACCCACGCCCGCAGCGCGGAGGAGGTGGCCGGCTACCGGTGCAAGGACCGCGCGAACGTCACGCTCCTGGAGACGGTCGAGAACGCGAAGGCCACGGTGCTGATCGGCGTCTCGGCGACGCCGGGGGTCTTCGACGAGGCGGTCTGCCGCGCGATGGCGAGGAACACCCCGCGGCCGATCATCTTCCCGCTCTCGAACCCGACGTCGAAGAGCGAGGTCACGCCCGAGGACGCCCTGCGCTGGACCGAGGGGAGGGCCATCCTCGCGACCGGGAGCCCCTTCGCGCCGGTCACGATCGACGGCAAGCGCCACCGCATCGGCCAGTGCAACAACTCGTTCGTCTTTCCCGGCGTGGGGCTCGGTCTCACCGTGAGCGGCGCGCGGCGGGTCACCAACGGCATGTTCCTCGAGGCGGCGAAGGCGCTGGCCGCGATGGTCACGCCCGAGGACCTCGCGGAGACCGCGGTCTACCCGCAGCTCGCCCGCATCCGGGAGTGCTCGTTCGCCGTGGCCTGCGCCACGATCCGCCGCGCGGTGGCCGAGGGCCACGCCGACCCGGAGATCCTCGAGCACCTCGAGAAGACGGTCGAGCGCGCCATGTGGTACCCCGAGTACCTCCCCATCCGCTACGAACCGTAACGGGGGTCAGATCTTGAATCTGAGCGTGTGCCCTGACGCCCTTCAGGTGCACGACACCGTGCAGCCCGGACACGCGCACTCGGGGCTCGGGGGTTGCTCCACGCAGGTGATGCAGTTGCGGCACTCGCCTTCGCAGGAGCAGCAGACCTTGTAGCCCTGCTGGAGCGGCACCGAAATTCCGCGCAGGCCGAGGTGGAGCGCGGACAGGAACGTGGCGGGGTCGAACGCGATCGACATCCCGCACCGCGTCATGTCCGTCCTCGCGTTCACGAGAACGGGCAGGATCTCCCCGTCGTGAAGCACCTCCAGCGAGAACCCGGTCGACCCTCGGGGGTCGAACGGAATCCTGGTCGTGAAGCGGCTCTCGCCGGGCTCCCGGTTCCACTGGGCGACGAGCAGGGTGCGAGACGGCTCGGCAGTGACGAGGATCGCGTCGACCCTCTGGCCCTTCCGGCCCGGACGGTGGTGGATCCGCAGGACGTAGGGCTCTCCAGGAGTGAACGATGCCTGAAGCCCCAGCACGATCCAGTCGGGGTTGACGTCGTCGGCCCGAGGGGGGTCGTCGGAGCCTGTGCAGGAGGAGGCGAAGGCGATGGCCAGGGCAGCCAGCGTTGCGGGGAGTCGTCTGGTCACGGCTGTTCCGCCTGCGCCGCCGGCGGCCGCAGCTCCAGTACGTTTACCTCGTGAGGCTCAGACCGAGCTCCGCTGACAGCCGGAGGGTCGCGGGCGAGCCGAGGGCCTGCTTCATCCGCATGCTGGTGTCGCCGAGTCAGACCGTCCGGACGACTGCGGGCGCGCTTCCTCCCGGCGGCTTTGGAGCCACCCGGGTCCGGTCGCCGAGACCGAGCAGGGCGAGGGCGGTCATCGCGGCCACGAGAATCGCAGCCGTCCGCCGTCCCGGTCGAGCAGGCTTCAGCCCGGGCGGTAGGTCCTGCGCCGGAACGGCCCCGGTCCCCTGCTCCTCGCTCGCGAGGCGCCCGGGTCGAGTGCCGGCGTCCGCCTGCCACGCATCGAGCGCGGTCGGGTCGGCGTGCACGCCGAAGCCCGCCGGCCGGCGGTGCGGCGCACCGGGAGGTCGAGCTCGTGGGCCCAGCGCATGGCCGTGCGCTCGGAGACTCGCAGGTGGCCCGCGATCTCCTTCCAGCCCCGCAGGGTCCGACCGCTCACCGACCGATCCTCAGCACCCGCACGTCGCGCGCGGGGATGCGGCCCTTCCACACCAGCCCCTCGCCGGTCGTCCGCGCCTCGGCCGTCTCTCCCGCGGCGATCTCCTCCGCCACGCGTCCCGCGAGACCGCGCAGCGTCACTGACGTCGTCGCCGGCGTCGCCGCGTGGTTGAACACGAAGGCCAGGTGCTCGCCGCCCGACTCGAGGAGGCGCACCTCGACGGGGTCGCCGGACACGCCCACCGGCCGGCGCACGCCCGCCCAGTCGAGGAGGCCCTCGAAGAACCGGCGGCCCGTGTCCGAGGGCTGGAGGGCGTAGGCGCCGCAGACGTAGGAGCCGAGCATCAGCGCCTGGCCCTTGCCGAAGGACGACAGGACGGCGGCCGGGGCCCCGCTCGCGAAGCGGGCCACGACACGGGTCCCGGGCGCGGCCGGCTCGAGCGTCTCCTCGTACCAGCGGCCGGCGAGCGTCTCGCCCGGGCGGAGCCCGGGCAGGCCCTCCCCGGCCACGAGAACGGCCTTCCCCTTCTCGACCGTCTGCACGTCCGTCTCTCGCGCCCCCACGACCTCGAACAGGCCGAGGCCGGGGATCGTCTCCGCGGCCCGGCCCCGCTCGTCGTTCCAGCCCGCGCGGGCTTCCAGCACGAGGTGCCCGCCCTCCCGCACGTACTCGCGCAGCTCGGCCGCGGCCGAGACCGGCATCATCAGCGGGTAGGGCATCACGACGAGCCGGTAGGGCCGCAGAAGGGCGGCGTTCAGGTGGCTCGCGTGGACGAAGTCGAGCGGCACGTTCGAGGGGAAGAGAGCCCGGTAGATCCCGAGCAGTGAGTCGCGCTCGATCCCCGCCACCTCGCCCTGCGGCCCGGCGTAGGCAGTTGCTCGCTGCCGCCCACCGACGAAGTGAGCGAGCGGGTTGTAGACGACCGCGACCTCCGACTGCGGGGGCCGCGCAGCGAGGAAGAGGGCCGACCGCTCCCCCACCCTCCGCGCGACGTCCCCCGCCACCCGCGCCCGCTCGGTGATCGTCCCGTCGAGCTGGATGAGGCCGAATCCGCCCGACTCGTAGCCGGTGCTCATCGGGTAGTAGGCGTACGTGCAGATCGCCTTCGCCCCGCGGGCGAGGGCGCTCCACGTCCAGACCCGCAGGTCCGACGGCGTGACGGTCGGCGAGACGTTGAGGGCGATCGTCCCGAAGCCCGCCTGCAGCTCGCCGATCCAGAACCCGCGCCCGCCCCGGGCGAAGCCGAACGAGCGCGTGAAGTCGAGCAGCGCCCCCCGCCACTCGACGTCGCGGTCCACGAAGGCCGAGTGCTTCGGGTAGAAGGAGGTCCCGTAGTGGTCCACCTGGGCCGCCATCGTCCAGTCGTCCGACTGGCCCTCCCAGTAGTGGGGCGAAGCGAAGAGGCCGACGCCGGCGGCGTGGCTCGTGGCGATGCGGTCGGGGGCGCCGCGCTTGGCCGCTTCGTACCGCGCATGCAGGTCCTCGCCGAGCTTGTCGGCGATGAACGTCTTCCAGTCGATGTAGTCGGTGTAGGAGAGGATCGTGCTGAGCCGGTTCGGCTCGACCTCGTCCCACGACGCGAAGCGCCGGTACCAGGCCGCGTTCACCGCGTCGAGCGAGCCGTACTTCTTCTTCAGCCACTCGCGGTAGCGGGCGACGGTGTTCCGGCAGAAGCAGAACTCGGGGTTGTCGATGTACGTGGGGTTCGCCCAGTTGGTGACGTGGGGCTCGCTCCACAGGTCGAAGCCGAGAAAGGCCGGGCTCGCCGCGCCCCGGCGCGCGACCGCCTCGTAGAAGGCGAGGTCCGCCTTGCGCACCGCCGGGTGGTCCATGCAGTAGCCCGGCGAGGACTCGGGCCGGATCGCCTGGCCGTTCGAGCTGACGAAGAGGGAGTCCGGGTGCCGCCGCCCGACCCAGTCGGGGGCGGAGTCCATGTACACCTGCACGACGACCGAGAGCCCCTCCTCCTCGGCGAGGGAGAGGAGCACGTCGAGGGTGTCGAGGCGGTAGCGCCCCGGCGCGCTCTCGCCGCTCGCCCAGTCGATCCAGCACCGCACGGCGTTGAAGCCGAGCGCCTTGATCTGCTTCAGGTCGCGGCGCCACACCTCTTTCTTCGCGTGCGGGTCAGCCTCCAGCATGGGGGCCCGGGCCTTGCCGCCGCCGTACCAGACGGCCATCGGGAAGACCTCGCGGGCCGCGGGGGCGGCCGGCGCGGCAGAGGCGGCGGAGAGGAGCAGGCTCAGGAAAGTCGGCAGCATGGAGGGAGTCTACGCCCGCAAGGACCTGGCCTCCACAAGTGCATTGGGATGAGCCACTTGGATGACGCCCGGGTCGAGCCGGGCCGGCTCCCGCCGCGCGCGGGGCCGATCCGGCCCGTGCGGGGGGGCTTGACAGGCGTGGCATCTTGTCCCGGTTCCTCATGGCACGATCCCTCGTCATCGTCGAGTCCCCGGCCAAAGCCGCCACCCTCGGGAAGTTCCTCGGAAAGGACTTCCAGGTCGCCGCGTGCTTCGGCCACGTGCGCGACCTCGACCGCAAGGGCATCGCGGTCGACCGGGAGAAGGGCTACGAGCCCCACTACCGGATCGTCCCCGGCAAGGAGCGCACGGTCGCCGAGCTCGCCCGCCTCGCGAAGAGGGCGGAGACGATCTATCTGGCCGCCGACCCCGACCGCGAGGGCGAGGCGATCTGCTGGCACCTCCACGAGCTGCTGAAGAAGGAGGCGCCGAAGGCCGAGTTCCACCGCGCGGAGTTCCACGAGATCACGAAGTCGGCGGTCACCCGGGCGGTCGCGAACCCCGGGACGATCTCCATGGACCGCGTGGGCGCGCAGCAGGCCCGCCGGATCATCGACCGGCTGGTCGGCTACGAGGTCTCCGAGCTGCTGTGGAACAAGGTCTGGCGCGGGCTGTCCGCCGGCCGCGTCCAGACGGTGGCCCTGCGGATCATCGTGGAGCGGGAGACCGAGCGCGAGGCGTTCGTCGCCGTCCCGTACTTCTCCGTCCCGGTCACGCTCGAGAAGGACGCCACCGCCTTCCCGTCGCGGGTCGTGGCCTGGCGGGGCGAGAAGCTGCAGTTCGACGGGACCGACCCGCGCCTCGCCACGGCGGCGGCGGCCGAGGAGGTGCGGGCGCACGTCGAGGCCTCGGCCCTGTCGGTCGTCTCGGTCGACGCCCGCGAGCGCCGCCAGAACCCGGCCCCCCCGTTCACGACGCCCAAGCTGCAGCAGGCGGCCGCCCGCTCGATCGGCTTCTCGGTCCGCAAGACGATGGCCGTCGCCCAGCGGCTCTACGAGGGCCGCGCGGTCGGCGAGCGCGGCACGGTCGGGCTCATCACGTACATGAGGACGGACTCCGTGCGCATCGCGGACGAGGCGATGCAGGCGGTGCGCGAGCACATCCGCGCGACCTACGGCGAGGCGAGCCTGCCCGCGGAGCCGCGCCGGTACCGCCAGAAGAAGGACGTGCAGGACGCGCACGAGGCGATCCGGCCGACCTCGATGGACCTCCCGCCGGAGGCGGTCGCCCGCTACCTCGAGCCCGACGAGCTGAAGCTCTACCGGCTGATCTGGAACCGCTTCGTCGCCTCCCAGATGAACCCGGCGGTGAGCGAGGTCACGACGGTCGAGATCGAGGCCCGGCGCGAGGGCTCGCCCGATCTCGCCCTCCTGCGCTCGACGGGCTCCGTCCTCAAGGACCCCGGCTTTCTCCGCCTCTACGGCCAGGTGGCGGAGAGCGAAGCCCAGAACGCCCCCGAGGAGGAGGGCGAGGGCGACGAGTCGAAGGTGCGCCTGCCCCCCCTCGCGACGGGGGACCGTCCAGCCCTTCGCGAGGCGCGCGTCGAGGGCCACGAGACCCAGCCGCCGCCGCGGTTCAACGAGGCCTCGCTCGTGAAGTTCATGGAGGAGAACGGTATCGGCCGCCCCTCCACCTACGCCGAGATCCTGCGCAAGATCGAGCAGCGCGAGTACGTCCACAAGAAGGACCGACGCTTCATCCCGACCCCCCTCGGCCGGCTCGTGGTCGACCTCATGAAGGAGGGCTTCGAGGACTTCTTCCAGACCGAGTACACGGCGCGGATGGAGGAGGAGCTCGACGAGGTCGAGGAGGGCAAGGTCGACTGGCGGCAGGCCCTGCGCGACTTCGACGGGAAGTTCTCGAGGGACCGCGAGCGGGCCAAGAAGCGGATGCACTCGGTCAAGGCGGGGCTCGAGATGCCGGTCGTGCGCGAGGCGTTCACCGACTTCCGCCTCACGAACGACCCCGGCGACACCTGCCCCGAGAGCGGCCACCCGCTCAAGCTGCGCATGGGCAAGGCCGGCCTCTTCGTGGCCTGCGGCGGGTACCCGGACTGCAGCTACACCGTGCACGTCCCGGAGACGGAGGAGGACCCGGTGGACCCGAGCGAGCTCGAGGGCCAGACCTGCGAGGAGTGCGGCAGCCCGATGCGCCTGCGCACGGGACGCAACGGCTCGATGTTCCTCGGCTGCACGGCCTACCCGAGGTGCCGCAACGCGATCTCGGTGGCGGTCCAGGGCGGCAAGGCCGAGGCGAGGCCCCAGGAGCCCACGGGCGAGAAGTGCCCGGCGTGCGGCCACGACCTCGTGAAGCGCCACGGCCGCTTCGGCGACTACGTCTCGTGCTCGAACTACCCGGCCTGCCGGTACAAGCCGCCGAAGCCGACGACCTCCACCGGCGTCACCTGCCCCGAGTGCAACCAGGGCCAGATCCTCGAGCGCAAGGGCCGCTTCGGGCCGTTCTACGGCTGCTCGCGCTACCCCGACTGCAAGCGCAACTTCAAGGCCCGGCCGGTGCCGAAGCCCTGCCCCTCGTGCGGCACCGCGTACCTGCTGGTGCGCGAGCGCAAGGCGGGATCGTTCTACGTCTGCGAAGCCGAGGGCTGCGGCTTCGACGAGCCGGCGAGCGACCTCGAGCGCTACCCGGTCACGACGGAGGTCACGGAGGAGGCGCGACAGGCCGCGCTCGCCGCCGCAGCGGCGCCCGCCGCGAAGAAGAAGACGACGCGCCGGACGGCCGCCGCCCCTGCCGGCGACGCGGCGGCACCCCCTCGGGGGGCGAGAGAGGCGGCCGAGAAGCGGCCGGCACGCCGCAGCGTGGCCCCTCCGGCTCGGCCGGCTCCCGCACGAAGGACGGCCCGCGCGAAGCGTGCGCCGAAGAGGAAGTAGGCGATAGTCGTATCCGACGTATCCGAAGAGCCGGTGTCGTGTGCGTGCCGTCACCGCGGCGCCGGGGCGAACGGCGGTCCACTCGGGGTTGGCCCGGCCCGTGCATCGGCGCGCGGCGGACGGTTGTCTCAGGGAGGAGACCATGCGAGCGACCACCGGTGTCGTCCTGATCCTCGGGCTGGGTGCTGCGGCGTGCGGCGGCGGGGGCTCCCCCGTCGCGCCGGAGGCGTCGCTGTCGACGGCGAGCCGCTTCGCGATCGCGCAGCAGATCGTGACGACCGCGCTCGGCGGCGTGGTCACCGGCACGACGGTGAAGCGGGCGGACAGCGTCCCCCTCGGCAACCTCACCTGCCAGAAGACCTGCTCGGGAGCGACGTGCGCCGTCGCCTGCCCGATCGACGAGCGCCTCGACTGCCCGGCGGGCGGCAGCGCCACCGACAAGGGGCAGATCGCGGGCACGCTCGACGCCGAGCTGACCGGCGAGGCCGCCCTCGCCGCGACCCAGACCTACTCCGCCTGCAAGCCGAACGCGACGCTCACGATCGACGGCGCGCCCTCGACGAGCGCCTCCGGCAACGCGCGCTTCGTCAAGGGCCAGCTCGCCGACGAGCAGACGGTGCGCGTCGCCGGCACCGTGAGCTACGTCTCGACGACCGACGGCTCGGGCCGGTGCGGGGTGGACATCAAGGTGACGTTCGACCGCTCGCTGAAGGGTTCCGCGAGCGGCACCGCCTGCGGCGAGGCGGTGAGCGTCACGTTCTAGCTAGCCCCGGACGCCGCCGGGATCGCGTATGCTCGGCGGCCGTGACCCGGAGGCGTACGCAGGCGACCGCGATCTTCCTCTCGTCCTTCGCGCAGGGGCTCGTGGGCTCCGCCTTCGCCGCGAGCGCCACCGTGCTGCGCGCGCGGGGCCTCGGCGACGCGCAGTACGGCTCCATCTTCCTCCCCCAGATGGCCCTCGCCGCGGCGGGCGGGCTGCTCTCGGGGCTCTTCCTCGACCGGGTCGGGGCGAAGCGCGGGCTCGAGATCGGCTTCGTGCTGATGGCGCTCTCCCAGGCGGCGCTCGCGTCGATCGCGTTCGCCCCCGCGGGCTGGGTCTACCCCGTCGCCCTCGCCGGGACGTCCTTCCTCGGCCTCGGCGCCGGTTTTTCCGCAGGTCCGCTCAACGCCTACCCCCAGGCGCTCTTTCCCTCCCGCAGCGAGAGCGCGGTCGTCGCGCTGCACACGATGGTCGGCATCGGCCTCGCGGTGACGCCGGTGCTCGCGGGGGCGGCCCTCGCCGCCGGGGCGTGGCTCGCGGTGCCCGTCCTCATCGCCCTCGCCAACGTGGCGCTCCTCGTCGCGGTCGCGCGGATGCGCCTGCCCGAGGTCGAGCCGGGGCGCGCGGACGCCGCGCCCCCGCGGCCGATCGGCGCTCCGGCGCTCTGGCTTTTCCTGGGCATCGCCTTCCTGTACGGGGTGACCGAGTCGGTGTTCGGGAACTGGGCCGTCGTCTTCCTGACCGAGGAGCGCGGGCTCGGGGTGGCCGCGGCCGGCGCCGCGCTCGCCGCGTTCTGGGCCTCGCTGACCGCCGGACGACTCGTGGTGGCGGCGGCGCTCCTCCGGGTGCGCCCCGCCGCGGTGCTGCCCGTGCTCGCCGCCCTCATGTCGGCGGGCTGCCTGCTCGTCCCGCTGGCGGCCACGCCGGCGGGGGCCGCCCTCGTCTTCGCCGCGGGCGGCCTCGGCTGCTCGGCCGTCTTCCCCCTCGCCCTCGGCCTCGCGGGGCGCCGCTTCCCGGGCGACCGCGCCTGGGCGTCCGCCCTCCTCTTCACGGCCCTCGTCGCGGGCCTCGGCGCGGGCTCCTTCGCCGCCGGCGTGCTGCGCGCGGGGCTCGACCTCGCGTCGGTCTACCGCCTGGCGGCCGTGCCCCCCGCCCTCGCCGCCCTCCTCGCGCTGTTGGCCGCGCGCGGGCCGGGGGCGGGCTACGGCCTCGCTTCGGCCGGGGCGGCGGACGGCGGCGCGGGGTAGCCGAGGGCGCGGCGGAGCTCGCGACCGATCGGCCCGAGCGTCTCGCGCACGGAGGTCTCGCCGCGGGCAAGGCCCGCCGTCACGGTGTCGCGGCGCACGAGGACGGCGTCGAGCGCCGTGCGCACGGTCGCGTCGGACGTTCGGCTCGCCTCCTCGCGCACCTGGTCGAAGAACGCGGTGGACAGGGCCTGGGCCGTCGGGTAGTCGGCGGAGACCACGGCATCCTCGAGCGCCAGGTACCGCCCGAACAGGAGGCCGAGCCGGAGCTTCGCCTCGGCCGTGGCGAGCTCCGCCGACACCCGGGACAGCTCGCGCCGGGCCTCGGTCGCCTCCGCTCGCGCCACGGCGAGCGCCTGGCGCTGCGGCCAGTACCCGGCCAGGAACGCCCCCGCGAGGAGCAGCACGACCACGACCGCCATCACCTTCTTCATGGGGTCTCCCGATCTCAGGGGTGAATGCCGTTCACGGCGTCGCAGATCCGCCCGTTGACCTTCAGCATGATGTAGTTCACGTCGTTCGCGAGGTCCTTGCGGAGCTTGGTCACGTAGCGCGCGGCGTCGGAGCCCGCGGCGAGGAGCGGCTCCTCCATCTCCCGGGCGACGATCTCGGCCTCGGTCAGCACGTGCTTCATCTCGCGGAACTCGCGGTTCGCCTCCAGGAGGACCGCGGGGGCGACGCTCCCGGTGGAGAGGTCGGCCGGGTACGTGCGCAGCACCCGCTCGGCCCGGGCCACGAAGTCCTCGCAGAGCTCATCGAGGTCGACGAGGCCGTCGGTCCCGACCGCGGCGCGCTCCGCGGCCGTGGCGTGCTTCTCCAGGCGCACCTTGAGCTTCACGATCTGCTCGGGGAGGGACCGGCGCAGGTAGCCGAGCCCGAGGTGGGGGCGGCGCGGGGTGTCGAGCGGGAGGCAGTCTCGGCCCAGGTAGATGCGGTCGCCGTAGCGCTCGACCGGGTCGCCCGGCGGCTGCGTGTACAGCTTCACCTCGCACTGCCCCGGCCCGTAGGGCAGGAAGCGCGAGATCACCCGGTGCTCGTTCAGCGCCACGTGGTAGGAGTTCGTCTCGAGCAGCGCCGAGTAGAGCGAGAGGTCGTAGAGCAGGTAGAGCTTGAGCTGCTCCAGGAGGTCCTGGCTCTCCCCGAGGATGACCCGGATCCGGTCCCTCTCCGCGCTCGTCGCCTCCCCGGTGGTCAGCGGAGCGAGGTGCGGGGTGAGGATGAGCCGCCCCCGGGCGAGGAAGAACTCGAGGTGCAGGTTCTTCCGCACCTTCGCCTGGAACGTGTCGAGGTCGAAGCGGGGGACGTCGAACGACTCCCTCTCGACCAGCGCGCCCAGCGTGTTCATGGGATCTCCCTGCGTCGAGGCTTCGCTCGCCCGCGACGGGTGGAGCCTACGCCCCGGACCGGGCGAGGGTCAACCGCCGCGCTCGCCCCGGCGACGAGAGGCGTGTATAGTCCCGGCTCGCCATGAGGTTCACCGCCCTGCGAGCCCGCGACGTGCGCTTCCCGACCTCGCGGGAGAGGGACGGCTCGGATGCGATGAACGTCGGCGACTACTCCGCGGTCTACGTCACGCTCGAGACCGACGGGCCCCTCGTGGGCCACGGGCTCACGTTCACGAACGGCCACGGCAACGAGATCGGGGTCGCCGCCGCCCGCGCGCTCGCCCGGCTCGTGGTGGGCCTCGAGCTCGAGGAGATCACGTCCGGCTTCCGCGCCTTCTACCACCGCCTCACCCAGGACCCGCAGCTGCGCTGGATCGGGCCGGAGAAGGGCATCGTCCACATGGCGACGGGGGCGGTCGTCAACGCGGTGTGGGACCTGTGGGCGCGGCGGGAGGGGAAGCCCGTCTGGAAGCTGCTCGCCGACCTCACGCCGCAGCAGACCGTCGACTGCGTGCCGTTCCTGTGGATCACGGACGCCCTGACCCCCGACGAGGCCCTCGCGATCCTCGAGCGCAACGCCCCGGGCCGCGCCGGGCGCGAGGCCGAGATGCGGGCCGAGGGCTTCCCCGCCTACACGACCTCGACGGGCTGGCTCGGCTACCCGGACGAGAAGGTGCGCCGCCTGTGCCGCGAGGCGATGGCGCAGGGCTTCACCCACTTCAAGATGAAGGTGAGCGGCGACCGCGAGGGCAACCTCCGGCGCGCGGCGCTCATGCGGGACGAGATCGGGCCGCAGCGGCGGCTCAGCCTGGACGCGAACCAGTGCTGGGACGTCCCCGAGGCGATCGAGCACGTGAAGGCGCTCGCGCGCTTCGACCCGTTCTGGATCGAGGAGCCGACGAGCCCCGACGACGTCCTCGGCCACGCCGCGATCGCGCGGGCCGTGGCGCCGGTCCGGGTGGCGACCGGGGAGGCGTGCGCGAACCGCGTGATCTTCAAGCAGCTCTTCCAGGCGGGCGGGCTCGGCTTCTGCCAGGTGGACGCGTGCCGCGTGGGGGGCGTCAACGAGGTCCTCGCGATCCTGCTCCTCGCCGCGAAGTTCGGCGTGCCGGTCTGCCCGCACGCGGGCGGGGTCGGCCTGTGCGAGTACGTGCAGCACCTCGCGATCTACGACTACGTCGCGCTCAACCCCACGCTCGAGGATCGCTACTGCGAGTACGTCGACCACCTCCACGAGCACTTCGTCCACCCCGTCCGGGTGGTGAACGCCCGCTACCAGGCCCCCCTCGAGCCCGGCTACTCGATCGAGATGAAGGAGTCGTCCCTCGCCGCGTTCGAGCAGATGTAAAGGTAAAGGGGTCAGATCTTGAATCTGCTCATTGTCTGCCGACAATGAGCAGATTCAAGATCTGACCCCTGATAGAGTGTGTTCGGGCAACAAACTGAGAGGCTCCCGATGAGTCAGCGTGTGACGCGGGTCGTTCTGGCGCTCGCCCTCCTCGCCCCCGCCCTCCCGGCGGTCGCCGCGGGTGACGGCTGGATGGCGCTCTTCGACGGCAGGAACATCTCCGACTGGATCCAGCGCGGCGGCAAGGCGGTCTACACGGTCGAGGGCGGGGCGCTCGTCGGGCGCACGGTGCTCGGCGAGAGGAACAGCTTCCTCTGCCCCCCGAAGCACTACGCCGACTTCGTGCTCTCGTTCGAGGTGTGGGTCGACCCCAGGCTCAACTCGGGCGTGCAGATCCGCTCGCAGTCCGATCCCGCCTGGCGCGACGGCGTCGTGCACGGCTACCAGGTCGAGATCGACCCCTCCGAGCGCGGCTGGAGCGGGGGGATCTACGACGAGCAGCGCCGGGGATGGCTCGCGAGCCCGAAGGACGATCCCGCGGCGCGCCAGGCCTTCAGGGTCGGCGAGTGGAACCGCTACCGGGTCGAGGCGAACGGCGACCGCATCCGCACCTGGGTGAACGACGTTCCCGTGGCCGACCTCGTCGACGCGATGGACCGCTCGGGCTTCATCGGCTTCCAGGTCCACCAGGCGAAGGAGGAGGGGCTCGCCGTCAAGTGGCGCAACATCCGGATCAAGGAGCTGCCCCGGGCGGAGACGGGCCTGCTCCCGAACACCCTCACCGAGAAGGAGCGCGCGGAGGGCTGGACGCTGCTGTGGGACGGCAACACCCCCTGGGGGTGGCGCGCCGCGAGGGGGAAGGAGTTCCCGAAGGAGGGCTGGGCGATCAGGGGCGGCGAGCTCTCGGTGCTCGAGTCGGGCGGCGCCGAGTCCCGCGCGGGCGGCGACATCGTGACGGAGAAGGAGTACGCGGCCTTCGAGCTCGCGCTCGAGTTCCGCCTGACCCCGGGCGCCAACAGCGGCATCAAGTACTACGTCGACACCGAGCTCAACAAGGCCGAGGGCTCGGCGATCGGCCTCGAGTACCAGCTCCTCGACGACGCGCTTCACCCGGACGCGAAGATGGGCCGGGGCGGCAACCGCACGCTCGCCTCCCTCTACGACCTCATCGCCGCGGCGAAGACCAAGAAGGTCAACCCGGTCGGCGAGTGGAACGTGGCCCGGATCGTCTCCGACGGCCGGCACGTCGAGCACTGGCTGAACGGCGAGAAGGTGCTCGAGTACGAGCGCGGCTCCGAGGAGTTCCGCAAGCTGGTGGCGATCAGCAAGTACAAGGTCTGGCCCGCGTTCGGCGAGAGGCCGCAGGGCCCGATCCTGCTCCAGGACCACGGCAACCGCGTCTCGTTCCGCAACATCAAGATCAAGGAGCCGCGAATCTAGCCGCTCGACCGGCGCGGGCGCGCTCGGGCGCGCTCAGACCTGGGAGTACTCCGCCGGGCGCAGGAGCGAGGAGTCGATGCTCGACACGGTGTCCGCGTAGCGGGGGTCGTCGCGCATCTTCACCCACTCCGGGTGATCCCGGAACGTCGCCCACGCCTGCTCGCGCGCCGCGGCGTCCGCGAAGACCACCATGTAGGTGAGCGAGGGGAGAGCGCTCCCGGCGAGGTCGCGGCCGAAGAAGACGGGCGTGAGGCCCACGCGCCGGAAGAGGGCGAGCTCGCCCCCCGCCTCGAACATCTCCACCTTGCGCAGGTGCGCCGCCTCGGTCGCGCTGCGGTAGGTGCGCAGCTCGAACAGGCGGTCCTTGCCGGCGAGGGCCCCGGTCGGGACCTCGACGCCGGGCATCGTGGGCACGCCGGCGTGAAGCGAGACGTCGCACGCGAGGTAGGGCGGCTCGCCGGGCGGGAGGACCAGCGCGGACGCGGCGGCCTTCCGGTACTCCCCGTCCTCGAGGAGGCGTTCGGCGAGGGTCACCACCGAAGCCGCGTCCGGGTGCGGCACGAGGAGGTGGACGGTGGGGCTCTGCGGGCCCATCGCCACGTTCCACGCGCCGACCGGGGAGAGGCCGGCGCGGACGAGGGCGGGGACGAGCGCGTCCTTCGCGTACGCGGCGAACCGCGCGGCGAGCGCGCCACTGCGCAGGCGGTAGCGCCGGAGCTCGAGGACGCGGACGCCGGCGGGCGCGGACCCGGCGGCGCCCCCGACTTCCTCGGCGCGCGCGGCCCCGCCGAGCGCGGCCGCGCCCGAGGCGGCCAGGAATGCCCTTCGCTCCATGGTGTCCTCCTCGACCCGTGTGGCCGGCGGCGAAGCGTAGCACGACCGCAGCACTCCCGGCCCGGGCTGAGGCCGGACAGCCTCAGGCGGCGGCGAAGCCCTGCTCGCGGAAGTGGCGGTCGAAGTGGAAGGCGCGAAAAACTCCCAGCCGACGCATGCACGCGAAGCTGACACAGTCGACGAGGCTGAGGTCGCGCCGGCCCGCGGTGAGGAGGGCGGCCCGGCCCTCCTCGTGGAGGTCCCTGTCCACCCACACGACGTCGAGCACAGGCGCCACGTCATCCTCGAAGCGCCGCACGGCGGCGAGCCCGAACCGGTGCTGGAGGAGGGCGGTCGTCTCCACGAGGACGTAGCTCGTTGTGACGAGCGGCTCGTCGCCCCCGACGAGCCCACGGAACGACCGGGCCGCGCGGGCGTGGTTCTCGTCGCCGGCGTTGAGCGTGGCGAGGAGAGCCGACGTGTCGACGAAGACGCTCACCGGTAGGCCTCAGCCAGGTGGTCGTCGTGGCGGCGGGAGAGGTCGCGCGGCCCCTTCCCGAGGACCCCGATCGCCGCCAGGGCCCGCCGACGTCGCTCTGCCGCGCCGGGCCGGCCGGGGCGCGCCAGCGACTCGTCCACCAGGGCGCGGACGACGTCGGCCATCGACCGCCCCTCCTCGGAGGCCCTCGCCTTCAGGGCCTCGAACTGCGCTTCCGTGAGCTGGACCTGTGTGCGCACCATGCTGACAGACTTGCACACATGATGGCAGACCGCAACCCGTCAGCGGGCGCGGCGGACGACGACGCGGTGCGCGCCGCGGGGCGTCGCCTCGCGCGCGACGAGGACGATCCGGTACAGCCGCGATCCCCAGACCGGCTGCAGGCGGGCGTCCTCGACCCGCACCTCCTCCGCGACCGCGGTGAAGCGCTTGCGGTCGTAGACGAGCTCGTGCGCGGCCTCGCCCCCTGCCGAGACGGGCGGGCGCCCCGGGGGCGAGAGGCGGACCGTGCCGGCCACCGAGACGTCGGGCGTGAAGGGCGTCACGAAGTGCAGGCGCAGGGGCTCGCGGGCCTCGGCGAGCGCCCAGTCCTCCTCGAGCGTCACCTCGCCCCTCCTCCGGTCGAGCGTGACGTCGCGCCGCCACCGCGTGGCCCTCGCCTCGGCCGGGTACGCGGGGGCGATGTCGAGCGAGAGGGACACCGCGTCGGCGCCGGGCCGGAACACCACGTCGCGCGCCCGGAAGGAGGCCCCCGCCGCCTGGTCGAAGCCGTTGATCGCGGGCAGCGTGTGCCACTGCGACTGCATGGTCCAGATCTCGTACCGCCGGGAGCCGAACGTCTTCGACGTGTACTGGGGCGCCCCGACGTCCACGACGAGCGGCTGGCCGTCCGCGTAGACGATCGCGTTGCCGACGTCGTTGTGGTTGTGGCTCTGCGCGTTGTGACCGCCCCACGCGGCCACGTAGTATCCGGCGACGGAGCCCGGCCTCTCGCGCGCGGCCATCAGCTCGAGGTCGGGAAGCCACACGTGGGCATCGAGCGGCTCTCGCGGCGTCGCCGCCGCCAGGGCCTTCGCACCGAGAAGGGCGGGCAGCACGCGCGCGAGCGACCCGTAGCGGGGCACGTCGCCGGGGCCGTAGGTCCCGCGGCGGGCGGCGAGCCAGGCCCCGAACCCGGCGAGCGACGCGTCGCCGACCGCGCGGCCGTAGCGGAACACGAGCTCGCCCTCCGGGCGCACCCGGGCCGAGGCGTCGCCCATCGGGACGTAGTACTCGCCCGAGATGTAGGCCCGCGCGATGTACTGCCCGATCGCCCGGACCACCGGCGCCTCGTAGACGTCCAGCCGGCCGCCGGTCGCGAGGTGCAGCAGCTCGAGCGCCTCGAACAGCGAGGCGCCGGCGCGGCCCCAGTAGCTCGGCCCCTCGTCGCAGCCGCCGTCGTCGGGGTAGGCGTCCACGAACCGGTCGAGGCTCCTCGCGATCTTCGCGATCGAGCGCGCGCGCCGGGCGGGGTCCCGCTCGAGGAGCAGGACCGTCGAGAGCCAGTTCGAGTTGATCCAGGGGTTCCAGTTGTTGACCTCCCGCGGCGTGAAGCCCATCCACCAGAAATCGTCGCGCTCGAGGGCCGGGGTGAGGATGCGACGGTCCACCTCGAGGCGGATCCGCTCCCGCAGGAGCGGGTGGACCGCGTCGAGGCGCTCCCCCACCAGGTAGTCGACCCAGGCGAGCAGGGCGCCCGTCTCCGCGGCGAAGAGGTCGACGGTCGGCTCGCTCACGTCGGGAAGGCCCGGCCCCCGCTTCTGGGCCCCGAGGTGGGCGGGCACGCCCCAGAAGCTCTCCTCGCAGACGAGCCAGACGCCGTCCGCGATCGCGTCGGCGAAGCGGCCCTGGCCCTCCACGAGCTCGCCGAGCACGAGGTCGGCCAGCTTGCCCCGGCGGGAGAAGAGGAGGCTCTCGTAGCGGGAGCGGTCGCCGTCGCGGACGTAGTCGAGGAAGCGCGTCGCGGGCAGGACGGGCCACTCGGTCCCGAGCTGCTTCTCGGCCTCGGCGACGAAGAGCCGGCGCTGCTGGGCGGGGAGGGCCGTCCACGCGGCCCGGTCGGCGAGGCGCGGGTAGGGACGGAAGGCCTCGGCGGACAGGAGGACGCGAGCGAGGTCGATCGACTCCGCCTTGCGCTCGAGGAGGCGTCGGGGGGGCGCGGGCTCGGCGGGGGCGGGGAGCGGGGCGAAGGCGAGACCGACGGGGAGGAAGAAGAGGACGAAGGAGATGGCATTCATGGGGGCTCTCCTGGAACGGCTCTCAGCGGGGCCTTCCACAACGGATCAGCTCCCTCGGGTGCCTTCGGCACCCGAGGGAGCGTCCATATCCTATAGGACCCATTGACGCCCCTTCGCCCCGAAGGGTAGCCTCCGGTCCCGACGAAGTCCCGGGCGGTGACCCCGGCCCGGAGGAGGCTCGCGTGGCCCTCGCCCGCTCGGACGTGCGCTTCCGCACGAAGCAGGAGTACGTCTACCAGACCCTGCGCTCGGCCATCCTGCAGGGCGAGCTGTCCCCCGGCCAGCGCCTCGTGATCGATGAGATCTCCCGCCAGCTCCAGGTGAGCGCCATCCCGATCCGCGAGGCGCTCCAGCTGCTGCAGGCCGAGGGCCTCGTGGTGAGCTCGCCCCACGTGGGGGCGACCGTCGCGCCGATCTCGGAGGACGAGGTCCACGAGGTCTTCGCGATCATGGAGGGTCTCGAGACGGTGGGGGTGAGGGCGGCCGCGGCCCGGATGGGCGCCGACGAGGAGGCGCGTCTGCGCGCGCTGATCGGCGAGATGGACGAGGCCCTCGCCTCGGCCCGCTACGAGCGCTGGGCGGAGGGCAACGGGCGGCTCCACCGGATGATCGGCGAGATCGCCCGGATGCCTCTCCTCGCGGAGATGACCGACCGCGTGCTGTCGCGCTGGGAGCGCCTCCGGCGGCACTACTTCCAGGGGGTCCTGGTGCCTCGCCTCCCCCAGGCCCAAGGCGAGCACCACCTCCTGCTGGACGCCCTCGCCCGAAGGGATGCGGACGAGGCCGAGCGGGTCGTCCGGGCTCACAACCGGGCGGCGCTGGCCTCCTACGCGGAGTTCCTCCGGCTGGCCAGCACGGGCGGCCCGGTTCCGCCTGCTCCTCTAAGTCATTCGAGTCAATAGAGTTCACAACCTCGACGCCCCCCCCAGGGCGCATCCGCCTTGAACCCATGAGTCATCGGTATCATATCGTCTATATCGTATATGACTCTTGACGTACCAACCCTCCTTACATAAGCTCCGCCCGTCCATCGATGCTGCCGATGCTCCCGAGCGACACCGGCGATCGGGCCGGCACGCCCGGGAGCGGGCCGACCCACGGGCACCCGCGAGAGCGGGTGGGGCGGCGGGCAGGGGTGGCACTGGAGAACAAGGGAGGACTCATGGCTCGGACCATCCGCACCCTGCTGGCGCTGGCACTCTTCGCCGCGCTCGGCACGGTGCTCCACGCACAGGCGACCACGGGCCGCATCTCCGGCGCCGTCACCGACGCCCAGGGAGGTCTGCTCCCCGGCGCCACGGTCACGGCGACCGAGGTCCGCACGAACTTCACGAGGACCGGCACGACCGACGCCCAGGGAGCGTACGTCTTCGTCAACCTGCCCCTCGGGACCTACAACGTCGCCGCCGAGATGCAGGGGTTCAAGCGCGAGGTCAAGAGCGGCTACGTGCTCGTGGCCGACGGCCGGCTCACCGCCGACTTCACCCTCGAGGTGGGCGGGCTCAACGAGACCGTAGAGGTCTCGGTCGAGAGCGAGACGGTCAACACCGTGTCCGGCGAGATCGCCCGCACCGTCGACCGGCAGCAGGTCCAGAGCCTGGCGCTGAACGGCCGAAACTACCTGCAGCTGACGACCCTCATCCCCGGGGCCCCCGACCTCAACCCGAACGCGCTCGACATCATGACCGGGCTCGGCATCAACACCTCGATCAACGGGAGCCGCACGAACGCCACCCTGCTCTCGGTGGACGGCGGCTTCAACATGGACTCGGGCTCCAACAACAGCCAGATCAGCAACGTCGGCGTCGACTTCATCGAGGAGGTCTCGATCAAGACCGCGAACTTCTCGGCCGAGTACGGCCGCAACTCGGGGGCGGCGGTCAACGTGGTCACCCGCTCCGGCTCGAACGAGCTGCACGGCAGCGTCTTCGGCTACCACCGCAACGAGGGGCTCGACGCCAACAACTACTTCAACAACTCCCGCAACGTGCCCCGCGCCGACCTCGAGTACAACAACTTCGGCGGCGCCCTCGGGGGGCCGATCCTCAAGGACAAGCTCTTCTTCTTCGCCGGGGTCGAGTGGAAGCAGATCGACCGCTTCACCAACCCCTCCCTCCAGACCCTGCCCACGACCGCGATGCGAAGCGGCGACTTCAGCCACCTGACGACGCCGCTGCGCGACCCGGTCACGGGGCAGCCGTTCCCCGGCAACGTGATCCCGGCCGGCCGGATCACCCCCGACGGCCAGGCGATCGCCAACGTGTACGCCTACATGGCGTCGGTCGCCAAGTCCTACACCGACACCCCGACCGCCAGCAACGCGCTCTTCCAGCAGGAGAACCCCTTCCGCTGGCGGCAGGAGATGCTGCGCCTCGACTACAACATCAACACCGCCCACCGGCTCACCGCCCGCCTGATGCTCGACCACTACACCTTGACCGACCCCTACGGGACCTTCATCGGCGGCAACCTCCCCACCGTGCCGACGGACCGCAACCGCCCCGGTCGCAACGTACAGCTCAACCACAACTGGACGATCAAGCCCACCCTGCTCAACGAGTTCAAGTTCAACTACTCGGGCAACGGGCAGACGATCGACCCCGTGGGCGACACGTGGTCGCGCTCGAAGTACGGCTTCACCTTCCCTCAGGTCTACCCCGCCGGCGGCACCTACGAGGACTCGATCCCGGTGATGGCAGTGAGCGGCTTCGCGGGCTGGAACAGCGCCTCGAGCGCCCTCGTCTCGCCCACGCGCGACTGGGCCTTCACCGACACCCTCACCTGGCTCGAGGGGAACCACACCGTCAAGGGCGGGCTTCTCTACGTCTACAACACCAAGAAGCAGAACGGCCGCTCACAGTACGCGGGGAACGTGAGCTTCAACCCCTCGGGCAACCCGCGCTCGACCGGCAACGCGTTCGCCGACGCGCTGCTCGGCAACTTCCGCAGCTACTCCGAGGCGCAGCTCGACCCGCTCGGCTACTTCCGCTTCCACCAGGTCGAGGCGTTCGTCACGGACGGCTGGCGCCTCTCGTCGAACTTCAGCGTCGAGGTGGGGCTGCGCTACACGTACCACTACCCGACGTACACCGAGGGCAACAACCTCACCAGCTTCGACCCGAGGCGGTACGACCCGGCGCAGGCAGTGACCGTGAACACCAACGGCACCATCGTGCCGGGCAGCGGCAACCGGTACAACGGCCTCGTCCGCCCTGGTGAGGTGCCCGAGGACCAGGTGCAGAACGTTCCGAACGCCGGTAGCCCCGCGGTCCAGGGAATCCCGATCGCCGAAGATCGGGGCATCTACAGCCCCCAGCACCTCTTCATGCCGCGGTTCAGCTTTTCGTGGAGCCCGGGCGGCGACGGCCGCACGGCCGTGCGCGGAGGCATCGGTCTGTTCTACGACCGGCCCGAGGGCAACCTCTACTTCTCGCTGCCCAACAACCCGCCCTTCGCGCTGTCCTCGACCTACCAGAACGGCAACCTCGCGAACCCCGGCGGCGGCACCGTGCCGGCGCTCGCCCCGTGGTCCAGCCTCGACTCGCTCGACCCCGATCTCGGCATCCCCCGGAGCTGGAACTGGAGCGTGAGCGTCCAGCGCGAGCTGCCGTGGTGGGGCCTCTTCGGCGAGGTGGCCTACGTGGGCGCGGACGGCCAGAACCTCCTGCGCCAGCCCGACATCAACCAGCCGTCGTTCGAGGACCTCGAGGCGAACGCGGCCGGGCCGCGCTACAGCACCGACTACCTCCGGCCCTACAAGGGCTACTCGGCCATCCGCATGCGCCTCAGCGACGCGGACTCCTCCTACCACGCGCTCCAGCTCTTCCTCAGCAAGCGCCGCGGAGACCTCAACTTCACGCTCAACTACACGCTCGGGCGCGCCTACGACAACGGCAGCGGCAACGGGGACAACCCCGAGGACTACCAGAACAAGGACTTCAACTGGGGGCCGAGCGACTTCGATCGCACGCACATCTTCGTCGCCACCTGGAACTACCGCCTGCCCTTCTTCCGCGGCGACGCCGGCCTCGCCGGCCGGATCCTCGGCGGCTGGGAGATCTCGGGGATCACCCGTTACCAGACCGGGGCCCCGCTCACCATCAGCGGCAACACGTCGATCGGCAGCCGGCGGGCCGACTACCTCGGCGGCGACCCCTACGTCGACGAGCGCATCAGCCCGACGACGGGGGCCGTCCAGTGGCTGAACCGTGACGCCTTCGCCCCGGCCCCCGAAGGGCGGCGAGGCAACAGCGAGCGCGGCCAGTTCCGCGGGCCCGCCTACCACGTCTGGGACATCTCGCTGCGCAAGCAGTTCGGGATCACCGACGACGTCAAGCTCCAGCTCCAGGCCGACTTCTTCAACGCGTTCAACATGGTGAACTGGGGCAACCCCCAGACGAGCCTCGCCTCCTCGGCCTTCGGACTGATCACGTCGACCACCGGCCAGCCGCGCAACATCCAGCTCGGCATCCGGCTCATCTTCTGACGCTCCCGGGGGATCCGCCCGTCGAGCGCGGATCCCCCGGGTCTTCGAAAGCCCCGGGGAAAGCCGGCCCCCGGCCGTTTCCCCGGGGCGGGACCCCTCTTCCCATGTCCCATCCCGGTTTCGTCCGCGTCGCGACGCTCCGCTCCCCCGAGGACTTCCGCCGCCACCTCGAGGCGGGAGGCCTCCCGATCTCCTTCGACGACGCGCTCGCCGCCCCCTCCGACTCGCCCCTCGCCCGACCCCTCGAGGCCGACGGGCTGCGACCCGGCAACCGCTGGTGCGTCCTGCCGATGGAAGGCTGGGACGGGACGGCCGAGGGCCGGCCGACCGAGCTGACCCGCCGCCGCTGGCGCAACTTCGGCCGCTCCGGCGCCAAGCTCGTCTGGGGCGGCGAGGCGGCGGCGGTGCGCCGCGACGGCCGTGCGAACCCCTGCCAGCTCGTCGTCGACTCCTCGACGTGGGAGGACCTCGCCCGCCTGCGCGAGGACCTCGTCACCGCCCACGAGGAGAGCTTCGGAAAGGGGGCCGCGAACGACCTCGTGGTGGGCCTGCAGCTCACCCACTCGGGCCGCTACTGCCGCCCCGACGCGTGGGACCGGCCCGAGCCGCTCGTCGCGTTCGCCCACCCCGTCCTCGACCGCCGCTTCCCCGGCGGGGTGCGCGTGGCGACCGACGAGGACCTCGATCGGCTGTGCGAGGACTTCGTCCGGGCCGCGGCGCTCGCGCGCCGGGCGGGCTTCCAGTTCGTCGACGTCAAGCTCTGCCACGGCTACCTCGGCCACGAGCTGCTCGCCGCGCACGACCGGCCGGGGCGCTACGGGGGCAGCCTCGAGAACCGGACGCGCTTCCTGCGCACGATCGTCGCGGGCATCCGGGCCGAGGTCCCCGGCCTGCGCCTCGGCGTGCGCTTCTCGGCGTTCGACACGGTGCCGTTCCGCAGGGGCGAGTCCGGCCGCGGCGAGCCCGAGCGGGAGACCTCTGGCTACACCTCGGCCTTCGGCCTCCTCCGCGACGAGAGGATCGACGAGGCGCTCGAGGAGGCCCGGGCGTTCCTGCGGATCCTCCGCGACCTCGGTGTCCGCTGGACCTGCGTCAGCGCGGGCAGCCCCTACTACAACCCGCACGTCCAGCGGCCGGCCCTGTTTCCCCCGAGCGACGGCTACCTCCCGCCGGAGGACCCGCTCGCGGGGGTCGCTCGGCAGATCCGGGCCACCGCGCTCCTCAAGCGCGACTTCCCCGACATGGTGCTCGTGGGCTCCGCCTACAGCTACCTGCAGGAATGGCTGCCGAACGTGGCCGAGCGCGTGGTGCGCGAGGGCGGGGCCGACTTCGTGGGCCTGGGCCGCATGGTCCTCTCGTACCCGGAGATGCCGAAGGACCTCCTCGCCGGGCGCCCCCTGCAGCGCAGGAAGGTCTGCCGCACGTTCTCCGACTGCACGACCGCGCCCCGCAAGGGGCTGCCCTCGGGGTGCTATCCTCTGGATCCCTTCTACGCGGGGCGGCCCGAGGCCGCCCGGCTCAAGCAGATCAAGGAGGCCCTCCGGGCATGAGCGACGCGACGGGCGACCCCACCCGCCGCCGCCACCAGGCGCTGGCCGTCGCGACCGCGTTCTTCGCGCTGTTCTCGATCGTGGGCTTCGCCTTCTACGGCCTTCCCTTCTTCTACGACTTCTTCGTGAGGGAGCTCGGATGGAGCCGGGCCCAGGTCACGTCGGGCAACGCCTTCGCCAAGCTCGTGGTGGGGCCGCTGTTCGGCTTCTTCGCGGGGGTCGTCGTGGACCGCTTCGGGCCGCGGCGGCTCATGCTCCTCGGCATCCTGCTCGCCGGCCTCGCCCCGATCGGCCTCGGAGCCACCACCACCCTCCTCGCCTTCTACACGTTCTACCTGATGAACGCCCTCGGGTACGTGACCGGGGGGCCGCTGCCCAACCAGGTCATGCTCTCGCGCTGGTTCGACGCGGCCCGGGGCAAGGCCATGGGGATCGCCTACCTCGGAATCGGCGTGGGCGGCGCCCTCGTTCCGCTCCTCGCCCACGCCCTGACCGAGGCCCTCGGCTGGCGGACGGCGCTGCAGGTCCTCGGCGTCCTGATGATCGCGATTGCCTTCCCGTTCGCCTTCCTCGTGCGGGAGCCGGAGGCGCCCGGGGAGAAGGGGGAAGAGAGGGGCCCGGGCTCCGCCGCGCCGCTTCCCGGCGCGGCGGGGAGCGACTCGATCCTCGCCGTGCTCCGCCGGCCGGCCTTCTACCTCCTCGCCCTCGGCAGCATGGCCTCGATCGGGGCGGTGGGCGGGACCACGCAGAACCTCAAGCTCTTCTTCGCCATGGACCGCGGGATGGCCCAGGGCGCCGTGGCCGAGCTCCTCTCGCTCGTCCTCGTCGGGTCGATCGCCGGCCGGCTGCTCATGGGCTGGCTGGCCGACCGCTGGTCCAAGAAGCGGGTGATGCTGCTCGTCTACCTGATCGTGGCCGGCGCGATCCCGCTCCTCTGGCTCGCCCCCTCGCCCCTCACGCTGCGGGCGGCGGCGCTGGTGTTCGGGGTGGGCCTCGGCGGCGACTACATGATCATCCCCCTCATGGCGGCCGAGCTGTTCGGCCTGCGCCGCATGGGGCGGGTCATGGGCATCGTCCTCACCGCGGACGGCGTCGCCGAGGCGGTGGTGCCGATGGGGGTGGCCGCCCTGCGGGACCGCTCGGGCAGCTACGGCCCCGGCTTCGCCCTCCTCGTCTCCCTCGCCGTCCTGGGCGCGGTGGCCATCTCGCTCCTCCCCCGCTCGGGCCCGGAGACCCCGGGGACCTAGCGCGGCCCGGGACGAGCGCCGGAGGGCGCCTCGCCACCGTTTACAACGCGGCCAGGAACGGAGAGAATGGGCCCGTGGCAGCACCGAGACCCTCGATCAACAAGCGCCTCCGGGAGGCCCAGAAGAAGGAGCGGCAGGCCGCCAAGGCGGAGCGCCGCGCCCAGCGGTCCGAGGAGAGGAAGCAGCGGGGCCCGTCGGCGGACGGCGTCGACCCCGACATCGCCGGCATCGTCCCCGGGCCCCAGCCGCTTCCCTGGGACGAGGACGAGCCGACCTCCTAGCGAAGCGACGCGCGGCCGGCCCTCCCCCGTCGACCCCCGGCGGGCGGAGCCCCGCTGGCCCCTGCGCCTTCCGCCCTCTGCCAGGCCCGCGGTCGGCCCGCGCACGTGACGAAGGGGCGGCCGCGCGGCCGCCCCTTCGTTCTCGAATCCCCGGCCCCGTCGGGCCGGGACCGCACCGGCTAGAACAGGATCCGGACGCCGAACCGGACCGGACGAGCCGCTGGCCGAACGACGACGTGACCTGCCCGAACGTCGCGGAGCCGAAGCTCCCGTTCGGGTTGTTGAAGTGCGGGGTGTTGGTCAGGTTGAACGCGTCCGCCCGCAGCTCGGCGTTCACCTTCTGGCCGAAGGTGAGCCGCTTCACGAGCGAGGCGTCGAGGTTCCAGAAGCCGGGACCCCGGATCGAGGAGTTGCGCGTCATGTTGCCCCAGGTGTCCTGGGCGGGCGCCGAGAAGACCGACGTGTCGAAGTAGAGCTGGCCGGGACCGATGTCCCCGAACACCTCGGGCTCCCCGTTCACGTTCGGGAACTGGGTGTTGCCCGGCGCGCGGAGCGTCGTCGCGCTCGCGGTGAAGTTGATCGGGGTCCCGGAGTACGCGGTGAAGATTCCGCTCACCTGCCAGCCGCCGAGGATCCAGCCGAGGGCGCTTCTGTCCCCCTTGAAGAACGGCAGGTCCCAGATGAAGGCCGCCGCGAGGACGTGGGTGCGATCGAAGCCGGCCGGCCCGAAGCTGCGCTCGACGTCCGCCGGCGTGGCGATGCCGGCCTCGTCGGTGTAGTTCTCCGCGCGGCTCAGGGTGTACGAGGTCGTCAGCAGGAAGCCGTTCCGGAAGCGCCGGTCGAGCTTGGCCTGCAGCGAGTGGTAGTTCGTGTCGCCCCGGAACCAGGACTGCACGTTCGCCGTCCGACCGTAGAGCTGGAAGAAGGGCCGCCCCGCGTTGTCGGCGCCGAGCACCTGTCCGGCGTTGATGTTCCAGTCCGTCACCGTGATCCCCTTGCCGACGTTGCCGACGTAGGCGACCTCGCCGACGAGGTTCCACGGGAGCTGCCGCTGGAAGGCCACGTTCCAGGAGTGCAGCTTCGCCTCCCGCAGGTCGGAGGGCACGTAGAACAGCTGCGCGTTGCGCAGCTGGGGAATGCTCGCGTCCACGATGCCGCTCGACGGGATCGGGAAGAAGGTGGGCGGCCCGAAGCCCGCGGCCATGCTCCCCGCGGGGGCGAAGCCGTTCGGCGCGTTGAACTGCTCGGTCTGCTTGACCGGGAAGTTGTACGCGTAGCGGTTGTCGGGGAACGGGATGATCGTGGTGCCGAAGCCCGCCCGGAAGACCGTCTTCTCGTCGAAGCGGTAGGACACCCCGAGCCGCGGGGCGAAGTTCGTCCACGTGCTCTCGACCCCGATGTTCTGGGGAACGTCCCCGTAGCCGGCCACCCGCACGGTGTTGTTCGTGGGGTCGTAGTTCGAGAGGCCGCCCTGGTCCTCGATCCCGACGAGCGGCGTGTAGTACTCCCAGCGCAGGCCGAGGTCGACGGTCAGCTTGCTGTTCACCTGCCACTTGTCCTGGACGAACGCGAAGACCGCCCAGTGCTTCGTGCCCGGCCGGTCGAGGGCCTTGATGTCGCGCTGGACGAGCGACGGGGCGTCGAGGAGGAATGCCGCGAAGGCGTTCGCGATCCCGCTGGTCGCCCGGGAGTCGCTGGGGATCGAGGTCCGGGCGCCGTTGAACTGGAACTCGCCGCGCACGCCGCCCGCGTCCTGGATCTGGAGGAGGAAGTCCTCGTTGTGGCGGACCTCGGTGCCCACCTTGATCGTGTGGTTGCCGGTGAGCTTGGTGAGCATGCCCACGACGCTGACCGTCTCCTCGCCGCGGTCCCACGGCAGCGAGTTCGAGAAGCCCACGAGAGGGACGGTGAAGCCGTTCTGGATGCTGATCCGGCTGATCCCGCTCGAGAACTCGTCGTAGTTCGCGCCCGGAATCCCGACCTCGGTCGAGCTGTTCAGCCCCTGGCCCGAGGAGAGCGCCTCGTTGTGGTACTTCATGAAGCCCGCGCGCCACTCCATGATGAGGTTCGAGCTGAGGGTCCGCGTCCAGGTCGCCGCCGTGGAGTAGGTGTTCTGGTAGCCGGTGCCCGCGAAGTCCGCGCCGGCGCCGCCGAGCTCGCCGAACGTGCCGGGCACGAAGATCTCCGGCCGCTGGAAGCTGAAGCGCAGCGAGAGCTGGTCGTTGACGCTCGGGTTGTAGTTCAGCTTGACGTTGAACTGGTCGGTCGTCTTCTCCCGCTCGCTGCTCGCCAGCTCGTAGTTGACCTGCCCGAAGGCGGCGCCGGGGATGTTGGGCTGGGGGATCTGGGCGAGGATGGCCTGCGCCACCGGGCTGATGCGGCTCGGGGGGATGACGTTGCCGGGGAACGGCTGGCGGCCGGTCCCGTCGGGGTTGCCGGTGGCGGGGTCGTAGATGATCGTGGATGCGGACGAGAAGTCGCCGTTCCGCCACTCGGAGGGCGGGATCACCACGCGGCGCAGCTGGCCGAGGTTGTCCACCTGGTGCTGGTAGTCGGCGAAGAAGAAGAGCTTGTCCTTGAGGATCGGCCCGCCGAGGGTGGCCCCGAACTGCTGGTACTTCGTCTCCGGCTTGACCGAGTTCGCCGAGGCGAAGGAGTTGCGGGCCTGGGTCGATTCGGTGTTGAAGAAGCCGAACACGCTGCCCTTGAGCTGGTTCGTTCCGGACTTCATGACCACGGTGGTCACGGACCCGCCCGCGCGGCCGAACTCGGCGTCGAAGTTGGAGGTGGTGACGTTGACGGAGTCGATCGACTCCGCGGAGGGGATGAGCACGGTCAGCAGGCCGGTCTTGTGGTTGTTGTCGAGGCCGTCGACCTGGACGTTGTTCGAGAGGCGCGACTGGCCGTTGAACTTCGTCTCCTGCGAGTCCTGCGGGTTGAAGAACTGCGAGTGCGGGCGGCTCAGGGTGACGGTGCCCGGCACGGTCGCCCACAGGCCCTGGAAGTTGCGGCCCTGCCCGAGCGGCATCTCCTGCACCAGCCGGCCCTCGATCGTGCGGCCGGTGTCGGCGCGGTCCGTCTGGAGGACGGGGGTCTCCTGGACCACCTCGACCGTCTCGGTCATGGCGCCGACCTCGAGGACGACGTCCACGCGGACGGTGGAGTTGACCTTCACCTCGACGCCGTCGCGGGAGAACCGCTTGAAGCCGGTGAGCTCGGTCTCTACGCGGTAGACGCCGTCCTGCATGTTCGCGAAGACGAAGTTGCCGTTCTGGTTCGTGACCGCCGTACGCGAGACGTTCGTGCGGGTCTCGGTGGCGGTCACGGTCACGCCGGGCACGGCGGCGCCCGAGGTGTCGGTGATGTTGCCGAGCAGGGTGCCTCTCACGGCCTGCGCCGAGGCCACGCCCGACAGCGCGAGGACGACGGCGAGGCAGGAGACGACGATCCGCACAGGCCCGCGGGTGCCTGCGCGCGTGTCATGCGCCATGGGTTCCTCCAGGGGTTTTGATCGGGCCGATGAGCTCGGCACCGGTCACTTACGGAGCGTGAAGATACAAAAAGTTGCAGACGTGTGTCAAGAGCTGTGGTCTGACCAGACGAAAATTCCTAAGGGTCGAGTGACGGCCCGTTACCAGAGTTTGGATCCCCAAATCGATTCGATGTATCATATTGAAAAATAGACTTTTATGTGTACGAAAACACGAAGTTTCGCGATACCCTGGGCCGTTGTGGTGGCTTTGCACATCTCCGGCGGCGGTAGGCCGGTGGAAAGACCACTCGCCTCGAGCGCCCGTCCCGGTCAGCCTCGCTGCAGGGCGACCCAGCGGTCCCGGTAGTCGCGCAGCCACCCGGCCCCGTCGGCGACCGCCACGGGCTGCGGGAACTCGCACAGCGTGAAGCCGTCGAAGCCCGAGGAGGCGAGAAGCGCGAACAGCTCGCGCCAGGGGTAGTCGCTCCGCAGGTCGGTGATGTGGCAGCAGCGGATGTCGGGGCGGAGCAGGGCGAACGACCTCGCGACGCTTCCGTCCTCGACGTCGGTGTCGTTCGAGTTCCACGTGATGCCCACGCTCGGGTGGGAGCAGACGTCCAGGATCCGCCGCATCCGGGCGGGCACTTTCGTACCGTCCCCGTGCACCTCGACCCAGATCTCGACGCCGTGGTCCTTCGCGAAGGCGCCGCACTCGGCGAGGGCCCGGCCGATCTGCTCGAGCGTCTTCTCCTCGGGGACGTCTTTGGGGAGGCCGTTCGGCCGGACCTTGACGCCGCGGGCGCCGATGTCCTTCGCCAGCAGGACCCACTCGCGGCAGTCCTCCACGTTCTTCCGAACGACCGCGCGGTCGGGCGAGTGGAACTCGCAGACCGTGCCGAGGCTGGTCTGGAGGAGGCCGGCGTCGGCGCACTTTCTCCGGACGTCCTCGCGCTCGGCGGCCCCGAGCGTCCGCTCGACGCCGTGGGCGTGGGTCGTCCGGAACTCGACGCCCTCGAAGCCCGCCTCCCGGCACAGGCGGAGCAGCGTGTCGAGGTCCCAGTCCTTCGCCACGTTGTAGGTGACGAGGCCGAGGCGGAAGCGGCCCGCGGCGCGGGAGCGCGCCCCCGCGGCGATCGCCCCCGCGGTCAGAAGCCCGGCCCGGATCGCCTCGCGCCGCGTAGTCGCCATCGTCCCTCCTCGAGCGGGGCGATCGTACCTTCCCGCGCGGCGGCCGGCAAAGCTGTGAGAGGATCGGCGCTCGAGGGGGACCGTGAGATGAGCTTCGACGAGGACGTCCTGGCCCGCGCCGCGCGGGTCCGCCTCCTGCTGATGGACGTCGACGGGGTGATGACCGACGGGACCTACTGGAACGTGCCGGACGGCCAGGGGGGGCTCGCCGAGATCAAGGCCTTCGACTCCCAGGACGGCATCGCGTTCCACTGGCTGAAGCGCTTCGGCATCCAGGCCGGCGTCATCAGCGGCCGGGTCTCGGTCGCGACCGAGGAGCGCGCCCGCTCCGCCGGCTTCGCGTACGTCTACCAGGGTCACGTCGAGAAGATCCCGATCCTCGAGGAGATCCTCGAGCGGTCCGGCTTCGCCGCCGAGCAGGTCGCCTACGTGGGCGACGACTTCACCGACGTGGTCGTCATGCACCGGGTCGGCCTCGGCGTCGCGGTCGCGAACGCCAAGCCGGAGGTGAAGGCGGAGGCGCACTGGGTGACGGCGAACCCCGGGGGCCACGGCGCCCTGCGCGACGTCGGCGAGCTCCTCCTCAAGGCCCAGGGCAAATGGGAGGAGATCCTCCGCCACTACGAGATCGGGCGTGGGGTCAGATCTTGAAATGACGCATTGTCAGGGTGCAATGAGCAGATTCAAGATCTGACCCCGAGGCCGAGGGCGGCGAGCCGCGCGGGCAGCCGCTCGACGACCTCCGCCGCCTTCGCCGCCACGTTCGCGGCGCTGAAGCCGTACTGCTCGAGGACGACCTTGAGGGGGGCGGAGGCGCCGAAGCGGTTCTCGATGCCGACCACCGCGCCGAACGGGCCGACGTACCTCTCCCAGCCCATCGGCACCCCGGCCTCGACCGCGACTCGCGCGAGGAGGGTCGGGGGGAGGACCGCGTCGCGGTACTCGGCCGGCTGCTCGTCGAAGAGCTCCCACGACGGGAGGCTGACGACCCTGGCCCGGATGCCCCTGCCCGCGAGGAGCTCTCGGGCGGCGACGGCCACCGAGACCTCCGAGCCGGTGGCGACGAGCACGACGTCGGGCGTCCCGTCGGCGTCGAGGAGGACGTAGCCGCCCCTCGACACGTCCCCCACCCCCGCGAGGACCGGCACCGCCTGGCGCGTGAGGAGGAGGGCGGTGGGGCCGCGCCGGGCGAGGGCGACCCGCCAGGCCCCGGCCGTCTCGTTGGCGTCGGCCGGGCGCAGGACGACGAGGCGCGGGACGGCGCGCAGCGACGCGGCCTGCTCGATCGGCTGGTGCGTCGGACCGTCCTCGCCCACCCCGATGCTGTCGTGGGTGAAGACGTAGATCGAGCGCAGGCCCATGAGCGCGGCCAGACGGATGGCCGGCCGCATGTAGTCGGCGAAGGTGAAGAACGTCGCCGAGAACGGGATCACGCCCCCGTGGAGGGCGAGGCCGGAGGAGATCGCCGCCATCGCGTGCTCGCGGACGCCGTAGTGGACGTTGCGCCCGGCGTAGCTCCACTCCCCGCCCACCGCCCCCTGGTGCGAGCGACCGGCGGTCGCGGGGCTCTGGAAGTCGCCCGCCCCCTTGAGCGCGGTCTCCGTCGAGGGGTTGAGGTCGGCGGAGCCCCCCATGATCTCGGGCACCCGCGCGGCGATCGCGTTGAGGACCTTCCCCCCCGCGGCGCGCGTCGCGATCGGCTTGTCGGCGGGCGAGAACGCCGGGATCGCCTCGTCCCACCCGACGGGCAGCTCGCCCGACAGGACCCGCTCGAGCTCCCTCGCGAGCTCCGGGTGCTCCTTCCGGTACGCCTCGAAGCGGGTGCGCCACTCCGCCTCCGACGCCTTGCCCCGCTCGAGCACGCCCCTGAAGTGGGCCTTCGCCTCCGCGGGCACGTAGAACGGCTCGAGCGACGGGTAGCCGATCGCGCGCTTCGTCTGGGCCACCTGGTCGGTGTCGAGCGGCGAGCCGTGGACGCCGAACGTGCCCTGCTTCGGGCTGCCGTAGCCGATCTGCGTCTGCACGATCACGAGCGAGGGCCGGTCGGTCTCCGCCTTCGCGTCCTCGACGGCCGCCGCGATCGCCCCGAGGTTGTTCCCGTCGGTCAGGCTGCGCACGTGCCAGCCGTAGCCCTCGAACACCTGGGCCACGTCGTCGGTGAAGGACAGGCTGGTGGACCCGGCGAGGCAGATCCGGTTCGAGTCGTAGAGCACGATCAGGCGGCCGAGCTCGAGGTGGCCGGCGAGCGAGGCCGCCTCGTGCGCGACGCCCTCCATGAGGTCGCCGTCCCCGGCGAGGACGTAGGTGTAGTGGTCGACGATCTCGTGGCCGGGGCGGTTGAAGCGGGCGGCGAGGTGGCGCTCGGCCATCGCCATGCCGACCGCGACGGCGAAACCCTGGCCGAGGGGGCCGGTCGTCGTCTCGACGCCGGGCGTGTCGCCGCACTCCGGGTGGCCCGGGGTGTGGCTGCCCCACTGGCGGAACTGCTTGAGCTGGTCGAGCGGCAGGTCGTAGCCGGTGAGGTGCAGGAGGCTGTAGAGGAGCGCCGAGCCGTGGCCCGCGGACAGCACGAAGCGGTCGCGGTCGGGCCACCGCGGGTTCGCCGGGTTGTGCTTCATCGCCCGCGCGAACAGCGTGTAGGCGGCGGGGGCGGCCCCGAGAGGGAGCCCCGGGTGGCCGGAGTTGGCCTTGAGCACGGCGTCGATGGCCAGCGCGCGGGCGGCGTTCACGCAGAGCTGGTCGAGCTGGGGGCTGGCGGTCGGGGTCATCGCTTCTGTCTCTCCTCGGACGCGACGCGCGGCGCCTCGCGGCCTCGCACGGGTCGGCGAATCGTAATCTTTCCCACGCCGCGGTCCAAGCGCGCGGGGGGGGCCGGAGCAGGGGCGCGCGCGGTCGCCGCGTCTACCGGAAGCCGAACGCGGGCGGGAAGACCACGACCACGACCCACGCCCAGATCGCGTACGCGGGCAGGTACGCCGTCTGCCACCGTTCGAGCTGGGCGAACGCGGCACGCCCGGACAGGAAGCGCGCGTAGAGCACGGCGGACCCGCCCAGGCTGACGAGCAGGACGAGGTTCTCGCCGAGGGCCGCGACCTTGTTGGGGCTCGTGCCGAACTCCGAGATCCGCGCGGAGATGGCCCACAGCGCGAGGACGTCGACGAGGAGAGCGGAGACGACGAGCGCGAGCTGCAGGGCGTCGAAGACGCCGGGCGGCCGCTGCGGGTCACGGGCCGAGATCGCGTAGAGCACGAGACCCGCGACCAGGACCAGGAGCAGGTCGAAGCCGATGAGGACCTCCCGCCCCACGTCGATGCCGCCGCCGGTCCACGCCAGCGTCGCGAGAAATGCGAGGAGCAGGAGCGCGAAGAGCGGCGTGAAGAGCAGCGTGAGCACCGGCGCCATGTTCTCGATGACGCTCTGCTTCGCCTCGACGAGCCAGGCGGCGACGATCACGGCCCCCATCGCACCGCAGGGCAGGATCCAGGTCGCCACGAGCGCGTCGGGCCGCAGTCCGATCGAGGTGAAGACGAAGGCGGTGAGCCCCATCAGAACGCCGCCGCCGAGGGCGATGAGGGCGTAGTAGATGAACCACTCGCCGGAGAAGCGTACGAAGTTCATGCGCTGGTCGTGGTCGCGCCAGCGGCCCCGGACGTAGGCGTACCCCACGGCCAGCCACAGGGCGATCGGCAGGTGCAGCACGGCCAGCATCTCGGTGTCGGCGACCCGCGCGGCCAGGACCTCGGCCGACCCGCCGGCCCCGAACGGCATGAGGTTGACGGCCGCGGCGCCCACCGCGAACGGCGCCAGGAGCCACAGCCAGCCGAGCGGCGGGAGCGACCGCTTCAGGGCGAAGAAGGCGGCCAGGAACGGCAGGGCGAAGAACGGGAGGTTCAGGACGTACAGCCGCGGGAGCTCCTCGTTCGGGTCCATCCGCACGCCGAACAGCCCGGGGACCTTGATGGCCACGGCGGCGGCGACGGCCAGAGAGACCGCGAGCAGGGCTTCCCTCCTCGCCCCCTCGCCCCGGCCCGGCCCGCTTGCGTCCTCGTCGGACGCCACGACGAGGCGCTTCCACAGACGCTCCGAGTGCTCCCGGGCGAACTCGCGGGAGAGCGCGTCGAGGGCGCCGATGCGCTTGACGGCGATGAGGAAGGCCTCGTCCTCCGCGAGCCCCCTCTCGACGAGCGCGCTCGCCTCGTCGCGGAGGTGGTCCTCCAGCTCGTCGACGTCCACGGGGTGGATCGCCTGCCGGCGCCGGACGTACGAGCGCCACTGCGCGATGCCTTCCTCGAGCGACGCGCGCGCCCCGGCTCCGGGTTCGTCGTTTCTCTTCGACACGGGTCAGCCTCCCTGGAGCACGAGCCGGTGGGAGCGGGGCAGCGTCCGGCGCAGCGTGGAGTCCACCAGCTGCCACTGCCGCCGCTGGCTCGCCAGCTCCTCCCTGCCCCTCTCCGTCAGCCGGTAGTAGCGCCGCCGCCGCCCGGACTCCGATTCCCCCCACACGGCCTTCACGAAGCCGTTTCGTTCGAGGCGGTGGAGCACGGGGTACAGCATGCCGTCCGTCCACTCGAGCTCGCCCGCCGACAGCTCGGCCACGCGTTTGATGATGGCGTAGCCGTAGCTCTCGCCCTCGCTCAGGATGGCGAGGACGAGCGGCGTGGCGGACGCGGCCACGAGGTCCTTGCCGACGTTCACGGGCGGGGGCGCCGAGCCGCCGAGGACCGGGGCAAGCGGTACATAGAAGCCTTATACATTGATCTGCTATGCATGTCAAGGGAAGAGGAGCCGGCTCGCCGCGGGGCCTTCTAAAGAACGGAATCGAAGCAGAAGGACGAACCGCTCACGCACCGGCGAGACCGGGCGTGAGCGGTTCGTCTAGACCGAGTACGTCGAGGCCGACGTGGTCCCTCCCCGTCCCGTCCAGTTCGTGTGGAAGAACTCCCCGCGCGGCCTGTCCGTGCGCTCGTAGGTGTGGGCGCCGAAGTAGTCGCGCTGGGCCTGGAGGAGGTTCGCCGGGAGCCGCTCGGCGCGGAACCCGTCGAAGTAGGTGAGGGCGGAGGCGAAGGCGGGCACCGGCACGCCGTTCGTCACCGCGGTGGCGACGACGCGGCGCCACGCGTCCTGGCTCGAGACCACCTTGTCGCGGAAGAAGGGGTCGAGGAGGAGGTTCGTGAGGCCGGGGTCCCTGTCGAAGGCCTCCTTGATCTTGCCGAGGAAGACCGACCGGATGATGCAGCCACCCCGCCACATGAGGGCGACGCCGCCGTAGTTGAGCTTCCAGCCGCGCTCCTTCGCGGCGGCGCGCATGAGCGTGTAGCCCTGGGCGTAGGAGACGATCTTGGACGCGTACAAGGCCCGCCGGAGGTCCTCGACGAACGCCTTGCGGTCTGCGTCGAACCCGGGCTTCGGGCCCGGGAGGACCCTCGACGCCGCGACGCGCTCGTCCTTGATCGCGGACAGGCACCGCGCGAACACCGCCTCGCCGATCAGGGTGAGCGGGATGCCGAGGTCGAGCGCCTCGATCCCCGTCCACTTCCCGGTGCCCTTCTGGCCGGCGGTGTCCAGGATGCGGTCGACGAGCGGCTGGCCGTCCTCGTCCTTGAATCCGAGGATGTCGCGGGTGATCTCGATCAGGTAGCTGTCGAGCTCGCCCCGGTTCCACTCCGCGAAGACCTCGTGCATCTCGTCGGCCGTCATCCCGAGGATGTTCCTCAGGATGTCGTAGGCCTCGCAGATGAGCTGCATGTCGCCGTACTCGATCCCGTTGTGGACCATCTTCACGAAGTGGCCGGCCCCGTTCTCCCCGACCCAGTCGCAGCAGGGCGTGCCGTCCTCGATCTTCGCCGCGATCGCCTGGAAGATGGGCTTGACCTGCGGCCACGCCGCGGGCGAGCCCCCGGGCATGATCGACGGGCCCTTGAGGGCCCCCTCCTCGCCGCCCGAGACGCCGGTGCCCACGTACAGCATCCCCTTGCTCTCGACGTAGGCGGCGCGGCGGATCGTGTCCGGGTAGTGGGTGTTGCCGCCGTCGATCAGGATGTCGCCCGCCTCGAGGTGCGGGAGGATCTGCTCGATGAAGTCGTCGACCGCCTTGCCCGCCTTGACCATGATCATGACCTTGCGGGGACGCTTCAGGAGGGACACGAACTCCTCGACCGAGCGGGCGCCGAGGATCCTCTTCCCCTTCGCCCGGCCGTTCACGAAGTCGTCGACCTTCGAAGTCGTCCGGTTGTAGGCGGCCACGGTGAAGCCGTGGCTCTCCATGTTCAGGATGAGGTTCTCGCCCATCACGGCGAGCCCGACGAGGCCGATGTCTGCCTTGCTCATCTCGATGTCTCCTCGCGCCTAGCGCTGGATGCGGGCGGAGCCGCCCTTGGCGAACGCGCGCACCTGCTCGACGGTGGCCATGGTGGTGTCGCCGGGGAACGTGGTGAGGAGGGCGCCGTGCGCCCAGCCGAGCTTGACCGCCTCTTCCGGCTCTTCGCCGGTCATGAGGCCGTAGAAGAAGCCGGAGGCGAAGCCGTCGCCGCCGCCGACGCGGTCGTAGACGTCGAGCTCCGCGGTCGGGGCCACGTAGGTCTTCCCGTCGATCCAGGCGACCGCGCTCCACGAGTGCCGGTTCGTGCTGTGGACCTCGCGCAGGGTCGTGGCCACGACCTTGACCTTCGGGTGCTTCTTCACGACCTGGTCGATCATCCCGAAGAACGTGGAGGGGTCGAGCTTGCTCTTCGCCGCGACCTCGGGGCCGGGGATGCCGAGGCCCTTCTGGAGGTCCTCCTCGTTGCCCACGAGGACGTCCACGTTCTCGACGATCCGGGCCACCGTCTCGACCGCGCGGTCGGCGCCGCCCGAGACCTTCCAGAGCTTCTCGCGGAAGTTGAGGTCGAAGGAGCACACCGCCCCCGCCGCCTTGGCCGCATTCATGCCCTCGACGATGACCTCCGGCGTCGTCGGCGACAGCGCGGCGAAGATCCCCCCGCTGTGGAACCAGCGCACGCCGCCCGCGAACATCGCGTCCCAGTCGAAGTCGCCCGCCTTCAGCAGGCCCGCCGCTTCGTTCGAGCGGTTGTAGAAGACGACCGGGGCCCGCATGCCGTGCCCGCGGTCGGAGTAGACGGTGGCCATGTTCGGGCCGCGCACGCCGTCGTGGGCGAAGCGCTTGTAGAAGGGCGTGACGCCCATCGCCCGGACGCGCTCGGCGATCAGCTCCCCGATCGGGTAGTCGACCATCGCGGTCGCGATCGCGGTCTTCATGCCGAAGCAGTCGGCGAGGTTCGCCGCGCAGTTGAACTCGCCGCCGCTCACGTGAATGGCGCACTCGGTCGCCTTGCGGAACGGGACGATGCCGGGGTCGAAACGGTGGACGAGAGCGCCGACCGACACGAAGTCGAGGGCGGCGTCCTTCCGGATGTCGAGGCCGTACTTCATCGAGGGTCTCCTGTCGCTGGTCTGACTCGGTAGAGCATCTCACCGGCGCGCGGGACGACGAGCGCGTCCTCGTCCTCCTTCCAGGCCCGGGGGTCGACCGTGGCCGGGTCGAGATAGCCGAGGTTGATCTTCTCGCACCGCTCGCGCGGGATGCCGGTCGCGAGCGTCACCCGGATGCGGGGCGTCTCGGCGCCGGTGGCGGGGTCGTACGTCCCGAGGCCCTTCACGTGCGTCGAGTGGGCGAGGATGCCGCCCGGGACGTGCTTGAAGCGGTCCCACTGCTTCGTGAAGTACTCGCGGCAGTGGTAGCCGACCTCGTCGAGGAGGCGGCCGTGGACGTGGCTGACCTCGGTGATGTGGGGGGCGTAGATGACCACCTCCCCGCCGTCGGCCACCGCCGGCTCCACCTTGTACATGCCCTTGGCGCCGACCCAGAGGTCGTCGTACATCGCGGGCATGATCGACAGCACGCGCCTGACCGGCTTCTCGAGCCAGACGACGTGGCGCTTCGCGGAGAGGTCGGCGGCGGCCGACCACGTCTCGTGGACGGGGCCGCAGAAGATCCCGGCGAGGCCCTCGTGGAAGACGACCGGGGCGAGGAGCCACAGCGGCCGGTCGAGGAGGCTCGCGGCGCGGTCGATCACGGCGCGGACCGGCGTGTCCTTCGTGCCGATGATCTCGTAGTTCGAGATGAGGGCGCCCAGCCAGTGGGTGAAGTGGATGATCTCGGGGCCGGCGATGCCCGGGAAGAGGTACTTGGTGCCGCCGGAGAAGCCCACCACCTCGTGCGGGAAAACGGGACCGCAGACGAGCAGGAGGTCGTACTCGAGGGGCAGCTTGTTGAGGGCCACCGTCACGTCGCGGCTCAGCCGGCCGCCGGTGAGCACCTCGATCTCGGCGGCCGGGATCGTCCCGAGCGTCGCGAAGCTGGACGGGTCGTCCCAGCGGTGATTGAAGATGCGCCTCTCGCCGGCGCGCCCCTCGACCACCGTCCGGCCGACGAGCTGCGTGAGCTGCGCGTCGCTCATCGGCGCGTGGGTGCCGAGGGCCACGAGGAAGTCGAGGGCGGCCGCGCGCGGGCCCACCGCCTCGTCGAGCACCTGGAACAGGCCGGGCATCGGCATCGTCCGCGTGCCGTCGGGGATGAGCACGAGCACGCGCCGACCGTCGATCGGCAGCCGGGCGAGACCTTCGCGGGCGACGGCCTGCCACTCGGCCAGGGACAGATAGCCCCGCTCCACACCGCGACCGATCACGGCCATGACGTGCTCCGGAGTCGAAGCAGGGCGAGGAGCAGCCACCCGTGACCCACCCCCCCCGGGATGGTCGTCATGGCACGAAGGGCCGGAGGTGCTTGACGAAGTGGCGCTCGAGGTTGGCGGCGTAGGCCTCGGGGTCCGAGCGCAGCAGCGAGAACAAGCGGTCCTTGAAGCGGAGCGAGCTGTCCGCGGTCGTCTCCTTGAGGACGGAGCCGAAGGTGACGTGCAGGATCTCGCGGGCGTCGAACTGCTCGAGGAGGCCGGGAAGGTCCGCCTCGGGCACGTCGGCGGCGGCCGGCGCCTTCCGCAGCTCGGCCGAGACGTGGTAGCTCGCCTTGTCCGTGTCGTAGCGCTCGCGGGCGAAGGCGTAGATCGACCGGAAGAACGCCGGGTCGAGGGCCGCGATCGTCCGCAGCGCCTCGAGGTAGCTCGTCCCCGCGGTCTTGAGGTGGACGAGGCCCTTCGCGAGGCGCGCCGCGATCGGGTAGACGCTGAACTTGTCGGAGCCGGAGTGCAGGCTCAGCTTGTAGGGGCCGAAGTGCCGGGCGAGAGCGGCGTGGGCCGCCACGTCGCGCTCGAGCGCGGCGAGGTCGCCGATGTAGTCGACGCCCTTCTCGAAGCGACCGACGAAGCGGGGGGCGAGGCTCACCCAGGCGACGCCGAGCCGCTTCAGCTCGGAGGCCACCCAGTAGTGCTCGGCCGGCGAGGTCGGCGTGTCCGTCTCGTCCACCGAGACCTCGAGCTCGACCGGCGTCGTGCCGGCGGCCTTCAGGAGGTGGCGCGACATCCGGGCGACGTGGGCCACCGCCTTGCCGTACTTGGCCGCGGCGCGCAGGAGCACCGCCTCGTCGAAGGCGACCTTCAGGTGCTCGACCTCGAAGGAGAGGCCGAGGAAGCGCTTGCGCAGCGACTCCTCGGTGTCCGCGAGGTCGGCCCACGGGAGCGCCCCGACCTTCGCCCGCAGCGTCGCGAGGTCGGCCGTGTCGGCCGAGGAGTCGACGTGCTCCGAGGGGTCGATCGTGAACATCGAGAAGCCGACGGCGAGACAGGCGTCGATGTCGGCGGTCGCCTTGAGGTGGTCGGCGTCCGCCCCCGTCCCGTCGCGCCAGCCCTCGGCGAACATCCCCCAGGTGGCGTCGTCCATCACCTCGACCGGCGAGCGGCCGGTGCGGGTCATCTCGCGGATCGACTGCTGCGGGAAGATGGGCGCGATCGCGGCGAAACCGCCGACCGCGCGGACGGCGCGCACGTGGCCCGGGGTCGCGAGGCCGAGGCGGTCGCCGAGCCCGGCCGAGGTCTTCGTCCCGAGCGGGCGCGGCCGCAGCCAGTCGAGGTGTCGCCGCAGGGCCGCGGCGTTCTTCGGCGAGAGGGGCCCCACGAGCCGTGCGCCGTCCGAGCCGGCGGCGGCCTCGCCCTCGAATCCGTCCGGGAGGGCCGGGGCGCCACGGGCCGCGATGACGAGGCGCCGCTCGCCCCGGTGGCGCGCGAGCGCCCACTCGACACCGGCGGCCTCCACGCGCGAGGCGGCCACGACCTCCAGCGTCGGCTCTGCCTGGTTCCTCATGGGGGCCTCCTCGCGACACGCGGTCGCCCGCACCCGGCGGAGGCGTAGCTTAGGGAAAGTGGTCCCATCCGTCAAGCTGGTGGTCAGACCGCTTGACGTCCCCGGACATTTTCGTCGCTTCGAGATTCAAAGTGGAGGTGGCGCTCTCAACCTGTTTCTTCCATAGTGAGTTATGGCCTCGCGTCGACGTCCAAGCCGCTCCTGCCGCCGCGTCTTGACAAGGGCCGCGAGGCGGCGGTACAACTCGGGCCTCGTGAGGTGACTGGTATGACCACAGGACTCCGGTCGCGTGTCGGCTTCCTCGGGGTGGTCGCGCTCGTCGCTTCTGTCGGGGCGGCGGCCGCGGAGACGGCCGCCCGGGTCGACGTCGTGGCCCGCCCGGCCGAACGACGCGTCGACGTCACGGTGGACGAGCAGCCCTTCACCAGCTACATCTGGCCCGACCGCCTGGCCAAGCCCGTCCTCTACCCGATCCGCACCGCGAAGGGCTCGCTCGTGACGCGGGGGTTCCCGCTCGACCCGCGGCCGGGCGAGCGCGTCGACCACCCCCACCAGGTGGGGATGTGGCTCAACCACGGCGACGTGAACGGCGCCGACTTCTGGAACAACTCCGAGGCCCTGTCGCCCGAGGAGCGGGCGAAGCGGGGTGCGATCCGGCACCGGGAGGTGGTGGCCGCGAGAGGCGGGGCGGGACGCGGAACGCTCGACGTCCGGGCCGAGTGGGTCCTCCCCGGGGAGACGGTCGCGCTCTCCGAGGAGACCCGCTTCGTCTTCGGCGCGGCGGGGGCGGCGCGGACCATCGACCGCCGGACGACGCTCGTCGCGGCGGGCGGACCCGTGACCTTCGCCGACTCGAAGGAGGGGATGCTGGCGATCCGGGTGGCGCGCGCGCTCGAGCAGCCCGCGGACAAGCCGGAGGTCTTCACCGACGCGGCCGGCAAGCCGACGGCGGTGCCCGTCCTCGACAACGCGGGCGTGAGCGGCCTGTACACGAGCAGCGAGGGCCTCACGGGCGACGCGGTCTGGGGGACCCGCGCCCGCTGGATGGCCCTCGCGGGACGCCTCGACGGCGAGGACGTCGTCCTCGTGATCCTCGACCACCCGAAGAACCCCGAGTTCCCGACCCGCTGGCACGCGAGGGGCTACGGCCTGTTCGCCGCGAACCCGTTCGGGCAGGGCGCGTACACGAACGGGAAGGAGCCGCCCTCGCGCTTCACGATCGCCGCGGGAGCGAGGGCGGTCCTGCGCCACCGGCTCGCGATCCTCCCCGGGCCCTTCTCCGCGGCGGCGGCGGAGGCGGCCTGGAAGGCCTTCGTCGCGGAGCCCCTCGACTAGCCGCGCCGATGGCGCTCCACGCCGGCTTCGTCGGCTGCGGAAACATCACGGACACCCACGCCCGCGCCGCGCTCGAGGCGGGCCTTCGGATCGCCGCGTTCTTCGGGCGGGACGCCGCGCGGGCGGAGGCCCTGTCCTCGCGGTACGGGGGGAAGGCCTTCGCGCGCTGGGACGACTTCCTCGCCCACCGGCCGATGGACCTCGTGATGGTCGGCAGTCCGTCCGGGCTCCACGCCGAGCAGGGCATCGCCATCGCCGAGCGCGGCCTGCACGTGCTGGTCGAGAAGCCGATCGACGTGACGACGGCGCGGGGCACCGCGCTCGTCGAGGCGGCGGAGAGGGCCGGGGTGCGGCTGGGGGTCCTGTTCCAGGACCGCCTGAAGCCGGACCTCGTCCGCCTGCGTGAGCTCGTGCGCGACGGGGCGATAGGGCGCGTCCTCCTCGTCTCCGCGCGGGTGAAGTGGCACCGTCCGCCCGAGTACTACTCGGCCTCGCGCTGGCGGGGCACGCGGGCCCTCGACGGCGGCGCCGCCCTCGTGAACCAGGGCATCCACACGGTCGACCTCCTGCTGTGGGTGCTCGGCCCCGTGGCGCGCGTCCGCGCCCTCACCGCCACCCAGCTCCACGCGATCGAGGCCGAGGACACGGCGCTCGCCCTCGTCGAGTTCGAGTCGGGAGCGGTGGGGACGCTCGAGGCCACGACCGCCGCGTTCCCCGGCTACCCCCGCCGGCTCGAGATCTCGGGGACGGAGGGCACCCTCGTCGTCGAGGGCGACCGCCTGGTCGCCGCCGACCTGCGGACCCCCGTCCCCGGCCTCGTCTCGGGTCCCGGCGACGGCATCGCGAGCGCGCGCAGCGCCGTGGTCGGGGACGCGGAGCCCCACCGCGCGATGATCGAGGACTTCGCCCGCGCGATCGAGACGGGCGGCGCGCCCGCCTGCGACGGGCGCGAGGGCCTGCGCAGCCTGAGGGTCGTCGAGGCGATCTACGCCGCCGCCCGCGAGCGGGCCACGGAGGTCGCATGAACGCGCGCGACCGCGTCGTCCAGCACGTCCGCCGGCTGATCGAGGAGGGGGGGCTGAAGCCGGGCGACCGCCTTCCCTCGGAGCGCGACCTCGCCCGGGAGCTTCGAGTGAGCCGGCCGAGCGTACGCTCGGGGCTCGAGGCCCTCGAGTCGATGGGGGTCGTGGTGTCCCGCCGCGGGGCCGGCACCTTCATCGCCGACGGCCCGCCCGACCTCGGGGTCGAGCCCCTGAGCCTGCTCGCCTCGCTCCACCGCTTCACGCCCAACGAGATGTTCGAGGCGCGGCTCGTCCTCGAGGTCGGGGTGGCCGGCCTCGCCGCCGAGCACGCCCTTCCCGAGCACCTCGCGCCGATGGCCGAGGAGGTGACCGAGATGTTCGCCTCCCTCGAGGACCCCGCCGCGTTCCTCCGGCACGACGTCCGCTTCCACCGGGCGATCGGCGCGGGCTGCGGCAACCGTGTCCTCGCCGCCCTCATGGAGATGGTGTCGGCGCAGTTCTACGAGCTGCGGAAGGAGACGGTCCTCGGGGCCCGGGACCTGCGGGAGTCGGCGGAGATGCACCGCCGGATCTTCCGGGCGATCCGGGCCCGGGACGCGGGGGCGGCGCGGGCCGCCATGCACGAGCACCTGAAGGCCGCCCAGCACGCCCAGACCCTGGAGGGACAACCGGGCGAGCCGGTGGAGCACTAGGCCGGGCACCCGGCCGAGCACTTGGAGGTAGAGCGTGGGTCACCCCTCTCTGGACCTGACGGGAAAGGTGGCGGTCGTGCTGGGCGGGACGCAGGGCATCGGGCGCGCGCTCTCCCTCGGCATGGCGGAGGCCGGCGCGGACGTCGTGGCCTGCGCGCGAACGGTCGAGAAGGTCGAGTCGACGGCGAACGAGATCGAGGAGCGGGGACGAAGGACGCTGCGCCTGAGCGCCGACGTCTGCGACCGCGCCTCGCTCGAGCAGGCCCGGGACCGGGTCCTGGGGGCCTTCGGGAAGGTCGACATCCTGGTGAACTGCGCCGGCCGCATCAAGCGGACGCCGATCCTCGACCTCTCCGAGGAGGAGTGGAACGGCATCGTGGAGACGAACCTCACCGGCACGCTGCGGGCCTGCCAGGTGTTCGGCCGGCCCATGATCGAGAGGGGCTACGGCCGCATCGTGAACATCGCCTCGCTCAACTCCTTCGTCTCCTTCCTCGAGGTCGCCGCCTACGCGGCGAGCAAGGCCGGGGTCTCCGGCCTCACCCGCTCGCTCGCCGTCGAGTGGGGGCCGAAGGGCGTGATCGTGAACGCGATCGCCCCCGGCGTCTTCCGCACCGCGCTCAACGCGCAGCTGCTCGACGGGACCGAGCGCGGCAAGGAGCTGCGGATGAGGACGCCCCTCAAGCGCTTCGGCCAGATCGAGGAGCTGGTGGGCGCGTGCGTCTTCCTCGCCTCCGACGCGGCGAGCTTCGTGAACGGCCAGGTGATCGCGGTGGACGGCGGCTTCCTGGCGAGCGGGGTGAACCAGTGAGCTTCGAGCAGAAGGGCCAGTACCGCTGGGTGGTGTGCGCGCTGCTGTTCTTCGCCACCACCGTGAACTACATCGACCGCCAGATCCTCGCCCTGATCAAGGAGTTCCTGGACGCGGAGCTCGGCTGGTCGAACGAGACCTTCGGCTGGGTGAACGGGGCCTTCCAGCTCTCCTACGCGGTGGGCCTCCTCCTCTTCGGCTGGTTCGTGGACCGCTTCGGGACCAAGATCGGCTACGCGGTCTCGATCGTCCTGTGGAGCCTCGCCGCCATCGCCCACGCCGCGGTGGGCTCCGTGAACGGCTTCTTCGCGGCGCGGGTCGCCCTCGGCGTGAGCGAGGGGGGCAACTTCCCGGCCGCGATCAAGGCGGTCGCCCTCTGGTTCCCGAAGAAGGAGAGGGCCTTCGCCACGTCGATCTTCAACGCCGGCACCAACGTGGGCGCGATCGTCGCCCCCGCGATGATCCCGGCCATCGCCCTCACGTTCGGCTGGCGCTGGGCCTTCATCTTCGCCGGCCTCGCCGGCTTCGTGTGGCTCTTCTTCTGGTTCCCGATGTACGACGTGCCGGAGAAGAGGAAGGGCCTCACGAAGGCCGAGCTCGACCTCATCCGCTCGGACACGGAGGAGGGCGGCACGGGCGGGCGGCCCATGGGGTGGGGTCGCGCCGTGCGCCTGCCCCAGACCTGGTCGTTCCTCACCGCGAAGTTCCTGACCGACCCCGTCTGGTGGTTCTTCCTGATCTGGCTCCCCGACTACTTCAAGGCCACCCGCGGCCTCAGCATCAAGAGCAGCTGGGTCCACATCGTCACCATCTACACGATCGTGACCGTGCTGAGCATCGCGGGCGGCTGGGTCACCGGGTGGCTCGCCGGCCGGGGCTGGAGCGTGACCCGCGCCCGCAAGACGGGGATGTTCGTGTTCGCCCTCTGCGTGGTGCCGATCCTGGCGGTGACGAGGGTCGGCGACTGGCCGGCCGTCCTCCTCATCGGCCTCGCCGGGTCGGCCCACCAGGCCTGGTCGGCGAACCTGTACACGACCGTCTCCGACATGTTCCCCAAGAAAGACGTGGCCACCATCATCGGCCTCGGCGGCATGACGGGCTCGGCGGGCGGGTTCCTCTTCCCCATCGTGACGGGCCGGCTGCTCGACCACTTCAAGGCGGCCGGGAACATCACCGAGGGCTATGCGATCCTGTTCGCGATCTGTGCCTTCGCCTACCTCGTCTCGTTCGCCATCCACCACGTGCTGGCCCCCCAGTTCGTGCCGATCCCCGCCGAGAAGACGGCCTGACCGGAGGAGCTCCATGAGGCCTTTCATCCACGACGACTTCCTGCTCGAGACGGAGACCGCCCGCGACCTCTACCACCGCGTCGCGGAGGACCTGCCGATCGTCGACTACCACTGCCACCTCTCCCCGGACCTCATGGCCGAGGACCACCGCTTCCGGTCCATCACCGAGATCTGGCTGGACGGCGACCACTACAAGTGGCGCGCGATGCGCACGAACGGCGTCCCCGAGCGCTACTGCACGGGGGAGGCGTCCGACTGGGAGAAGTTCGAGGCCTGGGCGCGGACGGTCCCGCAGACCCTCGGCAACCCGCTCTACCACTGGACGCACATGGAGCTGCGGCGGCCGTTCGGGATCGAGGTGCTGCTCTCCCCGGCGACCGCGAGGGCCGCGTTCGACCGCGCCAACGAGCGGTTGAAGGAGGACGGCTTCACCGCGATGGGCCTCCTCCGGGAGTTCCGCGTGGCGGTCGTGTGCAGCACCGACGACCCGACCGACACCCTCGAGCCCCACGCCCGGCTCGCCCGGAGGAAGGACCCCGACACGCAGGTCTACCCCACGTGGCGGCCGGACCGGGCGGTCCTCGTCGAGGACCTGCCGGCCTGGACGGCGTGGCTCGAGAAGCTCGAGAAGGCGGCCGGCGTCTCGATCGGGAGCTGGGACGCCCTCCTCGCCGCCCTCGAGAAGCGCCACTGCTTCTTCCACGAGCGGGGCTGCCGGGCCTCGGACCACGGCCTCGAGAAGCTGGACGCCGAGCCGTTCACCGACGCCGCGGCCGCCTCGCTCTTCGACCGGCTCCGCGCGGGCAAGGCCCTCGAGCCGGGCGAGGCCCGGGTCTTCCGCTCGGCCCTCCTCCACCGCCTCGCCCTCCTCGACCACGCCCGGGGCTGGGTCCAGCAGTTCCACGTCGGGGCGATGCGCAACAACAACACGCGCATGCGCCGGCTCCTCGGACCCGACACCGGCTTCGACTCGATCGGGGACTTCGAGCAGGGCCGGGCGATCTCCCGCTTCCTCGACCGCCTCGACGAGACCGACCAGCTCGCGAAGACGATCCTGTACAACCTCAACCCCGCCGACAACGAGCTCATGGCCACGATGATCGGCAACTTCCAGGACGGCGTCGTGCCGGGGAAGATGCAGTGGGGCTCGGCGTGGTGGTTCCTCGACCAGCTCGACGGCATGGAGGCGCAGCTGCGCGTTCTCGCCAACATGGGCCTGCTCTCGCGCTTCGTCGGCATGCTGACCGACTCGCGCAGCTTCCTCTCCTACTCGCGGCACGACTACTTCCGGCGGCTGCTGTGCGACATCCTGGGCCACGAGGTGAGGCGGGGCCGGCTCCCCGACGACCGCGCCGCGCTCTCCGCCCTGGTCGCGAACGTCTGCTTCTACAACGCGCGCGAGTACTTCGGCTTCTCTCTGGGCCGGGCGGCGGGGGAGCACGCCACGGCGCGGCCGGCTTAGGCGTGGCCGTCGAGGACCGGGGCGCGGCCGCCGGCAGCCAGGTCGTGGACCACGTCCGGCGCGAGATCGAGGCCGGCCGCCTGCGGCCCGGCGACCGCCTGCCCACCGAGCGCGAGCTCGCCCGCCAGCTCGGGGTGAGCCGGCCGTCGCTGCGCTCGGGCCTGCGGACGCTGCAGGCGATGGGGGTCGTGACCTCCCGGCGCGGGGTGGGTACCTTCATCGCCGGGGGGCCGCCGAGGCTGGGGACGGCCCCCCTCCAGTTCCTGGCCGCGCTGCACGGGTTCTCCCTGGACCAGATCTACGAGACGCGGCGCCTGCTCGAGGTGGGCGCGGCCGGGCTCGCCGCCCAGCGCGCGAGCGACGAGCAGGTGCTGCGGATGGAGGCCGAGATCGACGCCATGATGGGCGCCCTCGAGGACCCCCAGGCCTTCCTCCGCCACGACCTCGACTTCCATTGCGCGGTCGCGGCGGGCACGGGCAACCCGATCCTGGCCGCGGTCATACGCACGCTGACCGAGATCATCTGGGAGACCGGGCGGGTCAACCGCCGGGCGTTCGGCCTGCGGGACTCCGCGCTCACCCACCGGCGGATCTTCCAGGCGATCCGGGAACGCGACCCCGAGCGCGCCCGGCAGGAGATGACCGCGCACCTCGACCGGGCGCGGTGGGAGGAGTCGAAGCGCGCCGCGGGCGTATAGGATGGAAGGGTGCGTCCCCGCCCCCTTCTCCTCGGCCTCCTCCTCGCCCTCCCCGTGCCCGCGAGAGCCCAGGGCGGGCCGCCCCCGGCCGCCGCGCCGGAGGGTCCGGAGCCGCCCGTCTTCTACGAGACGACGAGCGTCACCGCGCGGCCCCTCACCGCGGCCACGGCCTCGGTGACGGTCGTCGACGAGGCGGACCTCGCGGCGTCCCAGGCCCGCAGCGGGACCGAGGTCCTGCGCGAGGTGGCCGGGGTCAACCTCCTCTCGAGCGGGGGCCGGTCCGGGGTCACGAACGCTTGGGTTCGGGGGGCCGACCCGAACTTCACGCTGGTCCTCCTCGACGGCGTCCCCGTCAACGACTCGACCGATCTCCAGGGCGGGGCGGTGAACCTCGAGGAGATCTCGTCCGCGGCCGTGGGCCGCGCGGAGATGGTGAGGGGCCCGCTCGTGTCCTTCTACGGGCCGAGCAGCCTCTCGGGGGTCGTGCAGCTGTTCACGCCCCGCGGCGGGGCGGGCCCCTCGCGCCTCTCGCTCGGGGCGGAGGGCGGCGACGCGGACCTGCGCCGTGCCTTCGCCCGGGCGGCGGGCGGGGGGGGTCGCGGGGGGTGGTCCGCGGGCGCGGCCTGGGAGCAGGAGGCGGGGAGGATCGCCGACGACCGCTTCCGGCTGCTCACCGCCTACGCGACGGGCGATCTCCCGCTCTCCCGCTCCGCCGACCTCGCCCTGACCGCGCGCGTCGCCGCCGGCGAGCGGGACGACTACCCCGACAGCTCGGGCGGGCCCGTCTACGGCACCGGCGAGACGCGCCACACCGAGCACGGCGACCTCGCGCTCGGCGCGCGGCTCCTGCTCGGCGGGGCGGCGGAGAAGCGTCAGCAGCTCACGGTCGGGCTCGCGCGGAGGGCGCAGGACCGGGAGAGCCCGGCCGTCTTCCCGCTCGTCCCCGAGTCGGTCGAGAGGACGCGCTTTGCCCGGCTGCGCCTCGCCTGGCAGCTCCCCCTCGTGCGGGCCGGGCGCACGTCCCTCGACGTCGGCCTGTCGGGCGAGGGCGAGTGGGGCGAGAACCGCAGCCTGCTGAAGCTGCCCCCGTTCCTGGGCGGGGACGTGACCGGCGACTACGACGCCTCCCGGCGGACGGGCGGCGCGTTCGCGGGCGTGCGCCACGAGCGCGGGGCCCTGCTCGGGGAGCTGGCCCTGCGCGCGGACGCGGCCACGGGAGACTCGATCCAGCTCCACCCGCACGCGGGGCTCGTCTTCCGCCCGGGGAGGGGCCACACGCGTCTGTTCGCGTCGGCCGGGCGCGCCTCGAAGCTGCCGAGCTTCTTCGCCCTCTCGAGCCCCCCCGCCCTCGGTGGCAACCCCGACCTGCGGCCGGAGCGCACGGTCGGCGGGGAGGCCGGGATCGAGCAGGCGCTCGCCGGGGGCCGGGTCGTTCTCTCCGCGACCGCGTTCCTCCACGAGTACCGGGACCTCGTGGACTTCGACTTCGACCTCTTCACCCACGTCAACCGGGCGAAGGTGCGCACGCGGGGAGTCGAGCTCGCCGCACGGTGGCAGCCCCACCCGGCGCTCCTCCTCGAGGGCGAGGCCACGCACGTGGACGCGGAGGACCTCTCGGGCGAGCCGCTCCTCTACGAGCCCCGCTGGCTGGGCGGCGGCCGGGTGACGTGGCGGCCCGGCGCCCGCGTCAGCCTGCGGCTCGAGGCGCGGGCGGTCTCGCACTACCTCGACCGCCAGCTCCCGGTGAGAGAACGCGACACCGTGGAGGGCTACGCGCTCGCCTCCCTGGCCGCCTCGTGGCGCTTGCCCCACGGGCTCTCGCTGCGGGCCCGGCTCGACAACCTGGCCGACCGGGCCTACGAGACGCTGATCGGTTTCCCCGGTCCCGGCCGATCGCTCTGGGCCGGCCTCGGCTGGGACCGGCCGTGACTCAGCGGTAGCGCTCGCGGATCGTCGGGACGAGGTACTCGCTGAACGCCCGCGCCTCGTCGTAGCGGGGGAGAAAGCCCCAGTCGCGCCGCGCCGCGGAGTCGTCGACGTCGGCCGGCCAGGAGTCGACGATCCGCTGCCGCTTGAGGTGCGGCGCCCACGTGACCTCCGCCCCCGGGAACGCCTCGAGCACCCGGGCGCGGATCTCCTCGGCCGAGGGGTTGAAGGCGCCGACGTTGTAGACCGTGCGGGTGAGCCTCTCCTTCGGGGCCGCGGCCAGGCGGAGCAGCGCCTCCACCCCGTCCGGCATCGCCATGAAGGGGATCCGCGTGTCGGGGCGGACGAAGCAGGCGTAGGGCTTGCCCTGCGCCGCCGCGTGCAGCATCTCGGGGGCGTAGTCGGACGTCCCCCCGGAGGGCACCGTCACCGCGGAGATGAGGCCGGGGAAGCGCACCGCGCGGAAGTCCACCTTGCCCGAGAGCGTCTCCGCCGCGAGCTGCTTGTAGTGCCGCTGGTAGTAGCGCCCGAGGTGCTCGCAGTACAGCTTGTTGCACCCGTACATCGTGGAAGGGACGTTCCAGTCGTCCTCGCGGACCCGGCCGGCGCGCGCCTTGGTCTCGAGGTCGGGCATGCCGTAGGCGGCGATCGAGCTGGGGTAGAGGAAGACGACGGGGCGGCCGTGGGACTCGCCCTCCTTCTGCGCGAACTCGAGCAGGCGCAGCATCCCCTCGACGTTGACCTGGTGGGCGGTCGTGGGGGTGAACTCCCCGCGGGTGGAGAGCAGCGCGGCGAGGTGGAAGACGAGGTCCACCTCGTACTCCGAGAGCATCCGCTCGAGCAGGTTGTCGTCGAGGATCGACCCCGTGTACTGCTGCTGGACGAGCCCGGCCAGCGGGGGCTCGAGGGGCTTGAGGTCGAGGGTGATGATGGGGCGAGGCCCCTCGCGGGAGAGGCTCTCGACGAGCCCGTGCCCGATCTCGCCGCTGGCCCCCGTGATGAGAACGACCGGCTTGCGTACCATGACGACCTCCTGCCGCGGCCCCGCGAGCGGGCTAGAGTGTCCGGCGGGAGGCCGTGCCGAGGCAAGAGGCGCACGCATCTTTGACTCCCCCCGGGGGCGGGCATACACTCCGCCCTCGGCGGAAGCTCCCTTGCCCCCCCGCACCCTCACCGCGAAGCTCGGCGCCCTGCTCTCCCCGATCCTCGACGCCCTCGTGCGGGCCCTCGCCCGCGTGAGCGCGGACGTGCTCACCATGACCGGGCTCGCCCTCACCGGGGTCGCCTGCGCCTTCTTCGCGCTCGCGGGAGGTCCGCCGGGGTACGTGAGCCCGGGGATGCTGAGGGTGGGCGGGCTCGTCGCGCTCGTGGCGTCCGTCTTCGACATGCTGGACGGACGAGTGGCACGGCTGCGCGGGCGCGAGACGAAGTTCGGCGCCTACCTCGACTCCACGATGGACCGCTACTCCGACATGCTGCTCTACATGGGCCTGCTCATCCTGTACGCGCGGCTCGAGCGGACGGGCCTCATGGTGCTGGTGTGGGTGGCGGCGTTCGGCAGCTTCATGACGTCGTACGCCCGGGCGAGGGCGGAGAGCCTGATCCCCCGCTGCCCGGTGGGGCTCATGGAGCGGCCGGAGCGGGTGGTGCTGATCATCGCGGGGGCGCTCCTCAACAAGATGGTCGCGGTGCTGTGGATCATCGCGGTGCTCTCGAACGTCACCGCGATCCAGCGCGTCGTGTACACCTACGTCGAGCTCAAGCGGGGCTGGAGCACGTTCTTCACGTCCCCCGACGAGCGGCGGGAGGACGGGTGAGCTTCGGGGAGAGGGGCGAGCGCGCGCGGCGGCGGGTGCTCTCCCCGGTGCCGGTGACGCTGTGGATGTGGAAGACGCTGCCTCTCGCCGCGTTCGCCGGCCTGCGGGTCGTGCGCCTCGACGAGGGGGCCTGCGCGGTGCGCCTGCCCGGCGGCTGGCGCACGCAGAACCCCTTCCGCTCGACCTACTTCGCGGCCCAGGCGATGGCGGCCGAGATGTCCACCGGCGCCCCCGCCCTCGTCCTCCTGCAGGACGCCCCGGCCTCGGTGGCGATGCTCGTGCTCGGCCTGCGCGCGCGCTTCGGGAAGAAGCTCGTGGGCCCGGGCACGTTCGTGTTCGAGGACGTGGCCGGGATGAGGGCGGCGGTCGAGAGGGCGGCCTCGTCGGACGAGGCGCAGACGCTCACCGCGCGCTCGACCGGCCGGGACGCGGCCGGGGACGTGGTCGCCGAGCTCGAGGTCGACTGGTCCTTCAAGCGCCGGGGCCGGTGAGCCTCGTCGGCTTCGCGGTCGCGGGCGGTCGCAGCTCCCGCATGGGTCGCGACAAGGCGCTCCTGCCCTTCGAGGGGACGGACCTGCTCGGCCACGCGCTGCGCCGCCTCGGGGCCGTGACCGGCGACGTCCGGATCCTGTGCGGGCCCGCGCCGCGGTACGCGGACCGGGGCCGGCCCCTCGTGACCGACCGCGTGGGGGACCAGGGTCCCCTCGGCGGGGTCCTCGCCGGCCTCGCCGCGGCCGGGGGCGGAACCGGCCTCTTTCTCGCGGTCGACCTTCCCCACGTGCCGGTCGCTCTGCTGGGGCATCTCGCCTCTCTCGCTCCCGGCTGGGACGCCGTCGTGCCGTCCTCCCCTCGCGGCCTCGAGCCCCTCTGCGCCGTCTACGCTCCCGCGTGCTTCGAGCCCGCACGGGAGCTCCTGGCCGCGGGCCGGTACGCCATGAGCGGGCTCGTGGCGTCGGTCCGCGCCCGGGTGGTTCCCGCGAGCGAGATCGCGGCGTTCGGCGACCCCGGCCGCCTGTTCCGCAACCTCAACGCCCCCTCCGACCTCGACCCGGCCGGGCCTGACCGCTAGAACACCCGCAGGCGCAGGCCGGCCCGCAGGAGCCGGGGGGCGCCGAGGCTCGGGACGGGGGTGCGGGCCACGACCAGCTCCGCGTCGAGGAGGTTCTCCGCGGCCGCGAAGACCTCGAGCCCGCCCCCCACCCCCCGGGCGAGAAGGACGTCGAGCTGCAGCGCGCCGTCCAGCGCGAGCTGGTTCCGGTCGTCCTCGAATGCGGCGCTCGACCAGCGGGCCTGCAGGGCGAGCCGCCAGGCGGACTCGTAGCGGGCCTGGAGCGTCGCCTGGTGGCGTGGCACCTGGGGCAGGCGGCGGCCCTCGAGGGAGGGGTCCTCGGGGAAGCTCCTCACGCGCGCGTCGGTGAGGGCGTAGCCCGCGGTGAGCGTCGCGCGCGAGGCGATCCTCATCTCGGCCTCGGCCTCGAGCCCGCGCGAGCGCGTCCGCCCGACGTTGCGGCGCTGTCGTGTCACGAGGCCGGGCGAGGACGCGACCGTCACGTTCGCGACCGCGTCGCGCACCTCGGCGGAGAACGCGGTCACCCGGAGCGACCGCCTGCCTCCCAGGAGGAGAAGGCCCCCTTCCACCCCGCCGAGCCGCTCGGCCTCGAGGCCGGCGTTCGCGAGCGTCACCGTGTCACCGACGCGGAAGGAGCGGTAGAGCTCGTTGAGGGTCGGCGCGCGGAAGGCCCCGTACGCCGAGGCGGTGAGGGAGAGCGAGGGCCCGGCGCGAAAGAGGGCCCCCATGCGCGGGCTCCACGCGGCCTCGGAGCGCTCGGGGTGCTCGACCGTCGCAACGACCCCGGTGGCGAGCGGCGTCGTGACGGTCCGGCCATCGCGGTGCCACCAGCCGTCGAAGCGCAGGGAGCCCGTCAGGAGGAGGCGCGGGTGCGCCTGGAAGCGGTCCTGGAGGAAGAGGGCGCCGCCGCGGTCCTGCCCGCCGGCGTCGATGCGGGAAGCCGCTGCGCCCCGCACCCAGACCGTCTCCCGCGTGGTGCCCTCCACGAGGCGCCCCTCGACGCCGGCGAGCACGTGGTGGCGGCGCCCGGCGAGGCGGCCCCACTGGGCCGAGAAGCCGACGGCGTCCGCCGGCACCCGCTGGGTCCGCGTGAGGTCCTCCGTCGAGCGGTCGGAGGAGACCGCGGAGAAGGACTGCTGGAAGACCTGGGTCTGCCCCCAGGCACGCACGGAGCCGCGCCCGCTGTCCGGCGCCCCCCAGTCGAGCCCGAGGGCGGCGAGGCCCACGCTCGTGTCGTTGACCTGGAGGGCCGTGCCGTTCTCCCGCTCCTCGCCGTAGGCCATGCCGCGGGCGAAGACGCGGCCCGCGCCGAACACCCGGCGCTCGAGGAGGGCGTCCACCGCCAGGTGGCGCGAGGCCGCCTCGGCGTCCACGGCCCCTCGGCTCGCCTCCTCGACCGGCACGTATCCCTCGGTGCGGAAGCCCTGCGCGGAGAGCCGGGCCGCCCACGGTCCCCCTCCCCAGCGGGCGGTCGAGGAGAGGTCCAGGGCGCCCTGTCCCCCGCCGCTCGCCTCGGCTTCGAGCCGGGGGCCCGAGGGAAGCGCCCGCGTCACGAGCTGGACCGCGCCCCCGAGCGCGCCGGAGCCGTAGAGGTCGGAGGCCCCGCCCCGCAGGACCTCCACCCGCTCGAGGGCGAGCCTCGGGACCCGGGCCCAGTAGACCCATCCGCCGAAGGGGTCGTTGAGCGGCAGGCCGTCGGCCAGGACGAGCGCGCGGCTGGCCCCGCTCGCCCCGAGCCCGCGGAGCGAGACGCCCTGGGCGGTGGGGTTGGCGGCCCGGCTGCCCGTCCGGCGGAACAGCGAGAAGCCCACGACCTGCCGCAGCGCGTCGTCCACCGCGGGGGCGGCGGTCGCGTCGAGCGCGGCCCGAGGGAGGACGGCGACGCTCGCCGGCGTGTCCGCGAGGCGCGCCTCGGAGCGGGCGGCGGTGACCGTGACCTGCTCCTCGAGCCGCGGGGGCTTCGCCTCGTCGTCCGCGAGGACGGCGATCGGCAGGAGGACGAGGGCCGCGGCCGAGGCGGCGCGCCTCAGCGGACGGCGACCGGGATCTCGAGGTCCGCCGTGCCCCGGCGACACCACGCCTCGCGCGTCGAGCAATAGAAGAAGACGACGCTCGCCCTCACGGAGTGCTCGCCCTTCGCCGCCCCGGGCGCGACCGCCACCGGGAAGAGAACGGGCTTCCGTGTGTCCACGTACCGCGCGGTGAGGGGATCGTAGTCGGGCACCTGCGCCGGAGCGGGCGCCTGCTTGTCCACGAGCACGGTCTGGGCCACGTCCAGCCGGAGGCGGGGGGCCGGCGTCTCGTTGACCTTCACGTCGGGGTCGAGCGCGCGGAAGGTCACCGCCACGGACCCGTTCGCTCCCGCCCTCGGGGGGGGAACGAAGGCGCCGGACACCTCGAAGTGGCGCGGGGAGGCGAAGGCGAAGGCGGGCAGGAGGGCGAGGAGCAGCGTCCGGCGGATCATCCCCCGATCATATGCAAACGCGCGCGCGAGCGCGCGCCCCGCGCGTCGTGAAAAGACGTCAAGGGCGGGAGGGGGCCGGTCGCGCACGGTAAGATCTGAAGCTGTGATCCTGGAGACACAGCAGCGCCTGGCCGGCGCGGTGAGAAAGGCCGTCCGCGACGCCTTCGACATCGACCTTCACGACGTGGCGTTCCAGTACCCGCCCCGGGTGGATCTCGGCGACCTCGCCCTCACCGCCCCCTTCGACCTGGCCCGGACGCTGCGCCGCAAGCCCCGGGAGATCGCGGAGCGCCTCTCCTCGGCCCTGGCGAAAGTCCCCGGGGTCGCCCGCGTCGAGGTCGCCGGCGGGGGCTACGTGAACCTGTTCCTGGAGAGGGGGCCCTTCGCGCGCGAGCTCGCCGCGGCCCTCACCGAGAGGCGCCGGGTCCCGCCCCGCCCGGGCCACGTCATCGTCGAGCACACGAGCATCAACCCGAACAAGGCCGCCCACGTCGGGCACGTCCGCAACGCCTGCCTCGGCGACACCTTCGTGCGCCTCCTCCGCCACCGCGGGCACGACGTGGGCGTGCAGAACTACATCGACGACACGGGCGTACAGGTGGCCGACGTCGTCGTCGGCTTCCTGCACCTCGAGGGGAAGACCCTCGCCGAGGTCGAGGCGATCGGCGGGAGGTTCGACCACTACTGCTGGGACCTCTACGCGAAGGTCGGCGACTTCTACGCCGCCGACCCTGCGCGAAAGGCGCTCCAGGCCGAGGTCCTCCACGCGATCGAGGAGGGCGGGAACGACGTGGCGCGGCTCGGCGAGCACGTGGCGCGCCGCATCGTCGACTGCCACCTGGCGACGATGGCCCGCCTCGGCATCCGCTACGAGCTGCTCGCCCACGAGAGCGACATCCTGCGCCTGCACTTCTGGGACCGGGCCTTCGAGCTCCTGAAGGAGAAGGGCGCGATCCGGCTCGAGACCGAGGGGAAGAGCCGGGGCTGCTGGGTGCTGCCCATGGGCGACGGCGACGACGCGGTCGACGAGGACAAGATCCTCGTCCGCTCGAACGGCACCGTGACCTACACCGGGAAGGACATCGCCTACCAGCTCTGGAAGCTGGGCAAGCTCGACCGGGACTTCCGCTACCGCCTGTACCGCAGGGACCCCGACGGCCACGAGCTGTGGACGACCACGAGCGGCGAGGGCGAGCCGGGGGCGCCCGCCTTCGGCCACGCGAGCTCGGTCTACAACGTGATCGACGTCGGCCAGTCCTACCCGCAGCGGGTGGTGAGGGCGGGCGTCGCCGCCCTCGGCTACCCGGAGGCGGCCGAGGGCTCCCACCACCTCGCCTACGAGAAGGTCGTCCTCTCTCCCGCCACCGCGCGCGCCCTCGGCTACGAGGTGTCCGAGGACGACGCGGCGGTGAAGGTCTCGGGCCGCAAGGGCCTCGGGGTGAAGGCCGACGATCTCGTGGACGCGCTGCTGGCGAAGGCGCGCTCCGAGGTCGACGCACGCGACCCCGCGCGCGACGCGGCGCTGCGCGAGGCGACCGCCGCCGCGGTGGCCACCGGCGCCCTGCGCTACTTCATGCTCCGGTTCGGCCGGACGCGGGTCATCACGTTCGACATGGAAGAGGCCCTCGCCTTCACCGGCGAGACGGGGCCCTACCTGCAGAACGCGGTGGTGCGGGCCCGCAACATCCTCGGGAAGCTGGAGGGCGAGGGGCACCCCGTGGAGGCGCTCCTGGCCCGAGCGCGCTGTCTCGACCTCGGCGTGCTCCTCGGCGGGGCGGAGGGGGACGAGGCGTGGGCCCTCCTCCTCCTCATGGCCCGCAGCGAGGAGGTCGTCGAGCAGGCGATCCGCGCGGAGGACGTGGCCCTCGTCGCCAAGCACGCCTTCGCGGTGGCCCAGGCCTTCCACTCGTACTACCAGAAGCCGGCCCACTCCGTCCTGCACGCCGAGAGCGAGGACGCGCGGGCGAGCCGGACCCTGCTCGTCGACGCGTTCGTGCGCCAGATGACGGTCCTGCTGGACCTCCTCGGCATCCCGATCCCGGAGCGGATGTGACGCGTCCGGTCGTCGGCCTCACGCTCGGAGACGCTGACCGCAAGGGCTTCCACCGGATGCGCGAGGACTACGTGCGCTCCGTGGAGAGAGCGGGCGCCGTCCCGGTGATCCTGCCGTCGGTCGACGCCGGCGACGCGGGAACGCTCCTCGACCGGATCGACGGGGTGCTCCTCTCGGGGGGCGCGGACGTCGACCCGGCGCTCTACGGCCAGGCTCCCCACCCGAAGCTCGGCCGCGTCGACAGGCGGCGCGACGACTTCGAGATCGCCCTCGTCCGCGAGGCCCTGCGGCGCGATACCCCCGTCCTCGCCATCTGCCGCGGCCAGCAGGTGTTAAACGTGGCAACCGGTGGAACCCTCGTCCAGGATATCCCGTCCACCCTGGCGACGGCGGTCGAGCACGACGGCACGGGGCGGCGGTGGCGGCGGTCGCACCGCGTCGCCATCGCGCCGGGGACACGCCTGCGGGAGATTCTCGGACTGGATGTGACGTCCGTGAACAGCTTCCACCACCAGTGCGTCGACGTCGTCGGGAAGGGTTTGGTGGTGTCCGCGCGCTGCCCGGAGGACGGGGTCGTGGAGGGCCTCGAGATGCCCTCCCGCGCCTTCGTGCTCGCGGTGCAGTGGCACCCGGAGTCCTTCCGGGGCCGCCCCGGCTCGTTCCAGCCGCTCTTCGACGCCCACGCCGCGGCGTGCCGCGAAGGAGCGCTCGTGGGGGGCCGCTCCCGGTGAGCGCCGCTCTCGCCCTGTCGGTCCTTCTCGCGGGGGCCACTCAGGAGCCCCCGGCGGCGCCCGCCATCCGCTGGGAGAAGAGCTTCGAGGAGGCGCTCAAGAAGGCGCGGCGTCTCGACAAGCCCGTGATCGTCGACTTCTGGGCGGAGTGGTGCGACTGGTGCCACCGGCTCGAGAGCACGACCTACGCGGATCCCGCCGTCGCCCGGGAGGCCCAGGACTTCGTGGCGGTGCGCGTCGACACCGAGGGCTCGCGCAAGGAGCAGGCGGTCGCGAAGCGCTACCGCGTCTCCAACCTGCCCACGATCGCCTTCCTGTCGCCGGAGGGACGCGAGGTCCACCGCGTGGACGGCTTCCAGGGCCCGGGCCAGTTCCCCGTCACGCTCGCCGCGGCGCGCCAGGCGGCGCGCTGGGTGGCGGGTTGGGAGGAGGCCCTGCGGCGCAACCCGGACGACCCGAGGGCCCTCGTCGCCCTCGGCACGCACTCCTACGAGCGGGAGTACTTCGACGAGGCACGGGACCTGCTCCGCCGCGCGATCCCCCGCGACGCCGAGGCCGCCCCCGAGGACCGGCGCCGCGCGCGCATGCTGCTCGCGATCATCGAGCACGTGACGCGGAACTTCGAGGAGGCGGAGAGGCTCGTGCGGGAGGCGCTCGCCCTTCCCCCCGACCCCGACGAGCAGCCGAAGCTGCTCTTCGTCCTCGGGCGCACCCAGGTGTCCTCGGGCCGCCAGGCCGAGGGGCTCGCCACCCTCGAGGTGATCGTGCGCGAGTACCCCCAGAGCCCGGTCGCGCAGAAGGCCCGCGAGACGCTCACCAACCTCAAGAGGCCTTGAGGAACTCGAGGAGGAGGCGCGCGACCTCCTCCGGCGCCTCCTCCTGCGGCACGTGGCCGCAGCCGGAGATCACGACCCTGCGGGCCCCCCGGATCGCGGCGACGAAGCGCTCGGCGTGAGCGGGGGGGATCCAGCGGTCCTCCGCGCCCCACACCACGAGCGTCCTCGCCTCGACGCGCGGGAGCGACTCGACGACGAGCGCCCCGCGGCCTTCGAGCGAGGCCGCGAGCGAGCGGAGGGCGGCGAACGTGCCCGGACGACGGGCGGCGGCGAGGTACTCGGACACGCGCTCGGGCGTCACGCGGCGGTCGTCGTGGAAGACCTGTCGGAGCGCGGCCTCGACCACCAGTCGCTTGCCGGGCAGCGCGGAGAGCAGGGCGCCGAGGGACGAGCCGGCCAGCCGGACGATGCCCGGCCGGTCGGCATCGGCGAGGTTGAAGCCGGCGGCGTCGATCAGGACGAGGGATGAGACCCGCTCGGGGTGGCGGGCCGCCACGACCACGGCGCTCGCCCCGCCCATGCTGTTTCCGACGAGGGCCGCCCGCTCGAGCGAGAGCCGGTCCATGAGCCCCACGACCGCCCGCGGGAAGTCCTCGAAGGACAGGTCGGCCGGCTGGTCCGACTGCCCGAAGCCCGGAAGGTCGAGCGCGACCACGTCGTGGCGGGCGGCGAGGGGCGCGATCAGGTCCTTCCAGGTGTAGATCGAGGAGCCGAAGCCGTGAACGAGCACGACCGCGGGCCCCGAGCCCGCGCGCACGTAGCGCAGGCGCCGGCCGTCGACCGTCTCGTACCGGGCCTCGAGCGACGCGCTCGCGAGCCACGCGCCGGGAGCGACCGGCGGCCGATCGAGGAGGGCGAGGCTCGCGAGGACCGAGGCGAGGAGGACGAGGACGGCGACGACGGGTGAGACGCGGCGGCGCGGCGCGCCCGCCCTCCCGCGCACCTCAGCCCTCGAGGAGGCGCCGCAGCTCGGGGAGCCCGGCGAGGATGGCCTGCTCCCCGGCCGCGGCGAAGAACGGGATGCGGGTCGGGCGCATCCACCCCGACTCCCCGATGGCGGGGGCGATCACGAGGTCGGCCCCCACGAGCTCCGCACGCGTCCGGCCCCGGACGAGCGTGAGCCCGGCCCGCAGCGCGATCGCGACGAACGAGTCGGCGGCGGGCCACCTCCCGCCGGCGTTGCAGTCGATGGCGAGGACGACGCCCGCCTCGCCCGCCAGCTCGCGGGCGAGGCGGACGGGGACGACCTCGGCCACCCCGCCGTCCACGAGCCGCCGTCCGTTCCAGAGGAAGGGCGGAAAGACGCCGGGGAAGCTGCAGGAGGCCCGGACGGCGTCGCGCAGGTTCCCCTCCCGGAACGCGACCGCCTCCCCGGTGTCCACGTCGGCGGCGAGGACGGCCACCGGCACCCGCAGGCTCTCGAAGGTGGCCACGGGCACGAACTCGTCGATGAGGGCGCCGAGCCGGCTGCCGGAGAGAAGCCCCCCGCCCCACCCCCGCACCCACATCCACGGGTGAAGGCGAGAGGCCTGCTCGACGAGGCGCTCGAGGTCCGCCCCCCCCGCCCACGCCGCCGCCACGAGGGCCCCCCCGCTGACCCCGGCGATGCCGGCCACCTCGATCCCCTCGCGCTCGAGGGCGCGCAGCGCCCCGGCGTGGGCCGCGGCGTGGGCCCCTCCACCGGAGAGCGCGAGGGTGAGCGGCTTCAAGGCGCCTCCTCAGGCCGTGACGCCGGCGTGGATCTCCTGCAGCGAGAGGATGTCGGTCGCCCGCTCCCGCAGGGCGCGGATGGCCTGGACCGTGGCCGCGGTGGCGGTCAGGGTCGTGACCACGAGCACGTTGTGGAGGACGGCGCTCTTGCGGATCGCGCCGTCGTCGTAGAAGGACTCGCCGCCAAGCGGGGTGTTGAAGACGATGCGGATCTTCCCGTCCTTGATGAGGTCGACCACGTTGGGCCGCCCCTCGTGCACCTTGTAGACCATCTCCGCGGCGACGCCGTGCGCGCTCAGGTACTCGGCGGTGCCCCGGGTGGCGAGGATGTGGAGCCCCATCTCGTCGAGGGCCCGGGCGTGGGGCAGCACTCCCGCCTTGTCGAAGTCGTTGACCGAGATGAAGACGTTCCCGGAGACGGGGATCGTGAACCCCGCGGCCTGCTGGGACTTCGCGAAGGCGATCCCGAAGTCGTTCGAGATCCCCATCACCTCGCCGGTGGACTTCATCTCCGGACCGAGCAGGATGTCCGCCCCCGGGAACTTGAGGAACGGGAACACCGACTCCTTGACGAAGATCCGGTTGACCCGGAGGTCCGCGGTGATCCCCTGCTCGGCGAGCGAGCGGCCGGCCATGATCCGGGCCGCGACCTTGGCGAGCGGGACCCCGGTCGCCTTGCTCACGAACGGCGTCGTCCGCGAGGCCCGCGGGTTCACCTCGAGCACGTACACGACGTCGTTCTTGATCGCGTACTGGACGTTCATCAGCCCCTTCACGCCGAGGGCGAGGCCGAGCCGCCGGGTGTAGTCGCGGATCGTCTCGAGGTGCGGCGGCGTGATCTTGTAGGTGGGCAGGACCATCGCGGAGTCGCCCGAGTGGATGCCCGCCTCCTCGATGTGCTGGAGGATCCCCCCGATCACGACCCGCTCGCCGTCCCCGAGGGCGTCGACGTCCACCTCGAACGCGTCCTCGAGGAAGCGGTCCACGAGGATCGGGTGCTCCGGAGACGCCTTCACCGCCTCGCGGACGTACTCCTCGAGGCGGCTCGCGTCGTAGACGATCGCCATGGCCCGGCCCCCGAGCACGTAGGACGGGCGCACCAGGACCGGGTACCCGATCCGGCCGGCGACGTCCTTGGCCTCCTCGAGCGACACCGCGGTCCCGCTCTCGGGCTGGGGGATGCCGAGCTCGTCGAGGAGCGCCTTGAAGCGCTTGCGGTCCTCGGCCACGTCGGTCGCGTCCGGGCTCGTGCCGAGGATCCTCACCCCCGCCTCGTGGAGCGGGACCGAGAGCCGCAGCGGCGTCTGCCCGCCGAACTGCACGACCACCCCCACCGGCTTCTCCTTCTCGAGCACGTTCATGACGTCCTCGAAGGCGAGGGGCTCGAAGTAGAGGCGGTCGGAGGTGTCGTAGTCGGTCGAGACCGTCTCCGGGTTGCAGTTGACCATGATGGTCTCGTACCCCTCCTCCTTGAACGCGAAGGAGGCGTGGCAGCAGCAGTAGTCGAACTCGATGCCCTGCCCGATGCGGTTGGGGCCGCTGCCGAGGATGACCACCTTCTTCCGGTCGGTGGGGTCGGCCTCGCACTCGCGCTCGTAGGTGGAGTAGAGGTAGGGGGTGAAGGACTCGAACTCGGCCGCGCAGGTGTCCACCCTCTTGTAGACGGGCACGATCCCGGCGGCCTTGCGCGCCGCGCGGACCTCCTTCTCGGGTCGCCCGGCGATCTGCCCGATGCGCGCGTCGGAGAAGCCCATGCGCTTGGCTTCTCGAAGCAGGGGGGCGTCCGGCTGCCGGGCAGCCCCAGCGACGGCCATCGCCTCCGCGGGGGACCGGGGTCCGGGGGCGGGTCCTGCGGCCGCATCGCCGGACGACGCGCCGATCCGCGCCAGCTCCCTGCCGACGCCCTTCGCCAGCTCCTTCTCGAGGTCCACGATCTGCTGGATCTGGTCGAGGAACCAGGGGTCGATCCCGGTCATGCGGAAGATCTCGTCGTGGGCCCACCCGAGGTCGAGGGCCCGCTTGACGTAGAAGATCCGGTCGGGGTCGGGGACGAGGAGCTTCTCGCGGATCCGCGCGTCGTCGAGGTCGGTCCGGGCGAACCCGCTCACCCCGGTCTCGAGGCCGCGCAGCCCCTTCTGGAGGGCCTCCTTGAACGTGCGCCCGATCGCCATCACCTCGCCCACCGACTTCATCTGGGTGCCCAGCTCGGGGGAGGCGTCCTTGAACTTCTCGAACGCCCAGCGGGGGATCTTGACGACCACGTAGTCGACGACCGGCTCGAAAGAGGCGGGCGTCACGCGGGTGATGTCGTTCTGGATCTCGTCGAGGCGATAGCCGATGGCGAGCAGCGCCGCGATCTTGGCGATCGGGAACCCGGTCGCCTTGCTCGCGAGGGCGGAGGAGCGCGAGACCCGCGGGTTCATCTCGATCACCGTGAGGCGCCCCGTCTTCGGGTCGACCGCGAACTGGATGTTCGATCCGCCCGTCTCGACCCCGACCTCCCGGATGATGGCCCGGGCCGCGTTGCGCATCACCTGGTACTCGCGGTCGGTGAGGGTCTGGGCGGGCGCCACGGTCACCGAGTCCCCGGTGTGGATCCCCATCGGGTCGAAGTTCTCGATGGAGCAGATCACCACGAAGTTGTCGGCCTTGTCCCGCATCACCTCGAGCTCGTACTCCTTCCAGCCGAGCACGGACTCCTCGATGAGGACCTGGTGGACGGGCGAGAGGTCGATCCCCCGCCCCGCGATCTCCTCGAACTCCTCGAGGTTGTAGGCGATGCCGCCGCCGGTCCCCCCCAGCGTGAACGAGGGGCGGATGACCGCGGGGAGCCCGGTGACCTCGAGGACCCGCTTCGCCTCCTCGAGCGTCGTCGCGAAGCCGCTCTTCGGCACGTCGAGCCCGATGCGGGCCATCGCCTCCTTGAAGAGCTGCCGGTCCTCGCCCACCTCGACCGCGCGGCGGCTCGCGCCGATGAGCCGCACGCCGAGCCGGTCGAGGACGCCGCGGCGCGAGAGCTCGACCGCGAGGTTGAGGGCGGTCTGCCCGCCCACGGTGGGCAGGAGCGCGTCCGGCCGCTCCCGCTCGAGGATGGCCTCGACCGCCTCCGGGGTGAGCGGCTCCACGTACGTGCGGTCCGCGTACTCCGGGTCGGTCATGATCGTCGCGGGGTTGGAGTTCACGAGCGCGACCCGCAGGCCCTCCTTCTTGAGGACCTTGATCGCCTGGGTGCCCGAGTAGTCGAACTCGCAGGCCTGGCCGATCACGATCGGCCCCGAGCCGATCACGAGGACGGACCGGATCGACGTGTCTCTCGGCATCGCCTTACCGCCCCTCCCGCTGCCGGCGCATCATCGAGACGAACGCCTCGAACAGGTAGTGGCTGTCGTGGGGGCCGGGGCTCGCCTCCGGGTGGTACTGGACGGACAGCACCGGCCGGTGGCGCATCCGGAAGCCCTCGACCGTCCCGTCGTTGAGGTTCACGTGCGTGAGCTCGTAGTCCTCCCGCTCGAACAGCGCGGGGTCCACGCAGAAGCCGTGGTTCTGCGACGTGATCTCCACCTGGCCCGTCTCGAGGTTCTTCACCGGGTGGTTGGCCCCGCGGTGGCCGAACTTGAGCTTGTAGGTCCGCCCCCCGCAGGCGAGGCCGAGGATCTGGTGGCCGAGGCAGATGCCGAAGGTGGGGAGGCGCTCCACGAACACCCTCGCCGCCTCGATCGCGTAGGTGCAGGGCTCCGGGTCGCCGGGGCCATTCGAGAGGAAGATGCCGTCGGGCTGCAGGGCGAGCGCCTCCGCGGCCGGCGTCGTGGCCGGGACCACGGTGACCACGCAGCCCGCCGCCGCGAGGTTGCGCAGGATGTTCCGCTTCATGCCGAAGTCGTAGGCCACGACCCGGAAGAGCTCCTCCCCTTGGCGCCGCCCCCCGGAGGCGCCCTTGAGCACGGGGACGAGGTGGCCCGACGCCCCCGTCTCGGCGCGCGGGTCGAACGTCCAGGGCGCCTCGCAGGTCACCTCGCGGGCGAGGTCGAGCCCCACCATCGACCGCGCGGCGCGCGCCTTGGCGACCAGGGAGGCGGGGTCGGCGTCGAGGGCGGAGACCACTCCGCGCTTGGCCCCGTGGGTGCGCAGGTGGCGGGTCAGGGCGCGGGTGTCGATCTCGCTGATGCCCAAGATCCCGTGCTCGTCGAGGTAGCGGTCGAGCTCCCCCGACGCTCGCCAGGAGGACACCGCGGTCGAGGCCTCGCGCACGATGAACCCGGCCACCTGGGGGCGCGCCGACTCCACGTCCTCGCGGTTGACGCCGTAGTTCCCGATGTGCGGGTAGGTCATGGTGACGATCTGCCCGGCGTAGGAGGGGTCGGTGAGCACCTCCTGGTAGCCGCAGAGGGCGGTGTTGAACACGACCTCGCCCGTCACCTCCCCCGCTCGCCCGAACGAGCGCCCCTCGAAGACGGTGCCGTCCTCGAGGGCCAGCACCGCCCGCGGGCGCATCCGCCCCCCGTTCCCGCCCGAACCCGTGTTGGCCATGCTCGAGCCCTAGAGCTTATCCGAAGAGGGCGCTCAGCCGGCGAGACGGCCGACCGCGTCGAGGTCCTCGTCCCGCCCGACGAGGACCAGCACGTCCCCCGGGAGCAGCCGCTCGTCGCCGCCGGTGGCGATGACGAGGCCGTCGCCACGCTTGATCGCGACCACGAGCACCCGGTGGCGCTTGCGGATGTCGAGCTCGGCGAGCGTCTTCCCGACGAAGGACGCCGGGACGTGGACCTCGACGAGCGAGGAGTCCGCGGCGAGGGGCAGGTACTCCACGATCGACCGCAGGCCGAGGCCGCGGGCGACCCGTCGGGCGGTGTCGCGCTCGGGGTGCACGATCTCGGTCGCGCCGATGAGTTGGAGGATCTTCCCGTGGTCCTCGGAGACCGCCTTCACGACGATCTCCTTCACGCCGAGCTCGCGGAGGTAGAGCGTCACGAGGATGCTCGCGTCCATCCGCTCCCCGAGGGAGACGACGACGGCGTCCGCGTCCTGCAGGCCGAGGGCGCGCAGGGTGTCCGGGTCGGTGCAGTTGGCCTCGATCGACTGGGCGCACGAGTCGCGCACGTCCTGGACCCGGGCGCGGTCCTGGTCGACCGCCACCACCTCGTGGCCCCTCTCGAAGAGGCTGCGCACGACGGTGGACCCGAACTTGCCGAGGCCGATGACGGCGTAGCGTCCCATGGCGACTCCTTACCCGACCATGACGTTCTCTTCGGCGTAGCGGAAGCGGCCGCGCTCCTCGCGGGGCCCGACGGCGAGGACGAGGGTGAGCGGGCCCACCCGCCCCGCGAACATGAGGGCGACCAGCACGAGCTTGCCCGCCCCGCTCAGCGAGGAGGTGATTCCGGTCGAGAGCCCCGCCGTGGCGAACGCGGAGACCGCCTCGAACATGAGGGCGAGGAAGCCCGGCTGCGCCCCGCCGAAGGGCACCCCGTGGGTCTCGGTCGCCACGAGGAGGCCGATCGACAGCGACACCATCGCCCATGCGAGCAGCGCGAGCAGGAGCGCCCGGTCCATCACCGCGTGGGGGATCGTCCGATGGAAGACGGAGGCGCGACCCCGGCCCCGCCAGCGCGCGACGACCAGGGCGAAGAGCAGGCCGAAGGTGGTGGTCTTGATCCCGCCCCCCGTCGAGCCCGGCGAGGCGCCCACGAACATCAGGAAGATCGTGAGGAAGAGCGTGTCCGCGGAGACCCGCCCGTAGTCGATCGTGTTGAAGCCGGCGGTGCGCGAGGTGACCGAGGCGAACCAAGACGCGAGGAGCCTCTCCCCCGCGGGGAGGCCGCGCAGGACGTTGTCCCACTCGAGGGCGAGAAAGCCGAGCGTACCCGCGGCGAGGAGGGACACGGTCACGAGGAGGACGAGCCGCGTGTGGAGGGTGAGGACCGGTGGCCGGGTGCGGCGCAGCCGGGCGAGGAGCTGGTCGCGCAGCTCGAGGTTCACGAGGAAGCCGAGGCCGCCGAGGACGACGAGGCCGCTCACCGCGAGGCAGACGAGCCAGTCCGCTCGGTAGCGGACGAGGTTGTCCGGAAGGAGGCCGAAGCCCGCGTTGCAGAAGGCGGAGACGGAGTGGAAGACGCTCTGCCAGACGGCCGGTCCCGCCGGGAAGCGGTCCCGGAAGCGCAGCCACAGGACGAGCGCGCCCGCCGCCTCCGTCGCGAGGGAGAAGCCGATCACGTAGCGGACGAGCCGCCTCACCCCCGCCTTCGGCGTGTGGTGCATCGAGTCCTGGATCACCATGCGGTCGGTGAAGGCCACGCGGCGCCCCATGGCCACGCCGACGAAGACGGCGAAGGTCATGAGGCCGAGGCCGCCCACCTGGATGAGGAGGAGCAGCACGGCCTGGCCGAAGGCGGAGAAGCGGGTCCCGGTGTCGACCACCGTGAGACCGGTGACGCAGACCGCCGAGGTCGCGGTGAAGAGCGCGTCGAGGAGGGAGACCGGGGCCGCGGAGTGGGCCGCGGGCAGGGAGAGGAGCAGCGTGCCCGTCCCGATGGCGAGGGCGAAGCTGCCGGCGAGGATCGCGGCCGGGGAGGGTCTCTGGAGCGCGCTCAGCGGACGGGACCCAGGCGGTCGAGCGGCCAGAACCGGTAGACCGCGCGGCCGTAGATGTAGCGCTCGGGCACCTCGCCCCAGGAGCGGCTGTCGTTGCTGCTGCGGCGGTGGTCCCCGAGCACGAAGTAGTAGCCCTTGCGCACCTCGGTCGGGGGAAAGCTGTCGCCGTCCCGGAAGCTCTCGGGCAGGTAGGGCTCGCTCACGGGGGCGCCGTTGACGAGGACGCGGCCCGCGCGGATCTCGACCTGGTCCCCGGGGAGGCCCACCACCCTCTTGATGAACGACACCGAGGGGTCGCGCGGGTACCAGAACACGACGACGTCCCCCCGCTCGATGGGCCGGAAGCGGTAGATGAACTTGTTGACGACGATGCGCTCGCCGTCGGCGAGCAGCGGCTCCATGCTCGTCCCCTGCACCCGGAACGCCTGGGCGACGAACGCGATCAGGAAGAAGCAGAACAGCACGGCGACCGAGAGGTCGTGGACGAACTCCCAGACCGCGCGCAGGACCCTGCGCTTCGACTCCGCGCGGCGGTGCCCGTCCGCCGCCGCCACCCCGGCGGGCGGGGGCAGGGCGGCGACGGGCGCCTCCACCTCGCCCGGCCCCAGGCTTCCCGGCTCGAGCGTCACCGGGGGGTCCTCCTGGCGACCCGCGTCGCCGCGATCCGGTCGTGGAGCGCCGGGTGCCCGAACGCGACCGGGGCGAAGCCGAGGCCGAGGCTGGCCGCGCCGAGCAGGTAGCCGAGGGCGCGCAGCGAGGCCCGACCGACGGGGAGAGGACACAGCCCGTCCTCGGTCTCGACCCGCAGGTCGAGGAGCTCCTGGCCCGGCGTCGCCCCCTTCACGCTCCAGAAGTACACGTGGTAGAGGGCGCCCAGGAGGAACGCGAGGGGAACGAGAGTCACGGAGGCGAGGACGGGGAGGAAGGACACCTCGCCCGGAACGCGGGGCGGCTCGCGCGCCCACCAGTACCAGACGACCGGGGCGAGCAGGGCCGCCTGACCGGAGGCCACGAACACCGCGTCGACCAGGAACGCGGCGAGCCGGCCGATCGGCTCCGCACCCTCGCGGGCCCCGAGGCGAGAGGCCCGCGCCGCGGGCGGCTCGGCCGACCGCTGTCCCGCCGGCCGGGGCCGGACCTCGGGGGCCGCCGCCGGCTCCGGCAGCGGCGGCACCAGGCGGGGCTCGGGGGCCATCGCCATGGATCCCGAGGCGCGGTGCGGCGGGGGTGGCGGACCGGCCGGGGCGGCGGCCTCGGGGAGCGGCGCACCGCAGGCGGGACAGTACCTCGCGGGGGTCGCGACCGCCGTCCCGCACGAGGCGCAGACCGCCCGGGGCGGCCCGCTCGGCTGGGCGACCTGGGCCCCGCACTCCCGGCAGAAGAGGTCGCCGCGCCGGTATTCCCCGCCGCAGGACGGACAGCGCAGGGGCGCCGCCGAGGGGTGGGGCAGGATCTTGCCCCCCCCGATCGCCTCGACGAGCTCGTCGCGGAACAGCAGCCGCGTGCTGCCGATCGCCACGAGGTCCCCGTCGCGCAGGGAGCGCTCGCTGACGCGGTCCCCGTTCACCACGGAGCCGTTGGCGGAGCTGCAGTCGCGCAGGACGAACTGCCCCCCCCGGTGCTCGACCACCGCGTGGCGCCGCGAAACCATCGAGTCCGGGAGGACGAGGTCGTTCGAGGGATCGCGTCCGATGGTGAGAATGGTCGACCGCGCGAGCGGGATCTCCCGCCGGTTCGTCGAGGTCGGGTTGAGGACGAGCTTCGCCACCTAGCCCCCGAGGAACGTCTGCTTGAAGGTCACCTCGACCTTCACGCGTGTCCCCCGCCGGCTCGCCGGCTCGAACCGCCAGCCTCGCACGGCGGAGACGACCACCTCGTCGACTCCCCGCCGCCCGGCGGACTCGACGACGGCGACGTCCTCCACCTGCCCCGTCTCGGTCACGACGAAGCGCACCACGACCGACACGCGCTCGCCCGACTTGAGACGACCGGCCCGGTCGGCCGGGTAGGAAGGCGAGCTGCCCGACACCTTCTTCGCGAGGGTGTCGACCTCCCCGGGCTGGTTCGGGTACACGCGGGCGACGTCGACCGGCTCCGGGGTCGGGGGCGCGACGGGACGCGGGATGGCCTTGAGGCGCACCTCGACGCGGCCCGGCTCTCCCGCCGCCACGTCCACCGTGCCCCTCCACGTCTCGTGCCCCTCGAGGGCGATCTCGAGGCGGCGCTTGCCGGGGCGCAGCCTCAGACCCGCGAGGGGGGTCTTGCCCGCCGGGCGGCCGTCCACCGACACCGTCGCCCCGGGCGGCGTCGAGAGCACGTCGGCCGTCCCCGCCGGCGGCGGCGTGGGCCGCGCGGCGGGGGGCTTCGGAGTCGGCGCCTCGGGAGTCGCCGGAGCCGGAGCCGCGGTCGGCTCGGCCGGCGGGGCGGCGGTCGAGGTCTCGGGCTCCGGGGCGACGTCGGGGGCGCCGGTACGGCCCCACAGCGCCCATCCGGCGAGAGCGAGTAGCGCGAGGGCCGCCGCCACGCCGCCGAGGACGACGGCCGCCGGCGTGCCCGACCGACGGGGCGAGCGCGCGGCGTCGGCCGCGGCCGCGGCCGGCGCGACGTCGCGCAGCGTGGGCTCGGGCGGCCGCGTCCACTCGGGCCCGGGGGCGGACGGCGGAGGGGGCAGGGTCGCGCTGGCGGCCGGCATCAGGACGGTCGGGGGAACGAGGTCCTCGATCGGCGAGGGCAGCACCAGCGTCTCCGACTCCCCGGGGGCGCCGGCCGGGGGCGCCGCGGGGGGCGGCGGCGGCTCCGGCACCGGCGCCCGCGGCAGCGTGAGCGTCGTCTCGTCGGGCGGCGGGACCTGCAGGCTGACCGTCTCCCCGTCGCCGAGGCCGGTGAACCACGAGCCGAGACAGTACTCGAGGTCCTGGACGAAGGCCCCGGCGGTCGCGTAGCGGTTCTCCGGCTTCTTGGCGAGGACCTTGTGGAAGACCTCGCGCCACTTCTGCGGCACGAGCCCGTTCGTCTCGAGGTCGGCGGGCTCGACGGGGTCGACGTGCACGAGCTTGTAGAGGATCGAGGTGACGTTCGCCCCCGGGAACGGCTGCAGCCCCGACAGCATCTCGAACGCGACGACGCCGAGCGAGAAGATGTCGCTGCGACCGTCGAGCTTCTCCCCCATCGCCTGCTCGGGCGACATGTAGGAGGGCGTCCCGAGGAGGGCCCCGGCGTGGGTGATCTCGGAGTCGGCGAGCTTGGCGATCCCGAAGTCCGTGACCTTCACCTTGTCGCCCTCGTGGACGATGAGGTTCGAGGGCTTGATGTCGCGGTGGACGACGCCCCGCGAGTGGGCGTAGTCGAGGGCGGCCGCCACCTGGCTCACCAGCGCGATCACCTTCTCGGGCTTGTACCGGACGCCCTCCTCGAGCACCGCGGCGATCGTCTTGCCGTCCACGAACTCCATGGCGAGGAACGGGACGCCGTTCTCCTCGCCGATGTCGAACAGGGTCACGATGCTCGGGTGGGACAGGGTGCCCGAGATCCGGGCCTCCTGGTAGAAGCGCTCGATGAACGCCTGGTGCTGGGGGCTGTGGCGAGGGATGTCGAGGCGGATCGTCTTGATCGCCAGGGTGCGCTTGATGAGGGGATCGAAGGCCTTGTAGACCGCCCCCATGGCCCCGAAGCCGAGGGAGCCCGTGATCTGGTAGCGCCCGATGGACGAGGGCACTGCGGCGTCCCCTCTGGTCCTGTCGTCGCTCATCGATCCGCTCGCGCCCCGATCGCTGCCGACACTCCTCCCTCGCGCGACGACTGTAGCACCCGCGCGCGAGGGGTGTCAAACCGGCAACGCCCACAAGTTGCTACATCAGAATGGGTTGCGGGTATGCTATGCTCTGCGCTCGAGATGCCTGCGCCCCGCGTCGAGGTCTTCGACTACCGCGCGCTACACCAGCCGCTCAGCCCCCTGTTCCTCGACGCGCTCGACGCGCGCCCCTCGGCGCGAGCCTTCCTCGCGGCCGGCCTCTCCCTCCCCGACATCCACGCCGGGGCCGAGGCGGCGCTCGCCCTCGAGAGGCCGCTGCGCCTCGTGGCGGACGCGCTCGCTCGCCAGCAGGAGGGCCGGGGCTCCCTCCGGGCGGCGGAGCAGGCCGCCCGGCTCGCCGAGCCGGGGGCGACCGCAGTGGTCACGGGGCAGCAGGCCGGCCTCTTCGGCGGGCCGCTCTTCGTCCTGTGGAAGGCGCTCGGGACGCTCCTCCTCGCCCGACTGCTCGAGCGGGAGCGGGGGCGGCCGGTGGTGCCCGTCTTCTGGGTCGCTTCGGACGACCACGACTTCGCGGAGATCCGCTCGGCGAGCGTCGTGGACGCGGCGGGCGGGATCCGGACCCTGCGCTACGCCCCGCGGGAGGAGCCCTCGGGAGAGCCAGCCTGGGCGGTGACGCTCGACGACTCGATCGTCGGGCTCCTGGAGGAGCTCGGACGGGTCCTGCCCCCCGCCCTCGGGCGCGACGAGATGCTGGGCCTCGTTTATGAGGCCTATCGGCCGGGGACGACGGTTTCCGAGGCCTTCGCGAGGCTCGTGTCGAGGGTGCTCCCGGACCTCGTCGTGCTCGACCCGGCGGACCACGTCCTCAAGCGCCTCGTGGCGCCGGTCCTCGCCCGGGAGCTGCGTGAGGGCTCGCCCGTCTCGCGCCTCGCGGCACAGCAGGGCGAGGCGCTCCTCGCCGCCGGCTACCACCAGCAGGTGCCCGTGCGCCCCGGCTTTCTCAACCTCTTCGCGGTGGTCGATGGACGGCGCCGGGCCCTCGGTCTGCAGGGGGGCGTCGTCGAGGTGCGGGGCACGCGCGAGCGCTGGCCGCTCGCGGAGGCGCTCGCCCGCCTCGAGGAGGATCCTCTCCCGTGGAGCCCGGGCGCGCTCCTGCGCCCGATCGCCCAGGACGCGATCCTCCCGACCGCGGCCTACGTCGGGGGACCCGCCGAGATCGCCTACCACGCCCAGATCGGCAAGGCCTACGCGCACTTCGGGGTGCCTCGACCGGCGCTCGTGCCGCGGCCGAGCCTGACCCTCGTCGAGCCCGCCCACGCCCGGGCCCTCGACGCGGAGGGGCTCTCCCTCGCCGACCTCGTGGCCGATCCCGAATCGCTCGTCTCGCGCTGGGCGCGCGAGGCGCACCCCGACGTCGAGGCGGCCTTCGCGCGCGCGCGCGCGGCGATCGAGCGCGAGATGGCCGACGTCGAGGCGGCGCTCGCGGCGAAGGACCCCACCCTGCGCGCGGCGGCGGCCTCGGCCCGGGGCCGGGCGCTCCACCAGGTCGAGGGCCTTCACGAGAAGGCCCTGCGCGCCCTCAAGAAGCGCGACGCGGGCCGGGCGGAGAGATTGCGGCGCACGCGCGACGCCCTCGTGCCGGGGGGCGCGCTCCAGGAGCGCGGCCTCGCCCTCGTCGGCGTCCTCGCCCGCCACGGCCTCGCGCTCGTCGACGAGGTCGGGGCAGCGATCGACCCCTTCGCCCGCGGGCACGTGGTGGTGAGGCTGTGAGGATCGGGATCGTCTGCTATCCGACGGTCGGCGGCTCGGGCGCGGTCGCCGCGGAGCTCGGCAAGCAGCTCGCCCGGCGCGGGCACGACATCCACGTGATCTCGTACCGGCTGCCCTTCCGGCTCGGCGACTTCCAGCAGAACGTCTGCTTCCACGAGGTGGACATCTCGACCTACCCGCTGTTCGAGTACCCGCCGCACGACCTCGCCCTCGCGGTCAAGATGGCGGAGGCGACGCGCGAGCACGGCCTCGAGCTGTTCCACGTGCACTACGCGATCCCCCACGCGATCGCGGGGTTTCTCGCCCAGCAGCTGCTCGGCCCCGGCGCGCCCCGGATGGTGACCACGCTCCACGGCACCGACATCACGATCGTGGGCCAGGACCGCTCCTTCTTCGAGATCACCCGCTTCGGTATCGAGCGCTCCTGCGCGGTCACGGCGGTCTCGGTCTTTCTCCAGCGCATGACCGAGGCCGAGTTCCAGGTCCGCAAGCCGATCGACGTCATCCCGAACTTCGTGGACCTCGAGCAGTACCCGCTCGAGCGGCCGGACCGCTCGGCCTTCGCCGCCCCCGGCCAGAAGGTGCTGCTCCACGTCTCCAACTTCCGGCCGGTCAAGCGGGTGCTCGACGTCGTGCGCATCTTCGAGCGCGTGGCACGAGAGGTCGACGCCGTGCTCCTCATGGTCGGGGAGGGCCCGGAGCGCTCCTCCGCCCAGGCCCTCGCCCGCCGCCTGGGCCTCGGCGAGCGGCTGCGCTTCCTCGGGACCCAGCAGGCGATCGAGGAGATCGTGGGCCTCGCCGACGTGTTCCTGCTCCCCTCGGAGCTCGAGTCGTTCGGGCTCTCGGCCCTCGAGGCGATGGCCCGGGGCGTGCCGGTCGTGGGCTCGGACGCGGGCGGCCTGCCCGAGGTCGTGAAGCACGCCGAGAGCGGGTACCTGCTCCCGGTGGGCGACGTGGACGGCATGGCGGCCCGGACGATCGAGATCCTGAGGGACGACGAGCGGCGCCGCGAGATGGGCGAGGCGGCCCGGCACCGGGTCGAATCGCTGTTCGACGCGGAGCGGGTGGTCGGTCAATACGAGGCGGTCTATGCCCGGGTTCTCGGGGCCTGACGCCGCATCCCGGCCGGATTCGAGACGGCGGGACTGCGGGATGGGCCGTCTCGGTCCGGCAGGCTTGGTCCACGGTGACGCCAGGGCGTTGATGGAGCGAGCGTTGCGGGCACTGTGTCGAGGCTCACTCGAGACCGGCACCGGGGGGTTGCCGGCATCGGGTTTGCACACCGAGGGAGCAGGGGTGGGGTGCGGGCGTGCGTCCGGGCCTCGGAGGGAGCGGACCAGTGCGGAAGCATGATCCGGTGACACGCGGAGCGGGCGGCAGGGCGGGCGCCGGACTGGCCCTGGCAGGCGCGCTGCTGGCGGGCGCCCCGGCCGCCGGGGCGGAAGCGCTCTCCGGGGTCATCGTGCCGACGGGGCGTCAGGAGTACTTCGTCCTCGGCTACGACCAGCACGTCTGGAACATGATGCAGCGCGTCCGTACGGGCGAGGGCGGGCCGGCGTTCGACAACGGAATGAACTCGGTCGTGAGCGCCGTGGCGTCCGCCGACGGCCAGGTCGTCGTCTACGACCACTGGGAGGACGGCTTCGAGGCCGACCCCTGGGCGCCTGTCCAGACCAACACCCTGGTCCTCGGGGACGGCAGCGCCACGAACGGCCGCGCGTGCGACTACACCAACGACCCGCGCATCGTCTGCGGCACCGCCACCCAGGACGTCCTCTTTCGGGGAAGCCCCATCACCTTCAACTCCGACCGGGGGCTCACGGGTTGCACTTTCGGCATCCGGTGCACGGTGCCGGTCAATCCGCGGGGCATCGCGACGCGCTTCGACGGGGGCGACCGCCTCCTCACGAGCGGCGGCCCCCTCGCCCTCATCCACAACCAGTTTCCTCCGCCGTACCCGCAGATCGGCGGCTCGACCGAGGTCCTCCCCCGCCAGGCCTTCACGGGGGCCACGTCCTACTACATCCCCGCCGGCGAGGATCGCTACGCCTTCGGCGGACCGTACCAGATGTTCCAGTACACCGCGGTGAACATCGTCGCGTTCGACGACGACACCCAGGTCTTCATCAACAGCCCCGGGGGCACGGGAGGCACGGTCTCGCTCACCCTCGACCGCGGGCAGCACTACACGAACTGCCTGACCTACGAGGCCACCGCCCCGTTCCGTTGCACGGGCGGCGCCATCGACGGCGTCGCCGCCACCGGACTCACGATCAACGCCGACACGAAGATCTCCGCCACGGGACCGATCGCGATCCTCCTCTTCTCCGGCGGGGACGGCACGTGGGCGACGGACTTCGTCCCGATCCTGCCCGACCTCCTGCACGGCAACGACTACATCCTCCCCGCCCCGGGCGACAACCCGGCGGTGAAGGGGAACCGGCCGCTCAACGTCTACATCTACAACCCCGACGCGGTGAACGCGATCTCGGTCACCGCCTCGGACCGCACCCCCCGCACGAGCACGATCGCACTCCCCGCGAACTCGACCCGGGACTACCGCGCCGCGGTCGGGGAGGTCCCGGCCAACTCGACCGTCCGGCTGACGTCCAACCGTTCCTTCTGGGGCCTCGCCCTCCACGACCACCTCCAGTCGGGCGTCGACTGGGGCTACTCGTGGCTGGCCACCGACTTCCTCACCCGGGCCTACACCGCGTCGTTCTCGCCCGGGGTCAACGACCCGGCCACGAACTCGACCCCGGCCAACCGCATCGCCCTCGGCGGGGTGTACACCGGCAACACGCCGGGCACAGACCCGGACTGCACGGTCCCCCCGGCGGGGCCGGGGGTCTGCGACACCGTCAACCGCTCCCCGCTCTTCGTGAGCGCATCGCTCGACAACACGCTCGTCAAGGTCGACTTCGACAACGACGGCCTCTTCGACTACGTCGACACCGACAGCGACGACTACCCGAACAACGGCGTGGGCGACGACGGGACGTGCGACCCCGCGCCCGCCTCGCCTTGGAACCTGCCCGGCCTCACGAGCTGTCTCTACCGGATCGACGCGCTGCAGAGCCTGCGCGTTTACGACTACAAGGACTACGACAACACCGGCACCCGCATCCAGGCCACGAAACCGATCGCGGTCGCGTACGGCCAGGACACCGACCAGGCCGACGGCGGCGACCCCATCCTCGACACCGGGTACACCGTCTACCCCCTGTCCCAGCGCTTCCTCGACCCCGTGCTGGTGGTGGGCAAGGCGGCCTCCCCGACCGTGGTTTCGGGAGCGACGGGCGGCCCCGTCACCTTCACCATCACCGTCCGGTCCTACGCGTTCACCCCGATCACGGGCCTGACCGTCACCGACCTGCTGCCGCTCGGCCTCTCCGCCGCCGACTACGTCGCGGGCAGCACACTCGTGACCTATCCCGACCTCTCCCAGGGCACGGCGGACCCCACCACGTCGGTCGAAGGCTCGCCGGGCCGGACGCGCCTCGCGTGGGCGCTCTCCCCGAACAGCCTCGGGGCCGACCAGACCCTGACCATCCGATTCCAGGTGAACGTCCCGCCGGGAGGGGCCACGACGTTCTCGAACGAGACCTTCGCGACCGGCGTCTACGCCGGGCGCACGTTCGCCGCCATCGGGGCGGCCGAGGTGGTCCGGACGAGCGTGTCGCTCACCAAGCTCGCCACCGACGACGGCTCTCCCGAGCCCGGCGACGTCCTGACGTACACCCTCCTCGCGGCCAACAACGGGTCCGTGGCCGAGACCACGGTCCGCATCACCGACGCGATCCCGCCGGGCACGACCTACGTCGCGGGCAGCGCCACCACCGCCGCCCCCTTCGCCGTGACCTACGACGCACTCCAGAACGCCGTCGTGTGGACGGCGGCGAGCTTCGGCGCCGGGCAGAGCGCGACGCTCACGTTCCAGGTCCGCATCAACGCCGACACCCCCGTGGGCGAGGTGGTCCCGAACCGCGGGATCTTCGAGAGCAACGAGACCCCCACCTTCTTCTCGAACGAGACCCAGACGGTCGTGGTGGGGCCCGCCCTCGTCGAGACCAAGACGATCGTGGGCGGCGTCCCCTCCGTCCTCCACCCCCTCGAGGTCGTCCCCTTCGAGATCCAGGTCCGGAACACCGGGGCGGGGACCGCGAGCGCCCTGCGCGTCACGGACGCCCTCGTCCTCTCCCGCACCACCTACGTCCCGGGCACGATGCAGTACAGCGTCAACGGCGCCGCGTTCTCGGCCCTCACCGACGCCGCCGACGCCGATCCCGGCACCCTGACGGGCACGACCGTCGATCTCCTCCTCCCGAGCCTCGGCCCCGCCGCCGACGTGCGCTTCCGCTTCCAGGCACAGGTCGACGCGGGCACGGGCGGCCAGGTCATGAACAACCAGGCCACGGTGAGCGCGACCCAGGTCGGCACGGCGGACACCAACCTCGTCCAGGTCCCGATCGTGGGCAACGCCACCGTCACCGGACGGGTCTTCCTCGACGCCAACTCGAACGGCGTCCTCGACGGCGGGGAGACGGGCATCCCGAACGTGACGGTGCGGGTCACCGACTCGACCGGCGTCACCCAGCTCGCCACGACCGACGCCACCGGCGCGTACTCGGTGGTCGTCGCGGCGGGGGCGACGACGCTCGACGTGGACGAGACGGACCCCGACATGCCCCTCGACGCGGTGCTGACCACCGCCAACGACCCGCAGAGCCTCACCGCGGTCGCGAGCTCGACGGTCGCGTCCGGAAACGTCGGCTACGCGCTGCCCCCGCTCACGATCGCCAAGACCTCGAACGCGGGCGGGACCGCCCTGCCCGGCCAGACGATCACCTACACCGTCAGCGTCACGAACAACACGACCACGACCCAGACCGGGATCACGCTCACGGACGCGGTCCCGGCGGGGACCAGCTACGTCGCGGGTACCGCACAGCTCACGACCACCGCCGGTATCCGGGCCACCGAGTACTCCATCGGCTCCGGATTCACCGGCACGTCCTACACCCTCGTCCTCAACCAGCCCCTCAGGCCCGACTACTTCGTCATCATCAAGGGCTCGGACGGCGACGGCGGAACGGGCAACCGCACGCCGGCGCAGGACTACGTGTCCCTCACCGGGGACGGACACGCCTCCGGATCGGGCACCGGCGACCTCGCGGGGTCGGGTGGCCTCGACCGCCTGACGCTCACGCGCGGGGCGTCCGCCGCGGGCACGAGCTGGGTCGGCGTGGTCACGGTCGTCGAGTGCATCGCCAACTGCGCGACCGACGGCTTCCGGTTGTTGGACGTTCAGCGCGTGACCCACGGCGCCGCGAACACGAGCGGCACGGACGCGTCGGCCGTCGCGTGGACCGACCTCAGCCGAGTGATGCTCATGGGCGGCGTCAACGGGGCGGGCTGCGACACCCTCGACGCGCAGCAGGCCGATCACAAGAGTTGCCACGCTCGCCTCACGCCGTCCGGCACCAGCACGATCTCCTGGGCGCGCAACGCCGTAGGAATGACCAGCCTCGAGACGGCGACGAGCACGGTGATGGTTCTCCAGTGGGGCACCGCGTGGACCGTCCAGAGAACCCAAGTCGTCAACGGGAACAACGGGGGAGGCGGCATCAACGCCGCCGGCGAGTACAACACGGCGGCGGTCGCGAGCGTCGCCCGTGCGAACACCTGGGTGTGGGGCGCGGGCTACACCGCGCAGGCGGGAGCGGGCAACTCGGCCGAGGGCGTGGCCCTCACGCTCGGCAACGGCGTCACCCAGAACGCGAACGAGACCCTGATCGCCGCCGGCGTCCACTACGCCAACGCGGGCGTCAACTTCGACCTGTACGCACTGACTCATCCCGCCCTCACGAACAGCTACCAGTTCAAGACGAACGGGAGCAGCGGGACCGCCATCGTGAACCTCACCGTGCCGGCGAACGCCGGCGAGCGAGCGGCCGTCTTCTCCAACTCGTGCGCCTCGAACGCGACCAATACCTTCCCGGTGTCGCTCGTCTCGGCCCGCTACACGACGAACACGAACGTGGCCCTGGAGCGTCGTCGCACCGACGCGAACTACGCGGGCTGGTTCCAGGGCCTCAACTTCTCCGGATTCACGGGCAACTCGACCTTCGCTTGCGACGACACGCTCGCGACGTGCACGCAGCCTGTCACGGGCGCCGACGTGATCACCCCCGCGAACAGCTACCGGCTGCCGGCGGGGGCGACCCTCACCCTCACCTACCAGGTCGTCGTCGACGCCGAGCCGGCTCCCGGCCTGCTGTCGATCGACAACACGGCCACGGTCTCCACGACGCAGAACCCCACGCCGCGCAGCCGCACCGTCTCCGACGCGCTCGTGCGGCCGCGGGTGGACGTCGAGCCCAACAACGCCGGCTACGCAGCGGCGGGGACGACGATCACGTTCCGGCACACGGTCACGAACACCGGCACGCGCAGCGATGCCTACGCGCTCACCGTAACCGGCGAGCGGGGCTGGCGGGTGGACCTCGTCGACCCCGACACCGGGGTGGTGATCGCCTCCGACACGAACGCGGACGGGACGTGGGACGCGGGCACGCTCTCGCCCTCGACGGGGACGCTCGCCCCCGGCGGCTCCCGGGAGTACCAGCTGCGGGTGTGGGTGCCGGCCGGCACGCCGGCGGGGGTCCAGGACACGGTGCGGCTGCGCGCGACCTCCGGCATCACCGCCACGGTCTGGGACGACGCGAAGGACGAGATCACGGTGCTCTCGAGCACGCTCGGCTCGGTGATCGTGACGCCCGACAACAGCGGCGTCGTGCAGGCGGGGTCGTACACCGCGTACTCGCACCGCGTGATCAACAACCAGGCGTTTCCCGACACGTTCGACCTGCGCGCGCCGGGCCTCACGAGCGGCACCGGCGTCGACAGCAGCCAGGGCTGGACGAACACGATCCACTGGGACACGAACGGGGACGGGGTCTACACGCCCGGCACGGACCTGCAGATCCTCAACACCGCCCAGCTCGCGCCGGGGGCCTCGCAGCTCATCTTCGTGGTGGTGAACGCGCCGGGCGGCACCGCCGCCGGGACGCGCGACGTCAGCCACATCACCGCGTTCTCCCGCGTGAACCCAGACGTGTTCGGGGCCGCGACCGACACGAGCACGGTGGTGACGACGCCGCGGCACGATCTCTCGGGCGGCGGATCGCGGGTCGTCGCCGCGGGCGACACCGCGGTGTTCCCCGGCACGATCGTGAACCTCGGCTCGGCCCTCGAGCGCTTCGAGCTCACGCTCACCCCGGCGAGCCTGTACGGCCCCGACGGCGACGGCCTCCCCCACCCCACCGAGCTGTGGGTCGACACGAACGCGGACGGCGTGCCCGACACCCTCGTCGCCGCCGACACCCAGGGCGACGGGACGTGGGACGTGCTGCCTCCCGGCGCCTGGGACCAGGACGGGAACGGGCTGCCCGACGTGCCGGTCGGAGGCGGCGGCTCGTTCGCCTACGAGCTGCGCCGGCCGATCTCGCTCCAGCAGAAGGTCCAGCGCGACTTCGTGACGCTGTCCACGCGCTCGATCACGAGCCCCGCGACCGACCCCGACAACGTGACCGCGACTTGGGTGTTCGCCGCGGCTACCCGGGCCGGGATCAAGGGCCTGCGGGTGGGCGAGGGCGAGGTGGCGTTCGCGACCTCCACCCAGTCCGGCACCGCGTGGTTCCTGCTCCACCAGACGGACGACCCGACGGGAGCGAGCGGTCGCGAGCCGCTGCACGACCAGCCGGTCGCTTCCCCCGTGCCCGACTCGATCACGCCCGTGCTCTACACCGTCCGCACGAGGCCGGTGGAGAAGCCCTACCTCGTGATCGAGGAGCGGGAGACGGACGGGGACACGGTGTGGGTCGGCCCGTTCGCGGCCGGCGACGCGCGCCTTGCGCGCTTCCTCTCCGAGGTCGAGCGGCGGCTCGACGCGGCGGGCGTGCCTGAGGAGCCCGTTCGCTGGCTGAAGGGACACCGCCGCGCGCGCCTCGAGCGCGGCCGCGCCGCATCGGCCGCGGCGGGCGACGCGCGGTCCCGGGCGGCCACGGCGGCCGCCGCGGGCCTCCTCGCCCGGCGCCCGTCCGGGCCCGGGGCCGGGGTGAAGATCGAGGTGTGGGGCGAGGGACCCGTCCGGATCCCCGCCAACGACCTGCTCGCCGCCGGCCTGCCCGCGGCCGGACCCGGCGCTCCCGTGCGCCTCACCCACCTCGGCCGGCCGGCGACGTTCGCCTGGGAGCCGCTGCCGGGCGGCGGGTTCGCTCTCGCCTTCGAGGCGCGGGCCCTCGCCACCGACTACTCCGACCGCAACGTGTACCTCCTCACCGCCGGGACCGCGTTCCCCCACGCGTCGGTGCCGCTCACGCGCTCGTCGGAGCCGGAGGCGACCGGCTTCCAGCGGGCCGAGCGCCAGCAGCTCTACGTGCCGAGCCTGCCGGCCGGGGCCGACCCGTGGCAGTGGGACGTGCTGTTCTCGGGCGAGGCGTGGCCGAACCCGGCGTACGACCCGGCCGCGGGCGACTTCGACCTGCCCCGCCTCGCGCCGGGCGCGGCCGGCCCCGCGGCCGTCCGGCTGCGCGTGGTCGGCTACACGCGCCACCGCCACTCGCTCACCGCGACCGTGAACGGCTTCGCCGTGGGCTCGCTCAGCTTCGACGGCGCGGGCCCGGCGCTGCTCACCGGGACCGTGCCCGCCGAGGCGCTCCGCGCGGCGGGCAACCGCCTCGAGATCGCCTACCAGGGCACCGCCCTCGCCGACTCTCCGGAGGGCGACGCCTTCGCCTACGTCGACTTCCTCGACGTGGCCGCACCCCGCTCGGCCGCCCCGGCCGCGGACTTCGCGCTCGCGCCCTGGAACCCCACCCTGCCGAGCCTGCGGGGCGTCGAGTACCTGGTGGTCACGCACCCGCTCTTCCGGGCCCAGGCCGACCGCATCGCGTCGGAGAAGGCGCGGGCCGGCCTCGCCTCCGCCGTGGTGGAGACGACCGCGGCGTACGACCGCTTCTCCGCGGGCTTCGTGGAGCCGCGCGCGATCCAGGCCCTCGTCCGCTTCGCCGCGCGGGCGAGCCGGTCGCTGCGCTACGTGCTGCTCGTCGGCGACGACAGCTTCGACCCGCTCGACCACAGCGGCCGCGGCGTCCCGAGCCTCGTGCCCTCGCTGTTCTCGCGCGACTCGGGCTGGGGGCTCGTCCCCTCGGAGAACCTCTTCGCCGACACCGACGGCGACGGCCGTCCGGACGTGGCGATCGGCCGGCTGCCGGTGCGCACGACCGCGGACGCCGAGGCCGCGGCGGACAAGATCGCGTCCCAGGCCACGGCGCTTCTCGCCCTCGGCGACGCCCACCTCGCGGTGGCCGACAACTCGACGCCGAGCGACGCGCCGTTCCGCGACGACGCGCAACGGTCGCTCGCGCTGCTGCCGTCGGGCTCGAGCCTCGCGTGGGCAGACGTCGCCGAGGGGCCGGCCGCGGCCCGCGCCGGGATCCTCGCCGCGTGGCAGGCGGGAGTCCTCGGCACCCACTACTTCGGCCACGGCGGGCTCACCGAGTGGGCGGACGAGCAGGTGCTCACCGTCGATGACGTGTCCACGCTCGGCGCGGGCTGGAAGCCGACCGCGCTGTTCACCTGGGCGTGCCTGTCGCAGTACAACCTCGGGGTGGACGGCCCGTCGCTCAACGAGGCGCTCGTCCTGCAGCCCGGGGGCGGGGCCCTCGCGAGCTTCGGCCCCGCGGGCATCACCCCGCCCGCCGGACAGGCCCCCCTCGCCGAGCGGGTCTACGCGGAGCTGCGCGTGCCCGGCACGAGCCTCGGCGAGGCCATCCGCCGGGCGAAGGCGGCGGTCGTCCTCTCGTCCCCCGCGGCCCGCGAGGTCGTGGACGGCTTCAACCTGTTCGGCGACCCGGCGCTCGTCCTGCCGCACCCGCCGGTCGTGCCCCGGTAGGCCGGGATGGAGCCCTTCGACGTCGCCGCGTTCTGCGCGCACCCCGACGACGCCGAGCTCGTCGCCGGGGGCACCCTCGCCCTCGAGGCGGCGCGCGGCCGGCGGGTCGCGCTCGTCGACCTCACGCGCGGCGAGGCGGGCAGCCGGGGAACCCCCGAGACCCGGGCGCGCGAGGCGACGGAGGCGGCGCGGATCCTCGGCGCCGCCCACCGCGAGTCGCTCGGGCTGCCCGACGCCCGGCTCGCGCCGCTGCCGGAGCAGAAGGACCGGGTGGTGGAGGCGGTCCGCCGCCTCCGCCCCCGCGTCGTCCTCCTCCAGCACTGGGAGCAGCGGCATCCCGACCACGCGGCGGCCAGCCGCATCGTCTACGACGCCTGCTTCCTCGCCGGGCTGCGCCGCTACGAGCCCGACCTCGGCCCGCCGTTCCGGCCGGAGAAGCTCGTCTACGCGGTGACGATGACGGAGGCGAACGACCTCGTCCCCACCTTCGTCGTCGACGTGACCGCGGTGTGGGAGACGAAGATGCGGGCGATCGCCGCCTTCGCGAGCCAGTTCACGCCGGCCCCGGGGGAGACGGGGCCTCTGCCCCTCGACCGCTTCCAGGAGGCGGTCGATCTGTCCGCCCGCCGGCACGGGCAGAGGATCGGCGTGCGCTACGGCGAGGGCTTCGTGACCCGCGAGCCGCTGCGGGTGAGCGACCTCGTCGCGCTCGGCGGCTCGTCTCTGGGCTAGGCCCTCAGGCCTTCTTCAGGACGATCGCCTCCGCGACCTTGCGCTCGAGGGCGACCGACGTCTCCCCGGACTCGATCACGAACGTCGGCGTGCGCTGGAGGACGTGCACCGCGACGCCCGGGGCGAGGCCCTGGGCGGTGAGGCGGGCCCGCAGGGCGTCGTCGCCCTCGATCCTCTCCACGACCCCGAAGGCCCCGGCGGGCAGCTCCGCCACGTTGCCCGCCGCGTGGCGCGGGGTCGGGCCGAAGAGCCGGCGGAAGAGGCGCACCGCGGCGCTCGCCTCCTCGTCCGGAATGGTGTAGCCGCAGCGGGGGCAGTGCCGGGTCGTGCACGTGCCGAGGGCGATCGGGCAGCCGTGCTCGCGGCAGGAGGCGCCGCCCGGGACGTACTCGAAGCCGCACAGCGTGCAGGTGACCGCGGCGGCCCCGGGCTCGCCGGCGAGGGGCACGGTCGTCACGACGCCGCCCCGAAGCCCGCGGCGAGCATCAGCAGCCGCGCGAGCCCGCCGACCGCGAAGGCGAGGGGGAAGATGAAGGCGGCCATCGCCGCCGCCGTCTTCCACCCGCGCTCCTTGCCGATCATGAACACGTTGGCGATGCAGGGGATGAACAGCGTGATCGTCACCATCGCCACCACGAGCTGCACGACGTCGAGCCCGCCCCCGCGCGACATGTCGAACAGGCGGGTCGCCGCGAAGTCGCGGCGCAGGAAGCCGACGAGAAACGCCGCTGAGGCCTCGGCGGGCAGGCCGAGGATCCCCTTCACGACGGGCTCGCCGGCGCGGGTGATCGCGTCGAGCAGCCGCAGCCGGTCGAGCAGGAAGAGGACGAGGGTGCCCACGAGGAAGAGGGGCAGCGCCTCCTTGAGGTACCACTCGACCCGGGCGAGCGTCTTCTGGACGACGTTCGAGAGGAGGGGCAGGCGCATCGGGGGCAGCTCGATGACGAAGTCCCCCCGCTCGCCGGGCAGCACCCGCGCGGCGAGGAAGCCGACCGCGACCATCACCCCCGTCACCGCGACGAACCAGACCGCGGCCGCGGAGAGCGGCACCGCGGCGAGCATGGCGAGGATCACCCCGAGCTGGGCCGAGCAGGGCACGCCGAGCGCGAGGAGGAGCGTGGCGAGCACGCGCTCCTTGCGCGTGGGCAGGATACGCGTGGTGAGCGTCGCCATCGTGTCGCAGCCGAGGCCGAGGACCATCGGGAGGACGGCCTTGCCGTTGAGGCCCATGAGGCGGAAGACCCGGTCGCTCATCACCGCGAGCCGGGGCAGGTAGCCCGAGTCCTCGAGCACGGCGAACGCGGTGAAGAAGGTGGCCACGATCGGAAGGACGATCGCGAGGCCGTAGGAGAGCCCCATCGTGACCAGGCCGTACTCGCCCACGAAGAGGTCCCGCACGAACGAGGAGGGCACGAGCGAGAACAGCGAGACCGCCCAGGGGTTGAGCCAGCCGTGGAAGAGGCCCTCCTCGAGGAGGTCCACGAGCGTCCCCGCCCCGAAGACGCCCACGAGCTGGTACAGGGCGTAGAGCACCCCGGCGAGGATGGGCCAGCCCCACACGGGGTGGATCGCGAGCCGCCCGAGGCGGCGCGAGACGGCGGCGCCGCGGGAGAGCGATTCCGAGGCGTGGCCCCGCGCGATGGCCGCGGCGTGGGCGAGGAGGGTCTCGTGGTAGCGCGCGAGGAAGGGCGGGGGAACGGCGGGGAGCGGGTCCTTCCCGGTGAGGATCGCGAGGGCGGGCCCCGCCGCGTCCTCGGGCATCGGCAGGTGGTTGCGCGGGGGCCGGGCCGCGGCGAGCGCACTCACCACGCCCTCGACCCCGAGGCCGTGGGTGGCCACCGTCGTGCGGACGGGCACGCCGAGGGTCGCCTCGAGCCCGCGCAGGTCGAGCCGGATCCCCCGGGCCTCGGCCTCGTCGTGCATGTTGAGGACGAGCACCGTCGGGACGCCGAGCTGCCCGAGCTGCAGGGTCAGCAGGAGCGCGCGGCGGAGGTTCTTCGCGTCGGCGACCTGGACGACGACCGCCCCCTCCTCCCCGCGCACCGAACGCACGAGCTCCCAGGTGACCCGCTCGTCCTCGCTCAGCGGGACGAGCGAGTTGGTGCCCGGGGAGTCCACGACCTCCGCGCCCCTCCCGGCGAGGCGGCCCCGGTACACCTCCACGGTCGTGCCGGGGTAGTTGGACACCGTGGCCCGCAGGCCGGTGAGGGCGTTGAACAGCGCGCTCTTGCCGACGTTGGGGTTCCCGAGGAGGATCACCCGGCGCGGTCCCGCCGGCCGGGGGGACTCCCCCGCTTCCTCCGCCGCTGCCGTTGCTCCCGCCAGGCTCATCTTGAAAACCGTTTTCACCTTCGATGCCAAGTCTACGCCGATCCCGCGTGTCCTGCAAATCGTTCATGGCGTTGGGAATGCCCGAGGGGCCCCGGAGGCGCCGGGAGGATCCAGGCGCAGGATTGGCGCGACGGGACCCGCCCGAGCGATCGGCGCGCGAAAGCTGCGCCCGCACACGGCCGTGGCGGGGCTTAAAGGGCCCTCGGCCTCAGGAGGAGGGCGAACGCGACGATCGTGTCGCCGTGCAGGCCGAGCCGCCGCTCGACCGCCTCGACGAGCGCGTCCTCGCGCCCGCCGGGGTCGGGGCGGGCGCGGCAGCGCTCCGTCTCGGCGGGGGGCACGGCCGCGAAGCAGTGGGGGCAGGACGGGAGGTCGTCCCCGCCGATCCGCACCGGCGGCCCCATCGTGCGGCAGGCGAGCGGCCGCCACGCGTACAGCTCGCACCGGCCCGACGCGGGGTCGAGGGCCGGACAGGGCTCGCGGGCGTGCTCGGCCGAGAAGCGCTCCTCGGCGGCCTCGTCCTCTCCCAGAAGGCCGAGCGCGGGGTCGCCGGGGAAGGACGGCGCGAGGCGGGCGGCCGACTCCTCCGCCCGCCGCGAGAGAGCGCTCGCCCGCGCGGGAGAGGCGGCGGCGAGGGCGCCGAGGCCCCGCTGCAGCCGGCGCGCGTCGAGCAGGTTGATCGGGAACGGCCCGTGGCAGCACTCGGTGCGCCCGGGGCCACAGCCGAGGAGAGGGCCCGCGCGCCGCGCCGCCGCCTCCATCTCGGCGTCGAGCGCGCGCAGGAGCTCCGCGTCCTCGTCGTCGGGGAACCCGGGCCGGTCGCTCACCGCCGGTCGCCCGCGGGGCGGGGCCCCGGCGCCAGGGCGGTGATCGCGAGGCCCGTCGCGAACACGGTGACGGCGCCGACGACGTTGTACCAGAGGAAGGCGACGTCCGTCGTCCGCGAGACGAGGAAGACGGCGGCCATCCCCGCGAAGAGGCCGTAGAACGCGCCGCGCGCCGTGGCCCGCGGGGTGAGCACGGCGAGGCCGAACACGCCGAGGATCGAGCCGTAGAAGTACGAGCCGAAGCGGTTCACGACCTCGATCGCGGAGCCGAGCCGGCCGGCCTCGACGGCGACCAGGGCGGCGAAGAGCCCCCAGAAGGCGGTCACCGCGCGCGAGACGAGGAGGTCGTGGGCCGCGCCGGCGTCCCTGCGCACGAAGCGCTTGTAGAAGTCGACCACGGTGGCGGTGGCGAGGGAGTTGAACTCGGCGGCGAGGGTCGACATCGCGGCGGCGAACATGACGGCGATCACCAGGCCGGCGAGGCCGCCCCGCAGCTGCGAGACCACGTAGCTCGGGAAGACGTGGTTGACGTCGTTCACGGGGGCGCCGGCGAGCCGCCCCGCGACGAGGCGCGCCTCGGCCTCGACCGCCTCGAGGCGCCCCTGCGCCGCGAGGTAGCCCGCCCGCGCCGCCGGGGCGTCGCCCTCCCCGCGGCGGGCCGCCGCGAACGCTCGCGCCGCGGAGCGCCGCGCGGCGTGGGCCTCGGCCGTCCGCGAGCGCAGCGAAGCGAGCTCTTCCGGGTCGGCTCGCGCCTCGAGCCGCGCGAGCTCGGCCCGGTTCCACAGGAGCGGCGCCTCGTGGAAGTGGAAGAACACGAACACGAGGACCCCGGTGAGCAGGATCAGGAACTGCATCGGGACCTTGAGGAACGCGTTGAAGAGGAGCGAGAGCCGGCTCTCGGTCAGCGTCCGCCCCGAGAGGTAGCGCTGCACCTGGCTCTGGTCGCACCCGAAGTAGGCCATCGCGAGGAACATCCCCCCGACGAGCCCGCTCCACAGCGTGTAGGGCCGCGAGGGGTCGAAGGAGAGGTCGACCGTCTCGAGCCGCCCGCTCGCCTGGGCGAGGGCGAGCCCGTCGCGCAGGGAGAAGCCGGGGGGAAGCTGGGCGACCGCGACGCCCACGCAGAGGAAGATGCCGAGCCAGATGAGGCCCATCTGGACGACGTCCGTCCAGATCACCGAGCGGTTGCCGCCGTAGACGACGTAGAGGATCGTGGCCCCCGCCATGAGCGCGATCGTGGCCGACTCGCTCCAGCCGAGGACGACCGAGAGCACGAGCGCGGGCGCGTAGAGCGTCACCCCCACCGCGAGGCCGCGCGAGAGCAGGAAGAGCAGGCTCGTGAGGGTCCGCGTGCGCGAGTCGAAGCGGCGCTCGAGGTACTCGTAGGCGGTGAAGACGCCCGCGCGGTAGAAGAACGGCACGAGGGTGAGCGAGAGCACGATCATCGCGAAGGGCAGGCCGAAGTAGAAGGCCACGAAGCCCATGCCCTTCGTGTACGCCTGGCCGGTGGTGCCCACGAAGGTGATCGCGCTGATCTGGGTGGCCATCACGGACAGCCCCGCCGCCCACCAGCGCATCTCCCGCCCGGCGAGGAAGAAGTCGTCGAGGCCGCGGGTGCCGCGCCCCACCCACAGGCCGAAGGCCACGATGCCGGCCAGGTAGGCGGCGAGAACGGCCCAGTCGGCCCCGGTCAGCCCGGCCCCGGCGGTCAGAACGGCCACCTCGAGAACAGGGCGAGGAGCGCCATCACGAGGAGGGCCGAGAGCGCCACTGCCGCGTGGATGGCGCGCCAGGACCCGAAGACCGGCACCGGGGCCGGCTCCTCCGGGGGTCGCGCGGGCGGGGGGGTCTCGGGCATGGGGCGGGATCGGGCCGGGGCGGCCATTATGCGACAATCGGGCCGTGATCACGGGGTTCAACACGGACGTCAAGTACCGGGGCGTGGTCTACCACGTCCAGACCGAGGACAAGGGCAAGGTCAACCCGCTGATCGAGACGCTGATCTACAAGGGGGGCGAGATCCTCGCCTCGCGGCGGCTGCCGTACGCGGACATCGCGAAGGACGCGGAGGCGGCGATCAGCCGCCTCATGGAGGAGCAGCACAAGGCCATGATCCTCGAGGTGAAGAAGGGGCGCTTCGCCCCCCCCGAGGAGCAGGCGGTCGAGGACCTCTCGCTCGACGAGATCGTGCTCACCTGGCTCGCCGCGCGCGCCGCGCGGCAGGGCTAGGCGGAGGCGGGACGCGATGGCCGAAGAGACGCCGCACCCGGCGCTCGAGGCGCTGCTCGCCCGCCTCGAGGAGGAGGAGGCCGCCTACGCGGAGGTGCTGGCCGCGGTCGACCGCCTGGCCGCGTTCCCCACCCCGGCGGAAGCCGCCCCCGAGGTGCGGGAGCGGCTCTCGCGGCTGAACGAGCTGTGGCCGACGCCGGAGCGGCCTACGGGCGGCGGGCTCGGCGGCGCGCTCCGGCGGCGGGCCTGGGACGCTCTCGGCCCCGCCCTCGAGCGGCAGGCCGCGTTCAACGCCGCGCTCGTGCAGCTGCTGAACGCGCGGCTCGAGCAGGAGGAGGCGCGGGACGCCCGCCTGCGCGAGCTCGCGGGCGCGATCGTCCGCTACGCCCAGAGGGTCGAGCCGGTCCTCGACGCTCGCAGCCGCGTGGCGACCGCGCTCGCGACCACGAGGGCCGAGCTGATCCTCGAGGCGTTCGACCGCCGTCTCGAGTCGCTGGGGCGGCGAATCGCCGCTCTCGCCGGCGCCCCGAAGGCCGAGTAGGGCGCCTCGTGCGCCTCGCGTTCGTCTCGCCTCTGCCCCCGCTGCCGACCGGGATCGCCGACTACGCGGCGGACGTGCTCGCCGCCCTCGACCCCGTCCACGAGGTCGAGGCGTTCTGCGAGCAGGAGGACGTCGACGCGGGCCGGCTGCCCGGGGCGATGCGGGTCCTTCCGGTCGGGGAGCTTCCCGCCCGCCACCGCGAGCGTCCGTTCGACGTCGTCGTGCACCAGATGGGCAACGGCCGGGCGCACGACTTCGTCTACGGCGTCCTCTCGAGGGTCCCGGGCCTCCTCGTCCTGCACGACCTCGTCCTCCACCACGCCCGCGCCGCTCACTTCCTGGAGTCCGAGGGGGTGCGCGCGTGGCGGGCGAGCCCGGCCTCCCCCGCCGCCCGCGAGGCCGCGCGCCCGGCCCTCGAGGCGTGGAGGGCCGAGCTCGAGTACAGCTATCCCGGGCGCGGGGGGCGCCTGTTCGCCGCGCACCTCGGCACCGTCGGCGACCTCCTGCCCTACGCCTACCCGCTGTTCCGCATCCCCGTCGAGGCCTCCCGCGCGGTGGCCGTCCACAGCCGGTTCATGGCGGAGGCGGTGCGCGCGGAGGTCGCCGGCGCGGTGGTGGTCGAGGTGCCCCACCCCGCGCGGAGGCACCCGGTCTCCCCCGAGCTCGTGACGGCCCTGCGTCGAAGGCTGGGGTTCGGCGACTCGGACATCGTCGTCGGCTCGTTCGGCCTGGTGACCCCGGAGAAGCGCACGAGCAGCCTCGCGCGGGCCGTGGCCCGTGCGGCCCGGACCGAGCCGCGCCTGCGCCTCCTCCTGGCCGGTCCGATCCCGGACGAGGAACGGCTCCGGTGGCTGCTCGCGGCCGAGGGCGTCGCGGGGCGCACCGTCGTCACCGGACGCGTTCCCCTCGAGGACCTCGCGGCCCATGTCGAGGCGGCGGACGTCGTCGTCCACCTGCGCTACCCGACGGCGCGGGAGACCTCGGGCGCGCTGCTGCGCGTCCTCGCGCAGGGCCGGCCCACGGTCGTTTCGGATCTCGAGCACCAGGCCGACCTACCGGACGACGCGGCCCTGCGGGTCGACTCGACGCGCGAGACGGAGGAGGTGACGCGGGCGATCCTGGCGCTCGCGGGCGACCAGGCCCTGCGGGAGCGCCTCGGGGCGGCGGCGACCGCGCACGTCGCGCGAGCCCACGCCCCCCGCCTGGTGACGGCGGCCTGGGATGCGGCGCTCGCCCTCGCCCGGGACCTTCCGGATCCCGCGCCCCGCCCCTGGCCGGGGCACTGGCCGCGGCCCGACGGCTCGGGCTAGGCGCGGCCCGTCCTCGCCGGCCGCAGGGCGCGATCGAGCCGCGCCGCGGCCTCCGGCGGGAGGCTCTCGAACTGCAGCCCGACGCCCCAGGAGCGACGGCGTCCCGTCCCCCTCTCGACGCAGGCGCACACGCGCGCGTCCACGTCCGCGCGCTGCCCGCCGAGGAGGAGCCGCAGGTGCAGCGTCGACTCCGGCGCGAGCGCGATCGGCGCCTCGAGCATCAGCCCGCCCCGGCCGATGTTGAGAAGCCGGGAGCCGACCACGGAGACGGGCTCCTCGAGCTCCTCGGGCGCGAGGCGGGGATGGCTCCTCCGCTCGAGGCCGTGCGGCCCCGTCGGTCGGCGGAGCGCGATCACGGCACCTCGCGCGCCACGCGGAAGCCGCAGTCGGCGGCGCGCACGGTGGGGTCGAAGGCGAAGCGTGAGGCAGGGGTCAGCTCCCCCACCGGCTGGCGCCAGGACCCGCCGCGGCTCACCCGCTTCGCGCCCGTCTCCGGGCCGCGCGGGTCGTAGCGCCGCATCGCGCGGTAGGCGTCGGGCGCGTACCAGTCGAAGCACCACTCGCGCACGATCGTCCCCGGGTCGAGCAGGCCGAAGCCGTTCGCGGTGCCGCGCCCCACCGGCCAGGGCCCGCAGACCGGGGGCTCGGGCACCTCGCCCCGCGGCACCTCGGCTCCCCACGGCGTGCCGGCCCCGGCGAGGCCCCCCCGCGCGGCGCGCTCCCACTCGGCCTCCGTCGGCAGGCGCCACCGCCCGCCGAGGGTCTCGCACAGCCACCGGGCATAGGCCATGGCCTCGAACCAGGTCACGCCGACGACCGGCTGCTCCGGGTCCCAGAAGAGCGGGTCCTTCCACCAGGGGGGCTCGGGGGCCCGGCCCGCGGCGAGGAACCACGCGTACTCCATGTTGGTCACGGGCGTGCGGCCCATCCGCAGCGGGCGCACCTCGGCCTCGTGCGCCGGCCTCTCGTCCGGCCGGCCGTCCTCCGAGCCCATGAGGAAGCGTCCGCCGGGAACGAAGACGGTCGAGGGCGCCAGGATCGAGTGCCGGCCCGGACTGAGAGTGGCGACTGCCATTGAATACTCCAGACTCGAAAAACGACTCCTCGGCGCGGCCTGTTTCCTGCGCGCCCCTCAAGAATCTTGTGGTGACGCCCTGTTACACTGGATAATATGACACGTCACTTTAGATCCGTCCAGAGAAAAAGAGAGGGGGAGGACATGAGGCTCCTGCTGGTGGGCGGTCTGGCAACGCTCACGGCGGCGGGGCTCGCCGCCATCCGGCCCGCCCTCGTCACGCCGGAGGAGAGCGCGGCCGCCCTCGCGGTCCGCGACAGCCGTCTCCGCGCCGACGAGCGCTTCCTGTCGAGCGATCTCCTCGCGGGGCTTCCCGGCTCGCGGGGCGACGCGATCGCCCGCGCCTTCGTCGCGTCGCGCTTCGAGGCGCTGGGGCTCGACTCGGAGGGCGCGGGAGCCGCCGCGGTCGCGGGCCGGCTCGCGGGGCGCGACCCCGCCTTGCGGGACGAGGCCGTCCTCATCACCGCGCGCCTCGGCGGCCCCGGCATTCCGTGTCTGCTCGCCGTGGCGGAGGCCTTCGCCGCCCTGCCCTCGCCCCCGCGGCGGTCGATCCTCTTCGCGGCGCTTCGGACGGAGGAGGCGGGCGTGCCCGTCGTGCCCGGGCTCGCGCTCCGGCTCGACCTCGACGCCGAGGCCCCCCGATCCGCCGAGCAGGCGCGGCAGGTGTTCCTCGTCGGGGCGAGGGTCGCGGACGCGCCTCCGGGAGCGCCGACCCGGGGCCCCGAGGGCAGGTCGAGATGACCGGCACGCGGGCCGCCCAGGCCCTCGTCGCCACGCTCCTCGTGCTCGGCGCGCCCGCCCTGGGGAGAGATCTCGCCGAGGTCGAGACGCGCGGCGTCCTCCGCGTCCTCGCCGTTGCGGGCTCGGACCAGTTCTTCTCCCTGCGCCCGGGCGGCGCGCCGGGGTTCGACCGGGAGATCCTCGAGGGCTTCGCGCGGCTGCGCAGGCTGCGCCTCGAGCCCGTGGCGGTGGCCTCGTGGGACGCCCTGCTGCCGACCCTCGCCGAGGGGCGAGGGGACGTGGCCGCGGGGGGTGTGACCGCCACCGACGCGCGCCGCCGGCTGGTCGCGTTCACGACCGAGGTCTTCCCGAGCCGCCTCGTCGCGATGACCCGCAAGCCGCGGCCGCCCGTCCTGACGCTCGGCCAGCTCCGCGCCGAGAAGGTCGGGACCATCCGGGGCACGAGCCTCGCGGAAGCGCTCGCCCCGCTCGGGCTTTCGAACGTCGACGACGCCGTGCCCCCGGGCGGGCTCCCCGAGGCGCTGCGCTCCTCGCGGGTCACGGCGGTCGTGATGGGCGTCGAGGACGCGATCGCGGCCCAGCAGAAGGACCCGGCGATCGAGCTCGGGCTGTTCGTCGGCCCCAAGGCGAGCCTCGCCTTCGCGCTGCGCAAGGAGGACTCGGCCCTCCGGCAGGCCCTCGACGAGTACCTCGCCAACCTGCGCCGCACCCCGACCTGGGGCCGGCTCGTCGTCCAGTACTTCGGCGAGTCCGCGGTCGACATCCTGCGCAAGGCGCAGGAGCCCTGAGGCGGCCCCGCTCAGCCGACCACGAACGTCGGGACGCTGCCCCCGCCGGCGCTGACGTTGATGATCGAGCTGCGCGAGGCGCGGGTGACCGCGCCCACCCGCTCCCCGGCCACGTAGAACGGGTTCGCGTTCACCTTCAGCGGGACGAGCGAGAGCGAGCCTCCCTCGAGCACGGGGAACGGCTCCTCCGGGATCGCGACCCGCTCCTGCACCACCCAGGCCGCGTCGAGCCCGGCGAGCACGGCCCTCTCCCACTCTCCGGGGGCGGTCTCCGAGCCGAGCAGCACGCAGCGGCCGCCGTAATCGTGGGTCGGCTTGAGCACCAGCCGCTCCCGGCTCTCGACCGCCCACGGCACGAGGTCGATCGGGCGGCCGTCCTTCTCCGTGCGCCGCTCGGCCAGGCGGCGGGTCCACGGCAGCGCTCGCCGGAGCAGGTCCCGCTCCTCCGCGGTGAAGAGGGAGGCGAAGGCCTCGTCGGTGAGGATCGCGAAGAAGGCCTTGTCCTCGGAGAGCCGGCAGCGGAACGAGTTCACGAACGGGCAGAGGCGGTGGCGGTACGCGCCGAGGAAGGCCGAGACGTCCCTCTCGCGCTCGACGAGCTCGGAGAGGACCGCCCGGCGGTAGACGAGATCGACCGGCGCCCCCGCGGCGTGGAGCCGGCCGCCGGCGACCCCCATCTCCCGCGGGTCGGCGAGCACGCAGTCGAAGCCCCGCGCGAGGAACGCCTCGCGGAGGATCTCCTGGTCGGGTCGCGTCTTCACCTCCGCCCAGTCCGCGATCGCGATGCGCGGCCGCCCCGTGCCCCCCGCCGCCCGCCACTGCGCGAGGACCCCGCGCACGAGGCCCTCGTCGGAGGGCACGTACTCGACGCTCACCTCCCGGGCGAACTCCCGGAACACGGGCAGCGCGCGGACGAGCCGGGCCATGCGGTCGGAGTAGCCGAAGCCGGCGGGGGCGTCGGAGTTCACCTCGATGAAGCGCGGACCCCGGGGGGTCAGGAACGCGTCGAGCCGGGACAGCACCACGTCGGGGGGCCCGGGGTCGAGCGCGACCCAGGCCGCCTCGCGCTCCGGGGTGCCGAGGAAGTCGCACAGACGCGAGACGTCCCCGCCGAACACGTGCCGGGCCGCGCGGGCCGCCGCCTCCATGACCCTCGCTCCCTGCGAGCAGAGCGCCTCCCATTCCGCCCGCGGCACGAGGTGCGGGCGCACGAAGCTCGGCATGGGCTCGCCGGCGAAGGTCACGCCCTCGCGGCGGAACGCCTCGCGCAGCGCCTCCGCCTGCTCGCGAGCGGAGCGCGGGTCGCGCTCGAGGAGGGCGTGGTAGCGCTCGACGGCCTGCAAGCGGCTAGCGCGCGTCCTTCCAGGCCACGCGTCCGGCGACGATCGTCATCGCCGGCCAGCCCTTGAGGACCCACCCCCCGAACGGCGTGTTGCGGCTCTTGCTCTCGAACCGCACGGGGTCGACCTGGCGTTTCTTGCCGAGGTCGAGCACCGTCACGTCGGCCGGAGACCCCGGGGCGAGGGTCCCGCCGGGCAGGGAGAGGACGCGGGCGGGGTTCGTCGAGAGGAGCGCGACGAGGTGGGGCAGCTCGACGAGCCCCGCGCCCACCAGCCGGTCGAGGCACAGCGCCACCGCGGTCTCGAGGCCCACGATCCCGTTGGCGGCCTGGTCGTACTCGACCTTCTTGTCGTCCACCGTGTGCGGCGCGTGGTCGGTCGCGATGCAGTCGATCGTGCCGTCGCGCAGGCCGGCGATCACCGCCTGCCGGTCGTCCTCGGACCGCAGCGGCGGGTTCATCTTGGTGTTGGTGTCGTAGCCGGTCTCGCGCACGGCCTCGTCGGTGAGGAAGAGGTGGTGGGGTGTCGCCTCCGCGGTGACCCTCACTCCGCGCGCCTTGCCGCGCCTCACCGCGTCGACGGACGCCGCGGCCGAGAGGTGGGCGACGTGGACGCGCCCGCCGACGAGCTCGGCGAGCAGCACGTCCCGCTCGACCATGATCGCCTCCCCCGCCGCCGGCTGGCCCCGCAGGCCGAGGTGCGTCGCCACCGGGCCCTCGTTCATGCACGCCTTCTCGGCGAGGGTCGGCTCCTCGCAGTGGTCGATCACCACGAGGTCGAACGCCTTCGCGTACTCGAGGGCGCGGCGCATCATCCGCGCGCTGGCCACCGGCCGGCCGTCGTCGGAGACGGCCACGCAGCCCGCCTCCTTGAGGTCGCCGTACTCGGCGAGCTCCTCGCCCCTCTGCCCGCGGGTGATCGCCCCGATCGGCCAGACCCGCACCGCCCCCTCCGTGCGCGCCTTCTCGAGGATGGCCCGGGTGATCCCCGCGTTGTCGTTCACGGGGTCGGTGTTCGGCATCGCGCACACCGCGGTGAACCCGCCGGCCGCCGCGGCCCGGGTCCCGGTGGCGACCGTCTCCTTGTCCTCCCGCCCCGGCTCGCGCAGGTGGGTGTGGATGTCGATGAAGCCCGGGCAGACCACGAGCCCCTTCATCTCGAGGACCTGCGCGCCCCGGGGGGCGACACGGGGGCCCACCTCCTCGATCGCCTCGTCCGCGATCATCACGTCGAGCGTCGCGTCGAGGCCCTGGGCGGGGTCGATCACCCGGGCGCCCTTCAGAAGCAGCCGGCTCATGAGAAGGCCTCCGCGCTCCCGCCGAGGAGCAGGTACAGCACGGCCATGCGCACCGCGACGCCGTTCGTCACCTGGTCGAGGATGACCGAGTACGGGCCGTCCGCGACCTCGCTCGCGATCTCCACCCCGCGGTTCATCGGCCCCGGGTGCATGATGAGGACGTCCTTCTTCGCCCGCCGGGCCCGCTCCTCGGTGAGGCCGAAGTGCCGGTGGTACTCGCGGGTCGTCGGGAAGAAGCCGCCCGACATGCGCTCGAGCTGGATGCGTAGCATCATGACCACGTCGGCGCCCTCGATCGCCTCGTCGATGCGGTAGGTCACGGGGGCGAGCCGCTCGATCCCGGGGGGGATGAGCGTCGGGGGCCCCGAGAGCACGACCGACGCCCCCATCTTCGACAGCAGCAGCAGGTTCGAGCGGGCCACCCGGCTGTGGAGGATGTCCCCCACGATCGCCACCCGCAGGCCCTTGAGCTTCCCCTTCCTCTGGCGCATCGTGAGCGCGTCGAGGAGGGCCTGGGTCGGGTGCTCGTGCTGACCGTCTCCCGCGTTGACCACCGAGAAGCGGCAGTGGCGGGCGAGGAAGTGCGGCGCCCCGGAGCTCGAGTGCCGCATGATCACCATGTCCGGGTTCATGGCCTCGAGGTTCCTGGCGGTGTCGAGGAGGGTCTCCCCCTTCGTCACGCTCGACGCCGCGGTCGCGATCGAGAGCGAGTCGGCGGAGAGCACCCGCTCGGCGACCTCGAAGGACGAGCGGGTGCGGGTCGAGGCCTCGTAGAAGAGGTTGACGATCGTCTTGCCCCGCAGCGCGGGGACCTTCTTGATCGGGCGGTCGAGGATCTCCCGCAGGCCGTCCGCGGTGTCGAGGATCGTCTGGACGTCGGCGGGCTCGAGCGGCTCGATGCCGAGCAGGTGGCGGTGCGGGAAGCTCAACGCGTCCTCCGGGCGGGGCGGGCCCGGCCCCGCGGCTTCGCCCCGGCGCGCGCACGCCCGGCGCTCGGCCTCGCCTTCGCCGGGCGGCCCTGCCGGACGAGCACCACCTCGTCGCGCCCGTCCTCCTCCCGCACCAGGACCTGCACCGCCTCCTCGCGCGCGGTGGCGAGCGTCCGCCCGACGTAGTCGGCGCGGATCGGCAGCTCGCGGTGCCCGCGGTCGACGAGCACGGCGAGCTCGATCCGCGCGGGGCGGCCGAAGTCGACGAGCTGGTCGAGGGCGGCGCGCACGGTGCGCCCGGTGAACAGCACGTCGTCCACGATCACCACGGTCCGCCCGTCGATCGAGAAGAGGATGTCGGTCCCCTTGGTGATCGGCTGGGGGGCGAGGCTCGTGAAGTCGTCGCGGTAGAGCGAGATGTCGAGCGCCCCCACCGCGGGCGCCGTCCCCGCCGCCTCCTCGATCAGGCGGGCGAGACGGCGGGCGAGGGGCACGCCCCGGCTGCGAACGCCCACGAGGGCGAGCCGCTTCACGTCGGGGTGGCGCTCGAGGATCTCGTGCGCGATGCGGGAGAGCGTCCGGGCCATCCGGCCCGCGTCCATCAGGGTGGCGGTCGCCAAGGCGGGCGCATGCTACCCCGGCCCGCCCCACCCGACAAGGGGCTCACGGCCCCGCCTCGGGCAGCGGAGGCAGCTCGTCGAGCGGCGCGCCGGGGGCGGCCGGAGTCACGGCCAGGCCCTCGTAGCTCGGGATGAACGTGACGGGGTGCTCGCGCGCGAAGTCGGGCTCGAGGATCTCGGTCAGCACGCGCCCCGGCATGTCGCGGGCCACCGGCAGGCCCATGAGGTAGAGCAGCGTGGGGGCGACGTCGAGGACGGTGGCGCCCGCGGGCCGCGAGCCGGGGCGGATCCCCGCGCCCGCGACGAGCAAGACGCCGTCGGGGGCGCTCGCGTGGGTCGCGGCGTCGACCGCAGTCCCGGTGAGCGCGCCCACCAGGCGCCGCCAGAGGGGTGTCGGCGCGAGGCCGTGCCCGGAGACGACGACGAGGACGTCTTCGGGGGAGAGGTCGCGCTCGATCTCGGCCGTCCACCGCTCGAGGAGGGCGGCGTAGCGTGGGAGGACGCGTCCGTAGCGGCGGGCCTCCTCCTCGCCCACGTCGCCGAACGCGTCGGGGTGGGCGTGGCGGTAAAAGGCGTGGCCGGCCGCGTCGTAGCCATGGAAGGCGAGGACGAGGAGGGCGGGCGCGTAGGCCCGGCGCAGCACCTCGGTGATCCGCGCGTAGGTGAGGTCGGGGGCGAGGGCGCCCGCGGCGAGACCGGCGAGCTCGGGGTCGACGAGGGGCGGGGCGCCCTTCGGGACGCGCGGGTCGGCGAGGTCGGCGAGCAGAGTAGGGTCGAGGTCCCTCGCATCCACCGCCCGCGCGGTGATCTCGGGGAGCAGCTCCGCGGGGTGGACGGCCCCCGCGGCCCGCGCCGGGTCCCCCCGCAGCGCGTGGAAGTACGGGGAGACGACGAAGCCGCGCACGGTCTCCGGGGGGTGCGTCCCCCAGACCCGCACGATGCCCGACTCGACGGAGAACGCGTCGAGCACGTTCCACAGGGCGCGCGTGCGGCGCGAGGTCGAGCCCACCGGGCGGCGCGACACGAGGCCCGCCTGCTCGAGGCGCGACACGAGGGCGCCCTTCGGCAGCAGGCGCCACTCGCGGGCGGAGCCGCGCAGGCGGTAGCTGTAGCCGCTCACGATGCCGTGGTCGCGAGGGAGACGGCCGGTCAGGAGCGTCGTCCAGATGGGCGAGCCCTCGGTCGGGCGCAGCGTCGCGAGCGGCCCCGCCGCGCCCCGCTGCGCGAAGCGGGCGAACGCGCCCACCTTCTCCCCCGCCGGGTCGGGCCGGAGGTCGGCGGGCGAGAGGCCGTCGACCCCGACGAGGACGACCCTCCGGACGGCGCGCCCCGCGTCGAGCCTCACCGCGGGTGGGGGCGCCGCGGGCGCGGGCTCCGGCCGCAGGGCGAGGGGCACGGCGAGCGCCGCCGCGGGCGCGAGGACGGCGAGCGCGGCCGCGAGCGGCCGGTCGCGCCGCGGGAACAGGACGAGGTCGAGGCCGATGGCGAGGAAGACGGCGGCCGCTCCGGCGATCGTGGCGGAGGAGACGGCGAGCCCCCGCAGGACGTCGACGGGGAGCGCGTTGCGGTAGGCGAGCAGGTTGTGGACGTAGAGCGCCGCCGCCGCCGCGAGGGCGAGGAAGCACAGCGAGGCGAAGAAGGGCCGGCCGGCCACGACGGGGCGAAACGGCCGCGGCCACCAGCGCAGCGCGGTGGCGAGGGCGGCGACGAGGGAGAGCAGGGCCGTCCCCGCCGCCGCCCACGGCAGGACGAGGCTCAGAACGAGCGCCCCCGCCTCCTCGCGCAGCACGAGGCCCGGGTTCAGGAACAGGGTGAGCGTGGCGAGGCACAGGGCGCCGATCGTTGCCGCGATCGCGGCGCTCGCGACGGTCTTGCCCGCCATCGCCGAAGCGTACTCGATCCGGCCGGGCGCGGTCGACGCGCCCCGTCGCGCGCGGGTATGATCCGCCGATGCCGGCCAACCGAGTGGCCCCCCTGGTGCGCCGCGAGAGCCTGGGGGGCGCGTACACCCTCCTCACGTTCCGGCACCCCGAGGCCGCTCGCGAGGCCCGTCCCGGGCAGTTCGTGATGATCAAGGCGGGCCTCTCGGCGGAGCCGCCCTTGCGCCGGCCCTTCTCGATCCTCGCGACCGACCCCGCGGAGGAGACCTTCACGCTGTTCGTGAAGGCGATCGGGCCCGGCTCGCGCGCGCTGTGCGCCCTCGCCCGGGGCGAGGAGGCGCTGTGCCTCGGTCCCCTCGGGCGGCCCTTCTCGCTGCCCCCCGCGGGGACCGAGGCGCTGATGGTCGCGGGGGGCTACGGGGTCGCGCCGTTCCTCTTTCTCGGCGAGGAGCTGCGCCGGGCGGGGGGCCGGGGGGTCCTGTTCTACGGGGGGCGCACGGGTGCGGACCTCCCCCTGCTCGAGAGGCTCGGCGGGACCGGCCTCGGCGTCGTCCCCGCCACCGAGGACGGGTCGCTCGGCGCGAGGGGGCGGGTCACCGTGCCGCTCGAGGCCCACCTCGACGCGGCCCCCGGGCCGGCCCGGCTGTACGCCTGCGGGCCCGAGCCGATGATGCACGCCGTCGCGCGCCTCGCCGCGGGGCGCGGCCTCGAGGCGGAGGTGAGCCTCGACCCGTGGATGGGCTGCGGGGTCGGCACCTGCCTCGGCTGCGTCGTCCGCGTCCAGGGCCCGGAGGAGGCCCGGTGGAAGTACCGCTGCGCCTGCACCGAGGGGCCGGTGTTCGACGCGGCGCGGCTCGTGTGGCCCGACGAGGAGACCTCCCGCGCCCGCCGGGCGGCGCACGGGGAGCCGCGATGAACCTCGCGGTGGAGGTCGCGGGGATCCGCTTCAAGAACCCCTTCATCGCCGCCTCCGGCACCTTCGGCTACGGCGTCGAGTACGAGGACGTCCTCGACCTCTCCCGCCTCGGGGGCATCGTGTCGAAGGGCCTCTACGGGGAGCCTCGCGACGGGGCCCCCCCGCCCCGCATCGCGGAGACGCCGATGGGCCTCCTCAACGCGATCGGCCTGCAGGGGATCGGCATCCGCGCGTTCGTGAGCGACGTTCTCCCCCGCCTCGCCCGGCACGACACCGCGCTCCTCGTCAACGTCTGCGGCGACAGCGTCGAGGAGTACGCGGAGGTGGCGCGGGTGTGCGACGGCGCGCCGGGCATCCACGGCCTCGAGGTGAACATCTCCTGCCCGAACGTGAAGAAGGGCGGCATGGCGTTCGGCGGCGACCCGCGCATGACCCACGAGGTCGTGGCGGCGGTCCGGCGGGCGACGCGGCTGCCCGTCATCCCCAAGCTCTCCCCGAACGTGGGCGACATCACGGTCTTCGCGCGCGCGGCGGAGGAGGCGGGGGCGGACGCGCTGTCCTGCATCAACACGCTCCTCGGCCTCGCGATCGACGTGGAGACCCGCCGGCCGAAGCTCGGCTTCGGCACGGGGGGCCTCTCCGGCCCCGCGATCCGGCCGGTGGCCGTGCGCATGGCGTGGCAGGCCGCGCGGGCGGTGCGGATCCCGGTGATCGGGATCGGCGGGATCGCGTCCGCGGCCGACGCGCTCGAGTTCCTGCTCGCCGGCTGCCGCGCGGTCCAGATCGGCACCGCGAACTTCGTCGACCCCGGGATCTACGGGCGCCTGGTCGCCGACCTCGCGGCATGGCTCGAGCGGCACGGCGAGAGCGACGTCAACGCGGTGGTGGGGACGCTCGAGTACCCGGGGCTGCCCCGGCCTTGCGACAGCGGAGAGAGCCGATGAACCCTCGCGAGCGCCTCATCGTCGCCCTCGACGTGCCCGAGGCCGAGGCCGCGCGGAGCCTGGTGGACCGGCTCGCCGGCCGGGTCGGCCTCTTCAAGGTGGGCAGCCAGCTCTTCACCGCGGCCGGGCCCGATCTCGTGCACGAGATCGTGGCCCGCGGGGAGAAGGTCTTCCTCGACCTGAAGTTCCACGACATCCCGAACACGGTGGCGGGGGCGGTGGCGAGCGCGTGCCGTCTCGGCGTCTCCCTCGTCGACGTCCACGGCCTCGGGGGCAAGGCGATGCTGGAGGCGGCGGTGGGGGCGCTGCCCGCGATGGGCACGAGGCTGCTCGCGATCACGATCCTCACGAGCCACGACGAGGACACGCTCGGCGAGATCGGCGTGAACGGCAAGCTGGGGGAGTCCGTCCGCCGCCTCGCCCTCCTCGCCCGCGAGGCGGGGGCGGACGGCGTCGTGGCGTCGCCCCACGAGGTCGCGCTCGTGCGCGAGGCGTGCGGCGGCGACTTCCTGATCGTGACCCCGGGCATCCGGCCCGCGGGCGCGGCGGCGGGCGACCAGGCCCGCCTCGCGACGCCCGGCGCGGCCCTGCGGGCGGGCGCCGACTACCTCGTGGTCGGGCGCCCGATCACGGGGGCCGAGGACCCCGCCTCCGCCGCGGACGCGATCGTGCGGGAGATGGAGTCGGCGCTCGGCTGAAGCGCGCTCAGTCGTCGGCGCGGAAGGTGAAGACCACCCGCTCCCCGGGGCGACCCCGGAGGCGGAAGCTCACCGCGTCCCCGGCGAGGCCCACGACCTCCCCCGCGACGACGCGCAGGGTCTCCGGCCGCAGGCCGCGCACGGCGGCGAGGTCGAACCGCCACGTTCCCGCCGCCCGGGCCTCGACGAGCGTGGCCTCGACCCGGTTCTCGCCCGCGGCGACGCGGACCGCGAGCGGGCTGCGGCCCGCGCGCGCCAGCGCGGCCTCGCCGTTCGCGACCACCTGCCCCGCCCCGCCGGGAACGGCGAGCTCGGAGACGAGCGTGGCGCCCGGCGCGCCGGACGCGGCGACGTCGGGGGTGCACGGACCCGTGTTGTTCACGATGACGAGCGACGACGTCGAGATCGAGGCGTTGCCGCAGTTGTCCTGGGCGTAGGCCTGGACCTGGAGGAACTTCGCGCAGGAGGAGCCGAGGTAGGAGTTGACCTGGGCCTCCGTCCAGCTGTAGGGCCAGGGGCTGCCGCCCGTGAAGGGCCCCAGGATCAGCTGGTCCGGGCCCGGGTAGTTGATCTTGTACTCGACGAACGCGACGCCGTTGTTGCCGGTGGTCGAGTCGCTGGCCGAGGCCTCGAAGCGCACCGGGTACGGCTGGGGGCTCGGGTAGACCGAGCCCGCCGTCGGCTTGGTCAGGCTGACCACGGGCCCCTGGGTGTCGCCCGAGCAGCCGCCCCCGCCCCCCGACGGGTCGACGACGACGGTGAGACGGCGGTTCGCGCTCGGGTCGTTGTTCGGGCCCTGGGAGCGGATCGTCATCCGCACGTCGAACGAGCGGCTCGCGGCCTGCCGCAGCGAGCTGGACTCCACGGCGCCGCTCGTCGTGAACGTGATCTTCGAGAAGCAGCCGTCGGTGGTCTTGACGCCGTCCACCTCGACGCCGAAGCGCAGCGGGTAGGGGCCGGTCGACGCGCACATGTCGAAGGTGAGCTGCAGGGGCTCGGTGCCGGTGACGGTGTCGCCCGGCTCGAGGACCGTGCCGCGCAGGACGTTGAAGACGGGGTTGAACTGCCCCGAGGGCGTGGTGGTCGTCGTCGTGGTGGTCGTGGCCGGCGGCTGCGTGGTCGGGGGTGTCGTGGTCGTCGGCGCGCCCGGCTCGCCCTCCGAGCCGCCCGCGGCGAGAGCGACGCCGCCCCCGACGACCGCCGCGCCGCCCAGGGCGATCGCGGCGGTGGCGCCCGCGCCGAGCCCTCCCGCCGCCGCCCCCGCCGCCGCGAAGCCGGCGGGGACGCTCGGGAAGACGGCCACCCCGGCCCCGCTCGCGAACGGGGCGACCATCGCCTTCGTCGCGCAGTCCGAGGCGTTCGCGACGACCAGCGCCTCGCTCTCCGGCGTGCGGCTCGACGCGAACTGCCGGTCGAACGCGTCCACGTAGAACTGGATGTGCCGTCCCACCAGCTCCTTCTTCGGCCGGGGGAGGACGCCCGCGTGGCACGGGGCGTCCGACGCCATCTCGACGTAGTACCAGTCGGAGCCCGCCCCCGCGAGGCGGAAGTATACGCGGGCGCGGGCGAGGCGCGAGGCGGGGGTGAAGCAGGCGCCGAAGCGAGGGTACTGGCCGGCCACGACGCAGCCCACCTTCCTCTGGTCGATCTCGAGACCCTGCGCGCGCGCCCACCCCGGCGCCCCGAGCGCCAGCAGGCCGAGGACGACCGCCGTCTTCCGCATCGTCATACCCTCTCCGGGCCCGCGGGAGGGGTGCGGGCCGAACCGTGGGCGTCACGCCCACGGGAGACGCGAAAGTGTAGCACCCGGCCTCCCCGCCACCGTGAGGCGGCTCACCGCGGCGCGGGAGGGGCCGCGAGGCGGTCCGCCCACGGCGTCCCGGGATGGTCCGCGACGAGCCGCCGGCGCCACTGCGCGGCGCCCGCCGCGTCCCCTGCCGCCTCGCGGGCGAGGGCCCCTGAGAACAGAGCCTGGGCCGCGTAGGGCCCGGCGCCCGCGTCGAGGACCTCGCCGAACGCGAGCGCCGCCTCTCGCGGATGGCCCCAGCGCAGGAGCGCCTCGCCGCGGAGGCAGAGCAGCTCCTCGCGCCGCGGGTCGTCGCCCTCGAGGCGCACGAGGGCGTGGCGGGCGGCCTCGGCGGCGTCCGCCCAGCGCTCGGCCGCGTACGCGCGCGAGGCGTCCTCGTAGGCGGGTCCGGGGTCCCCGCGGCCCGGGGCCGGGAGCAGGCGCAGGCCGGCGAGAAGGGCGAGGAGCACGACCGGGAGGGCGCCCACGAGGCGCGAGAGGCCCGCGGCCGGGGGCGACGCCGGCTCGGACGACGCCGAGAGGCGGCGCGCGAGGGGAGCCGCCGAGGCGAGACCGACCGCGAGGAGGACGAGACCGAGGTGGTCCGGCCACGCCCGGGCGTCGTAGCGCAGGGTGACCACGCGCTCCCGCGGGACCACCAGGAGAAAACCCGGCGCGGCGAGGTACGGGCCGAGGGCGCCCTCTGCCCTCCACCGGGGGTGGAAGGAGACCTTCACCAGCAGCGGGTGACCGGGACGGTCCGTCTCGATCCGGATCGACTCCGCCTGCACCTCGGAGCGCACCGCCGGCGGAGGCGGCAGCTCCACCTCGGGCAGAGCGGCCCAGGGCCCGCTCGCGACGAGCGGGAACCGCTCGTCGTCGGTGAAGACCAGCACGGCGCGGTTCGCGGGCTTGCGGGAGAACCAGAAGTACGCCGCGTCGCGCCAGCCTTCGAGGGGCGCCCTCACCGGCGCGAGGGCGAGCGGCTCGACGAGGCCCGGCCCCGGGTCGGCGAGGCGGTAGACGGCGTACGGCGGCACGCTCGCCTCCCGGACGACCTCGGGACGCGCGTCGAGGGCGGCGGTGAGGACCGGGCTCACGGCCACGACCTGGCCCACGTCGAGCAGCCGGAGGCGCGAGAGCGCGCTTTGGAGGTCGAAGCGGGAGAACGAGCGCTTGCGGAACGGGTTCGGCGCGGTCGGGAACAGCTCCGAGATCAGGTAGTACACGGGGTGCGTGGTGACCGAGGACTGGTTGTAGACCCCCTCGATGCCCGAGCGGCCCGAGAAGAACGGCAGGGTCTCGTGCACCCGGAGCGAGCCCGCCCGCTCGTGGACCGGCGAGTACTCGAAGGCCACGCGGTGGTCGCCGGCGGTCCCGCGCAGCCGCTCGTTGAGGGCGCGCCAGGCCGGCCACAGCTCCTTCGCCTCGAGGCCGGAGTAGTTCCAGTCGGCCCACGCCCGCGCGACCCGCGTGCGGCCGTCGGCCCCGGCCACCGCGAGCAGCACGAGGCCGAGCGCGGCGGCGTCGGGGAGGGCGAGCCTCGACAGGGCGATGCCGACCGACGCGGCCCCGGCGAGGGCGAGCGCGAGCTGGGCGAGGGGGACGAAGCGCACGTCGACCACCCCGAAGCGCGGGCCGGCCGCGGCGAGGGCGGCGGCGGCGGCGGCGGCGAAGCCGAGGAGCACGAGGCGCGAGTCGGCGCGGGCGCGCGCGCGGAGCGTCGCCGCGAGGCCGAGGCCCGCGGCGGCGAAGAGGGGCCACAGGAGCGGGGGCAGCAGGCCGCGGGTCGTGACGTCGATCCACGGATCGTCGTAGGCCGTCGTGAAGCCCCAGCCGGCGAGGAGGGGGACGAGGAACGGACCGCTGAGGGCGAAGGCCACCGCGGCGACGGCGAGGAGCCACGCGAGGGTGCGCCGGTCGCCCGCCCCGGCCGGGCGCGCGGGGTCGCGCAGGAGGAGGGCGGACGCCGAGAGGCCGGCCCAGAGCACCGCGTAGCCGTGGGCCGAGCACGTCAGCGCGAGCGCGGCCCCCGGGAGCCAGGGCGAGCGGCCGTCCGCGCGCGCGCGGTGCAGGACGCCGAGGAAGAGCAGCGCGAGCCCCGCGCCGTAGGTGTAGGAGAACTCGCCGGCGAGCGTGCTCGCGATCGTCCCGCCCCAGATCGGGTTGTCCTCGAGGCACAGGAACACGAAGGCGGCCGCCGCCCCGAGGAGGGGCGCCGGGAAGGCGAGCCGCACGAGGCGCAGCGCGACGTAGGCGAGGAGCGGGAGGACGAACACCCCGAGCGCGGTGCCGATCTTGAAGGCCACCGGCAGCCCCGCGAGCGGGACGAGTCCCGAGATCACGAGGAACGGGAGCGGGAAGTAGTACAGGAGCAGCGGGTGGCCGAGCGAGGCCCCGGGGTACCAGCCGTGCAGGCGCAGGTGGGGCAGGAGGCGCTCGTGGAACCACGCGGCAGTCGGGTAGTGGCTCGGCGTGTCCCCGCCGGCGGCGATCGTGGGCAGGAGGAGCAGCGACGGCGGCAGCAGCTCGAGAAGCGCGAGGAGGAGGAACGCGAGGCCTGCGGCGTCGGCGACGGCGTGCCTTCTCCTCGTCCCGCTCACCCGGGCAGTCTAGCAGGCGCTTGGCCGCGCGAGCCCGAGGACGTATCCTGTGCGCTCGCAGGGGCCGCGCGAGGCGGCCCCGGGGAGCGGCATCGTGGCGGCGAAGCGCGTCTTCGTACTCCTCATCGGCGACCGGGAGAAGGGGGAGGTCAACCACTTCCAGCTCCTCCAGGAGCAGACCGCCCTCGCGGAGGGACGCCGGCTCGCGCTGGAGGTCGAAGTCGCCTTCGCCCCGGGCTTCGATCAGCTGCGCGTCCTCAAGCGGCGGCTGTCGGACAGGTCGCTCCCCGCGGTCGACGCGGTGGTGACCGAGCCCGCCAACACCTCGACGCTCGACCTCGCGCTGCGCGAGACGAAGGGCGTGTGCGGCCTCGTGGTCCTCAGCGCCTGGAGCGCGTCGATCGAGGAGGCGGCGGCCGGCTGGGGCGACGCGCTGCCCCTCGGGACGGTGTCCACCGACCACGCCGCGGTCGGGGAGATCCAGGGCCGCCAGGCGCGCGCCTTCCTGCCGTCCGGGGGCCGGGTCCTCTGCGTCGCCGGTCCCCTGCGCTCCTCGGCGGCGCAGCAGCGGCTCGACGGCCTCAAGTCGGCGGTCGGCGCCGGGATCGAGGTGCAGGAGATCTCGGCCGGCCAGTGGACGGAGTCGGCGGGCATCGTCGCCTTCAACGACTGGTACCGCGTGGCCCGCTCCCGCGACCCCGTCGTCCAGGTCGTGGCCGCGGGGAACGACGAGCTGGCCCTCGGGGCGCGGCGGGCCTGCGAGGCGCTCTCGACCGCCGCCCACCGCGAGGCGCTCCTCGCCGCGAAGTTCCTCGGCGTCGACGCGTGTCCCACCTTCGGCCAGCGGCTCGTCTCCTCGGGGGAGCTGGCGGCGAGCGTCCTGACCCCGGCCAACACCGGCCTCGCCCTCGAGCACCTCCACCGCTTCTGGACGAAGGGCACGAGGGTGCCGCTGCGCTCGTTCACCGAGGCCCGCCCGTGGCCCCCGGCCAGCGCGGGAGCCGGGCGGTGAAGGAGTCGCCGCTCATCCTCGTCGTCGACGACGACCCCGGCATCGGGCAGATGCTGACGAAGGCCCTCGCCCGCCACGGCTTCCGCGTCGACGCCGCGACCTCGGCCGACGAGGCGCTCGAGCGGTGCGAGACCGCGGCCTACGACGGCGCCCTCGTCGACCTCGTCATGCCCGGCCGCGACGGCAAGGACCTCGCCGAGACCCTGCGCCGCCGCTTCCCCGGCCTGCCGATCGGCCTGCTCACCGGCTACGCCCACTCTCCGCTCATCCCCGCCTTCGAGAAATCGGGCATGGCGGTCTTCAAGAAGCCGGTGATCGTGCAGGAGCTCGTGGAGTTCCTGCAGAGGGAGATCTGACCCCCGAGCGCGCGAAAGCGCGCGAGGGTCCTCGAAAGCCTCGATGAAGGCCGGTCGAAAGCC
>CAZLRF010000004.1:0-12645 GCA_964561785.1 uncultured Acidobacteriota bacterium | reverse complement strand
TCGAAAGCCTCGATGAAGGCCGGTCGAAAGCCCCGATGAAGGCCGGCTAGTCCCTCTCCTTCTCCTTCTCCTTCTTCCTCACCAGCCGCTCCCGCCGCCGCTCGAGCGCCTCCCGCAGCCGCCACGCCCGCGCGTCGCCCCCGCCCGGCTGCCCCACGACCGCGAGCCCCCGCTCGACCGCCTCGAGCGCCCGGTCGATCTCGCGCGTGCGGTGCTCGTGGTGGACGGCGATCTGCCGCCATCCCTCGACCTCCCCCGCCTCGGCCGCCTCCGTCCACAGCGCGAGCGCCCGCTCGCGGTCTCCGGACCGGCGCGCCCGCCAGGCGAGCCGCGCGAGCGCCTGGGCGCGCAGCGGCCCCGCGTCGAGCCCGGCCGCGCGCCGGTAGGCGGAGTCGCTCCGCTCGAACTGCTTCGCCCGCTCCAGGACCCGGGCGAGGCTCAGGACGTCGCGCGGGTCCTCGGCACATCCGTCCTCCACCCACTGGCAGGCCAGCACCGCGAGCGCGGCGAGCGAGACGATGTCCTGCCGGTTGTGCTCGAAGACCCGCGCCAGCCTCCGCGCGTCGCGCCGCCTCACCCAGTCGAAGAAGACGCCGGGGATCTCTTCTCCCGGGATGTCCCCCTGGCGGCGGAGGCCGATCAGCTCCCTCTCGAGCGACTGCAGCCGGCACGACTCGAGCCGCAGCTTCCACAGGCGACGGGCCGGGTGGAGCAGATCGAGGTGCGACGCCTCCTCGAGGGGGAAGCGGGCGCGGCTCAGCCGGAACCGCGCGTCGAGCAGGGGCACGTCGAACATCTTCCCGTTGAACGTGACGAGGCGGTCGAACCGGCGGAGCTCCTCGGCGAGGCCGTGGAGCAGCGCCGCCTCCTCGTGGTAGTCGCGCATGAAGTACTGCCGCACGACGAAGCGCTCCCCCTCCACCCAGCCGAGGCCGATCAGGAAGGCGGCCGTTCCCGTGCCCCCCGCGAGGCCGGTCGTCTCGGTGTCGAGGAACACGGCGCGGCGCAGGTCGAAGCCCTCGAGGCCGGGCTCGCCGGTCAGGACGGACACGGTCTGCGGGTCGATGGCGTGCATGCGCGACAGCGGCACGTCTCCGTGGCGCTCCTCGAGATGGACCGCGGTCTCCACGAGGAAGAACTCCCCCCGCTCGTTCTCGACCCGCATCCCGTCGACCAGCTCCTCGAGCGGGGCGGGCGCGCGGCGCCTTTCCCTCTCCTTCGAGGCGGCCGCGGCCACGAGCCGCTCGAGGCGGGCCTTGAGGGACAGTACCTCGCCCTCGACGACCGGCACCTCTCCCAGCACCTCCCGCTCGAGCCGCTCGAGCCCCGGCGACGGCGCCTCCGAGGGGCGACGGAGGCGGCTGAGGCGATCGGACAGTGAGCTAGAGGACATGCCGTTCACGGGGGGCTTGGGGGGCGAAGCCCCCCATCTCGAAGGAAGCCGGGCACAGCCTGGCCGTTGCGGGAGCTTCTGTCAAAGGTGCTTCTCCACGGAGCGAGCGGCCTTCCTTTGATCTGGGGGCTTCCAGCCCCCCAGACCCCCTGGCCGGCTCCGAAGGCGCCCGGTCATGCTCCCCGGACCGCATCCAAGATCGCCAGTGCCACTTCCTTGCCGCGGCTCCCCACCTCCCCCGCAGGGCCGACGCAGGACGGGCAGCCGTCCGTGCAGGGGCAGGCGGCCACGAGGGCCCGGCTCTCGGCCAGCAGCCGGTCGTGCAGGCGGTACAGCGGCTCCGAGAGGCCGATGCCGCCGGGGTACGCGTCGTAGATGAAGACGTTCGGCTCGTAGTCGTCGCCGGGCGGCGGCTCCTCGCGCCGCGAGGCCTTCCCCGCCCCCCGGCGCAGCAGGCCCCGCTCGATGCGCGCCTCCCCCTGGCCGTTGTCGCCGAGGGCGACCCCGAGGTCGTGCCGGTCGCACATCAGGAACAGAGCGGCGAGCTGGCCGAGCGTGTAGGAGAGCGCCACCACCCCGTCGCGCCGCTCCTCGAGCGAGAAGGGCAGCGCCTGCATGACCTCGCGGGGCACGGTGAGCCAGTAGGACGTCGTGTGCATCTCGTTCTCGGGCATCTGGAGCTCGCCCGAGCCGACGTTCTCGTTCGTGTGGAACTTGATCTTCTTGAAGCCCACCACCTGCGAGGTGACGTGGACCTCGCCGTGGTTCCGGCGGCCGTTCCCCCGGGGCTCCTCGGCGAAGCGCTCGAGGATGCGCACCTTGGTGTAGGTGATGGCGTCGGTGTAGTAGTCGACCTCGGCCTCCCGCACGTGGACCCGCCGCTCGTCGTGGTCGTACTTCTCGACGAAGTACGTGCGGCCCTCCAGGATGTAGATGGCCTTCTCGTGGACCATGGACGGGGCCGAGTCGTAGTCGACCTCGGCCACGATCCGGGGCTCTCCCGTGACGTCCTGGATCACGAAGTTGTCGGACGAGACCGAGCGGAGGCTGACCGCGTCGGCGGGGTAGCTCTCGCTCGTCCAGTGCCAGCGCTCGCCCGAGCGGTGCAGCAGGCCGTCCTCCTCGAGGAACTCCAGGATCTCGACCAGGTTCTCCTTGCCGAAGGGCTCGTCTCCCACGAAGGGCAGCTCGAACGCCGCGCACTTGACGTGGTTGACGAGGATCTGGAGGTTGTCGGGGTTGACCCGGCCCTGCTCGACCGGCGCGCCGAAGAAGTAGTCGGGGTTCTTCGCGATGAACTGGTTGAGGGGGGTCGAGTTCGCGACGAGGACTGCCACCGAGGTGCCCGTCCTGCGCCCCGCGCGCCCCGCCTGCTGCCACGCCGAGGCCACGCTGCCGGGGTAGCCGACGAGGACGGCCGCGTCGAGGCTGCCGATGTCGATGCCCAGCTCGAGGGCGTTGGTGGAGACGACCCCGAGGACCGAGCCCTCGCGCAGCCCGCGCTCGATCTCGCGCCGCTTGATCGGCAGGTAGCCCCCGCGGTAGCCGCGGATGATCCCCTCGGAGCCCGGCTTCTTCTCGAGGGCCTCCTTGAGGTACGTCACCAGCACCTCGGTCGCGAGGCGGGAGGGGGCGAAGACGATCGTCTGGAGACCCTTCGACAGGAACGACAGGGAGACGTCCCGCGCCGCGTTGAGGGCCGACTTGCGGATCCCGAGCTGCCGGTTCACGACCGGCGGGTTGTAGATCGCGAAGTACCTCTCGCCGCGGGGGGCGCCGGAGCGGTCCACGAGCGTCATCTCGCGCTCGGTGAGGGCCTCGGCCAGCTCCCTCGGGTTTCCGATCGTGGCCGAGGAGCAGACGAACTGGGGCCGCGAGCCGTAGAACTCGCACAGCCGCCGGAGCCGGCGGAAGATGTTCGTGACGTGCGAGCCGTAGACGCCGCGCAGACTGTGCAGCTCGTCCACCACCACGTAGCGCAGGTTCTCGAGCAGCTTCACCCACTTCGTGTGGTGGGGCAGGATCCCCTTGTGGAGCATGTCGGGGTTCGTCACCACGACGTGCGCCCGCGCCCGGATCGCCTTGCGCGCGTCCTGGGGCGTGTCCCCGTCGTAGGTGAAGGTGCCGATGTCGGCCTCGAGCGACTCGACCATCCCGTGCAGCTCGGCGAGCTGGTCCTGGGAGAGCGCCTTCGTCGGGAAGAGGTAGAGGGCCCGGGCGTCCTTGTCCTTCAGGACCCGGTCGAGGACCGGCAGGTTGTAGCAGAGGGTCTTCCCCGAGGCGGTCGGGGTGACGACCACGACGTCCTTTCCCGCCTGGACCTGCTCGTACGCCTCCCGCTGGTGGGTGTAGAGCCCCTGGTAGCCGCGCGCCGCGAGGGCCTCCTTCAGCTTCGGGTGGAGGTCCGGGGGAAAGTCGACGATCTCGGCGGGCTGCGCCGGGAAGTGGCGCAGCGCCGTCAGGACGGGCTCGGTGCCCAGCGTCTTCTGGATCTCGAGGCCTTTCAGGACCGAGAGGAGCGCCCCCTCCGAGTCGGCCCGCGTCAAGGCGAACGCCTGGGTCAAGTCGCTCCTCCCGGCCCCCGACGGGTGGGGGCTCCGCCATTCACCCACGCATCATGCAGCACGAGTCGGTCAGCCGGGGTCCGGAATCCGGGAGGGGATTAGAATGGCCTCGTGGACCTCGACCACCTGCCGGGAGGCGACCTCGTGGCCAAGGGCCTGCGGGACCTCGCGGCGTCGCGGGAGACCGAGGAGGCGCTGCTCGTCTCGATCGGCGCACCCCGGTTGAGGAGGCAGGGGCTGCCGGTCGACCGCCCCCTGCAGGACCCGGAGCACCGGCTCTACGAGCGGCTCGCCGGCGAGGACCCCGACTCGGCCCACTCGCGCTACAACGCGCTCCTCCGCCGCCTCACGAGCTTCGAGGACGCGCTCGAATGCGTCGGCTAGCGGACGCCGAGCGGCTCCGGCGCTTCCTCCGGGAGCTGGCGCGTGACGCCGACGGCGAGACGGAGGTCTACCTCACGGGCGGCGCGACCGCCGTCCTGCTCGGCTGGCGCGAGAGCACGGTCGACGCCGACATCCTCATCGTGCCGGAGCGCGACTCGCTCTACCGGGCCATCCAGCGCCTCAAGGAGGAGCTCGAGCTCAACGTCGAGATCGCGAGCCCCGCCCACTTCATCCCCGAGCTGCCCGGGTGGCGGGAGAGGAGCCTCCCCGCCGCCCGCGAGGGGCTTGTCACGTACCGCCACTACGACCCGTACGCGCAGGCGCTCGCGAAGATCCAGCGAGGCCACGCGAAGGACACGGAGGACGTCCTCCAGATGCTCGACCGCGGCCTCGTCGAACCGGGACGGCTCCTCGAGCTGTTCGAGGCGATCGAGCCCCGCCTCTACCGCTTTCCTGCGATCGACCCCGCGTCGTTCCGCAGGAGGCTCCTGGACGTCCTGGCCGGTCGCCGGGACGAGGGAACGAAGGACCGATCATGACCGACCGAACCCCCATGCAGGACGCCGTGCGCACTCTCCTCGCCGGCCTCGGCGAGGACCCCGACCGCGAGGGCCTCGACAAGACCCCGGCCCGGGTCGAGAAGGCCCTCCGGTTCCTCACCAAGGGCTACCACGAGGACCCCCGCGCCCTCGTCAACGAGGCCCTCTACAGCGTCGGCTACGACGAGATGGTGCTCGTCAAGGACATCGACGTCTTCTCGATGTGCGAGCACCACCTGCTGCCCTTCCACGGCAAGGCCCACGTGGCCTACATCCCGAACGGGAAGGTGATCGGCCTCTCGAAGATCCCGCGGCTCGTGGACATGTTCGCCCGGCGGCTGCAGGTGCAGGAGCGGCTCACCGTCCAGATCGCGGAGACGATCCGCGACGCCATCCACCCGCGTGGCGTGGGCGTCGTGATCGAGGCGGTGCACTTCTGCATGATGATGCGCGGGGTCGAGAAGCAGAACGCGGTGGCGGTGACCTCCTGCATGCTCGGCGGGTTCCGCGACCGCCAGCCCACGCGGGAGGAGTTCCTCGAGCTCATCCGCCGGGGCGGCAAGCCGACCTTCTGACCCCTCAGGGGCTCGGGTTCGTGCGGCGCAGGCGCCGCGCCATGACCTTCATGACCTCGAGCGCGAGGCCGGGGACCCGGCGGACCAGGTCGTTGAAGGAGGCGGCGTCGACGAGGACGACCGTGCAGCCGGGACCGGCGACCGCGGTCGCGCTGCGGGGCGCGGGGTCGACGAGCGCGAGCTCGCCGAAGATGCCCCCCTGCTCGACGGTCTCGAGCAGCGTCTCCCCGATCCGCAGGTCCACGCTGCCGGTGCGGACGATGAACATCTCCCGGCCCGGCTCGCCGGCGGAGAAGATCACCTGGCCCGGCTCGAGCTTGAGGGGGGCCTCGTCGAGCGTCATCACCGCCTCGAGATAGGTCTTCACGTCGGCCATCCGGTCCTCCTCGCCTGGCTAGTCGCACGTCGCGCCGGTGAGGTCGAGGCAGAAGCCGCGAGGCTCGGCGCGGGGAGCCGCGTTCTTCGCGTGCCGGTAGCGGGAGATCTCCTGGTAGAGGGCGCGTCGCACGCGGTTCATGACCCCGACCGGCTCGTGCGCGGGCAGCGCGTGCCAGGGGGTGAACGAGAGGTCCTCGCAGAAGGCGTTCTGCTCCGGCGTGTCGAACCGCTGGCGCGGGATCGTGACCCGGGCCGCCTTCAGGAAGGGCGAGTCCTCCTCGGACCAGGCCACCGTCGCGTCCTCGACCGGCATGTTCTTCCCCGGCACCTGGAGCTGGACGAGAAGGTCGAAGCACCCCTCGCCCCGGGAGAGGTCCGCCTTCAGCGCCTCGCGCAGCATGCTCTCGCCCTCGTCCCGCCGGGGCGGCTTCTGCTCCCGGCAGGGCCGAGCCGAGTACTTGACGAACTGGCTCGGGCCGAGGCGGTAGGCGGACAGGCTGTGGAACTGCGTCTCGAGCAGGCTGGCGGGCGGCGCCTTCAGGGTGCGGGCGGCGAGGACGAGCTCGCGCAGGCGCCAGCGCCAGGGGAAGGGCGAGAAGCCGTCGAAGAACCAGCCGTAGCGGCTGCCTCGCGCGAGGGCCGCCGTGAACGCCTCGTAGTCCGGGAGCGTGCGGATGAAGAACTGCCGTGAGTCGATCATCACGAAGTCCTGCGTCTGCTCGTGCTTCTCCGCCGGGAGGAGCTTCTCGCCCGGCACGCCCATGACCTTGAGGGCGAAGCCGCGCGCGTCCCGCACGAGATCGGACTGGACGCGGGTGTCCCCGCTCGAGAAGCGCAGCCACGCGTCGTACGCGCCCGGCCGGCCGAAGAGGCCGTGGCGCAGCCGGGGCTCGAGATCGCCGACCTCGAAGCGGGCCTTCACGCAGCCGTGGGCCTTCGAGTGGACGTCGCGGGTGAATGGCCGGCCCTCGACGCGGGCGGCGTCGACCATCGACACCGCCGAGGCCACGATCCGGGAGACGTAGGCATCCTCGTCGGGCGAGACGCTCACGCCCTGCTCCGCCGGCCACGGCTCGCGCAGCGCGCGGGCGACGAGGGCCCCGGCCGCGACGAGGAGCAGCAGAAAGGCGACGAGAAGGCGACGCGCCGCGCGGGTCCTGGTCATCGTCCCTCCTCGGCGATCCCGCAGGTCGGGGGCACGCGCCCGGGCGGCGTCGCCGGGTCCTCGTGGATCTTCAGGTACTCGACGAGCGCCCAGCGCTCGTCCGGCGTGAGCGGGGGCCCGATCACCCCGTACTGCGGGTCGTCCTCGTCCATCTTGCCGGGCACGTACCCCGCGCGGAACTCGTGGCCGACGTTCGCGTTCCCGGGGAGCCGCGTGTCGTACCAGAAGCCGTCCCCGCGCGCCTTCGGGTCGAGGCCGACCGCGACGGGGTCGAACGAGCCCGGGCTCACGAAGAAGCGCGAGTCGCGCTCGTCGTGGGGCGAGAGCAGCTGGTAGAGCGTGGGCACCGAGCCGTTGTGGAGGAAGGGCCCCGTGGCCCACACGCCGGCGAGCGGACGCGACTTGTACGCCGCCACGATCTCCGGCAGGTCGAGGCTCCCGAAGCCGTCGAGGCAGGCGCGCACCTCGGCGGAGTACCCGCGCTCGTCGTAGTGACGCTCGCGGGCGATCAGGCCGAGGACGTTGAGGGCGAGCCCGAGCGGCACGCGGCTCACGTCGAGCTTCGCGATCGCGGACTCGGCCTTCTCGATGCGCTCTTCCTCGTAGCCCGCGGCCCTCCCGAGCTCGGCCGCCGCCGGGTCGCCCTTCGCGACGGCCTCCGCCACCTGCGCCTCGAGCAGCACGAGCCGCCGCCGCGCCTCCTCGAAGACCGGCTTCGCGGCGGCGAGCACCTCCTCCGGGGCGAGCCCGGTCTTCGTGAGGTCCACGGTGCGGCGGACGAAGTTCATGGCCGCCGTCGGGTCGGTGCCGACCTCGGTGATCGGAACGATCGTCACCTTCCACAGGGGGTCCGCGTCCGACCGGAGCGGATCGAGGAGGGCCCGCATCGGCGCGGGGTGGTCGAACGGCCCGTGGCAGTGCCGGCAGTTCTGCTCGAAGAGAACGCGCCCGCGCTCGGCCTTCGCCCGATCGATCGGCCCGAGGACATCCTCGGGCCACCTCGGCGGCTCGAGGCGCTGGAGGTTCGCCTCGATCCGGTGCAGGTTCTCGACGAGGACCGACGTACGGAAGCGCTCCCCGGGAGGCAGGGGGCGCCCGAAGCGGTCGAGCAGGTGGATGCGCGCGCCGACCCCGAACGCCTCGCCCATGTTGCGGGCCATCGGCTGGCTGACCGAGGCGTTGTACTGCACCCAGTCGAGCTTCCAGATGTTCCAGACGTACGGGTAGCTGACCGGCGCGTCGCCGACGGAGTCGTTGGCCCCGTCGAGCGCTTCGCCGAAGACGGTGTTCCCGATGCGGGCGAGCGCGTCGGTCCGCCCGAAGCCCTCCTCGACCGGGTAGAGGTGCCTGCGGGAGTCGTTCCAGCCGCGGCGCAGGAGCGCGCCGAGGACCTCCCCGAGGTCGTCGTGGAGCCGGTCCTTGCCCCGCGCGAAGCCACCTTCGCCGAGCACCTTCCGGCCGAACCGCCGGAACTTGATGGGGTTGAGGTACGTGCTCGCGAGCGAGGCGGCGAGGGTCGGCACGAAGTGGCCGAGCGTCGCGGTCGTGAAGGCGTGGCTCGCCGGCCCGCCGTCGACGCGCAGGGCGGTGCGGGTGCCGCCGCGGTCGACGACGAGCTGCCCGCTGTGGCACGCGGCGCAGGTGAGGTCGAGCAGCGCCTCGCCGACCTCCGGGTCGAACCGCCTCGCGAAGCCGACCGGAAGCTGGTCGGGGTTCGCCGGGGTCGGCTCGGGGTCCACGATGAACCCGTACGAGCGCAGGTGGGCGGGGTCGGCGAAGCGCGCCGTGCCCCACGGCATCTCGAGGTGGACGAGCCAGTCGTAGCGCAGGCCCTCGAGCGACGTGCCCTGGGGCGTGTAGTAGTACGCCTCGCGCCCCGCCGAGGCGCGCTCCCGTCCCCAGCCCTGGTCGAGGTAGACGTACGCGTCGATCGGCGGCACGGACGGGACGTGGCGCGCCGGCCGGTGGATCAGCCAGAGGACGGCGATCGTCCCGACCACGAAGAGGGCGAGCGCCCAGCGCAGCAGCCGGCCCACGAGCCGCCTCACGCCTCCCTCCCCACCGGGACGAGGCCCGGCACCGCGACGCGGGCCGCGACCAGCAGGCCGGTGGCCCCGCACGTCACGTAGAGGGTCCGACGGTCCACCCCGCCGAAGCAGAGGTTCGAGGGGAGCGGGACGGGCGTCCCCACCGCGATCTCGAGGAACTGCAGGACCTCGCCCTGCGGCGAGACGATCGTGAGGCCCCCGTTCGAGGCGGGGTCGGGGCCGTTCGGCAGCATGGTGGCCACCCAGACGTTCCCCTCCGCGTCGACCTTCATCGAGTCGAGGATGCCCTGCCCGGGCATCGCCGCGGTGAGGAGGTACGACCCGTCGAGCGTCCTCGGGTTGGGGGCGATCCGGCCGGGTGCCGACAGGTCCCAGCGGAGGATGCGGCGCGAGTACGTCTCGGCCACGTAGAGGCGCGAGCCGTCGGGCGACAGCGCGATCCCGTTCGGCGCGTAGAGCGGGAAGACCGCCTCGGTCACGCCCGACCCGTCGGCGGGCCGGTAGTAGACGCCGGTCACGTCCCGCTCACGCCAGCGCGTCTTGCCCCAGTCGCTGAACCACAGCCCACCCGCGGCGTCGAACACGAGGTCGTCCGGGCCCTTGAGGGGCAGCGTGAGAGGCTGCTTCGTGACGGGGTGCGCGGTGGCGAAGGAGGTGTGCAGCGTCTCGACCGCCCCCGTCGCGACGTCGACGCTCTGGATCGAGCCGCCCGCGTAGCCCGCCGGCTGCGGGCCGGTGATCCACAGCGGCCCGACCGGGATCCATTCGAAGCCCCCGCTGTTGCAGACGAACAGCTTCCCGTCGGGAGAGAAGGCGGCGCCGTTCGGGCTTCCCCCGGGCGTCGCGACCGTCGTCTTCGTCCCGTCGGGAAGGACGCGGGTCACGCGGCCGCCCTTCGCCTCGACGAGCAGCACGCTGCCGTCCGCGCACGCGACGGGCCCCTCCGGGTACTCGAGGCCGGAGGCCACCACCTCGAACGGCGTCTCGTCGAACCGACGCATCGGACCTCCTCTCGCCGCCCTCGCGGGCGGCGCGGGACGCTCTCACTCCAGGATGCCCGCCGCACGCAGGCCGGCGAGGTGCGGCTCGGCCCTCTCCGGGGTGAGGGCCTGCTTCAGGATCTCGCCCGCGTAGCCGGCGGCGGTGAACGCGGGGTGGACCGCCCCCACGCGCCGCCAGGCCGCTCGCGCCTCCTCGGCGCGCCCGAGAGCGCCCAGCGCGTTCGCCAGCATGACCGAGGCGAGGAAGAAGTGCGGCTGGCTCTCGACCGTGCGCCCGGCGCTGGCCGCGGCCTCATCGAGCCGGCCCTGCCGGGTGAGGACCGCCCCCTGGAAGTAGTGCCAGTAGGGCAGCGAGGGGTGCTCGGGCGCGGTCTCCCGGAGCCGGTCGAGGATGCGCCCGGCCTCCGCGGCCTCTCCTTCGTCGCCCGCGACCCCCAGGCTGATCGCCAGGTACCCCCACGCCACGAGGTTGAAGGGCGCGATCTCGACCGCGCGGCGCAGCGTGCCGACCGACCGCTCGTGCCGCGAGCAGTGGTAGAAGACGAGCCCCGCGTTCTCGAGCGCGTGGGGGTCGCGCGGGGCGAGCTCGACCGCCTTCTCCGCCGCGGCGAGCGCCTCCTCCCGCTCCTCCTCGACGCGCGGGGTGAGGACGTGGATGACGCGCTCGATCAGGTAGAGGCCCAGGAAGGCGTGGGCGGCGGCGTAGGAGGGGTCGAGCCGGACGGCGCGCCGGGCCTGGGCGAGGGCCTCGTCGAGCCCCTCGAAGCTGAACGCGTGGTTCCAGAAGTGGTAGGCCCGGCGCAGCAGGCCCCAGGCGTCGAGGTGCTCCGGGGAGGACCGCAGGGCCCGCTCCGAGCTCGCGCGGATGATCTCGCCCCCGGTCGCCCCGACGATCGCCCGCGCGATCTCCTCCTGGACCGCGAAGATGTCGGCCATCCGCCGGTCGAAGGCCTTCGACCAGATCTGCTCCCCCGCCTCGGCGTCGGTCAGGGCGGCGAGGACGCGGATGCGCTCGCCGGAGCGGCGGAGGCTGCCGGTGAGCACGTAGCGGGTCCGCAGCTCGGCGGCGATCCGACCGAGGTCGAGGTCGTTCCCGCGGAAGCGGAACGACGCGAGCTCCGAGGCCACGCGCAGGTCGGGGACGCCGCCGAGGGCCACGATGATCTCGGACGCGATCCCCGCCGCGGTGAAGGCGTCCTCGGCGTCGGCGGAGAGGCTCGCGAAGGGCAGCACCGCGATCGACGCGCGCGCCGAGGCCGGCGGGGGCGGGCGGCTCGGGGCGGCCGCGGGGCCGGCCGGGAACGGCCGCGCGAGGGTGGCGGCGTCGGGGTCGAGGGTGGGGGCCTCGCGGTCCACGGCGAGGGCGCTCCCCGCCGGCGCGAGGGCGGCCTCCCCGCCGAGCGCGCGCAGCTCCCGCTCGACCTCGCGCATGTCGGGGTAGCGGTCCTCCGGCCGACGCTCGAGCAACCGCATCACCACGCGCTCGAGCGCCTCGGGGACGGCCGGCTGGACCGTGCGCAGCCGCGGGGGCAGGGTGTAGTTGAGCAGGTGGAAGTGCTCGGCCGTGCTGCGGCCTTTGAAGGGCGGCGTCCCGGCCAGCATCTCGTAGAGCACGAGGCCGAAGGAGAACATGTCCGACCGCCCGTCGGCCGGCTCGCCCACCGACTGCTCCGGGGACATGTAGGCGATCGTGCCCACGACGGCGCCCTCGCGGGTCAGCGGCTCGCCCCGGGGATCGCTCTCCTCGGCGGCGAACGTCGCGAGACCGAAGTCGAGCACCCGGGCCCGGCCGTCCGCCGCGATCACGACGTTCGCGGGCTTGAGGTCCCGGTGGACGACGCCCGCCGCGTGGGCGGCGGCGAGCGCGTCCGCGACCTGGATCGCGACGCGCAGCGCGTCCCCCACCGGCAGCCCCCGCTCGGGGATCAGCCGGCTGAGCGGCTGCCCGCTCACCAGCTCCATCACGATGAAGTCGGTTCCCCCGTCGCTCGCGATGTCGTGGACGGTGACGATGTGGGGGTGGCTGAGGGCGGCCGCGGCGCGGGCCTCGCGCAGCAGGCGGGCGCGGCGCACGGGGTCGGACGAGCGGTCGGCGGGCAGGACCTTGAGGGCCACGTGGCGCTGCAGGCGCGTGTCCCTCGCCTTGTAGACGACCCCCATCCCGCCCTCGCCCAGCATCTCGAGGACCTCGTAGTGCAGGAGAGAGCGGAGGGGGCTCCTGGGCATCTCGGAAGGTGAGGTGGGCGGATCTTACACCGGGTCAACCTCCCCGAGCGCTCGGGCGACCGCGGAGGCGAGGGCGGGCGGGAGCCCCGGCGCGCCCCGCAGCGACCGAACGTCCTCGAGGGTGTCGACGTCGGGAAGAGGCGCCGTCTCGGCGAGGCGCAGGCCGGCCGCGGCCGCCCGCGCGCGGGTCTCGTCGAGGACCCGCGGCGTGCTCCACGCGACGCCGGAGAAGATCTCCGGGTGCGGCGCGGCGAGGGCCACGAGCGAGTAGCCCCCGTCGCCGCTCGGGGCGACGACCACGTCGGCGTCGTCGAGCGTGTCGAGGGCGCCGGCCACCGCGCGCCGGGTCAGGCCCGGGGCGTCGGTGCCAGC
>CAZLRF010000003.1:0-140401 GCA_964561785.1 uncultured Acidobacteriota bacterium | reverse complement strand
GTGCAGGAGCGGATCGAGGACGCCCGCCACCACGTCGGGATCGACCTCGGGACGACGAACTCGTCCGTGGCGCTCGTCGACGCGCGGGCCCTGCTCGAGGGCGACACCGACGCGGCGGTGTCGGTGCTGCCGGTCCGGCAGGAGACGGCCGGGGGCACGATCACGAGCCCGCTCCTCGCGTCGGTCGTGGCGGAGGTGGCGCCCGGGGAGTGGTGGGTCGGACAGGGGGCGCGCGAGGCGCGGTCCCGCGGGCTGCTGCGGGGGCGGCAGATCTTCTATTCGACCAAGTCCGAGATGGGCCTGGGGCGCGAGCCGTTCTACCCGCTCGCCGCCTCGCGGGAGTACGACTCGCCGTACAAGGTCGCGGGACGGGTGCTGGCCGAGCTGGCCCGGGCGGTGGACGCGGAGGTGGGGAGCGATCCGCTGGGGCGCGCGGTGGTGACGGTGCCGGCCTCGTTCCAGCTGGCCGCCCGCAAGGACACGTTCCGGGCGGCGACCCTCGCGGGGCTTCCGCTCTCCGAGGAGGCGCTGCTCGACGAGCCGAACGCGGCCCTCCTCGACTACCTCCTGACCTGCCGTCCCCGCACCGGGGACGGGCGCTTCTTCGACCTCTCGCACCCCCGCACGGTGCTCGTCTTCGACTTCGGCGGAGGGACGTGCGACGTGTCGGTGGTGCGGGTGCACGCCGACCGCGACGACCTGCTGCTCCGTCTCGCTCCGCTGTCGATCGCCCGGTACGAGCGGCTGGGCGGCGACAACGTCGACACGGCGATCGTGGAGCGGGTGCTGCTGCCGCAGCTGCTCCGGCAGAACGGCCTCGAGCGGCTCGACGTCTCGCTCTCGGAGAAGCAGGAGCGGATCGTCCCGCAGCTGCTGTCGGTGGCCGAGTCGCTGAAGCTCGGCCGGGCCGACGTGCCGCGGACGCTGCAGGTCGATCTGCCGGCGCGGGCGGGCGTGCCGCTGCGCTCGATCACCCTCGTGCAGCCGACGATGAGCCCGGCCCAGCTCGACGACGTGCTGGCTCCCTTCCTCGACCCCGACGGCTTGTGCCCGCGGGACACCGAGATGAACCGCGTGTCGTCGATCTTCGTCCCGGTGCGGGACGCGCTGCGGAAGGCTCGGCTCGACGCGAGCCAGGTGGACGCGGTGCTGCTCGCGGGCGGCAGCACGCTCCTGCCGCAGGTGCGCTCCGCGCTCTCCTCCTTCTTCCCGGGCGCGGAGCTGCTGCTCTTCCCCGACGTCGCGCGGACGCTGTCGGCGGTGGCGAGGGAGCCGCCTTGCACTCCTTCTTCCTGGAGGTGATGGGCCATCCGCTCCTGCGGCCGATCACGTCCGACAGCATCGGTGTCCTCACCCTCGAGGGCGGGTACGTCGAGGTGGTCCCGCGCGGCGCCGAGGTGCCGTACCCGGCGGACGGGAAGGCGGCGGTCGCGCGCCGGCTCGTGGTGCCCCGCGACATGATGCGCAGCGTCCAGATCGTGGTGGCCGCGGAGGGGCCCGAGCGGGTGCTCGGGGTGGAGCACCTCACGGTGCCCGCGCTGCGCTCGGCGGGGGAGCCGATCGACCTCGCGGTCCGGCTGGACGGGAACAAGATGCTCACCGTCGAGGCCACTCTTCCGAACCACGAGGGCCCGCGCTGCGAGGTGCGGCTCCAGAACCCGCTCTGCCGGCCGGAGGTCGTGAGCCCGAGGCAGAGGGAGATCGCCGAGCTCGAGGACCTGGTGGCCCGGGCGGAGGCCCGTGGCGGGATCGCGGCGGGCGTCGCCGACGCACTGGAGCAGCTGGCGCACCTCTACCTCGAGGAGAAGCAGTACGAGAAGGCGATCGACCGCGGCCGCCGGGCGATGGAGGTCGACCGGCGGCCGAGCGGGTGGGCCCTGCACACCATGGCGATCGGGGCCGACAGGCTGGGAGAGGTCGACCGGGCCGTGAAGTACCACCGGCAGGCCTGCGAGGCCGACCCGGGCGACTCGACCCACCACTTCAACCTCTCGCTGCTCCTGAGCCGACAGGACCGGGCGGCCGAGGCGCTGGCCTCGGCTGAGGAGGCGCTGCGGCTGAACCCGTCGGACGGGGTGTACCGTGCCTGGCGGGCGATTCTGTGGAAGAGGGCCGGCCGGGGCGCGGAGGCGACGGGGGAGCTCCGGCGCGCCGCGGCGGCGCTCGACGCCCTCGGCTCGCTCGACGCGTGGCGCGAGGGGTGGCGAGGTCGCGTCGCGGAGGAGCTCGGCGACCGCTCGTGGACCCCGCGCCCCCGTCTGGCGGCTCCCGCGGAGGCGGTCGGCCCGGCGTACGACGCATCGCTGCTGCCCGGCCAGGCGGGCGCGATCGTGCGGAGGGCATCGTGACGGGCGAGGCGTCGTGGCGGACGGTCCTCACCGAGCTCGAGTCGGCACGCCGCCACGTCGCGCAGGCCGGACAGGCGCTCGATCGCCTCGGGGACGAGGTCGGGGTCCTGCGGGAGTGGAGCGACGCGACAGCGCGCCTCGCCGTCGCGCGCCGCCTCTGTGACGGGCCGGACGGCGGGGCGCTGGCCGCCCTCGCGACCGCGGTCTCCGACGACGCGGCCGGGGCGGCGTTCGGCAGCGAGCGGGCGGCCGCCCTGCTCGAGCGGTTGACGGGAGCGCTGGGCCTCGCGCCGATCGCGCGACGCGGCGAGCTGCTGGCGCTCTCGGCCGAGGAACTCGGCGAGTTCGACGTGCGCGGGGTCGTGCGGCAGCCTCGCGCAGGCGAGCGGGGCCTCTACTGCGTGGTGCGGCCGGGCTGGTGGCTCGGGTCGCTCGTCGTCGAGCGGCCGCTCCTCGAGCCGGCGGGGGAGTACCTCGCGTGAGGGTCGAGTGCTTCGGGCAGTCGCGGCCGGAGGAGGGCCGGCAGCAGACGCAGAACCAGGACGCGTTCGCGATCGGGCGACACCCCCAGCCGTGGGCGGCGCTGTGCGACGGGGCGGGACACGCGCAGTCGGTCGGCAAGCGGGCGCTCGCCCTCCTCGAGGCCCGGCTGCGGGAGGCGTCGGCCGGCGATGTCTCCCGGGACGAGACGTGGGTGCGCTGGGCGCGGGGGCTCGACTCGGCGCTCCTCGGGGGGCCGGAGGCGACGCTCGTCGCGGCGGCGGTCGTGGGCGCGGGCGTACGTCGTGCCCATCGAGGGGCCGACCCGGCTCCTGACCGACGCGGCGACGAAGGCCCGGCTCGGGTCGGGCGAGACGGCGCCCGCCGTGTTCCGGTGCGCGCTCGCTCCCCGCGACGTGCTGATCCTGGCCTCCGACGGGGCCTGGACGCCGCTCGGGACACCCGGCCTCGAGCGGACGATCCGCTCCTCCTTCGCCGGACCCTTCGCGGAGCTTCCGACAGCCGTTCTCGACGCGGCCGCGCGCCACGGGCGAGCCGACGACATGACCGTGGTGGCGCTGCGGCTGATGCGGGCCTGATCGCGCCCTCTTTGATCTCGAGGCGGCGAACGGGGCGTTGTCCGGGTACGAGCACCGCGGTACAGTTTCCGTGTGACACGTGCCGAAGACGTCGCCGGTCCGGAATGGGCGGAGTGGTATCGCCTCACTCCTCGCCAGAGGTTCGAGGAGAGTGCCAAGCTCTGGCAGGTCTTCCTGGCGCTCGGAGGATCGCTTGATCCCGAACCCGATACGCAGAGTCCTTTCTTCGATCGAGCGGACGCGCGTGCGCGCCCTGCTCATGGGTGGCCAGGCCTGCGTGTTGTACGGCGCAGCCGAGTTTAGCCGCGACACCGACCTCGCGATCCTCGCGAGCCCCGTGAACCTGAGACGCCTCCAGGCTGCGCTGGACGACCTCCAGGCCCACGTGATCGCCGTGCCTCCGTTCGAAGCGAAGTACCTGCGGCGGGGCCACGCGGTGCACTTCCGTTGCGAGGACCCCGAAGCTCGGGGCATGCGGATCGACGTGATGACGCGGATGCGCGGCGTAGCGCCCTTCTCCGCCCTCTGGCGCCGCCGCACGTCCGTCGCGCTGGCGGACGGCACGCGCTGCGAGGTGATGGCGCTCCCCGACCTCGTCCAGGCGAAGAAGACGCAGCGCGACAAGGACTGGCCGATGGTGCGGCGCCTCCTCGAGGCCCATTTCTTCCAGAACCGCGATCACGCCACCGCGGGCCATGTCCGCTTCTGGCTGAGGGAGCTGCGCACACCGGAGCTCCTCGTCGAGACGGCGCAGCGGTGGCCCAGGGCCGCGGTCGCGCAGGCACCGAACCGCCGCCTGCTCCGATACGCGCGACCAGGGCGAGAAGCCGAGCTCGCGGCGGCCCTGAGCGCGGAGGAAGCCGCGGAGCGGCGTGCCGACGCCGGCTATTGGGCGCCGCTGCGAGCCGAGCTCGAGCGGCTTCGCCGGGCTCGCCCGCGCCGGCCGATCTAGGGTTCAGGCCCCGGCCGGCACCGGGCTCAGTCCTCGCACTCCTCCCATGAACGCCCCGCCTGGACGTTGGCCAGGTTGTGGCGCATCGCGTCTCGCGCTCGGTGCCGAGCCCCCTGCAGCGGAGGGCGTTAGACTTGACCGCCAGCACGACGAGCTCGACCGGACGCGAGAGGTCAACGTCGGCCGGCTCGACCTTGTGGCGCTTCTGTGGGCGCGTCGGACCGGACCTCGGCGGGCCGTCTGGTGGTCGACAATCCCCGCGTCGGACCACCGTTCGCCCTTTCCACACACCTGCCTGCGGACGGATTCCTCTTGCGTTTGTGTACAGGTGTACATACAATGGGCGAGCTCGAATGGGAAGCGAGCCGGGCCGGCCTCAACCGGCGCACGCACGGGATCGACTTTGCCGATGCGGCGACGGTCTTCGAGGACGATCGGGCGCTCACGGTTCCTGACGAGATCCGACCCGTCGACGAGACCCGGATGCTCACGCTGGGGCGGGACGCGCTGGGGCGGATGCTGGTGGTGGCCTACGGTTGGCGGGGCGGGCGGATCCGACTGATCTCGGCCAGGAGGGCGACGACGGCCGAGCGTCGGCAGTACCGGAAGGCGGACGAGTGAGGGCGAGGGCTTCGACGGCATGCGACTGAAGATCCACGGCGGCACGGTGAACCACGGGGAGGCCTCCCTGTGCTCGACCTGCCGGCACGCGACCGTCGTCCAGGGGCCGAGCCTGCAGGATCGACTGGTCGAGTGCGGACGGCTCTCGGGCCGCGACTCGCGGATCCCGTTCCCGGTGGCCGCCTGCAGCAAGTACTCCGATCGCCGGCATCCGAGCCTGCGCGACATGGAGGACGTGGCCTGAGTGCTGCGCACGGACGCCCGCCGGAAGAGCATCGGGTTCGTGCAGGCGCGGGAGCTCAAGCCCCTGCAGCGCTACGTGTTCTCCGACGACTGGGACTGAGGGCATTGCGATGAAGACGAGGCGCCGGGAGGTCGACTTCTCGCGCGGGCGACGGGGCGCGGTGCTCCCGGTCCCGCAGGGCAAGACGCGGATCACGATCCGCATCGACACCGACGTCCTCGACTGGTTCCGCGCGGAGGTCGAGCGGGCGGGCGGCGGCAACTACCAGACACTCGTGAACGACGCCCTGCGGGAGCACGTCGAGGGGACGCGAGAGGACCTGGAGGGCAAGCTGCGCCGCGTGATCCGCGAGGAGCTGGCGCGGCGACCCGGCCCCCGGGGATAAGGACCATGGGACTCTTCGACGAGGTTCGCTGCGAGTACCCGCTGCCGAATGCGGCCCACCAGGGGCTGCTCTTCCAGACAAAGGACCTCGACAACATCCTCGCCGAGTACCGAATCACGCGGCGCGGCCGCCTGGTCCAGACGAAAGGGGGATGGTTCGCCGAGACACGGCGGCGTCTGTCCTGTCCGATCCACCAGGACCTCCGGATCTACACGTCGGTCGAGGTCGGGTCGGAGGAGCACGAGTGGGTGGAGTACGTCTTCCGCTTCACCGAGGGCCGGGTCTCCCGCGTGCGGCGGACCCGGGACCGGCATCGCTTCAAGGTGAAGACGTGGGACCCGGGGGAGAGAAAGGCGACGGCGACGGAGACGACGTTGCCGACGGGCGAGCCCGAGGGGCGCCTGCGTCCCGGTCCTGCTCCTCGTCGGCCCACGGTGGACGAGTTCCACGCACACGCCGGAGAAGCTGGAGCTGATCGACGGTCACATCCCCGGCGAGGAGGACCTGCTGCTGCTCCTCCTCACCAGCGTAGGCCTCCGACGCGCGGCGCGGCTCGTGGGACCGAAGGTCTGGCGGAGCGCAGCGGCGCCCGTGCGGTGGGCGCCGCCCCGCCGTCGAGGGCCGGGGATGCCGCGACGATGAGCGACCCACGGCACGACGACTCACGGGCGGCCGAAGTCCAGCTGCTGGGCAACCTCCGAGCGCGGGAGGAGGATCTGCGCGCGCGGCTCTCGGCCTGCAGCGACCACTGGGGTTTCGAGGACCCCGTGTACCGCTTCTACCACCAGAGCTTCAAGGTCTTCTGGCTCCAGCAGCAGACGGAGACCCTCGTGAGGCTCCTCACCGAACTCGCGCGGACCTCGCTTCGCCGCCCCAGACTCTGCCGAGCGGCTATGCGGCTCTCCTTTGCCTCTACGGCCTGAGATGACGTCGCCGCGTCGAGGTCGAGACGCCCGGCGCTTGGGGGAAAGGCCTTCCGCGTGGGTGCGGCTCGGCCGCCGGGTTCGGGGCTCGCTCTCTTCGCTCGCTCTCGTTGCGATCCTCGGCAGCTTCGTGGGGCTCTTCGTGTACCGCGACCGGTACGAGCGGAGGCTGTGGGCCGAGGCCGAGGAGGGTCGCGTCGCGCCTTTGCGGGCGGTCTTCGAGCAAGACGGTCTCGGCGAGAGGCTGAAGGTGTGCCGCGAGGCCTGGGCGGGGCAGCTGAGCCTCAGCCAGGAGCCCGTGGCGGTGGCGTGGTCGCGCGAAGGAGTCGACGCCTACTTCTACCAGGGCGTCGACCCGGCGTCGTTGCGGCAAGCGCGCTGCTCCGCCCGGGGCGTGTCGCGCGGGCCGCGGGTGTCGCACCCGCTTCACGCGTGGCTGCCGGCGGAGGCGCCGGCTCGCGCGGAGCCGGAGGCCGAGTCGTCGGACGAGTGGGCGAGGGCTCTCGCGGCCGCGGCGGGGCGGTCCTTTGGCGACCGGGAGCTGGTGTTCGACCTGGTGCGCCACCCGGCGACCGGTGCGGCGCTGTCGCGGACCTGGCGGTCGGGGCCGGAGGCCGTCGAGGCGAAGGTCGAGCCTGACGGGACGCCGGCTTTCGCCTTCCTGGCCGTGTCGGCGGGCTTCCGGCCGGGTGCAGCAGCGAGACTGCCGGCGTTGGACCCGCTGCCGCGGCACCGATGGCTGAGCGACCCGGAGACGGCGTTCGCCCTGCTGGCGCGGGAGCTGCCCAAGGGGGCGCGGGTCTCGGAGCTGCGGCTCGAGAACGGGATCGACGTCCAGATCGAATGGCCCACGCCTGGTTTCGACGGCGGCCCGCCCCAGCCGTACGGGGACAAGTCGTTCGACGAGTACGGCGTGGCTGACCTCTCGTGGTGGTACCCGCGGGAGAGCCCGGCGTTCGGGTGTCCGACGGGAGAGCCGCTCGCCCGGGTGCGCGAGGCGTTCGGAAGGGCGCGCGAGCTGGCGGGCGAGCGGCCGCTCGCGAGCGCCTGGTTCTCCTGCAGCCCGGCCTACTCGAACGGGCGCGAGGGGGCCTGGCACCTGGTGCCGCAGTAGGCTGGGGCCCACGGACCTGCGGTGACCGTCAGCTCGGGGATACTGCCTTTCGGCGAACCCGTCCGCCCTTGCCTCACACCTGCCCGCGGACGGTCCCCCCGTAATAGACTGGAGGCCTCCATGGCGAGCAGGAAGTCCCCTTCTGCGCCCGAGTGGCAGGTGATCCTCGAGAGGATCGAGTCGCAGAACCGCCTCACCATCGAGGCGGTCGAGACCAACCGGGCCGTATTCGAATCGCGTCTCGACGGATTGGAGACGCGCCTCGACGGGCGGCTGACGAACGTCGAGAAAGCCGTGGTCATGTTGATCGGCCGGTCCGACGGAACCGACCGGCGGCTCGACGCGATCGATCGTCGCCTGGATGGAATGGACGGACGTTTCGATCGGATGGACGCACGCTTCGACGACCTCGAGGCCCGTCTCGAGGCGCGCGAGGCGGTCATCGACCGCCGCCTGGACTTGATCGCCGCGGCTCTCGAGAGGATCGAGGGCGAGTCGCGCACCCGCGACGCCTCGCTCGAGGTCGGTCTGCGTGAGCTGCGTGTGAGCGTGCTTCAGATCGCCGCCGAGGTGCACGAGCTCCGCGTGAAGGTGGAGCAGAACTCAGCGGACATCCGTGACCTCTCGACTCGGATGGCGTCGCTCTCCCGGCTCGAGGAGCGGGTGAGCGCACTGGAGAGGCGAACGGCCTGAAGGCCGCGTCGCGGGTTTTCGGTGAAGGTCCGGCGGGCGCCGGCGAGTCTGCGGAGGGGCGGGAACGACCTCCGGCGGCTCTCGTAGGTTTGGACAGGGCCCGGGCCCTTCGCCGGGCCGAGGAGGCTCGATGCGTTCATCTCGTTCGATCGGCGTTGTCGCAGTGGCCGTGGGCGTCGCGATCCTGGGCGGCGCCGCGGCGTCGACGGCTCAGGCCCCGCCCCCCGCGCCGCCGGCCGCGACCCAGCCCGCGTTTGCTCCCGAGGTCACGAAGCTGCCCGCCGTGCACGTGGTCACGCTCGCGATGAAGGGCTCGTACATGCAGCACCCCGAGGCGCTGCAGCGGCTGGGCGGGTACCTCGCGGGCAAGGGGATCACGCCCGCCGGGCCCCCGTTCGGGCGGTACTTCTCCGACCCGTCGGTGGGGGAGGCGAACCTCGTGTGGGAGGTGGGCTTCCCGGTGGCCGCGGGCGTGAAGGTCGACGACCCCTACATGGTGCAGGAGCTGCCCGAGACGCTCGCCGCCGTACACGTGCACAAGGGGCCGATGGAGGAGATCGGCAAGTCCTGGGAGCACCTCGTGCAGTGGGTGATGACGAGCGGCTACCGGCCGCTCGGGCCGGCCATGCAGGTGTTCAAGGGCGACCTGATGACGGCGCCCGAGATGGAGCTGCGCTTCCCGATCGCCCGCTGAGGGCCTCGGGAGCGCCCGGGCTCAGGGGCAGGGGGCGGCGCAGACGCGGTTGCGGCCCTCGCGCTTGGCCTGGTACAGGGCCTCGTCGGCCCTCAGGACGAGGCCCTCGGCGTCGCCGTCCTCGCCCAGCGTGACGGCGATGCCGGCGCTGACCGTGAGGGGCCGGCGGAACTCGTCGCTCGACTCGACCGAGCGGCGGATGCGCTCGGCGACGAGGCGGGCGCCGTCGAGGTCGGTCTCGGCGAGGAGGACCACGAACTCCTCGCCCCCGTAGCGGGCGACGGCGTCGACCCGCCTCGGCACGGCGTCGGCGAGGTGGAGCGCGACGCGACGCAGGGCCTCGTCGCCGGCCTGGTGGCCGTAGGTGTCGTTGTACGCCTTGAAGTGGTCGACGTCGAGGATGACGAGCGAGAGGCTGCGGCGGAAGCGCCGGGCGCGTTCGGCCTCGCGCGTGAGCTCCCGCTCGAAGAAGCGGCGGTTGTGCAGGCCCGTGAGCTCGTCCGTGTAGGTGAGGGCGCGCACGGCCGCCTGGAGGCGCCGCTCTCGAGGGCCACCGCGAGCTGGCGGGCGACGGCGGCGCCCGGGGCGAGGGTCTGCGCTTCGAAGACGACGAATCCGACGGCCCCCCCCGGACGCACGAGGGGGAGCACCGTGAGGCAGGCGGGCTCGTCGCGGAAGCACAGGGCGTCGCGGCAGAGGCGGCGGGTCTCGACCCGACGGGGCGGCGGGGGAGGCGCACCCGCGGGCGTCGAGGCGGCCGGCGAGACGGGCACGAGGCGGGACCACGCGACGGAGTCGTCGCCCTCGGGCTCGTAGAGGCCCAGGCAGACCGGGGTGAGACCGAGCGGGGGGGCGTGCTCGGCGAGGAGGTCGAGGATCTCCCCCTCGTCCTGCGCCGACTGCAGGGGCACGGTGAGGGCGCTGACGAGGTCGGACTGGCGCAGGTCCTCCTCGCGACGCCGGGCGTCGCGCCGGTCGGCGCTCTCGGCGAGCGCGACCCGCGCGAAGTGGAGCAGGTCCTCGACCGCCTCGATCGCTCCCCGGGGGAGGCGCGCGCGGACGACGCGGCGCAGGCAGGTGAGGGCCGCGTGCCAGCGCTGTGCCCGGTCGCCTCCCGCCTCGACGGACTGGAGCAGCTCCATGAGGGCCGCCTCGAAGGGGGCGCGCCTGCCCTCCTCCACGCTGCGCAGGAGCCCGGCCTCGAGGCGGCGGCACAGGTCGAGGACGACGAGCGCGGGGAGCTTCGACCGCGCGCGCTCGAGGGCGTGGAGCATGGCGGCGGGGGTGTCCTCGGCGACGTCCGCGGCGTCCGGCGCACGCGGCGGGGCGTCGGTGGTGTCGGCGTCGCGGTGCAGGCACCCGCAGGAGCGGCGCCTGACGAGCCGCGTCGGGATCGGTGTGGTCTGCGGAACGGGCGAGCCGCCGCGGATCTGGCGCAGGAGGATCTCGACCGCCCGCCAGCCGGCGTCGGCGAGCGGGTAGCTGATGGAGGCGAGGGGAGGAACGTTCGCTGACGCGATGGGCTGGTCGTCGAACCCGATCACGGCCACGTCCTCGGGCACGCGGAGGTCCACCTCGGCGAGGGCGCGGATCGCGCCGAGGGCCGAGGCGTCGTTGCTCGCGAGGACGGCGGAGAAAGGGTGGGACGTGCCCAGGATCGCGCGCATCGCGTGGTAGCCGCCCTGCTCGCTGTGGAGTCCCGGGGCGACGAGGTCCTCGCCCGGGTCGAGAGACGGCTCGGCCCGCAGGGCCTCGAACTGCTCGAGGCGGGCGCGGCTGTCGCCCGTGTCCAGGGGGTCGCCGGGAGACGAACGCCACCGCGCGGTGTCCGTGGTCGCGGAGGTGCTCGAGGGCCTCGCGCAGGCCGGGGCCGCTGTCGGGCGCCACCGCCGGGTGGCCGTCGCCGGCGCCGACGAAGACGACCGGGAAGCCGGACTCCTGGAGCGCGGAGGCGTGAGACCGGCGCTCGGCGGTGCGCAGCGGCGAGACGAAGATTAGGCCGTCCGTGTTCCAGGAGCCGACCGGCACGAAGTCGACGCCGTCGCCGGGCTCTGGCCAGCCGGGCCGCACGCGGACGGGGTCGTCGATCTGCGCGTCGAGACCGCACGACACGAGGACGTCGCACCCGAACGCGGCCCCCGCGTCGGCGACGCCGCGCAGGAGCGCCTCGAGGAACCAGTTGGGCGTGGTGCGCTCGTAGACCTGCCAGCCCGCGACGACACCGATCGTCGCGCGCCGCTTTGCGGCCCCGGTTGCCGACTGCCCCACCATGTGGAACGGGCTACGCCGCTCGGCCTCCTAAGTGAGTGCTGTGCATCACCTTGCGAGGCGTCGATCGTGTCGTGGCGGGACGGATTCCGGTCGGTCGGAAGAGAACGGACGGGCGATCGGTCCGGGATGGCGCTCGGCGACTCGCGATAAGATCCCGCGGTGCGACGCGGCATTGCGCTTGTGCGTGTCGCTGGCGCGGCAGAGCGGGGCGGGCGCCGCAGAAACGCTGGCGGGCTGACGCCCGCGAGAGGGGAGGAACGTCATGGCGGGTGGGAAGAAGAGCGGCAAGGCCGAGCGCAAGGCGGAGAAGAAGGCGAGGAAGGCGGAGAAGAAGGCCCGCAAGGCCGAGAAGAAGGCGGCGAAGCAGGCCGCCAGGGAAGCCGCGCGTCTCGCCCGGCGGGCGGCGGCGGACGCCGAGGTTCCCGCTTTGCCCGCGGCGAAGCGGGTCCGGCCGCGAAGGGCCGCTCCGCCGAAGGCGGCGCCGGTCGCGCGCAAGAAGGTCGCGCCGAAGAAGACCGTGCAGCGCAAAGCCACGCGTCGGAAGGCCGTGCGGCCCCCGACGCCCAAGCCGAGCGCGCCCGTGCTGAAGGACCGGCAGCAGCCGGAGAGCCTTCGACTGCGGTCGGCCGGCCCCAGCTTCACGGTGAACGACCTCCAGCACAGCCTCGTCTTCTACCGCGACGTGCTCGGCTTCACGGTCAAGGAGCGCTGGGAGGAGAACGGCGAGCTGCGCGGGGTCGAGCTCGTGGCGGGCAGCGTGACCTTCTGGCTGGGGCAGGACAACTGGAAGAAGGGCCACGACCGGGTGAAGGGCCAGGGCTTCCGGATCTACTGCGGGACGACGCAGGACGTCGACGCGATCGCCGCGCGCGTCCGTGCCGCCGGGGTGGCGCTGCTCGAGGAGCCGAAGGACCAGCCCTGGGGCGGGCGCGAGCTCGCGGTGGTCGACCCCGACGGCTTCACGATCTCGATCGCGAGCGGGATCTAGACGGTCCTCTCGCTCATCGCGGCCGCAGGTCGAAGTCGACCGTGACGGTCATGACGACGGGAACGGCCACGCCGTCGAGGAGTGTCGGCGTGTACCGCCACATGGCCACGGCGCGCAGGGCGGCGCCACTGAGATCGGCGTGCTCGGACTGGAGGACCCGAACGAGCTGCGGACATCACTTCTTCCGTGAGCCCGCGCAGCCCTCGGCCGTCCGCACGGACTCGGGCGGGCTGCGGCGATCGAGTCGAGCGCGGCCGTCCTCGTCATCAGTCCAGCGTTCCTTGCCTTCCCCGAAGAGGACCTTCGCGAGGGCCTTGCGCTCGGACTCGCGAAGCACGTCGCGCACCCGGCGGGTGGCCGGGATGGCCCGCGCCTCCCCGGGGGTGATGGATCCGATCGCCGCCGTCGAATCGCGGGCGGGCTGGCCCCAGGCGCGCCCCAGCAGCTCGAACGCGAGCAGGGAAGCGGGGCTCCCTTCCCCTCGTGCCTCGGGCGCCGCCGAGTGAGCGCGGGCCAGCGGCGAGCCCCCGGCGGGCCTGGGGTGGCCGGCGGCGAGCAGGTGCCACAGGGTCGCGCGGCGAACGACGGCGTCGGCGCCCTCCAGCGACCGCGCCAACGGCTCGTCGGGCAGGTGGACCTCGACGTCGCGCGCGAGGGCCAGGAGATGGCGCCAGGGCTCGGATTGTCCGGTCGAGAGTGCGGCCGCGGCCGCCTCCGCGACGGACGCGGTCCCGTTGCGAGTGGCCCACGCGAAGTAGCTCCACCAGCCGCCGGCGGGGTCCAGGGCGGCGAGGCGTGGGGCCAGCGCGAGGGCGCCGGGACCGCGCAGCCCCAGAGCGCGCGCGAGGTCGGCGTCGAGCCCTCCCTCGAAGCGGCGCGCCGCTGCGAACAGGGCATCGTCGGCGACGCCGGGGGACAGGACGCCGAGGGCGCGGATCATCTCGCGCACCGCGAGCGCATCGGTCTCCTTCTCGAGCGCCAGCATCAGGGTCGGCGCGAGGGGCGCCACCCCACGCACGGTGGCGAGGCGGGCCGCCGTCGCCCGCGCGAGGGGCCGGGAGTCGACCAGCAGGTCGGCCCAACGCTGGAGCTCCTTCGCGGACAGCGGGCCGACGACGAGGAGCGCGGCAGCGCCCACGGCGTGGGGCTCCGAAGGGGCAACGGCAGGCGTTGCGCCGGCGGCGGACCTCGCGAGAAGCACCGCCAGCGACACGAGCCCGAAGCGCCGGACCGCCATGGTGGCGCCATTGTAGCCGGGAGGCGCGCTCGTGCGGCCGCTGTGGACGTACGAGGCCGGGGCGGCTGGCGTTACGAGGCCCCGGCGGGAGCGTCCGGGGCGTCCGGCTTCCGCGCCTCCTCGCGTTCCGGGAGTAGCTAAAGCCGCCGTCCGGGCCAGAGGAAGCGCTGCAGGCCCACGAGGGCATCCGGACCGAGGGTTTCGCCCAGGCGCGCGAGCTGGGCGCAGGCCGGGTGCAGGACGACGCTTCGGGAGCGCGACCGGCGGGCGTACGGCACGCCGAGATCCGGCTCGATCGGCCGGGAGCAGACAGGGCACGACGCCGTCGCAACCGATGCGTCGTGCGGTTCGGGGGGTGGCGCCGAGGCGGCGCCGCGCCGGCGCAGGCGCTGCAGAGCGCGGTAGACGGTCTGCCACTCGCGGTGCTGGCGGGTTTCGCGCTTGCCGGCCGGGAACGGCGGGAGGCCTCCGGGGCCCGGATGGACGTCGTACCGCTGGCAGTAGAGGGCCACCTTGGCCTGGACCTGGTCTTCGGTGAGGGCGGGGCGCGCCATGGCGGGAGACTACCCAAGGTCGCATAGTTTTGTCAACCTATTAGACAACCTCGATAATATGTGTTATCGGAACCATGTAGGCGGGTCTCCCGTGCGCTGGCAACTTACAATCTGCCAATGACATGCGGGCGATTCAGTTGAAAGACGCCACGAGAGGCTTCTCTGCGAACCGCGCCGGTCCCCTTCGACCCAGGGGCCAGCGGCGGGCCGCTCACCCGAGAGGCCCCCGGGAGTCGCGCGGCGTCGGACGAGCCGCCCGCGTGGACGCTCGTGCTCGGATCCGGAAAGGTCTGCTGCCGCTCGGACACGCCCGGATGGGATTAGAATGCACGCGGAGAGGCGTTCCGCGAGGGAGAGAAATGGCCAAGCGAGTCCTCGTCGTCGACGACCACGTTCCGACGCGCGCCCTCATCCGGACGATCCTCGAGGCCGAGAAGGCGGAGCAGTTCGAGGTCTTCGAGGCGGGCACCGGCACCGAGTGCCTGAAGGCCGCCGACAAGCAGGGGCCCTTCGACCTCGTCCTCCTCGACGTGAACCTCCCCGACATGGACGGCTACTCGGTGTGCCGCGCCTTGCGCCACGTGGACAAGAAGGTCCCGATCGTGTTCGTCACCGCGAAGGGCGACCTCAAGGACTACACGGCGGGCCGCGAGGCGGGCGGCGACTCCTACCTGGTGAAGCCGATCGCCCGGGCCGCGCTGCGCTCGATCGTGAACCTGTTCACCTCGATCGAGCGGTCCAAGCGCCCGGACCACGCTTGAGCCGATGATCGCGGCCGCGGCGGCCGGTCCCCTCGGACACATCGCCCTCGTCCACGAGGACCCCGAGCGCGCCGAAGAGCTCGCCCGCCTGCTGCGCAGCGCGGGGCACCGCGTGACGGTCGTGGTGCCCGGGCGCCGCATCGTGCAGGGCGTGGTGGACTGCTCGCCCGACCTCGTGCTCGCCTCCCACTCCCTCGTCGACCCGCCGATGGCCTCGGTCGTCCGCGGGGTGCGCCAGGCCCTCGGCGGCGACGTGCGGATCCTCGTTCTCTACGGGTTCGACCCCCAGGGCGTGCCCGCCGAGGTCGACGACGTCCAGCGGGCCGAGCCGCTCCAGCCCACCGAGCTGCACATCCGCGTGTCCCGCCTGCTGCGCGAGCTCGCCGACCGGCGCGTGCTCCAGAAGAAGACGAGCGAGCTGCTGGGGCTGTACAAGATGTCCTGGGCGTTCTCCCTCGCCGGGGGCGCGGAGGCCCTCTACGCCCACCTCTCGCGGCACAGCGCGGAGATGCTCAAGGCGGAGCGGGGCCTCGTCCTGCTCTTCGACCGCGAGCGCCGGCAGCTCGTGGGCCAGGCCCCCGGCTTCGGCCTCAGCCCGGAGCAGGTCGCGCGGGTCCGCTACAAGGTGGACGGCGAGGCCGACTCGCGCTGGAACTTCCGCCGCAACGGGCCGCTGCTCTCCAACAAGGCGCAGGCCGACTCGCGCCTGCTGCCCGACCTCGTGGCCGACCTCGGCCTGCAGTCGCTGATGATCGCCCCGATCACGCGGGGGCCCACGATCCTCGGCCTGCTCGCGGTGGCCGACCGCACGGGCCGGGCCCCGTTCAGCGACGAGGACCTGAACCTGCTCCTCGCCCTCGCCGGGCAGGCCACGATCGCCGTGGAGAACCTGCGCCTGCACGACGAGATCAAGAAGGCGAACGCGCTGCTCCAGGAGTACGACCGGCTCAAGAGCGAGTTCGTGGGGATCGTGGCCCACGACTTCCGGCGGCCCTTGATGGCCATCCGCGGCTTCGCGGAGCTGGTGCTCGAGGAGCCGGACCTGCCGATCGAGACCCGGCTCGAGTTCATGCGCACGGTGATCAGCGAGACCGACCACCTCGCGCTGCTCGCGAACGACACGCTGCTCATCACCCAGATCGAGACCGGCCAGCTCAGCTTCAACTTCCGCGAGGTGGACCTCGGCCCCTTCCTCCTCGAGGCGGTGCCCCTCGGCCTCTCGGACCACTCGGTGCTCATGGACGTGCCGCCGGGCTGCCCGAGGATCTGGGCCGACCCGGACCGCCTGCGGCAGGTGGTGACCAACCTCGTGTCGAACGCGGTCAAGTACTCGCCCTCGGGGGCCTCGATCGTGGTGCGGGTGCGCGAGCGCGGGCCCCAGCACGTGGTGCTCGAGGTCGAGGACCGCGGCCTCGGGATCCCGCCCGAGCAGGTCGGCAAGCTCTTCCAGAAGTTCGCCCGCGTCCGCACGGAGGACCACATGAAGGTCTCGGGCACCGGCCTCGGCCTGTACATCTGCCGGCTGATCGTCGAGGGCCACGGCGGGCAGATCTGGGTCGAGTCGGAGCTCGGGCGCGGCAGCACGTTCGGCATGTCCCTGCCCGTGGACGCGCGCCTCGCCACCCGGCCCCCGTTCCCCTCCGAGCGGGAGGAGGCGCCCTCCCCCGCCGACCCGGCCAACAGGGCCTGACCCGGCTCCTGCCGGGGCGTCGCGTCGCTCAGCGCTTCAGCAGCCGCGCGACGGCCGCGAGGCGGGGCTCGATCTCGACCGGGGGGTTGCGGTGGCGGCCCGGCCGGGCGTGGAAGTCCATGACGACGCCCGGGTCCTTGAGGACGTTACCGGTGAGAATTGCCACCACCGAGTCGCCGGGGCGGATCGTGCCCTCCCTCACCAGCCGGCGCGCGCCGGCGACCGCGGCGGCGGAGGCCGGCTCGCAGCCGACGCCCGAAGCGTCGACCACCGCCTTCGCCTCGAGGATCTCGCGGTCGCTCACCGACGTCACCACGCCCCGCGTCTCGCGGATGGTGCGGACCGCCCGGTCGTGGCTCGCCGGGTCTCCGATGCGGATCGCGGTGGCCACCGTCTCCGCCCGCACGCGGTAGCGGCGGCGGAAGCCGCCGCGGAAGCTGCGGAAGAACGGGCTCGCCCCGGAGGCCTGGACGGCGGCCACCCGGGGGACGCGGCGGACGAGGCCGAGGCCGCGCGCCTCGCGCAGGGCCTTGCCGAAGGCCGAGGTGTTGCCGAGGTTGCCCGCGGGCACCACGATCCAGTCCGGCGCCTCCCAGCCCCGCTGCTGGAGCAGCTCCCAGACGATCGTCTTCTGGCCCTCGAGCCGCCAGGGGTTGATCGAGTTGAGCAAGGCGATGCCGAGGGCGGAGGAGGCCTCGCGCGCGAGGCGCAGGCAGTCGTCGAAGTCGCCGCGGACGAGGAGCGTGCGCGCCCCGTACGCGAGGGCCTGGGCGAGCTTGCCCGCGGCCACCTTCCCCGCGGGGACGAAGACGAGGGCGGGCAGGCCGGCCTGCGCCGCGTAGGCGGCCATCGAGGCCGAGGTGTTTCCGGTCGAGGCGCAGGCGACCGCGGTCGCTCCCGCGCGAACGGCCTGGGTGACTGCCACGGTCATGCCGCGATCCTTGAAAGAGCCCGAGGGGTTCTCGCCCTCGTGCTTGAGGGCGAGATCGCGAAGGCCCGCCCAGCGCGACACGGCCTCGCGCCGGTAGAGGCGGGTGTTGCCCTCGGGGTGGAAGAGAACGGGGCCCCGTCCGGGCAGGAGCAGCTCGCGGAAGCGCCAGACCCCGCTGCCCTGGACCTCCGGGTCGCCGTCGCGCAGTCGGCGATCGAAGCGGGCCCGCAGCGCCGGTCCCGTCTCGCGCGGGCACTGCAGCGCGTCGAGGAGACCCCCGCAGGGGCAGTCGCAGCGCGGGCTCGTGGCCGGAAGCTCGCTCCCGCAGGTCGCACAGCGCAGGGTGGTGGTCACTCGAGTCGCGCCCCCCGGGAGTCGACCGCGGCCACCTGCACGCGGGCGGCGACCCTCTCCTCGCGATACGCGGCGACGAGGGCCTCCCCCACCGCTTCCTCGGCCCCCGCGGGAACCACCGCGAGGGCGGTGGGCCCCGCCCCGCTCACCGCGACGCCGTAGGCGCCCGCCGCGGTCGCCCTTTCGCGGGCGCGCGCGAAGCCCGGGTAGAGCGGCAGGCGCGCCGGCTCGGCCAGGCGGTCCACCATCGCCGCGCGCAGGAGAGCCCCGTCGCCCCGCTCGAGGCCGAGGACGAGGCCGGCGAGGGCCGAGGCCTGTCCGATGGCGTCGGCGCGAGGCACGCTCGCGGGCAGCACGGCGCGGGCCCGGGCCGTCTCGACGCCGTACTCGGGCGTCGCGAACACGAGCCGCAGGCCGGGGTTGACCGCGAAACGCGCGTAGCGCAGCGGCTCGACCGAGAGGACCACCACCGCCCCCCCGAGGAGCGACGGCGCCGCGTTGTCGGGATGGCGTCCCGCCACGACCGCCTCCGCCTCGAGGGCGCAGGGCAGGAGCTCCTCGAGCGGGAGCGGCCCGCCGAGGACGGCGTTGGCGGCGAAGGCGCCGGCCACCGCGGAGGCGGCGCTGCCCCCGAGCCCGCCCGAGAGGGGCAGGCCCTTGACGATGCGCAGGTCGAGGCCGACGCCGCCGGCGCCCGCCCGCCGCAGGACCTCGGCCGCGGCGAGGGCGGCGGTGTTGCGCGCGGGGTCGCAGGGGACGCGGGGGTCCGAGACGGACAGGACGCGCACCCCGGCCCCCGGGGAGCGCTCGACGGCCACGCGGTCCCCGAGGCCGAGGACGGCGATCCCGAGGCAGTCGAACCCCGGCCCCACGTTCGAGGTCGAGCCGGGCGCGTAGCAGGTCGCTTCTCGCATGGCGGACCGAGGACGATACCCCATGCGCGCCGGCCGGCCAAGCCGCCGCCCGGGCCCTGAGCGGGCCGCGTGCTACGATGCCTCGGATGTCGGTCTTCCGCCGCTTCCCGCTCTCGCGGCCGCGCCTGCTCGACGTCTACATCATCCGCGAGATGCTGGCCCCCACCGGGATCGGCCTGCTCGTCTTCACGTTCGTCCTCCTCATCGACCAGATCCCGCGGCTGCTCGCGGTGCTCGTGGCGCGCTCGGCCGACCCCGGCACCATCCTGCGGGTCTTCGTGAACCTCCTGCCCTCGATCCTCGCGGTCACGATCCCGATGGCCTTCCTCCTCGGGGTGCTGCTCGCCTTCGGGCGCATGGCGAGCGACAGCGAGATCGTGGCCCTGCGCGCGGTCGGGGTCAGCCCCTCGCGCATGCTCGCCCCGGTGATGATGCTGGCCACGGCCATGACCGCGGTCACGTTCTACATCAACGCGGTGGCGCTGCCCGCGGCGAACCAGACCCACCGGGAGCTCGTCTTCTCCCTGGTCGTGAGCAAGGCCCGAACCGACGTCAAGCCCCGCACGTTCAACACGGACCTCCTGCCCGGGCAGATGATGCTCTACGTCCAGGACGTGGAGCCGCAGACGGGGCTCTGGAAGAACCTGCTCATCCACGACACGCGCAACGTGGCGGAGCCGAAGCTCATCCTGGCCCGCACCGGACGGCTCGTGGTCGACCGCGAGAAGCAGGTCGTGAGGATCGAGCTCGGCCCCGGCAGCCAGCACAGCTTCTTCCCGAGCGACCCCCGCCAGTACAGCCGCACGGTGTTCGAGGCGATGGGCTGGGACCTGCCCGTCGACGAGTTCTTCCCCGACCGCAGGAAGCTCCTGCTCTCGAAGGGCGACCGCGAGATGACCCTGCCCGAGCTCGGGAGCAGGATCGCCGACCTGCGCGCCCAGGGCCGCCCTCGCCAGGAGTGGGGCCGCTTCGCCGTCGAGTGGCACAAGAAGTTCGCGATCCCCGGCGCCTGCCTCGTGTTCGGCCTCCTCGGCCTCGCCCTGTCCCTCGGCAGCAAGAAGGAGGCCCGCTCCGCCGCGTTCGCGCTCTCGATCGGGGTCATCTTCGTCTACTACGTCCTCATCCGCCTCGGCGAGCAGGCCGGGGACACGGGCCTCCTGAGCCCGTGGCTGTCGATGTGGGGCGCCAACGTCGTGCTCGGCGCGGTCGCGGGGGTGCTGCTGTGGCTCAACCACCGCGAGGCGGCGTTCGACCCCCTCGACCCCGCGCACTACCTCTCGTTCGTCCCGCGGGTGAGACGGCACCGCCAGGCGGCCCCGCCGCCCCCGACCCGGCCGCGCCCCGGCCCCCCGCGGCCGGTCGTGGTGGTCAGGGTGCCGCGCCTGACCCTGCGCTTCCCCTCCCTCCTCGACCGCTACATCGCCCGCTCCTGGGTCTCGAACGTGGCCCTCGTGTTCCTCGCCTTCGTGTCCATCTACTTCCTCGGGGAGTTCATGGACCTCCTCGACGACATCCAGCAGCACAAGGTGAAGGGCCGGGTGATCGTGCGCTACTACGCGTTCCACCTCTGGCAGATCGGCTTCACGGTCGCCCCGGTGGCCGTCCTCGTCGGCGTCCTCGTGACCCTCGGCCTGCTCGCCCGGCGCAACGAGATCACGGCGATGAAGGCGGGCGGGATCAGCGTCTACCGGGCGGCGGGGCCGGTGCTCGGGATGGGCCTCCTCGCGAGCCTCGCGCTGTACGGGATGCAGGAGTGGGTGCTCCCGGTCACGAACAAGCTGGCCGCGCTCGACCGCAACGTGATCAAGGGGCGCCCCGCCCAGTCCTCCGACCAGTTCGACCGGCGGTGGGTCCTCGCCCGCGACGAGCGCTTCTACAACTTCGACTACATCGTCGAGACCGGGCGGGGCCCGCAGCGCGGCGTGGCCGAGCCCGCGCCGGAGGGGAGCTTCTCCGTCTACGGCTTCTCGATCTACGACGTCGACCCCAAGAGCTGGGACCTGCGCTCGCGCCTCTTCGCCAACCGCGCGGCCTGGAACCCGGCGCTGCAGGCCTACGACCTCGAGAGCGGCTGGCGTCGCACGGCCGGGCCGCGCCCGACGTACCAGGCGTTCGCCGAGCAGCGCGTGCGGGCGATCGGGGCCGATCCCGGCGGCGAGATCGAGCCCCCGGGCTACTTCCGCCGGGAGGACAAGCCCTCGGACACCATGGGTTTCGCCGAGCTCGGCGCCTACATCGCGTCGCTGCAGGCCCGGGGCTTCGACGTGGCCAAGCTGCGCGTGCAGCAGCAGCGCAAGCTCGCCTTCCCCATGGTCGGCCTGGTGATGACGCTGCTCGCGGTGCCGTTCTCGTTCATCGTCGCCCGCCGGGGCGCCCTGTACGGGATCGGCATCGCGATCGTGATCGCGATCGTGTACTGGGCCGTCCTCGGCATCTTCGAGGCCCTCGGGAACAACGCTCTGCTCCACCCGGCCCTCGCCGCCTGGGCCCCGAACCTGATGTTCGGCGCGGCGGGGCTGTACCTGATACTGACGCTCGACACTTGAGCGCCGTCGCTCGCCGGCCGAGGCCGCGGTGGCGCGGCGGTCGCGCGTGCCCCGCGGCCGCCCGGCATGACGTGTGCGGCCTCGGGGCCCCTCCGTGCGAGCCGCCGCTCACCGGGCGCAGGTCAGTCCCGGTACACCCCGAGGTCCGCGATCCAGATGCTCCCCGCCGTGCCGGGCTTCACGGACGCGTGGTCCAGCACGAACACGAGCGCCTCCGCCTGCGCCGGGTCGAGCCGTCCGTCCGTGCGCGGGTTGATCGTCCGGAACCGGGCGAAGGGCAGCTCGACGTCGCGCCACTCGGTGGACGTGCGGGCGGACGCCAGCCACCACTCGAGGCCCTCGTCGGCCGAGGCGGGGTTGCGGTCGCGCAGCTGCACCCACAGCCGGTACTCCCCGTCGCCCCGGATCCGGAAGCGCAGCCCGGACCAGCCGGAGAGGTCCCGCCCCTGGCGGTTCACGAGGGCGCACCAGGTGAAGGGCTGGGCCGGGGAGGGCGCGGCGAGGCGGAAGGTGAGCCGGAGGGCGTCTGCGCCGCCGGGCCCGGCGCCGGGTGCGATCACCGCGGTGTCCATCCACGAGGTCGGGTCGAACTCGGGGGTGAAGACGGCGGAGCCGGGCAGCTCGGGGAGAAGCCGCAGCTCGGCGGGCTCAGACGGCGGACCCGGCCACGCTCCGGCGAGGTCACGCCTTTCCCGGGTCGCCTCGTCATGGACGTACACCGGGTTCGTGAGGACCCAGGGCGCGGGCCAGCCCGGGACGCGCCCCTCGACGCGGTAGACCCCGGGGCCGGGCAACGCGACGGAGAGCGACTCCACCCCCTCCCCCGCCGGCCGGCCGTCGCGGAGGAGGACGAGGCGGATCCCCCGCGGCACCCGCCCGCCGGCCACCGCGCGCAGCCCGGGCCGGAGGACCGCGTGTGCGCCCATCGTGAAGCGCTCGCCGGGAGCGCCCTCCACCGCGAAGTCGAAGGCGTCCGCGGACGCGAGGGCGTCGAGGCCGACGTAGAAGCGGCCCCTCCGCAGGCCGTCGAGGACGGCCGCGCGGTCCGCGCGGAGCTCCCCCGTCAGGGGCCGCTCGAGGAGCACGTGGTTGCGGGCGAGGCGGAAGAGCGCCTCGTACGACGGGAACCGCACCGCCCAGCGCTTCGTGAGCGCGAGCCGGCTGTGGGCGTCGGAGCCCGAGAGGCCCACCGCGTCGCGGCGGGCGAGCAGCTCGTCCCAGCGCGCGAGCATGTCGTCCGGCCGCGACAGCCCCCGAAGGAGCGCGTAGTCGGGGTTGAGACGGTAAAGGCCCAGGGTCAGGAGGAGGCGAGGCCCGGCCCGCCGCGCCTCGCTGTCCGTGTTCAGGATCTCGACGCCCCACGGGCCGGGCAGGTCCCAGCCCCGGAAGCGCAGGTCGGCCCTCGCGGAGAGCGGGTGCGCGGCGAAGGGCATCCCCCCGAGGTCCCGCACGTCCTCGAGCGCGTCGAGACCGTCGCCGTTGAACCGGAAAGGCGGGTCGCGGTCGAGGCCCACCCCGAGCACGTGGCCGATCGGGGTCGACAGCTCCGATCCCACGAGGACGAGGATCCCCTCGTGGTAGCCCTCGAAGGGCTTCGCGTCGAGCGTGTTGTGGTCGGCGATCTCGACGAAGTGGAGCCCGGCCGCCCGGGCCGCCCGCGCGACGTCCTCCGGGGCGCCCCCCCCGTCCGAGTGCGTCGTGTGGACGTGGACGACCCCCACCGCGCGGGGGCCGAGGCTCGCCGGCACCGGGCCGACGAGGTCGAGCGGCCGCCAGAGGACGACACGCAGGAGGAGGGCCGCGGCGAGGGCGAGGGCGGCGAGGGCGAGGAGCCGGCCTCCCCGCCCCCCCGCGAGGCGGCTCACAGGCCGAAGTGCGCCCGCAGCGCCGCCGCCTTTCCCGTCTGCTCCCAGGTGAACTCCGGCTCGGTGCGGCCGAAGTGTCCGTAGGCCGCCGTCTTCTTGAAGATCGGGCGGCGCAGGTTGAGGTACTCGATGATGCCCTTCGGGGTCAGGGGGAAGACCTCCCGGATCGCCTCCACGATCCGAGCCTCCTCGACCTTCGCCGTGCCCATCGTGTCGGCCATGATCGAGACGGGGTCGGCGACGCCGATCGCGTAGGCGACCTGCAGCTCGACCTTGTCGGCGAGGCCCGCGGCCACGACGTTCTTCGCCACGTGGCGGGCCATGTACGAGGCCGAGCGGTCCACCTTCGTCGGGTCCTTGCCCGAGAAGGCGCCGCCCCCGTGGCTGCCCACGCCCCCGTAGGTGTCGACGATGATCTTGCGCCCGGTGAGGCCGCAGTCGCCCTGGGGGCCGCCGACCACGAAGCGCCCGGTGGGGTTGATGAAGTACTTCGTCTTGTCGTCGAGGAGCTCCGGGGGAACGACCGCCTGGATGACCTTCTCGAGGATGTCCTCGCGCACGGTCTCGATCGGCACGAGGCCGGAGTGCTGGGCGGAGACGATCACCGCGTCGACGCGCACGGGTCGGTCGCCCTCGTACTCGACGGTGACCTGGCTCTTGCCGTCGGGCCGCAGGTAGTCGATCGTGCCCTCGCGCCGCACCCTCGAGAGCTGCCGGGTCAGGCGGTGGGCGAGCATGATCGGCAGCGGCATGAGCTCGTCCGTCTCGCGGCAGGCGTAGCCGAACATGAGGCCCTGGTCCCCCGCCCCGCCGGGGTCGACCCCCATCGCGATGTCGGGCGACTGCTCGTGGATGGCGGAGATGACGGCGCAGGTCTCGTAGTCGAAGCCGTACTTGGCCCGGGTGTAGCCGACCTCCTTGATCGTCTCGCGGACGATCGTGGGCAGATCGGCGTAGGCCTTGGTCGTGATCTCGCCCGCGATGAAGGCGAGGCCGGTCGTGACCAGCGTCTCGCAGGCGACGCGGCTCGTGGGGTCCTCGGCGATCAGGACGTCGAGGACGGCATCGGAGATCTGGTCCGCGATCTTGTCGGGGTGGCCCTCGGTGACGGACTCGGACGTGAACAGATGGCGGTGGTTCTTGGGCATGGATCGGTCCTCGGGATCGGCGAAGTCTATCACCCGGGCGGGCGCGGGCGCCTCACGCCCTCGGGTGGAAGCGGTCGTAGACCTGCCGCAGCCGCTCGCGCGTCACGTGGGTGTAGATCTGGGTCGTGGAGATGTCCGCGTGGCCGAGCATCGCCTGCAGGGCCCTCAGGTCCGCCCCGTGCTCGAGGAGGTGGCTCGCGAAGGAGTGACGCAGCACGTGGGGCGTGAGGACCTTCTCGACCCCCGCCCTCACCCCGTGGCGGCGCACGAGGCCCCACAGGCCGGCCGGCGACAGCCGCCCCCCCCGGCTCGACAGGAAGAGAAACGGCGTCGGGCGGGCCCCCGCGGCGAGGGCGGGCCGCACCTCGGTGAGATAGCGCTTCACCCAGTCGCGCGCCTGGCGGCCGAGCGGGACCAGACGCTCCTTGCGGCCCTTTCCCATCACGCGGGCCACTCCGAGCTCGAGGTCGAGACGGGCGGTCTCGAGGCCCGTGACCTCGGAGGCGCGCAGCCCCGTCGCGTACATGAGCTCGAGGACCGCCCGGTCCCGGACGCCGAGCGGCGTGCGCACGTCGGGCGCGGCCAGGAGCGCCTCGACCTGGGACGCGCCGAGCGCCCGGGGCAGGGCCTGGAAGGACGTGGGCGGGCGCAGGTGCTCGGTGGGGTCCCGCGCCGCGAGGCCCTCCCGGAGGAGGAAGCGGTAGAAGCCGCGGGCGGAGAAGACGTGGCGGGCCTGGGACCGCGCGGAGAGGCCGCGGTCGCGCAGCGAGCCGAAGAACTCGGCCAGATCGGCCTGGGCGAGGTCGACGAGCCGGCGGCCCCGCTCGCTCGCCCAGCCCTCGAGCCGAGCGATGTCCCCGGCGTAGGCCACGAGCGTGCGCTCGGAGAGACCGCGCTCGACCCGGAGGTGGTCGAGCCAGGCCGCGACCGCCCGGTCCCGGCTCACCGGCGTCCTCGCAGCCGCTCGCGGACGGAGCTCCACGCCTCGCGGGCCTCGGCGACACCCAGGGCGCGCGCGAGGGCCCCGTAGAGGCCCACTCCGAGGACCACGGGGAGAAGGCCGCTCACCGCCTGCGCGAAGAGGCCCTGCGTGCCGACGAGCCGCTCCAGGCCGAGCGCCGCGCCCCAGGCGGCGAGCCCCATCAGCGCCGCCGCCACGCCCATCCGGGCGACGGACCGGACGAGGCCGTGGCCGAAGAGGCCCCCGACCCTCTTCTCGAACGCGCCGATGAGCAGGGCCGCGTTGACGAGCGAGCCGAGGGCGGTCCCGAGGGCGATCGCGCGGTAGCCGAAGCGGCCGTGGAGAGCCCAGATCACGAGCAGGTTCGTTGCCACCGCCGAGAGGCTCGCCAGGAGGGGCAGCCGCGGCCTCCCGAGGGCGTAGAAGCTCGGGGCGACCACCTTCACCCCGGTGTACCCGACGAGGCCGAGGGCGTAGAGCAGGAGCGCGGCGGCCGTGGCCTCGGTGTCGGCGGGGGTGAACCTGCCGCGCTCGTAGAGCAGGCGCACCACCGGGGCGCCCAGGACCATGAGGCCCACCGTGGCGGGGACGGTCAGGAAGGCCAGCATCGAGAGGGAGTGGCGCAGCGTGCGGCGCATCCCCTCGACGTCGCCCGCGGCGGCCTGGCGGGCGAGGCCCGCGGTCGCGATCGTGCCGAGGGCGACGCCGAACAGGCCGATCGGCAGGTAGAGGAGGCGGAACGCGTAGTCGAGCCAGGAGACCGCCCCCGGCTCGACGGAGGCGTAGCGGCTGTTGACGAACAGGTTGACCTGGACCGCGGCGAGACCGATCGTGGCCGGGGCCATGAGCCTCGCCATGCGGAGAAGGGCCGGGTCGAAGAAGGCCCACTCGGGCCGGAACCGCCACCCGAGCCGGCGGAGCGAGGGCGTCTGCACCGCGAACTGGGCGAGCCCCCCGGCCAGCGTGCCCGCGGCCCAGCCGATCGCCACCGCCTCGGGCGGCAGGCCGAGCCCCCACAGGACCACCGCCCACAGGATCGCCACGAGGTTGAACAGGGCCGGCGAGAGCGCGGGGACGGCGAAGCGCTCCTCGGCGTTCAGCATTCCCATCGCGATCGCGGCGAGCGAAACGAGGGGCAGGAACGGCATCATGATCCGCGTCAGGAGGACCGTGAGCTCGGCCTTGCCGGGCTGGTCGTCGAAGCCGGGGGCGAGCGCGCCGACGAGGGGCCACGCGAAGAGGACCCCGACGAGCACGAGGCCCCCGAGGAGGAGCGACAGGAAGGTCATCGCCCGGTTGGCGAGGGCGAAGCCGGCCTCGCGCCCGCCCTCCTTCTGGACCCGGGCGTAGGTCGGGACGAACGCCGCCGAGAGCGCCCCCTCCGCGAAGAGGTCGCGCAGCAGGTTCGGGATGCGGAAGCCGATGCGGAAAGCGTCGGAATGGTACCCGGCCCCGAGGAGCGCGGCGAACACGACCTCCCGCACGAGGCCGAGCACGCGCGAGACGAGGGTCATGGCCGACACGAGGCCGGCCGCCCGGGCGATTCGCCGCCCCTCCGCGCCCGCCTTGACCTCGGCTTCGCTGGCCACTAGACTACGCTTTTGTTCGAGTGAGGAGGAGATCTCGAGTGGCACACCATGCGTCGGCCCTGAAGCAGATGCGGCAGAGCCAGAAGCGGCGGGCCCGCAACCGCAGGAACCAGTCCCAGCTCAAGACCCAGCTGAAGAAGCTGCGCGACGCCATCTCCTCGGGCGATGCCGAGGCCGCGAAGAAGCTCCTCCCGCAGACCGTGGGCCAGATCGACAAGGCGGCGAAGAAGGGTGTCGTGCACGACAACGCCGCCGCGCGCCACAAGAGCCGCCTGACCCGCAAGGTCACCGCGCTCGCCGCGGCGAAGTAGCCGCTCCCCCGCCCCCGCACGACTCGGCCACCGCGGCGACGAGCGCGGTCGCGGCGTCCGCTCCTCGCTTCATCCTCCGGTCCGTCCGGCCGAGCACCCGCATCGCCCGGCGCAGGTCCGCCTCGCTCCAGCGGCGCGCCGCGTCGAGGATGTCCCGCACCTTGAACGCCATGTTCGGAGGCAGCCGCAGCGCCGCCGCCATCTCCTCCGGCGGCGTGCCCTCGGCGGCGAGCGCCTTGGCGAGCCTCACCTGGCGCGCCGAGCGGTGGAGCGTCGCGAGCAGGCGCAGGCCCTCCTCGCCGCCGCCGAGCAGCCGCTCCACGAGCGCGAGCGTCGCCGCCCGGTCGCGCTCCGCGTACGCGTCGGAGAGCTGGTAGAGCGGCTGGCCGAGCCCGCGGCCGAGGACGGCCGCCACGTCCTCGCCCGAGATGTCCCGGCGTCCCCCCGCCCAGGCCTCGATCTTGTCGACCTCCCCCATGAGGCGCCGCAGGTCCGCGCCCACCTCGGACACGAGATCGTCGAGGGCCCCGGGCGCGAAGCGCAGGCCGCGACGCCGCAGCTCCTGCTCGACGTGGGCGCGCAGGGCGCGCCCCTTGCGCGGCGCCGCGTCGTGGACCTCCGCCGCCGCGAGGAGCTTCTTCCACGCGCTGCGGCGCCGGTCCGGCTTCGCGGCGAGCAGGACGAGGACCACGTCGGGCGAGGGCTCACCGAGCCAGGCCGCGAGCGCCTCCTCCTCGCCCTTGAGCTGGTCGGCGCGCCGCACGACGACGGCCCGGCGGGAGGCGAAGAGCGAGCCGGTCCTTAGGGCGGAGACGACATCCTCCCACTTGCGCTCGTCGCCCTGGAAGACCTGGACCGCGTCCTGCCGGTCCTCGCCCACCGCCGCGGCGAGGACGCGCTCGAGCGCCTGCTCGGCGAGGTAGGAATCCTCGCCCACGATCGCCTGGACCGGCGTCGCGCCCTTTTCCCGGGCCATCCCCGCTAGAACGCCTCGAGCATCGCCGCCACGAGGCTGCGGGCGAACGCGGCGGAGAGCCGCTCGACCGACTGCTCCTCGCGGTCGAAGTAGTTCTGCGCGTTCTCGTCCATGTCGTACTCGTCGCGCTGGACGAACGCGTCGTTGGCCCAGAGAGGGTCCTTCTGGCCCACCTTGCGATAGACGACGCTGGCGGTGAGGGAGATCGCGTAGCGGGTGGCCTGGGTGGTTCCCGTCGAGCCGGAGAAGTTCACCGGAACCACGCTCCACGCCGTGATCTCGCCCTCGACGACGGCGTCGACACCCGTCGCCTCGCGGACCACGGTGAAGCGGCCGCGCTTGAGCAGCTCCTCCATGACCGCCTGGGTGACCCGCGCGTCGAGGCCGGGCTTGTTGGACTGGTCCTTGAACAGGGGGACCCCGATCCTCTTGATCGAGGGGTCGGTGGTGATCCCCCGCCCCTGCAGGGCGTAGCCGCAGCCCGCGGCGAGGGCCGAGGCGGCGCCGGCGAGCAGCGCGCGCCGCCTCACTTCGCCACCACGCTGACGAGGCGTCCGGGGACGACCACGAGCTTCACGATCTGCTTTCCCTCCAGGTGCTCGGCCACCCGCGGCTCGGCCAGCGCGCGCTCCCGCACCACGTCCTCGCCCGCCCCCGCGGGGACGACCACGCGGCCCCGGACCTTGCCGTTGACCTGGACCGCGAGCTCGACCGCGTCCTCGCGGGCGGCTTCCGCGTCGAACGCCGGCCAGGCCGCGCGCACGAGGCCCCCCTCGTGGCCGAGCCGTGCCCACATCTCCTCGCACACGTGGGGGGTGAAGGGGTTGAGCAGGAGCACGAGCGTCTCGAGGGCCTCGCGCAGGACGTGGCGGGAGGGGCCGGCCTGGACGTCGGCCTCCACGCGGTAGATCTCGTTCACGAGCTCCATGAGGGCGGCGACCGCGGTGTTGAGCTGGATCCGCTCCTCGACGTCGCGGGTGACCTTGTCGATCGTCTGGTGCGTCTTTCGCCGGAGGTCCCTCGCCGCGGGGGGCAGCTCGGCCCCGAGCGGCCCGCGCGGCTCGGCCGCGAGCGCCTCCGCGTGGCGGTCGACGAGCCTCCACACGCGCTGGAGAAACCGGTGGGGCCCCTCGATGCCGCTCTCGCTCCACTCCATGGCGAGCTCGGGCGGGGCCGCGAAGAGGATGTACAGGCGCAGCGTGTCCGCCCCGTAGCGGGCGATCACGTCGTCGGGGGCGATCGTGTTGCCCTTCGACTTCGACATCACCTCGCCGTCCCGGTGGACCATCCCCTGCGGGAACAGGCGCGTGACCGGCTCGTCGAGCGCGACGAGGCCGAGGTCGCGCATGACCTTCGTCCAGAAGCGGGCGTAGACGAGGTGGAGAATGGCGTGCTCGATCCCGCCCACGTAGAGGTCGATCGGGAACCAGTACCGGACCGCGGCGGGGTCGAACGGCCCGTCCGCCTTGCGCGGGGAGATGTACCGGTAGAAGTACCAGGACGAGTCGACGAACGTGTCCATCGTGTCCGTCTCGCGCCGGGCCTTCCCGCCGCACCTCGGGCAGGTGGCGGCCACGAACGGCGCCACCTTCTCGAGCGGGTTGCCCCCCTCTCCGGTGAACGGGGCGTCGGGGGGGAGGACGACCGGCAGCTGCTCGTCCGGCACCGGCTGGACGCCGTCCCGCTCGCAGTACACGACGGGGATCGGCGTGCCCCAGTAGCGCTGGCGGCTGATGAGCCAGTCCTTGAGGCGGTACGTGATCGTGGCCTTGCCGATGCCCTTCTCCTCGGCCCACGCGGCCATCTTCGCGATCGCCTCCTCCGCAGGGAAGCCGTCGAAGCGGCCGGAGTTCACGACGCGGCCGGGGCCGGCGTACGCCGCGGGCATCGTCGCCCCGTCGAGCCGCTCGCCCTCGGGCTGGATGACCGGGCGCACCTCGATCCCGTACTTGCGGGCGAACTCGAAGTCGCGCTCGTCGTGGGCGGGCACCGACATGATGGCGCCGGTGCCGTAGCCCATCAGGACGAAGTTCCCCGCCCAGATCGGGATCCTCTCGTCGGTGAAGGGGTTCGTGGCCCAGCGGCCGGTGAAGACGCCCTCCTTCTCCACCCGGCCCTCGAGGCGGGCCCGGCGGTCCTGGGCCCGCAACCGTGCGATCGCCGCCTTCTTCTCGGCCGCGTCGGGGAGGCCCTCGAGCAGGGAGTCGATCATCGGGTGCTCGGGGGCGAGGACCATGAACGTCGCGCCGCAGATCGTGTCGACCCGGGTGGTGAACACCCGGATGGGGGCGAAGCCCTCGACCGGGAAGTCGATCTCGGCGCCCGGGGACTTCCCGACCCAGTTCCTCTGCTGGACGAGCACCCGCTCCGGCCACGCCGGCAGCTGGTCCATGTCGTCGAGCAGCTCGTCCTGGTAGGCGGTGATCCTGAGGAACCACTGCTCCATGTCCCGCGGCTCGACCTGGCTCTTGCAGCGCCAGCAGATCCCGCCCTCGGCCTGCTCGTTGGCGAGCACGGTGCGGCAGGAGGGACACCAGTTGACCGGGGCCTTCTGGCGGTAGGCGATCCCCCGCTCGAGCATCCGCAGGAAGAACCACTGGTTCCAGCGGTAGTACTCGGGGTCGCAGGTCGCGATTTCCCGGCTCCAGGGGTAGCTGAAGCCGAGCCGCTGGAGCTGGCGCTTCATCCCCGCGATGTTCTCGCGGGTCCACTTCTCGGGGTGGATCCCCCGCTTGATCGCCGCGTTCTCGGCGGGCAGGCCCAGCGCGTCCCAGCCGATCGGGTGCATGACGTTGAAGCCCCGCATCGTCTTGCAGCGCGAGATCACGTCGGTGATGCAGTAGTTGCGGACGTGGCCGACGTGGATGTCGCCCGAGGGGTACGGCAGCATCTCGAGGCAGTAGAACTTGGGACGCTTCGGGTCCTCCGTGACCTCGAAGGCCCCCTCGTCCGCCCACCTCTTCTGCCAGCGCGTCTCGATGTCGTGGAAGTCGTAGTCGCTCATGAGGTCGTTGGCGCGGGAAAGCGTGAAAGCAGCGTAGTTTACCACCCCGGCCCGGCCACGGGGCGCGTGCGCTCAGGCCAGCGCCTTCCAGCGCGGGCGGTGCTGCCGGCGGTAGGCGTCGAGCGTCCTCTCGAAGGCGGGACCGGCCTCTGCCTCGACCGCAGCCGCGGGCCGATCGAGCATCCGGCCCACCACCGCCGCCGTCGCCTCGGCGATCCCCTCCGGGTGGTAGCCCCCTTCGAGGACGGCCACCAGCCGGCCCCGGGCCGCTCCCGACGCGATCGCGAGGCAGGCGTCCATCAAGGCCCCGAACCCGGCCGCGGTGAGCCGCATCCCGCCGAGCGGGTCGTCCCGGTGCGCGTCGAACCCGGCGGACACGAGGACGAGCTGCGGGTCGAACGCCCGGCCGATCGGCTCCACGATCTCGCGGTAGGACCGGGCGTACTCGGCGTCCCCGAAACCCGCCGGCATCGGCAGGTTGACCGTGAAGCCCCGCCCGGCCCCCTCCCCCACCTCGTCGAGGGCGCCGGTTCCCGGGTAGTAGGGGAACTGGTGGGACGAGACGAACAGGACCCGGGGGTCGGTCCAGAAGGCGCCCTGGGTCCCGTTGCCGTGGTGGACGTCGATGTCGACGATCGCCACGCGGTCGAGGCCCCGGGCCAGCGCCGCCGCCGCCCCCACCGCCACGTTGTTGAGCAGACAGAACCCCATGGCGCGATCGCGGGTGGCGTGGTGTCCGGGGGGGCGCACGGCGCAGAACGCGCGGTCGAGCGAGCCGTCGAGAACCCGCTCGACCGCGTCTACGACCGCCCCCGCGGCGGCGAGGGCCACCGCGTACGAGCGCGGGCCCGCCGCGGTGTCGGGGTCGAGGCGCAGATGCCGGCCGGCGGCCGCGGCCAGGCGGTCGAGGTGCGAGGCGTCGTGGACCCGGAGGAGCTCCTCGCGTGACGCCGGGCGAGCGTCGAGCGGGACGAGCGCGTCCGCGAGGCCCGCCTCCCGCAGGCCGTGCCGCACGGCCTCGAGCCGCTCGGGCCGCTCGGGGTGACCCGCCCCGGGATCGTGCTCCGCGAACACCGCCTCGAGGCACACGCCGACTCGAGTCATGGTCCGTGGGCCCTCAGCCGTGCAGCCGCTCGGCCACCAGCTCCGCGAGGTCCTTGACCGCGACCGTGCCCTCGACGTTCTTCGCCTTGGTGCCGTCCGTGATCATGGTCATGCAGAACGGGCACCCGACGGCCACGGTCTTCGCCCCGGTGGCGAGGGCCTGCTCCGTACGCGCGACGTTCACGCGCGTGCCGATCGTCTCCTCCAGGAAGATGCGGCCGCCCCCCGCGCCGCAGCAGAAGCCCTTCGCGCCGCTTCTCTCCATCTCGACCGTCGTCGCCCCGAGCCGCCGCAGGACCTCGCGGGGCGGCTCGACCGTGCGGCCGTAGCGGCCGAGGTAGCAGGGGTCGTGGAAGGTCACGGCTCCCTCGAGGCCCTTCGCCGCGTCGAGGGGCACCTTCCCCGCCTCCATCAGCTCGGCGAGGAGCTGCGAGTGGTGGACGACGGTGTAGCTCGTCCCGAGCTCGCGGTAGTCCCGGCCCAGGCTGTTGAGGCAGTGGGGGCAGGTGACGAGGATCTTCCGGAAGCGGTACTTCGCGAACGTCTCGATGTTCTCCTGGGCGAGCTGGGCGAAGAGGTACTCGTTGCCCATCCGCCGGGCGGGGTCGCCCGTGCACTTCTCCTCGGGGCCCAGCGTCGCGAAGTCGACCCCCGCGGCCTTCAGGACCCGCACGAGCGCCCGGTTGGTCTTTCGGGCCCGGGGATCGGTCGAGCCCGCGCAGCCCACCCACAGCAGGTACTCCACCTCGCGGTCACCGAGGCCCGCCATCACCGGCACGTCGAGCCCCTCCGCCCACTCCATCCGGCGGTCCTGGCCGACGCCCCAGGGGTTTCCCTGCACCTCCATCCCCTTGAAGGCCGCCGTCGCCTCCTGCGGAAAGTCGGACTCCATCATCACGAGGCCCTGGCGCAGCCCGATCAGGGTCCCCGGCACCGAGTCGATGAGCACCGGGCACGCCTCGACGCAGGCCGCGCACGTCGTGCAGGCCCACAGCTCGTCGACGTGGACCTGGCCGTCCACCTGCAGGTACGCGCCGTCGGCGCGCACGGCGCCCGGCTCCCGGCGGTCGATCGCGGCCTTCGACACGAGAGGGGTCCGGGGCTCGAAGGCGGCCTCCTCCTCGGCCTTCTCCGGCCGCGGCCGGCCCCGGGGATCGCGGAAGCGCAGGATGTCGGCGCCGTTGCGATCCCGGAGGTTGACCTTCAGGTCGTGGAGCACCTTCATCGGCTGGAGCGGCTTGCCGGTGGCGTGGGCCGGGCAGACGGCGTTGCACCGCCCGCACTCGGTGCAGGCGTACGCGTCGAGGAGGCTCTTCCAGGGCAGCTCCTGCACCCTTTCGATCCCGAACTTCTCGGTCGCCTCGAAGTCGATCCGCGGCGGGAGCCCGTAGCGCTCCCGGCGGAAGAAGTAGACGTTCGGCCACGCGAACACCAGGTGCATGTGCTTCGTCGTGGGCAGGTAGGCGGCGAAGCCGAGGAAGACGAGCAGGTGCGACCACCACCCGAACGAGCGCGCCGCCTCGGCGCCCGAGTCCGAGAGGGGCGCCAGGGCGCGGGCGAGGAGTGAGCTCATCGGCTGGTACGGGAGGGGCCCGGGATCGCCCGCCGCGCGCAGCTTCAGGAGGACGGTGGCTCCCCCGAGGACGAAGAAGGTCGAGTAGAGGGCGACGATGAACCACAGGATCCGCTCGCCGTCCTTCGACCGCGGGAGAAGCCGGGCCGGGCGGCCGGTCCACCGGCGCACGAGCGCGATCAGGCCGGCCGCGAGCACGGCGGCCGCCAGCACGTCCTGGCTGAGGTGGTAGGCGGCGTCGAGCCCGGACGGCAGCACCTGCTCGTAGAGGAAGGCCCGGCCCCCGAAGGCCCGGAGGAACGACGTGAGCCCCTCCAGGACCACCTCGAGGTGGCCGAGCCCGAGGACGAGGAACCCGTAGAGGAAGACCCCGTGGATTAGCCCCGCCGCCGCGTCCTCCTTGAGCTTCTTCTGGCCGAGCGTGTAGGCCAGCATCGTCCGGGCCCTCTCCATCGGCCGCTCGGCGAGGTCCTCGTCCCCGCGCGTGCCGGTGTTGACGAGGACGCCGATGCGCCACAGGCGAGCCGCCATGAAGCCGAACGCGGCGAGGAGGAGGGCGAGGGTGAGGAGGGATTGCAGGACGGGCAGGATCATCGGGACGCCACCTCCGGCGCAGCCCAGTGTATCAGGGCGCCGGGGACCGCCCGGAGCTCAGCCCCGCGAGGCGAAGTGCTCCTTCGCGGCCTCGGTCAGCTTCGGGAGCACCTCGAACACGTCGCCCAGGATCCCGTAGTCGGCGACCTTGAAGATCGGCGCGTCGGGGTCCTTGTTGATGGCCACGATGCACTTCGAGGACGACATGCCGGCGAGGTGCTGGATCGCCCCGCTGATCCCGCACGCCACGTAGAGCGTCGGGGAGACCGTCTTGCCGGTCTGGCCCACCTGCATCTGGTGTTCGACCCAGCCCGCGTCGACCACCGCTCGGGAGGCGCCGACCGCGGCCTGCATCGCGTCGGCCAGGCTCTCCACGAGGTGGAAGTTCTCCGGCCCCTTGAGGCCGCGACCGCCGGAGACGATCACCCGGGCCTCGGTCAGCTGGACCTTGCCCCGGGCGGTGGCCGCGACCGCGCTCACCCGGGCGCGGGACGCCGTGTCGGCGGCCGACCTCACGACGGCGGCCCGGCGCGAGGGATCGGGCGTTCCCAGCGGGAAGACGTTGGGTCGCAGCGTCGCCATCTGGGGCTCTCCCGCCCACTCGACGGTGGCGTAGGCTTTTCCGGAGTACATCGGCCGGCGGGCGGCCAGCCGGCCGCCCTTCGCCTCGAGGGCGACGCAGTCGGAGGCGAGGCCCGCGTCGCAGCGGGCGGCGACGCGCGGGGCGAGGTCCTTGCCCATGGCGGTGAAGGGCACGAGGACGGCCGCGGCCCTCGTGTCGGCGACGGCCTGGGCGAGAGCGCGGGCGAAGGGCTCGGTGGCGTAGCTGCCGTAGGCCGCGTCGTCGAAGACGCGCACCTCGTCGGCGCCGTAGGAGGCGAGCTCGCCCGCGAGGGCCTCGGTGCCGGGGCCGATCACGACCGCGGACACGGTGGCGCCGAGGGCCCCGGCGAGGCGCCGTGCCTCGGAGAGCGTCTCGAGCGAGGCGCGCCGCAGCTTTCCGTCCAGGGCTTCGGCGAACGTGAGGATGACGGGCATGGTCGCGGGCCTCCCTAGATGACCTTCGCTTCCTCGTGGAGGAGGCGGATGAGCTCCTTCGCCTGCGTCCCGGCGTCGCCTTCGATCATGCGCACCGCCGGCCGCGCCGGCGGCAGCTCCATCGACGAGACCGTGACCTTCGGGACGACGGACGCGGCGTCGAGGCCGAGGGCAGCGAGGTCGAGCGTCTGGATCGGCTTCTTCTTGGCGGCCATGATGCCCTTGAGGCTCGCGTAGCGCGGCTCGTTGAGGCCCTTCTGGGCCGAGACCACCGCGGGCAGGGACGTCTGCCAGGTCTCGCGCCCGCCCTCGATCTCGCGCTCGACGGTCGCCTCGCCGTCCCCGACCGCGACCTTCACCGCCACCGTGACCTGCGGCAGGTCGAGCAGCTCCGCGAGCATGCCCGGCACCTGGCTGTTGTCGCCGCCCACGCCCTGCTGGCCACAGAGCACGAGGTCGAACGGGGCGAGGGTGCGGATGGCGGCGGCCAGGGCGCGGGCGGTGCCGAGGGCGTCCGTCCCGTCGAGGGCCGCGTCCTCGATGTGGACCGCGCGGTCGGCGCCCATGGCGAGGGCGGTGCGCAGAGCGGCCTGCGCCCGCTCGGGGCCGGCCGTCACCGCCACCACCTCGCCCCCCTTCGCCTCCTTGATCCGCAGCGCCTCCTCGGTCGCGAACTCGTCGTACGGCGACACGACCCAGCTCGAGACGTCGGCCTCGGAGACGGCGTTGCCGGACGCGGCGATCCTGACCCGCGTCTCGGTGTCCGGCACCTGCTTGACGCAGACGACGATCTTCATGGCGTTTCCTTCCCGGCCTCGTAGCGCTTGAAGAGGAGCGCTGCGTTCGTGCCGCCGAACCCGAACGAGTTGCTGATCGCGTAGCGCACGTCGGCCTTGCGGGCCGCGTTCGGCACGCAGTCGAGGTCGCACTCGGGGTCGGGGTTGTCGTGGTTGATGGTCGGCGGGAGCACCTGGTCGCGGATGGCGAGAGCGGTGATGCCGGCCTCGAGGCCGCCCGCCGCGCCGAGCAGGTGCCCGGTCATCGACTTGGTCGAGGACAGGGCGAGGCGGCGCGCGTGCTCGCCGAAGACGGCCTTGGTGGCGAGCGTCTCCACCGCGTCCCCGCGGGGCGTCGACGTCCCGTGGACGTTCACGTAGTCGACCACGTCGGGGGCGACGCCCGCGTCTTCTAAGGTCGCCCGCATCACCCGGATCGCGCCGTCTCCGTCCTCGGACGGGGCCGAGATGTGGTAGGCGTCGGCGGACATCCCGTAGCCGACGAGCTCGCAGTAGATGCGGGCCCCCCGCCGGCGCGCGTGCTCGAGCTCCTCGAGGAGCAGGATGCCCGCGCCCTCGCCGATCACGAAGCCGTCGCGGTCGCGGTCGAACGGCCGGGAGGCCTTCTCCGGAGCGTCGTTGCGGGTGCTGAGGGCCCGCATCGCGCAGAAGCCGCCGACGCCGAGGGGCGTGATCGCGGCCTCCGAGCCGCCGCAGATCATGGCGTCGGTGTCGCCGTGCTGGATGAGCCGGTACGACTCGCCCACCGCGTGCGCCCCGCTCGTGCACGCGGTGGCGGTGGCCGAGTTCGGGCCCTTGGCCCCGGTGCGGATCGAGACCCAGCCCGCGGCGAGGTTGATGATCGCGGCGGGGATGAAGAACGGGCTGATCCTGCGGGGGCCGCCCTCGAGCAGCGCGGCGTGCTCGCGCTCGATCGTGGCGAAGCCCCCGATCCCGCTGCCCACGAAGACGCCCACCCGCGTCGCGTCCTTCCCCTCGACCTCGAACGACGCGTCCGCGAGCGCGAACTCGGCGGCCGCGATCGCGAACTGGATGAAGCGGTCGACCTTCTTGACCTCCTTCTTCTCGAAGAAGCGGAGCGGGTCGAACCCCTTCACCTCGCAGGCGAAGCGGGTGCTGTGGTGCGACGCGTCGAACTGGGTGATCGGGCCCGCCCCGGAGCGGCCGGCGAGGAGCGCCTTCCAGGTCTCCTCGGTGCCGATGCCCAGGGGGGACACGAGCCCGACCCCCGTGACGACGACCCTGCGGTTCGCGGTCACGTGGCCCGGGCCGCCCTACTTCTTGCCCGAGTGCTTCTCGATGTACTCGACGGCTTCCTTGACGCGCGTGATCTTCTCGGCGTCCTCGTCGGGGATCTCGATCCCGAACTCCTCCTCGAGGGCCATCACCAGCTCGACGGTGTCGAGGCTGTCCGCGCCGAGGTCGTCCACGAACGACGCCTCCGGGGTCACGGTCTCCTCCTCGACGCCCAGCTGGTCCACGATGATCTTCTTCACGCGATCGGCAACAGGCTCCATTCGCAGGCTCCTCAGGGAAAGTTCCCCCCGCCGCTCGGGCGGCGGGGCCCGGCTATTCTACATGTGGAAGCCGCCGTCCACGGCCAGGACCTGGCCGGTGACGTAGGCGGCGGCGTCGGAGACGAGGAAGACGACGGCGGCGGCCACGTCCTCGGCCCGGCCCACGCGGCCCATCGGGATCGCGCCGAGGACCGCCTCGCGGGCCCTGTCGGTCATGGCGGCGGTCATGTCCGTCTCGACGAAGCCGGGAGCGACCGCGTTCGCGGTGATGCCCCGCGAGGCGACCTCCCGCGCGACCGACCTGGTGAACCCGACGATCCCCGCCTTGCTCGCCGCGTAGTTGGCCTGGCCCGAGTTGCCGGCGAGCCCCACCACCGACGAGATGCTCACGATACGACCGCTCCTCTGCTTCAGCATGGGCTTGAGCGCGGCCTGGGTGCAGAGGAAGACGCCGGTGAGGTTCGTGGCCAGGACCTGCTGCCACTCCTCGTCCTTCATGCGCAGCAGCAGGTTGTCGCGCGTGATGCCGGCGTTGTTCACCAGGTGGTCGAGCCGGCCGCGGGAGGCGAGGACCGACGAGACCGCCCCCTCGACCGAGGCGCGGTCGGCGACGTCGAGGGCGAGCGGCTCGGCGCTGCCCCCCGCCGCGCGGATCGCCTCCGTCGCCTCGGCGAGCCTCGCCGCGTCGCGCCCGCCCAGGACCACGTGGGCGCCCTCGGCGGCGAGGGCGGCGGCGATCGCACGCCCGATCCCCCGTGAGGCCCCCGTGACCAGCGACACCCGTCCCTCCAGCAGCCCCATCAGGCCTCCGTGCCCAGCGCGGCGAGCGTCGCCTCGAGCGAGGCGGGCGACTCCACGCTCAGGACGCGCGTCCCCTTCGCGATCTTCCTCACGAGGCCGCCCAGCACGCTGCCCGGCCCCACCTCGACGAACGTGGTGACCCCCTCCCGCACGAGGAGCTCGACCGACTCCTGCCAGCGCACCGCGCCCGAGACCTGGCGCACCAGTCCCTCACGGCACTCCTCCGCCGCCGTCACGACCCGCGCGTCCACGTTGCTCACGAGCGGCACGGCGGGGTCGGCGAAGGAGAGGGCCCGAAGCACCGGCTCGAGGCGGTCCTGCGCCGGCTTCATGAGCGCGCAGTGGAAGGGGGCGGAGACGGGCAGGGGCACGGCGCGCTTCGCCCCCGCCGCCTTGCACCGCGCGCAGGCCCGCTCCACGGCCGCCGCGTGGCCGGCGATCACGACCTGCCCGGGCGAGTTCACGTTGGCCGGCGAGACGACCTCGTCCCCCGCCGCCTCGCGGCACGCCGCCTCGACCGCGGCGAGGTCGAGGCCCAGGATCGCCGCCATCGCGCCCGTCCCCACCGGCACCGCCTCCTGCATGAGCTCCCCGCGACGGCGCACCGTGCGCAGGGCGTCCGCGAGCGGCAGGGCCGAGGCGGCGACGAGCGCCGAGTACTCGCCGAGGCTGTGGCCGGCGACGAAGCGCGGGGCGGGGGCGCCGCGCGCGAGGAGCGCGCGCAGGGCGGCGATCGAGGCGGCGAGGATCGCGGGCTGGGTGTTCGCGGTCAGCGCCAGCTCCGCCTCCGGCCCCTCGAAGCACAGCCGGGAGAGAGCGAAGCCGAGGGCCGCGTCCGCCTCCTCGAAGACCGACCGGCTCTCGGGGAAGGCCAGGGCGAGCTCCCGGCCCATGCCGACCGCCTGCGACCCCTGGCCGGGGAACACGTACGCGAGGCTCATGCGCTCGCGGCCTCCTTGCGCGAGCCCAGGGCGCGCAGCTGGCCCTCGATCGCCGCGTTGACGCCGCTCGAGTGGAACTCGGCGGCGCTCCGGATGCCGTGCATGATCGCGCGGGGACGCGACTTGCCGTGGCCGATGACGCAGCAGCCGCGCAGCCCGAGCAGGGGCGCCCCCCCGACCTCGGCCGGGTCGCTCCGCCTTCGGGCGGCCCGGAACGCCGGCTTCAGCAGGGCTGCGCCCGCGCGGGCCCGCAGGTCCCGGCCCACCTCGTCGCGGATGAGATCGATCACGAGCTCGGCCAGGGTCTCGGACGCCTTGAGGACCACGTTCCCGGTGAAGCCGTCCGTCACCGCGACGTCCACGCGGCCGCTGAAGAGGTCGTGCCCCTCGACGTTGCCCACGAAGTTGAGACTCGAGCCCTTGAGGACCTCGTGGACCTCGCGCACGAGCTCGCTGCCCTTCGTCTCCTCCTCGCCCACGCTCACCAGGCCCACCCGGGGGCTCTCGACGTGCAGGACGCCCTGCGCGTAGGCGCTGCCCATGATCGCGAACTCCTCCAGGTGGCGGGCCTTGCACTGCGCGTTCGCCCCGACGTCGAGCAGGACCGTGCGCCCCGAGCGGTTCGGGACCACCGCGGCCAGGGCCGGGCGGTCCACCTCCTCGAGGGTGCCGAGCACGAGCTTCGCGATCGTCCAGCAGGCGGCGGTGTTGCCGGCCGAGAAGAAGGCGTCGGCCCTCCCCTGGCGCAGCCTCTCGAGCGCGACCTGGATCGAGGAGCGCTTCTTGAGCGTGGAGAGGCTGACCTTCTCGGCCATGCCGACCTCCTCCGGCGCGTCCACGACCTCGACCGAGGAGGCGGCGCCGAGGCGCGACAGCTCGGCGCGCAGACGGGCCTCGGGGCCGGCGAGGCACACGCCGATCCCGAGCTCGCGTGCGGCGAGCACCGCGCCCTCGACCACCACCGAAGGGCCGTGGTCGCCCCCCAGGGCGTCCACGGCCACTCGGGGCCGCACCGCTAGGCCTCCTCGCCCCCGGCCACCGCCTTGCCCTTGTAGTGGCCGCAGCGGGGGCAGACCCGGTGGGGCATCTTGGGCTCGTGGCAGTTCGGGCAGACGCTGAGGCCCGGGCTCTGGAGGTGGTCGTGGGCCCGGCGGCGGTCGCGGCGGGCCTTCGAGTGACGGCGCTTGGGATTGGGCATCGGGCGCTCCTACTGACGGTTCTTGTCGAACAGCTTGCGGAGGGGCTCGAGGCGGGGGTCGCCCGGCTCCTCGTCGGGGGGGCAGCCGCACGGGCCGAGGTTGCGGTTTCTCCCGCAGCGAGGGCAGAGCCCCCGGCAGTCCTCGCGGCACAGCGGCTTCATCGGGACGGCGAGGACGATCTGCTCGCGCACGAGCTCCCCGAGGTCGAGCGCGTCTCCCGCGTGGTAGCAGACCACCACGTCCCGGTCCGAGAGCTCGACGCCTTCCTCCCCCGCATCCGGCTCCTCGGCCGGCCGCGGCAGCGAGAACAGGTCCAGCTCCTGCGCGACCGCGACCGGGTAACGCTCGAGGCAGCGCGAGCAATCGACCTCGATCCCCGCCTCCAGCCGGCCGCGGACGTGCACGGTCGTCCCGTCCACGATCTCCACGTGGCAGCGCAGCCGGCCGCCGGGGCGCAGCGCGAGATCCGGGTCCCCCTCCAGGTGAACGGCCTCCGGGACGAGAGCCTCGTCCAGGGAGAGCCCCTCCGGGGGAACCCGCGGAATGTCGATCAGGAGCATCGGGGTCGACCGCAAACTTTCAAATTCTACCGGTTTTGCCCGGCAGGTCAAGGAGTTACGACGCCCCCCTCGTCCGGCGGCGCGTCGAGCCACGACAGGACGACCGCTCGGGCCTCCTCGGCGTCGCGGCACCACCTCACCCGGGCCTGGTGCCGGAACCAGGTCCTCTGGCGCTTGGCGAAGCGCACCGTGTCCGTCGTGATCGAGGCCTCCGCCTCGGCGAGGCTCATCTCGCCCCGCAGCACGGCGAGGGCCTGGCGGTAGCCGATGGCCTGCAGGGGCCGCGCGCCGGCCGGCACGCCGCGTGCGAGCAACCCCCGCACCTCGTCGAGGAGACCGGAGCGGATCATGCGGGCCGTCCTCTCCTCGATCGCGGCGCGCAGGGCGTCCCGCCCGGGGTCGAGACCCACCACGAGAACGCGGAAGCCCCGCAGGGGCTCCCGCCCCTCGTCGCGTTGCGCCGAGATCGGCCGCCCGGTCGCCCGGTAGACCTCGAGCGCTCTCACCACCCTCACCCGGTCGCGGGGGGCGATGCGGGCGGCCGCGGCCGGGTCCACCCGGGCGAGCAGACGGTGAAGCCGCGCGTCACCGAACCGCTCCGCCAGCCGCTCGAGCCGCGCGCGCAGCGCGCCGTCGCGGGGGGGGCCCTCGAACAGGCCCTCGAGCAGCGCGCGCAGGTAGAGTCCCGTGCCCCCCACCACGAGGGGTAGCCGGCCCCGACCGCTCGCGTCGCGCACCGCGGCCCGGGCGAGCCGGGCGTAGTCGGCGGCGGAGAAGACCTCCCCGGGAGAGGCGACGTCGAGGAGGTGGTGAGGGACGAGGGCGCGCTCGGCCGGGGTGGCCTTGGCGCTGCCGACGTCGAGGCCGCGGTACACCTGCAGGGAGTCGCAGGAGACGATCTCGCCTCCTCGTTCGAGGGCGAGGCGCAGGCCCAGCGCGCTCTTGCCGGAGGCGGTGGGGCCGACGACGGCGACTAGAGGAGGGGCCAAAGGCGCCACAGGAGGAGGAGCAGGACCGCGCCGAGGAGCAGGACGGCCCCCCGGACCTGCGCCCGCGTGGGCCCGCTCACCGGGGTGGGCGCAGCTCGCGGACGATCGCGCTCTCGTGGTCGGCGCCGAGCGTCCGCTTGACCGCGAGGAGCTCCGCGTAGAGCAGCTCGTTGAGCGCGTCGACGAGAGCGCCTCGCCGGCGCTCCTCGCCGATCCGGGCGAGGTTGCGCTCGACCGCGGCCTCCTCCAGCGACCCGTCTTTGCGCAGGGTGACCCCTCCGAGGACCTCCGGGCGGGCGTCGCGCACGCCCTTGAGGTACTTGGCGAGGACGTTCTCCGCGATCGGGCCGACCTCCCTCACCATGTACGCGAGGACATGGCGGTACATGCGGTTGAAGGAGTCGAGGACGGCGAGGGCGGAGTCCTCCGGCACGAAGTCCTGGTCGAGGGCGCGCACCTTGCGGCCGCGGACACGGACGATCCCGGTGGCGAGGAAGGCGCAGAGGGCCTTCTGCGTCTGGCCCTCCCCCGCGTCGCTCTCGTGGCCGATCTCGAGCACGCTGCGCTCCCCGTCCACGAGCGACAGCACGTGCTCCTCCCACGGGTGCAGGAGCTTCGGCGGCGGCTCGGCGGCGCGCTCGAGGACGAGGTAGGGGTCGGCGAGCCGCCCGCGGACCGCGCCCGCGGGCTCCATTCGGCGGATCCCCTCGAGGACGAGGGCGGCCACGTCGAGGTCGACGGTGATCTTCTCCCGCGCGGGGAGCACGGACTCCTCGAAGTGGAACTGCCCCTCGTCCCACTGGAACACGCTGAAGACGATCTCCTTCACCTGCGTCTGGACCGCCCACCACAGCTCGTCGGGCGACAGCGCCCCCGACTCGACGAGCACGCGGCCCTGGCGCCGGCCGAGGGCGAGCGCGCGGACGGAGGCCTCGTTCTCGTCCGGGGTGATCTTGCCCTCGCGCAGGAGCACCTCGCCGAGCCGGTCGCTCGGGAGGTTGCTCGTGGCGAAGACGACGCGTCCGCTCCGCAGGTAGAGCGCCTTGCGCGCGCCGCCGGAGGTCAGGGAGAGGATCCCGGTGGCCGAGGCCGCCTGCAGCTCGCGCAGCAGCTCCGGGAGGGCGAGCCGCTCGAGGCTGCCCCGCAGCCCACCCGGAACGGTGAACGGTTCGAGGCGCTTCGCGGGGGGGCTGGTCATGGCGACGGCCGGGGCGCGGGTGATTCTAGGGGTCGGCCGCCCGGGTGTCAAAGACGATCGAGGCGGATGCCCGTGTAGTAGTGCCGGAGGATGCTCTCGTAGCTCGCGCCCGAGCGGGCCATCCCGAACGCACCGACCTGGCACAGCCCCACGCCGTGGCCCCAGCCGCGGCCGTGGATCACGAAGCGCAGGACCTCACCCCCGGGCCCGGTCTCGCGGCTCAGCTCGAAGAGGCTCTCGCGCAGGCCGAGGCCCCAGCGCACCCGCAGCCCGCGCAGGTCGAGGCTCTGCTCCGAGCCCACGACCTGGAGCTCCACGACGCGCCCCGACACCCCCAGACGCGTGGGGACGATGTCCCTGACCTCGCCGACGGCACCGTAGCGGCTCACCGCCTTCGCCACCTGGGCCGGCGTGAGGCGCACCTCCCAGCGGTCCTTCCCCGCGCGCTCCGCTTCCTCCCCGGGATGCGTCTCGACCGGACACGCGACCCCCCGCAGGTACGGTGCGCGGTCCTCGAAGATCGCCGCCCCGTCCTCGGTATGGCCCCCGCAGGTCGACGTGTAGTACGCGTTGATCGGCCGTCCCCTCCACGTGGCGACCACCTGCCGCGTCTCCGCCACCGCACGGTCCGTGAGCGGATGCTCCGAGGAGGTCCCGCGGTAGACCTGGCAGGCCGGCGTCGCGCAGACGTCGTAGCCCTTCGAGGCGTACTGGCCGAGGTGCGCGAGGACCCAGGACCGGGCGGCGACCGCCTGCGCCCGCAGCGCCTCGATGTGCGGGAACGCGTCCGGCGACAGCTCGTTCGCCACCACGCCGCGCAGGTAGTCCTCGAGGTTCACGACGTTCACCACGGTGAGGGTCCCCGCGGGCGCCGGACGCGCTTCGAGCACGCCCCGGTACTCCAGGTCGCCCAGCCGCAGCGGCTCGCCCGCCGCCGCAGGAACGACCGTCGCCAGCAGGAGCTCCTCGCCCGTCTCCTGGAGCCGCAGCCGTTCCGAGCCGCCCGCGGGGACGAAGGTCGCCGTCGCCAGGTGCCGGAGCACCGTGGCGGTCTCTCCGGGCAGGCGGCCGTGGACGGCCACGCCCGAGCGGGCGCAGGCGGCCGCACCTTCGGCCCCCACCAGGACCCCGACCCGCACGCGCGGCGCGTCGACGCCCGCGAGCGGGTCGCTCACGGCGCGCTCGACGGCCTCGGCCGCCGCCGCCCCCGCCTGCAGGGTGCGGCAGGCGGCGGCGGCGAGCCACGCGCCGACGAGCGCCGCCGCCCAGGCGACGCCAGGACCTGTCACGACGCGCTTTCGGGTCAAGAGCCCTGCGGCGCCTCGTTGTAGTAGAAGACGACCTGCATCGTCACGCGCGGCGGGCCGTAGTCGTCGGGCAACGGCAGCAAGCGGCTGCTCGACAGGGCGTTCTGCGCCGCCCGGTCGAGCGATGCGGTGCCCGACGTCTTCAGCAACCGCAGCGCCGACATCGATCCGTTCCTCTCGACGGTGAACTCGAAGTCGACGTGCCCCCTGAAGCCGAACAGGGCGGCCTGCGGCACGATCCAGTTCCGGTACACCTCGTTCTTGAAGTGGTTGATCCAGAGGGTGAAGTCGGCCCCCTGCGGGTCGAAGTAGAGCCCCCCGAGGTTCTGCCCCGTCCCGGTCGGCAGCCCCTGGCGGCTTCCCTGCTCGTAGCGACGCGTCACGCCGTCCACCGCTCCCGCGATCGACGGGCCCAACCCGCCGGGCACCGCGCGACGCCCCTCGTCCCCGCGCGGCGCCGGCGGCCCGAAGATCCCGGGGGGCAGGCGAAGCCCCTCGCGGCCGGGGACCTCCGGCGAGCCGCTCGCCCTCTCGGCCGTTCGCGGGGGAGGGGTGGAGGTCGGGGCCGGCGGGGCGGGGGCGGCCGGGGCCATCCGATCCCCCTTCGGGACCTGGGTGAGATCGTCCTCCCGCCGCAGGATCATGGGACCCTTGGCGCGGACGTCCGAAGGCGGGCCGACGCTGATCCGATCCTTCCCCTGGGGTCGCGGCGTCGCCGGGGGCGCGGGCGTCGGCGCGGGTCGCGGTAGCGCGGGCGCCGGCGTCGGCGCCAGCTGCCGCAGCAGCGACGCGGGCGGGAGGAAGACCACGTCCTTGCGCTCGAGGTCCTCCGGGGCGACCTCCTCGAACCGGCGGGGCGACGGCGGGTGGGCGACGAGGATCATCAGGATCGTCAGGTGAAGGAGGGCGGAGACCAGGAATCCCTGGCGCTGGTCGAAGCGATGCACCCTAGGCCCCGCGTTGTCCCTCTCCCCGAACGAGCTACGCTAGCACGCCGGGGCACAATGAATCAAGCAATCCACACAAGGTATTGCACTTCGGAGCGCGAGCGACCACGACCGCTCGCGCTTTGCGGCCCTTCAGGCCTCGGCGATCCGGCCCAGGACGGCGTGGGCCAGGGCCAGGGCCCGGCGGCCCTCCGGCCCCGGCACGAGCGGGGTCGAGCCCTCGCGGACGACCCGGGCGAAGGCCTCGATCTGCAGGCGCAGTGGCTCCCGATCAGGGGCCCCCCGCCGCTCCGAGGCGATCCGCGGCCGCCCCGCCTCGTCGGTCTCGAGCCTGAAGACCTGGGCCTCGCGCGCGGTGAAGTCGGCGGAGACGTACGTGCGGGGCGCGAAGACCCGGAACTTGCGCACCTTCTCGAGCGACACCCGGCTCGCCGTGAGGTTGGCGATGAGCCCCGAGGCGAAGCGCAGCCGGGCGTTGGCGATGTCCACCCGCGGGGTGAGGACGGGGACGCCGACCGCCTCGATCTGGACCGGCTCGCTGCCGTCGAGGGCGAGGACGATGTCGAGGTCGTGGATCATCAGGTCGAGGACCACGTCGACGTCGAGCGAGCGCGCGGAGAACGAGCCGAGACGGTGGACCTCGACGAACCGGGCCCCCCGGCCCGCCGAGAGCAGCGCGGCCGTCGCGGGGTTGAAGCGCTCGATGTGCCCGACCTGGAGCGCGACCCCCCGCCCGCCGGAGAGGGCGATGAGATCGTCGGCCTCCTCGACGGTCGCGGTCATGGGCTTTTCGAGAAGCACGGCGCGCCCCGACTCGATCGCCTGCCGGGCGACGCGGTGGTGGTCCACGGTCGGGACGGCGACCGAGACCGCGTCGACCTCCCGGAGCAGCTCGTCGAGCCCCTCGAACGCCCGCCCGCCGTGCTCGGCGGCCACGGACGCCGCCCGGAGCGGGTCGAGGTCCACCACGCCCACGAGCCGCGCCCCCGGCAGCCCGGCCCAGACGCGGGCGTGCTGGCGTCCGAGCGCCCCGACCCCCACCACGCCCGCCCGCAGCTCCCCGCTCACTCTCGTCCCTTCTCCCCCCGGGAGGGGTCGAGGCCCAGGACTGCCACCCCCTGCCGTTCGGCCCGCGCCAGGAACGCCGGGCGATCGATCATCAGCGTGCGTCCCGCGTCGACGGCGAGCGCCCGCGCCCCCGCCTCCGCCATCGCCTCGAGGGTCCCCTCTCCCACGACCGGCACGTCGAAGCGCATGTCCTGCGAGGGCTTCGAGACCTTCACGACCGTGGCCCCCGGCCCCGCGATGCGGCCCGCGCGCCGGATGGTCTCGTCCGTCCCCTCCATCGCCTCGAGGGCCACCGCTGCCCGGTCCTTGACCACCGCGGTCTGCCCGAGGTCCATCCCCGCCAGCGCGCGCGCGACCGCCTCGCCGTACTCGACGTCCCGCCGCTCGTCCCGCGAGGGCCGGCGGCTCGTCATCGGCCCGACGGAGGCGAGCTGGTCCTCGAGGAACGCCGTCGAGGGCAGGAGCGTGATCCCCTCGCGGGCGAGCGCGTCCGCGACGCCCCCGATGAGGCTGTCGGTGTTCTGGAAGGCGAGCCGGGCCAGCACCCCCATCATCTTCAGGTCGGGCACGACCCCCGAGAAGATCTGGCGGTGCTTCACCTGCCCCGCCATCACGGCCTCGCGCGCCCCCGCCCTCTGGAGGAGCGCGATGCCCCGGCCGAGCTGGCCGAGGCCGATCCAGTGGAGCTCGTCGACCTCGCGCTCGAGCTCGGGCGAGGTCTCCTCGCGCAGCGCGAGGGCCACGACGCGCCGCCCGGCGCGCCGTGCCCCCGCCGCGGCGAGGAACGGGAAGCGGCCGTTGCCGGCGATGAGGCCGAGGGGCGTCGGGCTCATCCTCTCCCGCTCACTCCCCGTCCCCGCTGCTCGCCCCCCTCCCGCGCCGCTGCAGGATGACGCCGCGACGCGAGGAGCGCACGAACTCGACGAGCTGCCGGACCTCGTCGGTGAGGGGGCCCTCCGCCTCCAGCCGCCGCACAGCCTCGGCCGGCGTGAGGCCGGGCGACGAGAGGACGCGGAAGGCGTGGCGCAAGGCGTCGATCCTCTCCGGGGCAAAGCCCCGCCGTCGCAGGCCCACGAGGTTGGGGCCGAACAGGTGGGCGCGGTTCCCGACGGTCAGCGAGAAGGGGGCCACGTCGCGGCTGGCGATCGTCGCCCCGCCCATGAACGAGTGGGCGCCCACCCGGCAGAACTGGTGCACGCCGGAGAAACCGCCGAGCGTCGCGTGGTCCTGCACCTCCACGTGGCCGGAGAGGGCGGAGCCGTTCGCGAGGATCACGTGGCTGCCCACGGCGCAGTCGTGGGCCACGTGCGCCTGCGCCATGAGCAGGTTGTCGGACCCGATGCGGGTCACTCCCCCGCCTCCCGCGGTGCCCCGGTGGACGGTCGTGCCCTCCCGGAAGACGTTGCGGTCGCCGATCTCCACCCGCGTGGGCTCGCCCCGGTACTTGAGGTCCTGCGGCACGAGGCCTACGGAGCAGAAGGGGAAGAAGCGGTTGCCCTCTCCGACCCGGGTGTCCCCCTCGATCACGACGTGCGACTCGAGCCGGGTGCCCCGCCCGAGGCGCACTCCCTCGCCGACCAGGCAGAACGGGCCGACCCTCACCCCGGGCTCGAGCACCGCGCCCTTCGCGACGCGGGCCAGAGGGTCGACGTCGGGCTCGGGGAGCTGGGCGACCTGCAGGAGCAGCCGGGCCTCGGCCGCGCGCGAGCCGCCCACCTTCACCTCGCCGCGGAAGCGCACGAGGTCGCCCCGCCGGTGCACGAGCTCGACCTCGAGGCGGAGCTGGTCGCCGGGCACGACCGGCCGGCGGAACTTCGTGTCGTCGAAGCCCACGACCCGGATCTCGACCCGCCGCGGCTCGCGCGCGGCCTTCAAGATCCAGATCCCCGCGGCCTGGGCGAGCGCCTCGAGGATGAGGACGCCGGGCATGACCGGCTGGGACGGGAAGTGCCCGGCGAAGAAGTCCTCGCTCCCCGTCACGCTCTTCGCCGCCACGAGCCGTCCCCGGGGGTCGTGCTCGAGGATGCGGTCGACGAGGACGAACGGGTACTGGGTGGGGATCTGGCGGACGAGCCGGCCGATCTCGCCGGAGCTCATGCGTGGGCAAAGGGGCCCGCGGGGGCGGTGCGAGCGGGGGCGGCCGAGCGCCCCCGTCCCGCCCCGCCGCGCGGCGCGGTCCCTACGGCTTCGGCGCCGCCGCCGCGGGCTTCGCCTTCTCCGCCTCGTCCGCCTTGACGATCACGTCGCGGGTGAGGTCGAAGTCGCGGTTGATCGTGTAGGCGACCTGCGCGTCGAGGACGAGGTCGTAGCCCTTCTCCTTCGCCACCTGCTCGACGATCGGCCGGACCTTGAGCTGGAACTCGTTGTTGATCGACTGCGCCTGCTGCTGGGCGCGCTCACGCATGCGGTTGATCTCCGCCTGGCCGTCCTCGAGGAACGCCTGGCGATCCCGGGTCTTGCGCACGATCTCCTGCTGCTTCTTGTCCCGCGCCTCCTGGCTGAGCACCGATCCCTGCTTCTCGAGCTCCTCCTGGAGCGTCTTGATGGCCGCGTCGAGCTTCCCGAGCTCGGTCTGCTTCTTCGTGGCCTCCGCGTTGATGTCGGTCTGGAGCTTCTCGAGCTGGGCGGCGTAGCCCTTGCCGAGCAGGCTCTCCGCGGAGACCCTCGCCATGTCGATCACGGCGACGCGGGGGGAGCGGGCGGTGGCCTCCTGGGCGAGGGCCGCTCCCGGGACGCAGAGCGCGGCGAGGAGGCCGGTGGCGAACGTCTTTCTCATGTCTTCTCCTTAGAAGGTGGTGCCGACGGCGAACTTGAACGTCGTGTACGGCACGTAGAGCTTCTCGAGCTCCGAGCGGTTCGGGTTGATGGCGTAGATGAGGCGGAACGGGACGTTGAGGACGGGCATGATGAAGCGCAGCTCGGCCCCGGTCGACACCCGGAAGTCCTCGAGGCGGATCGGCTGCCCCTCGAGGAACGCCTGGCCGGCGTCGAAGAACAGCAGGGCGCGCAGCGGGCCGAAGACGTCGAAGTAATACTCCGCGTTGAACAGCCCGAACTTGTTCCCCCCGAGGATGCGTCCCTGCGAGTTCGTGGGGCCGATCGTGCGGATGTCGTAGCCCCGCACCTGGGTCTCGCCGCCGAGGAAGTAGCGCTGGTACCACGGCAGGACCTGGGTGTCGCCGTAGGGGTGGATGAGGGCGGCCTCCGCGCGCATCCCGAGCGACATCTTCCGCCCCACCGGGACGTAGACGATCGCCTCGAGGTTCGGCCGGAGGTAGCTCACGGTGCCGCCGAGGGGGCCGCCCGCGAACACCATCGTCGCGGTGTGCCGCATGCCCGAGCGGGGCGTCCAGGGGTTGTCGACCGTGTTGTAGACGAAGTTCGGGGTGATGCGGCTCTCCTTGCGCTCCCCGAAGTCGCCGAAGAGGGTCGGGTCGAAGCCGCCGAAGCCGTACCCGTACCCGAGGCCGCCGAGGCCGAGGTTGTAGTAGGGGTCGTCCGCGAACTCGCTCGCGTCGACCTCGTCGATCTTGATGACCTCGTAGGTGTAGTTGAGGAAGGCCCGGGACCACTTCCCGACGAGGAAGCCGGTCACGAGGCTCGTCCCCGTGCTCTCCTGCGAGTAGCCGACGCTGGCGTAGTAGGGCGGGTAGGTGATCTTGCGTCGGAAGACGTCGATCCCCGCCGTGATCGGCCGGTCGAGGAAGTACGGCTCGCTCACCGAGAGCGAGTAGTTCTTCGTGCGCTTGCCGCTCTGGACGTAGATCTGGAAGGTCTCGCCCGCCCCGAGGAAGTTCGTGGTCGAGAAGCTCGCGTTGATGAAGGTCCCCTCGAGCCCGGACACGCCGCCGCCGAACGTGAACTGGTTGCGGTTCTGCTCCTCGACCTTGAACGTGATGTCGACCTTGTTGTCCGCGCCTTCGCTCGGCCGAATGTCGGGCGCGCCCTCCATCTGCTTGAAGTAGCCGAGCTGGTTCACGCGCTTGATCGACATCTTGAGGGCCTCGGTGTTGAACACCTCGCCCTCGTTCATGTAGATCTCGCGGCGGATGACCTTGTCCCGGGTCGAGTCGTTCCCGGTGAACTCGATCTTGCCGACGAAGTACTGCTTGTCCTCCTCCATGCGCACGGTGACGTCGACCACCTTGCGCTCGGGGTCGGGCTTTCTCTGCGTGCTCCCCGTCCACTGGAAGTACCCGAGGCTGCCGTAGACGTCGCGCAGCTTCTCGTAGGCCTTCTTGAACTTCGAGTCGTTGTAGACGTCGCCCGGCGTCATCTTGAAGAAGCCGCGGACGAAGTCCTCCCGCAGGACGGTCAGGCCCTCGAACTTCATCTCGCCCATCCGGTACTGCTCGCCCTCGGTGATCGGGATCTCGAGCCGCGCGAGCTTGACCGGCTTCTTCTTCGAGGCGCCTGGCTTGTCGGTGTAGGTGACGCGGGGCTGTCCCACCCGGGCCGTGACGTAGCCGTGGTCGAGGTAGAAGTCCTCGATGCGGCCGCGGTCGCCGCGGGGGTCGTCCTCCCCCCCCAGCCACTTGTCCTCGGTGTAGGTGGTCTTGCCCCCGAGCCAGCTCAGGTTGAAGAAGCCGGGCTCCTTGATCTTCTTCATCTTGCCGCGCAGGGTCGCGTCGGAGTAGACCTCGTTGCCCTCGAAGACGATCTCGGCGACCTTGGCCTTGGGCCCGTCCTCGATGATGAACGACAGCTGCTGTCCCGCGCCGCCGATCGTCTTCGCCTCGTGCTTGACCGTCGCGAAGGGGCGCCCCTTCTGGTTGAGCATCTCGCGGATGATCGCCTCGACCTTGCGGGCCTTGGCCGGGTCGTAGAACGTGTCGATCTTGACCTCGGCGTCGGCCTTCTTGAGCGCCTCCTCGATCGTGCTCGTCGAGAGCTCCTTGCTCCCGCGGTAGTCCACGATCTGGATGCGCTTGCGCTCGGTGACCCGGAAGCGCACGACCTTGCCGCGGGCGCCCTCGACCGCCTCGACCTGGAGGTCCTCGAGGAAGCCGGTGTCCCACAGGCGCCTGAAGTCCTCGCGCAGGCGGCGCTCGTCGAAGGGGTCGCCCGGCTTCGTCGAGATGTAGTAGAGCAGCGTCTCCCGCTGGAGGTAGCGGTTGTTGACGATCTCCACCCGCTCCACGACGGGGACGGCCTCGCCCTCCCTCCCCGGCGCCTGCGCCTCCGCGTCGGGCGCGGGAACCGCGAACAGGAGCCACGCCCCCAGGACCGCCGCCCGCGCCCCCCTCACGACGACAACGCTCCGCCCTCTTCGCCCTGCTCGTACCACAGGCCCCCGTCCTTGACCCCCACCTCGATCCGCTGGCCGGCGCGGAGCCGACCGCGGATGAACGCCTCCGACAGCGCGTCCTCCACGTGCCGCTGGATCGCCCGCCGCAGCGGGCGGGCCCCGTAGCTGCGGTCGGCGAGCGTCTTCGCCAGCAGCCATTCGACCGCCTCGTCCCGCAAGCAGATCGTGATGCCCCGCCCCTCGAGGTTGCGGTTGAGCTGCTCGACGAGGAGCCTCGTGATCTTCGCGAGGTCCTGGTCGGTCAGGGCGTCGAAGACGATGATCTCGTCGAGGCGGTTCAGGAACTCCGGGTTGAAGGTCCGCTTGACCTCGCCCATCACCATCTCGTTCGTCGTCCTCTCCGCCTCGCGGGGGTCGCCCGCGGCGAACCCCATGCGGCCCTTCTTCTCGATGAAGCGGGCCCCGATGTTCGAGGTCATGATGAGGAGGGTGTTCTTGAAGTCGACGACGTTTCCGAGCCCGTCGGTGAGGCGGCCGTCCTCGAACACCTGGAGGAGAACGTTGAACGTGTCGGGGTGCGCCTTCTCGATCTCGTCGAGGAGGACCACGCAGTACGGGGTGCGCTTCACGCGCTCCGTGAGCTGCCCGCCCTCCTCGTGCCCCACGTAGCCGGGGGGCGAGCCGATCAGCTTGCTGACCGAGTGCTTCTCCATGTACTCGGACATGTCGAAGCGCACGAGGTTGCGCTCGGAGCCGAACAGGAAGGCGGCGAGGCCGCGCGCGACCTCCGTCTTGCCCACCCCGGTGGGGCCGAGGAAGAGGAACGACCCGACCGGCCGGTTGGGGTTCTTGAGCCCGGCCCGGGTCCGCCGGATCGCCCGCGCCACCGCGCTGATCGCGCCCTCCTGCGAGACGATCCGCCGGTGCAGCTCCTCCTCCATCCGCAGGAGCTTCTCCGACTCCTCCTCCTTGAGCGCGGTGATCGGGATCCCGGTCCAGCGCGAGACCACCTCGTCGATGTCGGCCTTCGTCACCGCCTGGTGCGCCTCCGCCCCGAGCGTCCACTGCTCGGTGAGCACCTGGGAGGGGCCCCGCTCCTCCTCGTCGTCGCGGAAGAAGCCGCTCCTCCCCGAGCCGGGATCGAGAACGACCCGCGCCCTCGCGGTCGCCTCGGCGAGGGGCACGGCCACCGCCGCCTCGCGCAGCTTCACCCGGCTTCCCGCCTCGTCCATGAGGTCGATCGCCTTGTCCGGGAGGAAGCGATCGGGGATGTAGCGGCTCGACTGGTAGACCGCGGCCTCGATCGCGTCGTCGAGGTAGAGGACGTTGTGGAACTTCTCGTAGCGCTCCTTGACCCCGCGGAGGATCTCGACCGTCTCCTCCTCGCTCGGGGAGGCGACCTTGACCGCCTGGAACCTCCGCTCGAGGGCCCGGTCCTTCTCGATGTGCTTGCGGTACTCGGCGGGGGTCGTCGCCCCGATGCACTGGATCTCGCCGCGGGAGAGCGCGGGCTTGAGGATGTTCGCCGCGTCGAGCGAGCCCTCCGCCGACCCCGCGCCCACGAGGGTGTGCAGCTCGTCGATGAAGATGACGATGTTGGGCGTCTCGGTGAGCTCCCTCATGATCGTCTTCAGGCGCTCCTCGAACTGCCCGCGGTACTTCGTGCCGGCCACGATCAGGGAGATGTCGAGGGCCAGCACCCTCTTCTCGGCGAGGTAGACGGGAACGTCTCCCTGGACGATCTTGTTCGCGAGCCCCTCGACGATCGCGGTCTTGCCCACCCCGGGCTCCCCGATGAGCACGGGGTTGTTCCGGGTGCGGCGGCACAGGACCTGCACGACGCGCTCGAGCTCGTCGTCGCGCCCGACGAGGGGGTCGAGGGCTCCCTTGGCCGCGGCCTCGGTGAGGTCCCGGGAGAACTCGGAGAGCAGCGGGGTCTCCTTCCCCTTCGCGGCGCTCGCCTTCTCGTTGAGGAGGGAGAGGATGTCCTCGCGGGTCCCCGCGAGGCGCATCCCCCGCTCGGCGAGGATCGAGGCGGCGACGCTGCGCTCCTCGCGCATCAGGCCGAGCAGGATGTGCTCGGTCCCGATGTAGCTGTGGAGCATCCGCTCCGCCTCCTCGGCGGCGTGGGCGAGCACCCGCTTGCACTCGGCGGAGAGGGGGACCTCGAGCGACGTCGAGACCTTCTCCCGGAAGGGAGACCGGCCCTCCACGTCCTTGCGGATCTGCTCCATCGAGAGGCGGCCCTTGGCGAACAGACGGGAGGTGAGCCCCTTGCCCTCGCGGATGAGGCCGAGCAGCAGGTGCTCGGTCTCGATCGCCGCGCTGCCCAGCTGGCTGGCCTCGTAGCGGGCGAAGAAGATCACCCGCCGCGCCCTCTCCGTGTAGCGCTCGAACATCCCCTCTCGACCCCGGGAAGCGCCAGGGCGACGACGGCTCCCCGGCAAAGCTCAATCATAGCTCAATCCCGCAGCCCGCCGCCGCCGGCCGCTCAGGCCGGCTGCAGCCCTCCCGCGGACAGGGCGAGGACGCGGTCGCAGCGGCGGGCGAGCGCCTCGTTGTGGGTGACGACGAGCACGCTCAGCCCGCGCGCGGCGACGAGCGCGCGCAGCGTGTCGTGCAGCCTCTCCCCGGTCGCGCGGTCGAGGTCCCCCGTCGGCTCGTCCGCGAGGAGGGCCCGCGGGGAGGAGGCGAGGGCGCGCGCCACCGCCACGCGCTGCTGCTCCCCCCCGGAGAGCGCCCCCGGCCGGTGCTCGGCCCGCCCCCGGAGGCCCATCTCGTCGAGCAGCGCGCGGGCCCGCCCGAACGCCTCCCGCGCCGGCCGGCGCCCCACGAGCAGCGGCATCGCCACGTTCTCGAGGGCGGTGAACTCGGGGAGCAGGTGGTGGAACTGGAACACGAAGCCGAGCGTCCGGTTGCGGAAGGCGCAGCGCGCGGGCTCGGCGAGCGCGAGCACGTCCTCCCCCGCCACCTCGAGCGAGCCCGAGTCGGGCCGGTCGAGGGTGCCCAGCACGTGGAGCAGCGTCGACTTGCCGACGCCGGAAGCCCCGACCACCGCGACCATCTCGCCTTCGGCCAGGTCGAGGTCCACGCCGCGCAGGACCGGGACCTCGCCGGCCGGCGTGCGGTAGCTCTTGACGAGCGAGCGGGCGCGCAGGAGGGGCTTCGCCATCACTCGTACCGGAGGGCCTCGGCCGGATCGAGGCGGGCCGCTCCCCGCGCCGGGTAGAGGGTGGCGAGGAAGCACACGAGCAGCGCCCCCGCGAGGACGACCGCGGCGTCGCCGGGGAGCAGGCGGAACGGCACCCAGGCGATCTGGTAGACGTCCTCGGGGATGCGGATCACCCGGTGTCGGTCGAGCAGACGGCAGGCCCCCCACCCGAGGAGCCCCCCCACCGCGGTGCCCGCGGCGCCGATCAGGGTGCCCTGCAGCACGAAGATGCGCTGGATCGCCGAACGCGAGGCGCCCATCGACACCAGGATCGCGATGTCCTTGTGCTTCTCCATGACCATGAGGACGAGGGTCGCCACGATGTTGAGCGCGGCCACGGCGACGATGAGGCCGATCGTGATGCCGATCGCCATCTTCTCGATCCACAGGGCGGAGAAGAGGTTCTGGTTCATCTCCACCCAGTCGGTCGTGACGTACCCCTCGCCGAGCGCGGCCAGGACCTCGCGCGCGGCGGGCTTGACCGCGAACATGTCGTGAAGCCGCGCTTCGACGCGCACGCTGCGTCCCGACTCGTCGAAGAGCCTCCGCGCCGACTCGAGCGGCAGGTAGCCGAAGCCGGCGTCGAACTCGTAAAGCCCGGTCTTCACCGTCCCGACGACGCGCAGCCGCGCGACGCGGGGGAGCAGCCCGACCGGGGACAGCCGGCCCTGGGGCGAGGTGATCGTCACCACGTCGCCGACGCCGACGTTCAGGCCGTCGGCGAGGGCGCTGCCGAGGAGCACGGGCGCCGGTCCCCCGTCGGGCGGGCGCAGCAGGGCCGAGGCGTCCCCCTCCCGGACCCGGGAGAGGACGTCGGTCACCGTGCGCTCGTCGGCGGGCGAGATCCCCTTGAGGGTGGCGACGGCCGCCCCCGAGGTCGACCCGAGGAGCGCCTTGCCGTACAGCGCGGGGGCGGCCCCCGCCACGCCGTCGACGCGCCGCACCCGCGCCGCCACCTCCGCCGCGTCCTCGAGGCCGCCCCCCCCGGCCGGGAAGACGGTGAGATGGGGCATCGCCCCGAGGATGCGGGAGCGGATCTCGGACTGCAGGCCCGTCATGAGGCCCAGGGCCACCAGGAGCGCCATCACCCCGACCGCGACGCCCAGCACCGCGACCCCCGAGATGAGCGAGATGAAGGCCTGCTTGCGGCGGGCGGTCAGGTAGCGCAGCGCGACCCGCAGCTCCCAGGGCACCCTCGCCTCCTCAGCCCGCGGGCTCGTCCTCGCGCCTGCGCCCCCCCTCGGGCCGCATGTGCGGGAAGAGGATCACGTCGCGGATCGACGGCGAGCCGGTGAGGATCATCGCGAGGCGGTCGATGCCGACCCCGCAGCCCCCGGTCGGGGGTAGCCCGTGCCCGAGCGCGCGGACGTAGTCCTCGTCCATCGAGTGCGCCTCGACGTCGCCCCGCTCGCGCTCGGCGAGCTGGGCGAGAAAGCGCGAGCGCTGCTCGAGCGGGTCGTTGAGCTCCGAGAAGCCGTTCGCGATCTCCATCCCCGCCGCGAAGAGCTCGAAGCGGTCGGCCACGCCCGGTCGGTCCGGGTGGGCCTTGGCGAGCGGCGAGACCTCGACCGGGTGGTCCACGACGAACGTGGGCTCCCACAGCCGCGTGCGGTCGGGGTCCCAGCGCCGCTCGACGAACGTCTCGAACAGGTGCGCCACGCGCTTGCCGTGGGAGAGCCCGGACAGCCGCGCCCACGACGCTTCCTCCGCGAAGACCTCGGCCTCGCGCGACCCGGGCTCGAGCCCCGCGGGCCGCGGCGCGGAGCGCAGCCAGGCCTCGAGGCGCCCCGGATCGCAGAGGACCGCCTCGTCGACGCCCCACCCCTCGTCGGAGGCCACCTCGGCGAGCGCCTCCGTCATCCGCACCCTGCGGAAGGGCCGCGCGAACGAGAGGGGCCGCCCCCGGAAGGCGAGCGGGACCTCGCCCGCCGCGAGCGCCGCCGCCGCCACGAGCTCCTCGGTCACCGCGATCACGTCGCGGCAGTCGAAGTAGGCGGTGTAGAACTCGAGCATCGTGAACTCCGGGTTGTGCATCGAGGAGATGCCCTCGTTCCGGAAGTTGCGGTTGATCTCGTAGACGCGCTCGAAGCCGCCGACCACGAGCCGCTTGAGGTACAGCTCGGGGGCGATGCGCAGGTAGAGGTCGACGTCGAGCGCGTTGTGGTGGGTCACGAACGGCCGGGCCACCGCTCCGCCCGCGATCGGCTGCATCATCGGCGTCTCGACCTCGACGTAGCCCCGCTCGTCGAGGAAGCGGCGCACCGCGGCGATCAGCCGGCTGCGGAGGAGAAAGGTCCGGCGCACCTCGGGGTTGGCGAGGAGGTCGAGGTAGCGCTGGCGGTAGCGCACCTCGACGTCGGCGAGGCCGTGCCACTTCTCGGGCGGCGGCAGCAGCGCCTTCGACAGGAAGGCGATCTCCCGCGCCTGCACGCTGAGCTCGCCCTTGCGCGTGCGCATGACCCGCCCCGCGACCCCGATGAAGTCGCCGAGGTCGACGAGGTCGAGCATCCGGTAGGCCTCCTCGCCCACCTCGTCCGAGCGCACGTAGACCTGGAGCCGGCTCTCCCCGTCCCCGAGCGTCGCGAAGGACGCCTTGCCGTGGCCCCGCTTCGTCAGCACCCGCCCGGCGACCCGCACGGGCACCGCGAGCGACTCGAGCTCCTCGAGGGTCTTCTGCCCGAAGAGCGAGAGGATCTCACCCAGACGGTGCGTGCGCTCGTACCGCGTGGGGTAGACCTCGCGTCCCGCGGCGCGCAGGGCCCCGGCCTTCGACAGGCGCCGCCCGGACTCCGCCGGCCAGCCCGGGACCGCCGGCTCGGCCTCCGCCGCGTCGCCCTGCTCGTCCTCGCTCATGTCCCCCCTCACTCCCGGTCGCCGCGCACGCGGCGGCGGATCGCGTCGAGCACCCCGTTGACGAACGCCGGCGAGTCCTCCTCGCCGAAGCGCTTGGCGAGCTCGACCGCCTCGTCGAGGACGACCGCCGCCGGCGTCCGGGTCTCGGCCGCGAGCTCGTAGGCCCCGAGGCGCAGGATCGTGCGGTCGACCGTCGCGATCCGGTCGAGCCGCCAGTGGGTCGCGGCCTGTGCGATCGCCGCGTCGAGCTCGTCCGCCCGGGTCTGCGCCCCGACCGCGAGCCGCTGCGCCATCGCCCGGACCTGGGGCGTCCCGGCCCGCAGCCGCCAGAAGCCCTCGAGCACCGCGCCCATGGGCTCGCGGGTGATCTCCCACTGGTAGAGCAGCTGGAAGGCGCACTCGCGGGCCTTGGTCCGTCGGCCCATCAGCCCCGCCGCGAACGGCGTCCCGCGATCGCCCGCAGGGCGAGGACGGTCGCCACCGCGGCCCGCGCCGCCTCGGCGCCCTTGTTCTCCGGCCCCGGCGCCGAGCGCTTCCGGGCCTGCGCCTCGCGCCTCACCGTCAGCACGCCGAACGCGACCGGGACGCCCGTCTCCCGGGACACGGCCGCGAGCCCGGACGCGGCCTCGCGCGCCACGTGGTCGTAGTGGTCCGTCTCCCCGCGCACCACGGCCCCCAGGGCCACCACCGCGTCGAACCGGCCCGAGCGGGCGGCGACGGCGGCGGCGAGGGGCAGCTCGAACGCGCCCGGGAGGTCGAAGACGGCGACGTCGCGCCGCGCGGCCCCCATCTCCCCCAGGGCGGCGAGGGCGCCCTCGAGGAGCCCGTCGGTCACCGCGCGGTTGAACAGGGCGCGCACGATCGCGATGTGCAGCCCGCGCGCGGAGGGACGTTCTCGAGGAGGCTCCTTCATGCGATCGCCGACTATAGCACGCTGCCTAAAGCACGCTGCCTTGACTCGGCCCGCGAGCGGGGTCTACGCTGCCCCATGCTCCGCCGCTGCCTCGTCGTCGCCGCCGCCCTCCTCACCGCCGCGTGCGGCGACGACGACGGCAACCCCTTCGCCGGCCGGGGGCTGTCGCGCCCGCCCTCGGCCTCCGCCGCCCTCATGTTCGTGAGCGGGTCCTGGGCGGCCCAGCCCGGCGGCCCCCGCGAGCTGCTCGCCCTCGACGCCGCGGGCACCTCGGTCGAGCGCCTGACGACCTGCGCCGAGAAGGCCTCGCCTCCCTGCGACTTCGTCTCCGTGGCCCCGTCCCCCCAGCGGGTCCGCGTCGCGGCGATCCGCACGACCCCGCAGGCCGAGCAAGGCGCGAACGCTCTCTACTTCATGGACCTCTCCCGCTCGGTCGAGACGATCCTGTTCTCGAACCGGCGCATCGACTCGGTCGACTGGTCCTCCGACGACAGCTTCCTCGTCTACTCGGCGCTCATCCCCCAGACGAACCAGGCCGACCTGTTCTTCTCGCAGCCCAACGGACAGCAGGAGCAGAACCTCACCGAGAGCCTCGCGATCAGCGAGCGCAACGCGGGCATCGACCCGTTCTCGCGCACCGCGGTGTACGAGCGCGACGAAGCCGGGGTGAGCCGGATCTACCTCTTCCGGGACACCCCGCTCACCTCGGGCCCCGCGACCGGCGAGGCCCTGCCCGGCACCCCGTACGTGGTCGGCTCCGACGCCGATCCCGTCTTCTCCCCCGACGGCACGTCGATCGCGTTCCGCCGTCTGACGTCGACGGGCAACGGGGGGCTCGGCACGTGGGACATCCTCACCCTGCGGACGGACGGCCGCTCCCAGCCCGTGACGATCGCGAGCGGCCCGCGCTTCCGCGGCGCGCCGGACTGGGGAAACGAGGGCCTGCTGTACGTCGAGACCGACGCGGCCGCGTCGCGCTCCGAGCTCGTCGTCCTCCAGCCCGACGGCAGCGGCCGCAAGGTCCTGCGGACCGAGGACGCGGGCTACCGGATGGCGGCCCCGCGCTGGCTGGCCGCCCCGCGCTGAGCGCCTCAGCGCGGGAACGGGTTCGTCAGCCAGGCGATCGCGAGCGTCGAGAGCACGAAGCCCGCGAAGGCCTTGAGGCCGAAGCGCAGGCGCTCGCGGGGCGTGTCGCGCAGGAGCGTCGCGAAGACGGTCGAGACGAGCGCCGAGAACACGACGAGGGTGACGAGATGGGAGTGGATCACTTGCCGCGCACCCCCCGAGCCGTGTCGAGCGCGTCGAGGAGCACCAGCACGTTGAGCAGCCCCGCGACCGCGGTGAAGGTGTTCCCGTACTCGTAGCTGGGCGACGTCACGAGCCCCCCCCCGAGGCCGCCGAGGCGGGCGAGCAGGTAGGGCGCCCCCACTCCCATCTGGGCCACGCTGAACAGGAGCGCGAGAGGGTCCTCGAGCCCCAGGTGCAGCTGCAGGCGGGAGTCCATCGTGACACCCAGCACGAAGAGGAGCAGGATCGAGCCCATGAGCACGAGGCCCTTGCCCCTGCGGCCCAGGTAGAGGTGCCCCAGCCCGGGCCACACCCAGGCGAGCAGACCCGCGGTCGCCGTGCGCACCGGGTCCGGCTTTCCTCGAGAGTCGGTGTCCGCCAAAACCCGCCGATCGTATAGGCCGCAGCGCCGGGCGGTCAAGCGCGCTTTGCGCGCGGAGGCCGGCGGCCTTTAACATGCCCGGGATGCGACCCGCGCGCCCGCTTCTCGCCCTCACGCTGCTCATCGTCGCCGCGCGTCCCGCCCGGGCGGTCGAGATCATGCCCCTCTCGGACGTGCGGCCCGGGATGGAGGGCGTCGGCCGAACGGTGTTCGAGGGCTCGCGGGTCGAGGAGTTCTCGGTACGGATCCTCGGCGTCCTCGAGAACGCCCTCGGGCCCCGCCAGAGCCTGATCCTCGCCCGACTCGCGGGCGGGCCCCTCGCCGAGACGGGTGTCATCGCCGGCATGAGCGGCTCGCCCGTGTACGTCGACGGGCGTCTCGTCGGGGCGGTCGCGTACGCCTTTCCCTTCGGCAAGCTGCCCATCGCCGGAATCACGCCGTTCGCCGAGATGGCGGAGGCCACCGCAACGGTCGCCCCCCGCGCCGCCTCGGCGCGCCTGCGCGCCGGCGCCGGGCTGCGCCTCGACCGCGCCGCCCTGCTCGCCGCCCTCGAGCGGCCGCTGCGGCCGACGATCCCGGTGGTCCCGGGCGACACGCCGCTGCCGCCGGGGCTCTCCGGCGCGACCCTCGCCCCGCTCTCGCTGCCCCTCGTCTTCTCGGGGTTCGACCCCGCCGCCTTCGAGTGGGCGCGCGGCGTCTTCGCCTCGATGGGCTTCGCGCCCGTGGCGGGCGGCTCCTCGGCGTCGCGCCCCGGCCCCCTGGGCGACCTCGCGCCGGGCTCCGCGATCGGCATCTCGCTCGTCGAGGGGGACCTCGACCTCTCCGCCACCGGCACCGTCACCCACGTCGACGGCGCGCGCGTCTGGGCCTTCGGCCACCCCTTCTACAACCTCGGGCCCACCCGGTTCCCCATGAAGAAGGCGTGGGTGTACTCCGTCTTCCCGAGCCTGCAGGTGTCCTGGAAGATCGCGGCGGCGTTCGAGCCCGTGGGGACGATCGACCAGGACCGCGCGACCGCGGTCGCGGGGCGGCTCGGCGAGCCGCCGCGCCTCGTCCCGGTCGAGGTGCGCCTGCGCTCGCCGCGCTCCGCGGAGCGCGTCTTCCGCTTCCGCATGGTGGACGACGAGCTGTTCACCCCCACCCTCGCCTACGTCTGCCTCCTCTCGGTCCTGCAGGGGCACGAGCGGGCCCTCGGGGCCGCGACGCTGCGGGTCGAGGCCCGGCTCTCCCTCGAGGGGGGGCGCTCGATCCGCGTCGAGGACGTCGCCGCCTCCGACCAGCCGGCGCCCGAGGCCGCGCTCGCGGTGGCCTCGCCGCTCGCCGCCCTCTTCGCCAACGACTTCGGGCGCGTCGCCCTCGAGCGGCTCGACGTGGCGGTCGACGCCCTGGAGACCGTCCAGGCGGCCGAGCTGCACCGCGTCTGGGTCGACGGCCGGCTGCCCGTGCGCGCCGGCACGACCGCCTCGGTCAGGGTCCTCCTGCGCAACCGCCGGGGCGAGACCGAGCGCGTCGACCTGCCGGTGCCGGTCCCGGCCAGCGCCCCCGCCGGCAGCTACACCCTCCTCGTCTCCGACGCGGCCACGATGGACGCGATCGAGCAGCGCGAGATGCGGCAGGGGCTCGCCCCGCGCGACCTGCCCGCCCTCCTGCGCGCGATCGAGCGGCTGCGCTCCGGGAACCGGCTCTACGCCCGCCTCACGCGGCCGGCGGGAGGGGCCGTTCTCGCCGGCGCGCCGATGCCCTCGCTGCCCGGCTCGGTTCTCTCCGTGCTCGGCTCCTCCGACCAGGGGGCGAGCCTCGTGTCCCTCCCCACATCCCCGGTCTGGCAAGGGGACCTCGCCACCGACCGGGCGCTCTCGGGGTGGCGGCAGATCACCATCCCCGTCGAGAGGTAGCCATGTCCCGTGCTCCAGCCATCGGCGCCCTGCTCGCGCTCCTCCTCGCCGTGCCTCTCGGCGCCGCCGGGCCGCGCTTCTGGCGCCTCGAGGGCGCGCGCGCATTTCTCGAGGGAGACCTCGAGGGCCTCGCCGTCGACTCGCAGGGCCGGCTGCGCCTCGGCCCGGCCACGCGTCTCGTCCACGACACCGGCGCGCCGAACGGGTGGTCCGTCGCGCGGGACGCGAGGGGCGTCCTCTACGTCGGGACCGGCAACGACGGCCGCGTCCTGCGGGTCGAGGGCGAGCGAGGGGCGGTCCTGTTCGACGCCGAGGAGCCCGAGGTCCACGCGGTCGCCGTCTCCCCCGACGGGCGCGTGTACGCCGGCACGTCGCCCGACGGGGCGGTCTACGCGATCGACGCCGCGGGACGGGCGACGCGGGTCTTCGATCCCGTCGAGACCTACGTCTGGGCCCTCGCCTTCGACCGGACAGGGGCCCTCATCGTCGCCACCGGTGGCGAGGGCCGCGTGTACCGGGTGGGAGCCGACGGCAAGGCCGAGCTCCTGCTCGAGACCACCGAGACCCACGTCCTCGCGCTCGCCCTCGACGAGAGAGGACGCGTGTTCGCGGGGACGGCCCCCGAGGGTCTCGTGTTCCGCATCGACGCCCCCGGGAAGTCCTTCGCCCTGCACGACTCCGCGTTCCGGGAGGTGAAGGCCCTCGCGGTCGGGACGGACGGCAGCCTCTACGCGGCGGTGGTGGACGGTCGGACGACCGAGACTGTCCGGGCGCCGGCGGCACCCGCCCCCGCGGCCCCGCCGACGGGCGCCGTGGTCGCCGAGGTCACGGTCAGCGAGAGCTTCGCCGTCGCGCCGGGGGCCGCCTCCGCGACGCCCTCCTCGGCCGCCACCGACGCCCAGCCGGCCGGCCCGCCGAAGGGCGCGCTCCTGCGCCTGCGGCCCGGCGGCGAGGTCGACACCCTCTGGAGCTCTCCCGACGACGTGCCGCACGCGGCCGCGCTCACCGAGAAGGGCGTCCTCGTCGGCACCGGAAACAAGGGCAAGGTCTACCGCGTCGGCGCCGACGGGCGCTGGGCCCTCGTCGCGACCCTTCCCGCCGAGCAGGTGACGGCCCTGGTCGCGGCCGCCGACGGGGCCGTCCTCGTCACGTCGAACCCCTCGCGCCTCCACGCGCTCGACGCCTCCGTGTCGCGCCAGGGCACGTTCGTCTCGCGCCCGCGCGACGCCGAGGTCGTCTCGAGCTGGGGCCGGCTCGCCTGGGAGGGCGAGGCGCCGCCCGGCACCGAGGTGCGCCTCGAGACCCGCGCCGGCAACACGGCCACCCCGGACGCGACGTGGAGCCCGTGGTCGGCGACGATCGCGGGCGGTGAAGCGATCCGCAGCGAGCGGGCCCGCTTCCTCCAGCTCCGCCTCACCCTGGCCGGCAGGGACGGCGCGAGCCCGCGCGTCGACGCCGTCTCCGCCGCGTACCTCCAGAGGAACCTGCCGCCCGTCGTCCGGGCGATCACCGTGCATCCCGCCGGCGAGGTCTTCCAGAAGCCCATCTCGGTCGCCGGCGAGCCGGAGATCCTCGGGCTTGACGTCGACCCGCTGAGCGATCGCGCGGCCGCCGCGCGGCCGCCCGCGGGCACCCCCCCCGCCGTGAGCTTCAGCCGCAGGATGATCCAGCGGGGCCTGCGCACCTTCTCCTGGCAGGCGGAGGACCCGAACGGGGACCCGCTCCTCTTCGACGTGTCGTATCGCGCCGCGGGGGACGACCGCTGGTTCCCCTTGCGCGAGGACCTCGCCGAAGCCGTCTACACCTGGGACACGGCCACGGTCCCGAACGGCCGCTACGTCCTGCGCGTCAGCGCGAAGGACGGCCCCGGGAACCCGCCCTCCCTCGCCCTCTCCGCGTCCGAGGAGAGCCCCTCGTTCGAGGTCGACAACTCCGCCCCGGCGATCGCGGCCGCCCTCGACCCGGCCCGGCCCGGGCACGTCCGCGCGGTGGTGCGCGACGACGCGAGCCCTGTGCGCCGGCTCGAGATCGCGGTGGACGGCGGGCGCTGGCAGGAGGTCCACCCGAGGGACGGCATCGCCGACTCGCTCGAGGAGAGCTACGAGATCGCCCTGCCGACTGCGGCGGGCCCGGGTCGCCGAACCGTGGTCCTGCGGGCGAGCGACCTCCTCGGCAACGCGTCCACCGCGCGGGTGGACGTTCCGTAGGACGAGGCGACGCTGGACGTCGTTCTCGTCCGCGCGGGGGCCCTCGGCGACCTCGTCCTGCTGAGGCGCGCCATCGCCGCCCTGCGCCGGGCGGGCCACCGCCTGCGCCTGCTCGCGCCCGCCTCCGGCGAGGCCCTGGTGGGGCCGGGCGAGGCGGACGAGCGCCTGAGCTGGGACGGCCCGGAGATGGCGGCGCTGCTCGCGGGAGAGAGGACCGGCGGCCCCGTCGCCCGGGCCATCGCCTCGGCGGGAGTCGTCGTCGCGTGGACGCGCGGCGAGGCCGTCCTCGAGGCCCTCGAGCGCCTGCATCCGCGGGTGCTCTCGCACGACCCCACGCCGCCGCCCGGGGGGCCGCACGCGTCCGAATGGCTGGCCCGCGTCCTCGTCCCGCTCGGCCTCGACGTGCGCGGCGCCCCCCCGCCCCTCGCGTTCACCGAGGAGGAGCTGGAGGAGGTCCGAGCGGCATCGGCCGCTCTGCCCCCGGGCTTCCTCGCGTTGCACCCCGGCAGCGGCTCTCCGGCCAAGAACTGGCCCTTTGCACGCTTCGTCGAGGCGGCCCGCCGCCTCACGCGAGGAGCCCCCTGGCTGCTCGTCCTCGGGCCGGCCGAAGCGCACGTCACGCCGCCGCCGGACGCCCTCGTCGCCCGGGGCTGGCCCCTGCGGCGTGTCGCCGCCGCCCTGTCCGCAGCCGGCCTCTTCCTCGGCAACGACTCCGGCGCGAGCCACCTCGCCGCCGCCGCGGGCGCGCCGACGCTCGCGCTGTTCGGTTCCACGGACCCGGCGGTCTGGGCCCCGCTCGGCGCATCGGTGTCGACGCTCCGCCCGGTCAGCGGGCGCGTCGAGGACCTCGCGACCGACGCGGTCGTGGAGGCGGCTCGCGCCCTCAGATCGCGGGCGCCCGGACGTCGACCCGGCTGATGAGGCGGTAGACGCTCACCGCCACGGGCCGGCCCCGGTAGCGCACCGGCTCGAAGCGCTGGCGGCGCAGGGCATCGATGAGCGCCTCCTCCGCGCTGCCGTCGAGCACCGTGACCCCGGCGACCGAGCCGTCGCGTGCGACGACCGTCTCGAGGAAGAGCGATCCCTCCGCCGGGCCCGCCTCGAGGACCTCGAGCGCGAGCCGCTCGGTCTCCCGCGGGACGGCGATCGCGTTCGAGGGGAGAAGCGGGTTGCGCTCGGTGCCCGAGGCGGGCACGACCCCCCACGCCCCGGGGGCGAGGTGCACCTCGGGAAGCGGTCCCGGGTCGAGGGCGAGGACGCCCAGGAGAAGCGCGACGAGCACGAGCCCCGCCGGGAGCAGGCTCGGCAGCATGTAGGGCCGGGCCGCGGCGAAGCCGCGGAAGAGCATCGCGAGGGCCGGCCGCGCGCCCCCGGACTCGATCTCGATCCGCTCCCGCACGCGCTGGGCCACGGGCTCCCTCGCCCCAAGGCGCGGCAGCGTCCCGACGAGGCCCGAGACCGCGCGCAGCTCCTCCGCCACCCGGGCGCACCCCGGGCACACCGCGAGGTGGGCGGAGATCTCCCGCGCCGGCGCCGGCGCGAGGTCCCCGTCCATCCACGACGACAGCCGGCCGCGAACCGCACCACAGGTCCTCACCGCACGACCTCCTCGAGAACGCCCCGGAGCCTCCGCCGCATCGCCTCCCGTGCGCGGGAGAGCCGGCTCTTCACCGTGCCCTCGGGCACCCCGAGGGTGCGGGCCACCTCCTCGCACGTCAGGCCCTCGACCTCGCGCAACACGAGCACCGTGCGGTGCTCGAAGCGCAGCGCGAGAAGCGCCTCCTGGACGATCCTCGCCCGCTCGCGGCGCAGCGCCTGCGCGAACGGGCCGAAGCCCGGGTCCTCCCGCGCCTCTCCCGTGACGAGCAGGCCTTCCTCGAGCGCCCGCTCCCGGTCCCGGCGGCGGCGGCTCCAGAGCCGGCGCCGGTTGTGGCACTGGTTCACCGTGATCCGGTAGATCCACGTCCTGAGCGAGCTTCGCCCCTCGAAGCGGCCCAGCATCCGGTGCACCCGGAGGAAGACCTCCTGGGCCACGTCCTTCGCCTCCTCGGCGTCGCCGAGCAGGCGCGCCGCCAGGTTCACGACCATCCCCTCGTGCAGCGAGACGAGCCGCGCGAAGGCGACGGCGTCTCCCGCCCGGCAGGAGGCGACGAGCTCCCCCTCCGGGCTCGCAGGGGCGAGGGCCTTCGCGTCCAGCGGCACGTCGGTCGCGCTCATCGCGATCCTCCCCCCCGCTCCGTGGGCTTGGACACCGCCCGGCCCGGGCACGTTCCCCGAACCATGGTACTCCCGCCGGCGGCGATCATTCCCCCCGGGGGGCGAGACCCCGGCGGGCGGCGAGGGTCGCCGCGGTCGCGACGCCTCCGAGAACACCGAGGATCACGAGGCCGATGGTCGTCGTCCACTCCCCCACCGAAGCCGGGCGCAGGACGCCGGCGAGGGCGGGTCCGAGGGCGAACCCGCGCCCCGCCCGCAGCCCCGACAGGGCGCCGACCAGCCCTATCACTGCGAGCCCAGCGGCGAGCGCCAGCGCTCCCCCCGCGACGGATCGCCAGGCGAGGGCCCGGCGAGCGAGCGGCGGGCCCCAGGACGGAGCCTTCACCTCGAACTCGACGTCGCGCGCGCCCCACGGGACGAAGCGGGCGAGCATCAGCAGGCCGGGAACGCCGAAGGCCACGGTCAGGACGAAGAAGTCCCGCCAGCCGAGCCGGTCGGCGAGGACCCCCGACACCGGCCCGGCGAGGATGCGCGGCAGCGTGAAGAGGCTCGACAGCAGCGCGTACTGGGTGGCGGAGAAGCGCTTCTGCGTGAGCCGCATCAGCAGCACCCCGAAGGCGCCCTGCCCGAGGCCGCTCGAGCCGAGCTCGAAGGCCTGCGCCGCGTACATCACCGGGCGGTTCACGCCCACCTCCGCCACGACCGCGTACCCCAGGTTCGAGACGAGCTGGAAGAAGCCGAACACCCACAGGGCCCGCCCGAGGCCCATTCGGTCGGTCAGGATCCCGCCCACGAGCGTTCCCGCGATCGAGGCCGCCTGCCCGATCGTGGCGGTCGCGACGCCGACGTCGAAGTCGTCGAAGCCCGCCTGGACGAGGAACGGACGCGTCAGCGACTGCGTCAGGTTGTCGCCGAGCTTGTACAGGACGACGAACGCGAGGATCTCGAGCGAGCGGTGCTGGGCCAGGAACCCGACGAACGGCCCCCACACCGCGTCCTTGAGGCTGCGGGGCGGGGGCGGCAGGTCCTCGGGCTCGGGGGCGAGCCACGTCACCACCATGAACGGGAGGTACAGGAGCGCGAGCAGCGTGTTCACGAGGACCCACGAGGTCTCGGCGGCGAGGGTGATCGAGACCCCACCCGCCACCAGCATCGCGAAGCGATAGAACGCGGTGCGGGCGCCGGAGGCGAACCCCAGCTCCTCGCGTCGCAGGGTCTCGACCGCGTAGGCGTCGATCGCGATGTCCTGGGTCGCCGAGGCGAACGCGATCGCGAGCGCGAGAGCCCCGATGACCCAGATCGCCTCGGGGTGGCGGGCGGCGCCGGCGAGCCAGAGCGTCGTGGCGAGGAGACCCGCCTGGCCGGCGAGGATCCACCCCCGCTTGCGCCCGAGCAGAGGGAGCGGGTAGCGGTCCATGGACGGCGACCACAGCAGCTTGAACGACCACGGGGCCTGGGCCAGGGTGAAGAGGCCGATGAGCTTGATGTCGACGCCCTCGCGGGCCATCCACGCGGGGATGGCGAGCCACACGAGGCCCAGCGGCAGGCCCGAGGAGAAGGACAGCAGGACGACCGAGCCGAGGCGCCAGCTCCCCGCCACCCGCCGCATCCCCGCGGCGAAACCGCCGCCCTCGCTCGCGCTCACCCGCTCTCCCTTCGCCGGCGCGCGAGGATAGCACCGCTCACGCCCCCTCCCCCGCGAGCCCCAGCCGCCTCACCTTGGCCCACAGCGACTGGCGCGTGATGCCGAGCTCGGCCGCGGCCCGAGCGAGAATGCCGTCGTGGCGCGCGAGGGCGTCGCGCACCAGCTCGACCTCGCGCTCCCGCAGCTCCGCCCGCAGCCGACACGGCGGGGCGGGCGACGCCCGCCGGCCCCGGACCTCGGGCGAGAGGTCCTCTCGGGAGGCGGTCCGACTCGCGGCCCGCACGGCCAGCCGCTGCATCTCGCTCTCGAGCTGGCGCACGTTGCCCGGCCACCCGTAGTCCACGAGGGCACGGACCGCGTCGTCGGCGAGGGCGGTCGGGCGTTCGCCCCGCCTCGCCGCCGACTCGCGCAGGAAGTGCCGGGCGAGGAGGAGCACGTCCTCGCCCCGCTCGCGCAACGGGGGCACGACGACGAGGTCGTCCTTGAGGCGGAACCACAGGTCCGCGCGGAAGCGACCCTCCCGCACGCGCTCGGCGAGATCCACGTTCGTCGCGCTCAGGACCCGCACGTCCGCGCGTCGAGGGGCCGTGTCCCCGAGCCGCTGGTACTCGCCCTCCTGCAAGAAGCGCAGGAGGCGGGCCTGCGCGACCGGCGAGAGCTCCGCGACCTCGTCGATGAACAGCGTGCCCCCCTCCGCGGCGGCGACGTAGCCGTCGCGGGCGGCGAGAGCGCCCGTGTACGCTCCCCGCGCGTGGCCGAACAGCTCCGCCGCGAACAGCTCGTCCCCGAAGCCGGCGGCGTTCACCGGCACGAACGGCCGGCCGGCGCGGGGCGACAGATCGTGCAGCGCCCGCGCGACCTTCTCCTTGCCCGTGCCCGTCTCCCCGAACACGTGCACCCGCAGCCCGCTCGGACCGAGCTGCTCGAGGTCCCGCCTCAGGCGCTCCATCGCCGCGCACCGTCCGAGCAGGCCGGCGAGGGCCACCTTCCCGCTCTGCATCCGTCCCTCCTGCTTGTCCAGGCGACCGCGCGGGACGTGTCCCCCGCGCGCAGCGGGAGGCTACGGCGCCGCATCGCACGCCTGCTCGCGCCCTGTCACACAACCCGAAGCGTCACAGCCGCTCGTTCCTTGACAGCACGGAATGCGTGCTCCACGATGTCGCGCGTGCTGCGATTCCTCACCGCCGGCGAGTCCCACGGGCCCGGCCTCAGCGTGATCGTCGACGGGCTCCCCGCGGGCGTTCCCGTGTCGCGCGACGAGATCGACCGCGACCTGCGCCGCCGACAGGGCGGCTACGGCCGCGGCGGCCGCATGAAGATCGAGACGGACTCCGCGGAGATCGTCTCGGGCGTCCGGCACGGGCTCACCCTCGGCAGCCCGGTGGCCCTCGTCGTGCGCAACCGGGACCACGAGAGCTGGAGAGACGTCATGTCGCCCGACCCGCAGCCCGAGGCCGCCCGCGAGCGCCGCCGCCTGCGCTATCCCCGGCCGGGCCACGCCGACCTCGCGGGCGCCCTGAAGTACGGGACGAGCGACCTGCGCAACGTGCTCGAGCGCGCGAGCGCGCGGGAGACCACCTCGCGGGTGGCCGCGGGCGCCCTCGCGCGGTCTCTCCTGCGCGAGCTCGGCATCGAGGTCCGCAGCCACGTCGTCCGCATCGGGGGAGCCGCCCTGCCCGCGGGGAGGGTGCCCTGGGAGACGATGGACGGGGTCGACGACAGCCCGGTCCGCTGCGTGGACCCCGCGGCGGGCGAGGCGATGGTCGCGGAGATCGACCGCGCGAAGAAGGACGGGGACACCGTCGGGGGGACGGTCGAGGTCGTGGCCCGCGGCGTTCCCCCCGGGCTCGGGTCGTTCGCACAGTGGGACCGCAGGCTCGACGGGCGAATCGCCCAGGCCCTCATGTCGATCCACGCGGTGAAGGCGGTGGCGGTGGGGGACGGCTTCGCGGGAGCCGAGACGCGCGGCTCGCTCTTCCACGACGAGATCCTCTGGAGCGAGGCACGGGGCCTCGAGCGGCCCACGAACCGCGCGGGGGGGCTCGAAGGCGGGGTCACGAACGGCGAGGAGGTGCGGGCCTTCGCCGTCGTGAAGCCCATCCCCACCCTCCTCGTGGCCCTGCGCTCGGTGGACCTCGCCACCAAGGAGGCGCAGAAGGCCTCGGTCGAGCGGAGCGACACCTGCGTGGTGCCCGCGGCGGGCGTCGTGGCCGAGGCCATGCTCGCCCTCGTCCTCGCCGACGCGGTGCTCGAGAAGGCGGGCGGGGACTCGCTCGCCGAGGTCGCGGCCCACCTCGAGGCGACCCGCGCGCAGCAGCGCCGGCTCGCGGCCGGGACCTAGCGCGTGGCGATCCGGCCGATCGTGAAGTACGGCGACCCGGTGCTCCACGGCCCCGCCCGCCCGGTCGAGCGCGTCGACGACGCGATCCGCGCGCTCTTCGACGACATGGTCGAGACGATGTGGGCCGCCCCCGGCATCGGCCTCGCCGCTCCCCAGATCGGCGTGCCGCTGCGGGTGATCGTCGTCGACCTCTCGGTCGGCGAGGACCCCTCCCAGATCATCCGCCTCGTGAACCCCGAGCTTCTCGAGCGCGAGGGCGAGCAGCGCCACGAGGAGGGCTGCCTCTCGATCCCCGGCTACGCCGGCTCGCCCGTCCGCCCCGCCCGGGTCCGGGTCCGGGGGACCGATGCCGAGGGGCGCGAGCGCGTGTACACCGCGACCGAGCTCCTCGCGCGGGCCTTCTGCCACGAGATCGACCACGTCGACGGGCTCCTGTTCGTGGACCGGCTCTCCCCGCTGCGGCGCGACCTCCTGAAGCGCAAGCTGCGCAAGCGCGCGCGGGAGGGCTGGGAGAGCGAGTAGGGGATGCGCATCGTCTTCCTCGGAACGGGCGCCTTCGCCGTGCCGAGCTTCGAGGCTCTCATCGACGCGGGGCACGAGGTGGCGGCGCTCGTGACCCAGCCCGACCGCGAGAGGGGGCGGGGCCAGGCCCTCGGTCCACCTCCGATCAAGCCGGTGGCCGAGCGGCGAGGGGTGCGCGTCCTCCAGCCGCGGCGGGTGCGGGAGCCCGAGGCGCAGGGGGCGCTGCGCGCGCTCGCTCCCGAGCTGCAGGTCGTGGTCGCCTTCGGCCAGATCCTGCCCCGCTCGGTGATCGACATCGCCCCCCGGGGAACGGTGAACGTCCACGGGTCGCTCCTGCCCCGCCTGCGAGGCGCGGCCCCGATCCAGTGGGCGATCGCGAACGGGGACCGAGAGACCGGCGTCACGACCATGCTGATCGACGAGGGTCTCGACACCGGGCCCCTCCTTCTCTCGCGCTCGCTCGAGATCGCCCCCGAGGAGACGGCGGCCGAGCTCGAGCCGCGGCTCGCGCGGCTCGGAGCGCAGGTCCTGCTCGAGACCGTGCGGGGCCTCGAGGAAGGGACGATCACCCCGAAGGCCCAGGACCACGCCCGGGCCACCCTCGCGCCACTCCTGCGCAAGGAGGACGGACGGGTCGACTGGGCGCTTCCGGCGACCGAGATCGCCTGTCGCGCGCGCGGCTTCTTCCCCTGGCCCGGGGCCTTCGCCACCCACGAGGGACGGATCCTGAAGCTCCTGCGCGTGCGCGAGGCGGCGCCCGCGCCGGGCACGGCGCCGGCGGAGGTGCTCTCGGTCGGTCCGGACGGCGTTCGCATCGCCTGCGGCAGCGGCAGCTCCTTGCTGCTCCTCGAGGTCCAGCCGGAGAGCCGACGGGCGATGCCCGCCGCCGCCTGGGCTGCGGGCGCCCGCCTGCGGCCCGGCGCGCGGCTCGGCTGAGCCGTGGCCTCCCCCGCCCGGGAGCACGCGCTCGCGGTCCTGCTCGCCGTGGCCCGCGGGCGCGCGAGCCTCGCCGACGCGCTCGCGCTCCCGGCGAGGGAGCCTCTTCCCGAGCGGGAGCGCGATCTCCTGCACGAGCTCGTGCTCGGGACGCTGCGGCGGCGCGGCGCCCTCGACCACGCCCTCGCGCGACACTCGCACCGAGCGCTCGACGAGGTCACGCCCGGCGTCCTGGCCGCCCTGCGGCTCGGCGCTTATCAGCTCCTCTTCATGCGGGTCAAGCCCCACGCCGCGGTGTCCGAGGCGGTCGAGCTCGCACGCTCGGTCGAGCCCCGGGCCGCGGGCTTCGCGAACGCGGTGCTGCGGGGCCTGCAGCGCGCCGGTCCCCCTCCGGAGCCCGACCCGGCGCTCGACCCTCTGGCCTGGCTGACCACCGCGGGCTCGCTGCCCCCGTGGCTCGCCGAGCGCTGGATCCGCCTCGCCGGCCGGGAGGCCGCGCTCGCGCGCGCCCGGGCCTTCGTCGAGCCCCCCCCCACCCACTTCCGCGTCCACCCCCGGGCCGCGGACGCGCCCGTCGCTCTCCGCGCGGCCGGCGTTTGTGCGCGCGAACTGGAGGTCCCGGGCGCCCTCGAGCTCGAGCGTGGGCGGCTCGCCCCGCTCGCCGCCCGCGGGGTCGTCTACGTCCAGGACGCGGGCTCGCAGCTCGTGGCCCGACTCGCCGCCGTCGACGGGCGGGTTCTCGACGCGTGCGCGGCCCCCGGAGGCAAGGCTCTCCTGCTGTCGGACCTCGGCGCGCGGGTGGTGGCCGCGGAGGCCTCGCCCCGCCGCCTGCGAACGCTCGCGCGCCTGCGGGAGCTCTGGGGTGCGCGGGAGCTCGCCGTGGTCGGGGCCGACGGCCGGCGGCCCCCCTTCCGCTCGTCGTTCGACGCCGTCCTCGTCGACGCGCCCTGCAGCGGCACCGGGACCCTCGGCCGCAAGCCCGACCTGCGCTGGCGCCTCGCGCCCGAGGACATCCCCCGCCACGCCTCGCGCCAGCGCGAGCTGCTGGCGAGCCTGTCCCGCCTCGTCCGTCCGGGAGGCCTCCTCGTCTACGCGACCTGCTCGCTCGAGCCCGAGGAAGGCGAGGAGGTGGTCGCGGCGTTTCTCGAATCCTCGCCCGCGTTCCTCCCCGACGAGCTTCCCCCCTGGGCGGCCGCGTTCCGCGAGGGGGAGCACGTGCGCAAGGACCCGGTGCGCCACGGCGGCGACGGGTTCTTCGCCGCCCGGCTGCGGCGTGCCGGCTGAGCGCGGGGCTGTGGTAACCTGCCGGTTCGCGACTTCGCCCGAGCCTGCGGCTTGACCCTCACACGCATCCTCCGATTCCTGCTGCGCAACGCCCTCCTGGGCCTCGCCCTCTTCGCCACCCTCGCGAGCAGCGCCCTCGTCACGATGCGCGTCGTCCTCTCCTCGCGCGACGTGGCGGTGCCGGTCCTCGCCGGACTGCCCCTGTCCGAGGCGAGCGCCCTGTCCGCCCAGCGCGGGCTCTCGCTTCGCGTGGAGGGGCGCCGTCACGACCCCGCCGTTCCCCCGGAGCGCGTGGTCGCGCAGGAGCCGCCCCCCGGCGCCGCGCTCAAGACGCACCGCGCCGTGCGCGTGTGGTTGAGCCTCGGCCCGCGACGCGTCGACGTCCCCGCGGTCGAGGGCGGCACCGCCCGCACCGCTCGCATCGCCCTCGAGCAGGCAGGGGTGCCGGTCGAGCGGCTGATCGAGATCGCCGACGCCGCGCCGGAGGGCACCGTCCTCGTCCAGCGGCCGCCGCCCGGCGAGTCCGACCTCTCCTCCGGCGGGGCCTCGCTGCTCGTGAGCCGGGGCAGCGGCGGCGCCGCCTACCTCATGCCCGACCTCATCGGTCGGGACGCGGTGGCGGTCCTCGCCATGCTCCAGGCGGCCGGGCTGAAGGTCGCCGACGTGCGCTACCGCAGCTACCCCGGGGTCGCCCCCGGCATCGTCCTGCGCCAAACCCCGCCCGCCGGGCACCGGGTCACCGCGCGCGACGCGCTCGCTCTCGACGTGAGCCGGGGGGAGTCGTGATCCTCGCCCCATCCATCCTCGCCGCCGACCTCGGCCGGCTCGCCGAGGAGATCGCGGCCGTCGAGCGCGGGGGCGCGGGCCTCATCCACGTCGACGTCATGGACGGCCACTTCGTCCCGAACATCACCCTCGGGCCGGTGGTCGTCGAGGCCTGCCGGCGCGCCACGGCCCTCCCCCTCGACGTGCACCTCATGGTCGAGGGCGCCGAGCGCTGGCTCGACGCGTTCGTGGACGCCGGCGCGTCCTCGGTCAGCGTCCACGTGGAGGCGCTGCCCCATCTGCAGCGCGCCGTCGACCACCTCCGCCGGCGCGGGGCCCGCCCCGGGGTGGCCCTCAACCCGTCCACGCCGATCGGCTCGCTCGACGAGATTCTCTCCGAGATCGACTTCGTCCTCGTGATGTCCGTGAACCCGGGCTTCGCCGGCCAGACCTTCCTTCCCTCGACCCTCGACAAGATGAGGCGCCTGCGGGCCGAGATCGAGCGCCGCCGCCTCGCCGTGCGCATCCAGGTGGACGGGGGGGTGAACCTCTCGAACCTGCGCACGGTCGTCGACGCGGGGGCCGACGTCGTCGTGGTGGGCGCCGCCGCCTTCGCCGGGGGCGACCCGGAGGCGGCCGTGCGCGCGCTCGCGGGGGCGGTGGCTTGAAGGTCCTCGTCACGGGCGTCGCGGGGTTCATCGGGTCCCACGTGGCCGAGAGCCTCGTCGCCGACGGCCACGAGGTCGTCGGGCTGGACTGCTTCACCGACTACTACCCTCGCCCGGTCAAGGAGCAGAACCTGGCCGCCCTGCGCGACGAGGGCCGCTTCCGGCTCGTGGAGGCACGTCTGCAGGACGCCGATCTCGCCCCGCTCCTCGAGGGCGTCGAGCAGGTGTACCACCTCGCGGCCCAGGCCGGCGTCCGCGCCTCGTGGGGACGCGAGTTCGCCCTCTACACGGACCACAACGTCCTCGCCACCCAGCGGCTGCTCGAGGCCGCGGTCGCGGCGGGGCGGCCCCGGTTCGTCTACGCCTCGTCCTCGTCGGTCTACGGGGACTCCCCGGCTCTCCCCCTGCGGGAGGACGGCCCGTGCCGCCCGGTCTCGCCCTACGGCGTCACGAAGCTGGCCGCCGAACATCTCGCGGTCCTCTACAACGTCAACCACGGCCTGCCGACGGTCAGCCTCCGCTTCTTCACGGTCTACGGGCCGCGGCAACGGCCGGACATGGCCTTCCACCGCTTCCTGCGGAGCGCCCGGGACGGCGAGGTCCTGACCGTCTACGGGGACGGCTTGCAGACCCGCGACTTCACCTACGTCGACGACATCGTGGCGGCGGTGCGCGCGGCCGCGCTTTCGGGGCGCGCGGGAGGCGTGTATAACGTGGGAGGAGGCGAGCGGATCGCCCTCAACGACGTTCTGAAGCTGGTCGAGACGGTCACCGGGAGAACGCCGCGCGTCGTGCGCCAGGAGGCCCAGAAGGGCGACATGAGAGACACCTTCGCCGACACCAGGGCGGCCCGCACGGACCTCGGCTTCCGCTCGACCGTTCCCCTCGCCGAGGGCCTCGCCCGGGAGTGGGAGTGGCTGCGGGGGATCGCGTGAAGCGTCTCGCCGTCGTCCTCGTCCTCGCGCTCGCCCCGGCGTGCGCGAGCCGGTCGGTCGACCTCCAGATCCTCTCGAGCGCCTCCGACCAGGTCGTCTTCGAGGCGGGCCAGAAGGCCCTCGAGGCGAAGGACTGGGAGTCGGCGCGGCAGTACTTTCGCCGGCTGATCGACGCATTTCCCCAGAGCGAGCACCAGCCCGCCGCACGCGTCGGCGTCGCGGACGCGTACTTCGAGGAGGGCGGCACCGCGAGCTACGTCCTCGCGATCTCGGCCTACCGCGAGTTCCTCACCCTCTACCCGCGGCACCCGAAGTCCGACCACGCGCAGTTCCGGGTGGCCGAGTCGTACTTCCGGCAGAAGAACAGCCCCGACCGGGACCAGACCGCCACGCAGCAGGCCCTCGAGGAGTTCGAGAGGCTCCTCGACGTCTACCCCGACTCGCCCCTCGTCGAGGAGGCTCGCGGCCGCATCCGGGAGTGCCGGCAAGCCCTCGCCCGCGCCCACTTCCAGGTGGGCTGGTTCTACCAGCGGACCCGTCAGGCGTGGCGCGCGGCGATCGGCCGCTACGAGACCATCCTCTCCGATTTCCCCGATTACGAGCGAACCGACGAGGTGCTCTACCGCCTCGGGGAGAGCCTCGGCAACGCGGGGCGCTACGCCGAGGCCCGGCCCCACCTCGCTCGACTGCAGGCCGAGTTCCCCGACAGCCCGTTCGCCGCGCAGGCCCGAAAGCTCGAGGCGACCTTCCCCGCGGCGGCAACGCCGGCCGCAACGCCCGCCGACGCCGCGAAGCCGGCCGCCCCTTCTCCCTCCAGTCCCCCTCCCGAGACGCCGTGATCGGGCGGCGAACCTCAAGTGTCACTTTGAGGAATCGCCTAAACACCTCTTGACGAAACACCTTTTTTCCTGATACCGTCCGCCAGAACCTCGGGTGGCGGTGTGAGGGCCTGCGGTTCCAGGAGGACGGACCGGTTCCGTCCGGGAGGATAGCGCAGTGAGACCGAAGCTCATCCTGGGTGGTCTCGTGACACTCGTGCTCGCGGGCGGCCTCGTGCTCGCCCAGGACGCCCCGGCGGGCCTGCAAATGGGTCCGGCCACGATCGCGCCCCACTGGACGAAGAACCCCTCCTACCCGACCAGCATCCCCGAGGGCGTGGCCTTCCACGTGGTGGTGCAGGGCGACACCCTGTGGGACATCTCGGCCACCTACCTGAAGAGTCCCTACCTCTGGCCCCAGATCTGGGACCAGAACAAGTACATCCGGGATCCCCACTGGATCTACCCCGGCGACCCGATCGTCCTGCCCAAGCTCGCCGTCGTCGCCGAGCAGGCCGGCCAGGCGCCCGCCCTCGGGGAGGCCGAGGGCCTCGGCGAGGGCGAGACGCCGATCGGCATGGAGCCGGGCGCCGGCGAGACCGGGGCGGGCGCCGCCGCCGCCCTCGGGCCGGTCACGGAGGAGCACGCGCTGCAGTGCGCACATTACGTCGTGACCGAGCGCGAGGACGAGTCCCTCTTCCTCCTCGGCTCCGAGCAGGGCGGCGACAAGCTGGCCCTCGCCGACCGGGACATCGTCTACCTCAACAAGGGCAGCAACTCGGGCGTGAAGGCGGGCGACCTGTACACCCTGCACCACGTGGCCTACCCCGTGCGCCACCCGGTGAGCGGGAAGAAGATCGGCACCAAGGTGGAGACGACCGGCTGGGTCAAGGTGATCACCGTCCAGGACGACACGGCCTGCGCCGTCATCGAGCGCACCTGCGGCGACGTGCACGCCGGCGATTACCTCAAGCCGTTCGAGAAGGTCAACGTCCCGATGGTCGTGAGGCGCGAGCCGGCCGCGTGCTGCACCCCCCCGAACGGCAAGATCTCCCGGCACGTCGTCGACCTCCAGGACGACGCGACGATCGCCGGCGCCGGCCAGTTCCTCACGATCGACGCGGGGGCCGACGACGGCGTCGCGCCGGGGAACGTCTTCTCGGTGTTCCGGATCGTCTATCCATCGGTCCCCACCCCTCGCGACGCGGTCGGCGAGGCGACGGTCGTCTCCGTGCGCGACCGCACGGCGACGGCCAAGGTGACCTACTCGGCCCGGGAGATCATGGTCGGCGACCAGGTGGAGCTGCGGTAGGCTCCTCTCCCCGCGCCCGCACCACGTCCTTCCAGAACCGGACGAAGTAGTCCGCGCCGGATCCGAGCGTCACCACGACCACGACGCCGAGGGCCAGGAGGGCGGGCAGGCGCAGCGCGGGCAGGGGCCGGGACAGGAGGAGCAGCAGGACCGCCGTCACCTGCGCGACCATCTTGGCCTTGCCGAGCACGGACGCGCCGATGAGGATGCCCTTGCCCGCGGCCACGTTGCGCAGCCCGGTCACGGCCAGCTCCCGCGCGAGGATGATCATCACCACCCACGCCGGGACGAGGCCCATCTCGACGAGCGAGAGGAAGGCCCCGACGACCAGCAGCTTGTCGGCCAGCGGGTCGAGCAGGATGCCGAGGCGGGTGACCTGGTTGCGGCGCCTCGCGAAGTAGCCGTCGAGGTAGTCGGTGGCCACGGCGACGGCGAAGATGACCGCCCCGAGGTAGAGGTGGCCCTCGCCCCCGAGGGCCTCGTGGGGCTTGAAGCGCGTGAGGAGCACCACGACCAGCAGCGGCACGAGGAAGATCCGCAGGGCCGTGAGGGCGTTCGGCAGGTTCAAGCGGCTGCCCTTATAGTGGAAGGCGCGCCCCGCGGTCAACGGCGACCTCTCCCCGCTGTCCCGCAGCCCGGCGGTGCTATCATCCGCCACCGCGACCCATGAGAGCCGTCATCCTCGCCGGCGGAGAAGGAACGCGGCTGCGCCCGCTGACCCTCTCGACACCCAAGCCGGTCGTCCCCGTCGTCGACCGTCCCTTCCTGCGCCACCAGATCGACCTGCTGGTGGGCGCGGGCGTGCGGGAGATCGTCTTCTCCGTGGCCTACCGGCCCGAGCGGGTGGAGGCGGTGTTCGGGGACGGCAGCGCCCTCGGCGTGCGCATCCGCTACGCGGTCGAAGAGACGCCTCTCGGGACCGGGGGCGCCGTTCGCAACGCGCTCCCCCTGCTGGACGAGCGGACGGTCGTCCTCAACGGGGACATCCTCACCGACGTGGACCTCGCCGCGGTGGTCGAGCGTCACGAGGCGCAGAGGGCGCGGGCCACGATCCTCCTCGCGCCCGTGGCCAACCCCGCCGCCTACGGCCTCGTCGAAACCGACCCCGCCGGGCGGGTCCTCCGCTTCCTCGAGAAGCCGCGGCCCGAGCAGATCACGACCAACACGATCAACGCCGGGATCTACGTCCTCGAGACGGACAGCCTCGAGCTGATGGCGGCGGGGGTCAACACGTCGATCGAGCGGGTCTTCTTTCCCGCCCTCCTCGAGCGGGGCGAGAAGGTCCTCGGGCCCGTGCACCGCGGCTACTGGATCGACATCGGGACGCCGGAGAAGTACCTCCAGGTCCACCGGGACATCCTCAGCCGCCGCTTCGCGGTCGCCCTCGACGGCTCCCCGCGGGCGGAGGGAGTCGTCCACCCCACCGCCCGGGTGTCGGACGAGGCGCTCCTCGACGGGCACTTCTACGTGGGGCCCGGGTGCGAGGTCGAGGCCGGGGCGCGCCTCGGCCCCGACGCGGTCCTCGTGGCCGACGTCCGCGTCCGCCCCGGCGCCGATCTGCGCGACTGCGTGCTGTGGCGAGGCGTCGAGGCCGGGCCGGACTGCGAGGTGGAGGGCAGCCTCGTCGGGCCCGGCATCCGCCTCGGGCGCTCGAGCGTCCTGCGGGGAGCCGTGCTCGGCGAGGGCTCGGCGCTCAGCGACTTCTCCCGGACCCTCTAGGCAGGAGCCCCCATGGCGACGATCGACCTCTCGATCTTCAAGGCCTACGACATCCGTGGCGTCTACCCGGGGCAGATCCACGCCGAGGTGGCCCGCCGCGTGGGCCGCGCGTTCGTCGACTACCTGGGCGCGCGGCGCGTGGCGGTCGGGCGCGACTGCCGGCTCTCCTCGCCCGAGCTCGCGGCCGCGTTCGTGGACGGGGCGCGCGCCCAGGGGGCGGAGGTGACCGACATCGGGGTCGTCGGCACCGACATGCTCTACTACCACGTGGCCTGCAGCGGCCTCGACGGCGGCGCGATCGTCACCGCGTCGCACAACCCGCGCGAGTGGAACGGGATGAAGCTGGTCCGCCAGGGGGCGCTCGCCCTCTCCGGCGACGCGGGGATCAAGGAGATCCGGGGCTGGCTGGCCGAGGGCCGCTACGCCGAGGCCGCCCCCCCCGTGGGGACGCTTCGGCAGGTCGCCGTCGGCGAGGACTACGCGCGCCACTGCCTCTCCTTCGTCCACGTCGCGGCCATCCCCCGCCTCAAGGTCGTCCTCGACGCCGCGAACGGGATGGGCGCGGTGGGGGCGGAGGCGATCTTTCGCCACCTCCCGGTCGACACGGTGAGGATGTACTTCGACCTCGACGGGACCTTCCCCAATCACCCTGCCGACCCGCTGGTCGAGGAGAACCGGCGCGACGTCGTCGAGCGCGTGCGGGCGGAGGGGGCCGACCTCGGGATCGCGTGGGACGGGGACGCGGACCGCTGCTTCTTCGTGGACGACACCGGCGAGTACGTTCCGGGAGACTTCGTGACCGCGCTGCTCGGGGAGGCCTTCGCCCGACGCGAGCCGGGGGCGAAGATCGTCTACGACGTGCGCGCCTCGCGCGCGGTCGCCGACCGCGTGCGAGCGGCCGGCGGCGTGCCCCTCATGAACCGCGTCGGGCACGCGTTCATCAAGAAGCGCATGCGCGACGAGCAGGCCGTGTTCGGGGGCGAGGTCTCCGGGCACTTCTACTTCCGGGAGAACTGGTTCGCCGACAACGGCATGATCCCCGCCCTCCTGATGCTCGAGAAGCTCGGCCGCGAGGGACGAAGGCTCAGCCAGATCCTCGCTCCCCTGCGCGAGCGCTACCACATCTCCGGGGAGGTCAACTCCCGGGTCGGCGACGTCGAGCGTGCGCTCGCGCGCATCGAGGAGCGCTACCGCGACGGCCGCATCAGCCGGCTGGACGGCATCTCCGTGGACTACGACGACTGGCACTTCAATGTCCGCCCCTCGAACACCGAGCCGCTCCTGCGTCTCAACCTCGAGGCGGGGACGCGGGAAGACATGGAGCGACGCCGCGACGAGGTCCTCGCCCTCGTCCGGTCCTAGCCGGCCCCGCGGCCCGGCGGCCGAGTCGCCTTGACCGGGCCGGAGGCGGTCGCTATCATCCCGAAGTCGAGCGCACGCATGCGGGCGTAGCTCAGCTGGTAGAGTACGAGCTTCCCAAGCTCGGAGTCGCGGGTTCGAATCCCGTCGCCCGCTCCACCCGCCCCACGCCCCGGCGGCGGGCCGACCCTCTGGAGGAGCACATGGGAATCTTCGGCAAGCCCGAGCAGAAGGCCGCGGAGCCGCACGTTCGCCCGGCTGCCGCCCCCCCGGCGACCCCGGCCCCGGCCCGGGCCGCCGCCACGGCGTGCGTGGTGGGACCCAAGACACAGATCAAGGGAGAGATCACCGGCGCGGAGACCGTCGTGGTCGAGGGGCTCGTCGAGGGCACCGTCCGGATCACGGGCGACCTGCGGGTCGCGCTCGGCGGCACGGTCAAGGCCACGGTCACCGCCCAGACGGTCGTGGTGGCGGGAGAGCTCGTCGGTGACTGCCACGCGACGCAGCGGGTGGAGATCGAGGCGAGCGGCAAGCTCACCGGGAACATCCGCGCCCCCCGGGTCGTGATCGTCGAGGGGGCCACGTTCCGGGGCAACAGCGACATGTCGCCGCGCCGCGACGGCGAGCCGGCGTAGGAGGGACCATGGCCGCCACCTTCGGGAACTACGTCGCCGGCCAGTGGGTCCCCGCCGCCTCGGGGCGCACCTTCGAGAACCGCAACCCGGCCGACACGACCGAGCTCGTCGGCCGCTTCGCCGATTCCGGCCCCGAGGACGTCGAGGCCGCCGTCGCCGCCGCCCGCGAGGCGTTCCCCCGCTGGAAGGCCCTCCCCGCCCCGAAGCGGGGGGAGATCCTCTACCGCGCGGCCGAGGTCCTGCTGCGCCGCAAGGAGGAGCTGGCCCGCGACATGACGCGGGAGATGGGCAAGATCCTGGACGAGACCCGCGGGGACGTCCAGGAAGCGATCGACATGACGTACTACATGGCGGGCGAGGGCCGCCGGCAGTTCGGCCAGACCACGCCGTCCGAGATGCCGGACAAGTTCCAGATGTCGGTGCGCCAGCCGGTGGGCATCGCCGGGCTCATCACGCCCTGGAACTTCCCGATGGCGATCCCCTCGTGGAAGATGATGCCCGCCCTCGTCCTCGGCAACACGGTCGTGATCAAGCCGGCCACGGACACGCCCCTGTCCGTGGTCAACCTCGTGAAGGTCCTCGAGGAGGCCGGCCTGCCCCCGGGCGTCGTGAACATGGTCACCGGCAGCGGCTCGAGGGTCGGAACGCCCCTGATGTCGCACGCCGACGTCGGGATCGTGTCCTTCACCGGCTCGACCGAGATCGGCCGCAAGGTGTCGGAGGCCTGCGCTCCCGGATTCAAGCACTGCCACCTCGAGATGGGCGGCAAGAACGTCATCATGGTGATGGACGACGCGAGGCTCGACCTCGCGGTGGAAGGCGCCCTGTGGGGCGGCTTCGGCACCACCGGACAGCGCTGCACCGCGGCGAGCCGGGTCGCCGTCCACGAGAAGGTCTACGCCGAGTTCGTCGAGCGCTTCGTGGCGGGGGCGAAGGGCCTGCGGGTGGGCGACGGCCTCGACCCGAGGACCCAGATGGGGCCCTGCGTCAACGCGGGCCAGCTCGAGACGGTGGAGCGCTACGTGAGGATCGGGAAGGACGAGGGAGCGAAGCTCCTCGCCGGCGGCAGCCGCCTCTCGGGCGGCGCGCACGCCAAGGGCTACTTCCACGAGCCCACGATCTTCGGCGACTGCTCGCCGAGGATGCGCGTGGCCCGCGAGGAGATCTTCGGACCGGTCGTCTCCGTGATCCCCGTGCGGTCCCTCGAGGAGGCGATCGAGGTCGGCAACTCGGTCGAGTACGGGCTGTCCGCCTCGATCTACACCCAGGACGTCAACAAGGCCTTCAGGGCGATGAGGGACATGTACACCGGCATCTTCTACGTCAACGCCCCCACGATCGGAGCGGAGACACACCTCCCGTTCGGCGGGACCAAGGGGACGGGCAACGGCCACCGCGAGGCGTGCGTCCAGGCCCTCGAGGTCTTCTCGGAGTGGAAGAGCATCTACGTCGACTTCAGCGGCCGGCTCCAGCGCGCCCAGATCGACTGAACCGGGTATAATGATCGGTCAGCGATGACCGCGCCCCCACTGGACGACCGCCGCCGCGAGGTCCTGCGGACGCTCATCCGCCTCCACCTCGACACCGGCGAGCCGGTGGGCTCGCAGACGCTCTCCCGGGCCCTCGGCCGCGCGCTGTCCCCCGCCTCGCTGCGGGCCATCATGGCGGACCTCGAGGCCCTCGGGTATCTCGACCACCCCCACACGAGCGCCGGCCGCGTTCCCACCGACGACGGCTACCGGGTGTACGTCGACGCGCTCATGGACCCGCACCCCCTGCCCCCCGGCGAGGCGGCGCGGATCGCGAGCGAGCTGCGGTCGCCCGAGGCCTCCGCGCAGCAGACGATGGAGCGCGCGTCGCAGATCCTCTCCCGGCTCAGCCGGAACGTGGGATTCGTCCTCGCCCCGGACATCGCGCGGACGAGCTTCCGCCACGTGGATCTCGTGCCCCTCGCCCCTCCCCGGATCCTCGTGGTGATGGTCTCCGCCTCCGGCCTCGTCTCCCAGAAGGTCATCGAGGTCGAGGAGCGCATCGACCCCGCCGAGCTGCAGGCGTGCGCGAACTACCTCAACGCGCACTACGCCGGGGTGCCCCTCGGGGAGATCCGCTCCCGCCTGCTCGAGGTGATGAAGGAGGAGAAGGCCCTGTACGACTCGCTCCTCCAGAAGGTGGTGGCGCTCGGCGAGAAGGCCTTCGCCCTGCCCGAGGGCGAAGCGAGCGTGTACCTCGACGGGGCCTCCAACATCCTCAGCCAGCCCGGCTTCGAGGACCTCGCCCGGATGCGCTCGCTGTTCCGGACGTTCGAGGAGAAGAGCCGGCTCGTCCGCATCCTCAACGCGTGCATCTGCGGCGACGGGATCCGCGTGTTCATCGGCCACGAGAACCCGGAGCCCGAGCTGCGGGACGTGTCGCTCGTGACGGCCAGCTGCCGGCTCGAAGGGGACTCCGGCCTCGCCCTGGGCGTTCTCGGCTCGACCCGCATGGAGTACGCCCACGTCGTCTCCCTCGTCGACCACGTGGCGCGGGCGGTCTCCGAGGTCCTCCAGGGGCACACGACGTGAGCGGAAAGGGCAACGGGGGCGACGCGGTCGCGGTGCCGGCCCCGGCCGCGGCGGAGCCCGCACGCGAGGACGCGGCGGCCCCGGACCTGGCCCTCGAGCCGGCGGAGGGGCGCCCGGAGGAGCCTTCGACCGGAGCCGAGGACGAGGTCGCGGCCCTCCGCAGGGAGCGCGACGAGCTGAAGGAGACCCTCCTGCGCCGGCGCGCCGACTTCGAGAACTTCAGGCGGCGGGCCGAGCGCGAGCGGGCCGCGGCCGCGGTCGAAGCGGAGACGGCCGTCCTCCGGCGGCTGCTCGACACCGTGGACAACCTGGAGCGGGCGCTCGCCGCGGGCGGGGCCGACAGCGGCCTGCGCGAGGGGGTGGAGCTGACCCACCGCGAGCTCGTGGCGCTCCTCGACTCGCTGGGCGTCGTCGCGATCGCCCCGCTCGGCGAGCGCTTCGACCCCGCGCTCCACCAGGCGATCCTGCACGAGCCGGCGGCGGGGTTCGAGGAGGGAACGGTGGCGGAGGTCTTCCGCAAGGGCTACACGTACAAGGACCGCCTCCTGCGGCCGGCCCTCGTGAAGGTGGCGAGCGCGGGCGGCGGCCCGGCGGGGGGGGCGGACGCCGGGCAGGGACGGGCGGAGTAACCAGGAGCGAGGTTCCACCGTGGGCAAGATGATCGGCATCGACCTCGGGACGACGAACTCGTGCGTCGCGGTGATGGAGGGGGGCGTCCCCCAGGTCATCCCGAACCAGGAGGGCGCCCGCACGACGCCCTCGATCGTCGGCTTCACGGCCAAGGGCGAGCGCCTCGTCGGGCAGATCGCCAAGCGGCAGGCCCTCACCAACCCGAAGAACACCGTCTTCGCGGTGAAGCGGCTCATCGGGCGCAAGTACGACGACCCGGAGTCGCAGGAGGCCCACAAGCTCCTGCCGTTCCAGCTCGTCGAGGCGCCGAACAAGGACATCCACATCCAGATCGAGGACAAGGTCTACTCCCCCCCCGAGATCTCGTCCTTCATCCTCCAGAAGCTCAAGGCGGCGGCGGAGGACTACCTCGGCGAGCCGGTCGAGGAGGCCATCATCACGGTGCCCGCCTACTTCTCGGATCCCCAGCGGCAGGCCACGAAGGATGCCGGCCTCATCGCCGGCCTCAAGGTGTCTCGCATCATCAACGAGCCCACCGCCGCCGCGCTCGCCTACGGTCTCAAGAACACCGCCAAGAGCGGGCAGTTCGTGGCCGTGTACGACCTCGGCGGCGGCACGTTCGACATCACGATCCTCGAGATGGCGGACGGGCTGTTCCAGGTCCGGGCCACCGGCGGCAACACCTACCTCGGGGGCGAGGACTTCGACCAGCGCATCATCGACTGGCTGATCGGCGAGTTCCAGCGCGAGTCGGGCATCGACCTCAGGCAGGACCGCATGGCCCTCCAGCGGCTGAAGGAGGCCGCGGAGAAGGCCAAGTGCGAGCTCAGCACGGCCCAGCAGACCGAGATCGTGCTGCCGTTCATCTCCGCGGACGCCTCCGGCCCCAAGCACCTCAACACGGTGCTCACGCGGCAGAAGTACGAGGAGCTGACCGACGAGCTGCTCGAGAAGACGATCCCCCCGTGCGAGGACTGCCTCGCCCAGGCCGGCCTCAAGCCCGAGCAGATCGACGAGGTCCTGCTCGTCGGCGGCCAGACGCGCGCCCCGAAGGTGACCGAGCTCGTGCGGCGGGTGTTCGGCAAGGAGCCGAACCGGGCGGTGAACCCCGACGAGGGCGTCGCGATGGGAGCGGCGATCCAGACCGGGATCATCCAGGGCGAGGTCAAGGACCTCGTCCTCCTCGACGTGACCCCCCACACCCTCGGCATCGAGACCAAGGACGGCACGTTCACCCCGCTCATCGAGCGCAACAGCACGATCCCGACCCGCAAGAGCCGGGTGTTCACCACGGTGGCCGACAACCAGACCCGGGTCGAGGTCCACGTGCTGCAGGGCGAAAGCGACATGGCGGCCTACAACAAGAGCCTCGCCAAGTTCGAGCTGACCAGCATCCCCCCCGCCCCGCGGGGCGTGCCCCAGATCGAGGTCACGTTCGAGATCGACGTCAACGGGATCGTGACCGTCGCCGCAACCGACCAGGCCACGGGCCGGGCCCAGGCGATGACGATCCACCCCTCGGGCGGCCTCAGCCAGGCCGACGTCAAGCGCATGGCCGAGGAGACCCGGGCCCGCGACGCCGAGGACCGCGAGCGCAAGGAGAGAGAGGCGGTGGGCCGCCAGCTCGACGGGCTCGTGACCAACACGATGCGCTCGGTGCAGGCGCTCGAGGACAAGCTCACCCCGGAGGAGCAGCAGCGCATCCTCGACTCGATCGAGAAGGCCAAGAAGGCGAAAGCGGACGGGACGCTCGAAGACCTGCGGGCCCGCCTCGGCGAGATGGAGAAGGCGGCGGGGATCATCGGCCAGGCGATGCTCCGCCCGTGACGGCGCGTTGAGCCCTCCCCGCGACTACTACGAGGTCCTCGGCGTTCCCCGCAACGCCTCCGAGCAGGAGGTGAAGTCCGCCTACCGCAAGCTCGCCCTCAAGCACCACCCCGACCGCAACCCGGGCGACCGCCAGGCCGAGGAGCGCTTCAAGGAGGCGGCGGAGGCCTACGGCGTCCTCGGGGATCCCGAGAAGCGCCGCCGCTACGACGCCTACGGGCACGCGGGGGTGTCGGGGGCGGCGGGGGCGGGCTTCGATCCCACGATCTTCGCGGACTTCTCGGACATCCTCGGCGACTTCTTCGGCTTCGGGGACGTCTTCGGCCGCCGGCGAGGACCCCGCCGCGGAGGGGACCTGCGCTACAACCTCGAGATCTCCCTCGAGGATGCCGCCTTCGGCGCCGAGACGCAGGTCCGGATCCCGAGGGCCGAGCCCTGCGGCACCTGCTCGGGCAGCGGCGCCGCCCCGGGGACGAAGCCGACCACCTGCCCCACCTGCCGTGGCGCCGGCCAGGTCACGTTCCAGCAGGGCTTCTTCAGCGTCGCCCGCACCTGCAGCCACTGCCGCGGCGCGGGGCGTATCGTCACCCAGCGCTGCGAGAACTGCGACGGCGAGGGACGCCTCGCCGTCGAGCGGACGCTGCAGATCAAGGTGCCCCCCGGGGTCGACACCGGGAGCCAGCTCCGCATCTCCGGCGAGGGCGAGCCGGGGCCGCCGGGCGTCCCCCCCGGCGACCTCTACGTCGTCGTGCGGGTGGCGGAGCACCCCTTCTTCAAGCGGGACGGGACGAACCTGTTCTGCGAGGTGCCGGTGAGCGTGGCCCAGGCGGCGCTCGGGGCCACCCTCGACGTCCCCACCCTCGACGGGGGAAAGACGAAGGTCTCCCTGCCCGAGGGCACGCAGTCGGGCACCGTCCTCCGGGTGAAGGGACAGGGCGTCCCCCACCTCGGCGGCCGGGGCCGCGGAGACCTCCACGTCCTCGTGCGTGCGGTCGTCCCCCGCCACCTCACTGCGGAGCAGCGACGCCTCTTCGAGCAGCTCGCGAAGACGCTGCCCGTCCCGGACCTCAAGGACAAGGACAAGTCGCTCCTCGAGCGGATGAAGGACCTGCTCGGCTGACCGTGTGCGAGCGCCGATGCGCGCCTATCGCGTGAGAGTCGACGCGACCGACGAGGACCTGACCACCGCCGCGCTGTGGGAGGCGGGGACCGCCGGCATCGAGGTCCGGGCCGAGCCGGGCGGCCGGGTCGTCCTCCTCGCCTACTTCGAGGGGACGGCCGTCCCCACCGCCCTCCCCCCGGGGGCGGCGGTCGAGCCGATCGACGTCCCCGACGTGGACTGGGTCGCCCGGTTCCGCGAGGGCTTCCGCGCGTTCTCGGCGGGGGGCTTCCGCATCGTGCCGGCCTGGGAGCCCGCCGCGGGCGACGACCGGCGGACGCTCCGCGTCGACCCCGGCCGGGCCTTCGGCACCGGCACCCACGAGACCACGCGGCTCTGCCTGGGCGCGCTCGAACGCCTCGCATCGCGCCGTCGACTCGGACGGACGCTGGACCTCGGCGCCGGAACCGGGCTTCTCGCCGTCGCCGCCGCGCGCCTGGGCGCCTCTCCGGTGGTGGCCTCCGACCTCGACCCGGAAGCCTCCGCCTCGTCCCGTGCCCACGCCGCCCTCAACGGCGCCCCCCTCCTCGTGGTCCGGGCCGACGGCGCACGGGGCCTGCGCCCCGGCTCCTTCGACCTCGTCCTCGCCAACCTGATGGCGCTCCTCCTCGTCGACCGGGCGGAAGAGATCCTCTCGCTCCTCGCCCCCGGCGGCGGCCTGGTCCTCTCGGGGATCCTCGAGGCCGACGCGGGCGCCGTGGAGGAGGCGTTCTCGGCCCGCGGGCGCCCGACCCGGCTCGTCGAAGGGGAATGGACGGCGCTCGTCTACGAGGGAGAGCCCGCCTGAGCGTTCCCCGATTCCACGTCCCCGCCGCGGCCCCCGGCGCCCGCGTGGCGCTGCCCGAGCACGCCGCGCATCACGCCCGCGAGGTCCTGCGGCTGCGCGCCGGGGCGGCCGCCCGGGTGTTCGACGGGGAGGGCCGGGAATGGGAAGCGATCCTCGAGGAGGTGGGCCGCCGCGCCGTGACCGCGCGGCTGGGGCGCGCCGCGGCGCCCCGGCCCGAGTCGCCGCTGCGGCTCGTCCTCGCGGTCTCGCCGCTGAAAGGCGACCGGATGGAGCTCGTTCTCCAGAAGGCGACCGAGCTGGGCGCGGCGGAGGTCTGGCCGGTCGTCACGGACCGCACGGACGCCGCCGCGCGCCCCGCGCTGCGCGGCTCGCGCGACGAACGGTGGGAGCGGGTCGTCTCGGGGGCCGCCGAGCAGTGCGGGAGGGCCGTGGTCCCCCGGCTCGCTCCCACGACGACCCTCGACGGGCTACTCGCCCGGCCCTTCGACGGGCCGCGGGTGGCACTGCTCGAAACCCCGGGCCACCCGCCGCTCGCCGCTCTCGAGCCGGCACCCGGCGCTCCCCTCCTGCTCCTCGTAGGCCCCGCCGGGGGCTTCGAGCCGGCCGAGGCGCGACGGCTCCGGGAGGCCGGCTTCGCCACCGCATCGCTCGGGCCGCGGGTCCTCCGCGCCGAGACCGCCGCCCTCGCCGCGGTCGCGGTGGCCCAGGCCCGCTGGGGCGATCTCGGGGCCGCCCCTAACCGATCCCCTGTAGGGCGGTGATCGCCGCCACGTCGGCGAAGTCCTGGACCGAGCAGCCCCGCGAGACGTCGTTGACGGGCCGGTTGAGGCCCTGGAAGATCGGACCGATCGCCCGCGCTCCACCCAGCCGCTCGGTGATCTTGTAGGCGATGTTGCCCGAGTTGAGGTCGGGGAAGACGAAGACGTTCGCCCGTCCCGCGAGCGGGCTGTCCGGGCACTTCTTCCTCGCCACCTCGGGCAGGATCGCGGCGTCGAACTGGATCTCTCCGTCCACGAGGAGCGAGGGCTCGGCCTGGCGGACGAGGGCGACCGCCGCCTTCACCTTGTCGATCGATTCGTCCTTCGCGCTGTCGCGGGTCGAGAACGACAGGAAGGCCACGCGCGGCTCGTGGCCGAACGCGCGGGCGCTGCGCGCGGTGGCGCGGCCGATCTCGGCGAGCGTCTCCGCGTCGGGCGCGATGTTCATCGAGCAGTCCGCGTAGAAGTACACCCGGTCCTCGAAGGCCATCACGAACACCGACGAGGCCCGCTTGAACCCCTCGCGCATCTTCACGATCTCGAACGCGGGCAGGAACGGCTTGGTCTCGCTGTTGAGCCCGGACACGAAGCCGGCGGCCTCGCCCGCACGGACGGCGAGGGCGGCGAAGTAGTGGGGCAGGCCCGCCCGTTCGCGCGCGATCTCCGGGGTGACCCCCTTGTGCCGGCGCAGGGCGAGGTACTCCGCCTCGAACTCCGCCCGTCTCGGGTCGGTCGCGGGGTCGCGGACGAGGACACCCTCGAGCGACACCCCCAGCGAGCGCGCCTTCTCCGCGATCGCGTCGGCGGCGCCGATCAGCACCGGCACCACGAGGTCGCGCTCGCGCAGCCACGCCGCCGCCCGGATCGCGCGCTCCTCGAGGCCCTCGGGGTAGATGACCCGGGCGCCCTTCCCCTTCACCCTGGCGTAGACGTCGTCCATGAAGCCCATGCTCGAACCTCTCCTCGAGCACGGGATGTTACAGGCCGGGCGGGGCCGGCGCATGAGCCATCCGAACCACCGGCGGCCCGGGTGCTCCTGCTATACTCCCGCCGCCCTCATGTTCCTCCTGGGACAGACCGTCGGAAAGTACCAGGTCCTCGCGAACCTCGGCTCCGGCGGATTCGGCACCGTGTTCCTCGCCCGCGACACCTGGATCGACAAGAAGGTCGCGATCAAGGTGCCCCACCGCCAGACGGGGGACGCGGACGAGCTGCTCCAGGAGCCTCGCCTGCTCGCCGCCCTCGACCACCCGAACATCGTGGGGATCCTGACCGCGGAGCGCGTCGACGGCACGTTCTTCATCGTGATGGAGTACGTGAAGGGCGAGAGCCTCGAGGCCGTGCTCGACCGCGAGAAGTCCCTCGACAACGCGCGGGCCCTCAACTACGCGGTGCAGATCCTGAAGGGCGTCGAGCACGCCCACCAGGCCCAGATCCTCCACCGCGACCTGCGGCCGGCGAACGTGCTGATCTCGGAGAGCGGGGTGTGCAAGGTCGCCGACTTCGGCACGTCGCGCCTGCTCGAGCGCTCCCACGCGACCACCGTGATCGGGAGCCCCCCCTACATGGCCCCGGAGGCCTTCCAGGGCCGCGCCGTTCTCGCCTCCGACATCTACTCGGTCGGCGTGATCCTCTACCAGATGCTGACCGGGGTGCTGCCGTACTTCAGCCCCAACCCCGCCCAGATCGAGCGCCTGGTCGCCCAGGGACGCTGCACGCCCCCGAAGCTGCGCAACACCCAGGTCCCGCGCGAGGTCTCCGACATCGTGATGAAGGCCCTCGCCCCGGACGTGTCCGAGCGCTACCAGCGGGCCTCGGAGCTGCTCGACGACCTCGCCACCTCGGCCGAGATCGACCACAACGCCACGGAGATGGAGGACATTCGCCGCCGGCTGCGGGCCCGCGAGGTGCCGAGGGCGACGTTCTGCTGGCACTGCCGCAAGCCCGTGCACGCGCGCAGCGCCACGTGCGCGTTCTGCGGGGAAAAGCAGTAGGCGCACCGGGGAGCTCGAGACGCACCGGGGAGCTCGAGGGGGTGGAACCCCCTCGATCCGCTGGAAGGCCGGTCCTGTCGGCGTCGGCTATCGATTCGTCGTCGCAGAGCCCCGGGGAAGGCCGGCAGAGGGGATATTCGCCGGGCGCAGCGCCCCGGGGACACTGCGCCACCACAACGGCCAGGCCGTCGCCAGCGTCCTTTGACCTGGCCTTGCACCCCCCAGACCCCCCGTTACGGCATCCGCCGTAAATACAAAGGTGTCAGCTACTTCCCTGCGGCCTTGCGTTGACACTCCCGGAGGCGGCGGCTAGAATCACGAGGTTATGGCCAACCCGCGGTCGGACTTCATCTGGATGAGCGGGACGCTCGTGCCGTGGGATGACGCCCGCATCCACATCGGCTCGCACGTCGTTCACTACGGATCGGCGGTCTTCGAGGGGGTCCGCTGCTACAAGACCCCGCGGGGCCCCGCGGTCTTCCGCCTCGACGCCCACACCGAGCGCCTGTTCAACTCTGCCAAGATCTACTGGATGGAGCCGAGCTTCACGCCGGAGCAGGTGAACGCGGCCGTCCTGGAGACGATCCGTGCGAACAGGCTCGACGCCTGCTACATCCGGCCCGTCGTCTACCGGGGGGCCGGCCAGCTCGGCGTCAATCCCCTGGGCAGCCCCGTCGAGGTCGCGGTCATGGTCTGGGACTGGGGCAAGTACCTCGGGAAGGAGGCGCTCGAGCAGGGCGTCGACGTCTGCGTCAGCTCCTGGACCCGGATGGCGCCCAACACGCTGCCGGCGATGGCGAAGAGCGCCGGGAACTACCTCAACTCCCAGCTCATCAAGGTCGAGGCGGTCAAGGGGGGCTTCGCCGAGGGCATCGCCCTCGACGCCGCGGGCTTCGTCTCCGAGGGCAGCGGCGAGAACCTCTTCGCCGTCGTCAAGGGCCGGCTGGTCACGCCCCCGCTCGTCTCGTCGGTCCTCCCCGGGATCACGCGCGACACCGTGATCACCCTCGCCCGCCGGCTCGGGATCGCGGTCGAGGAGAAGGCGCTTCCCCGCGAGATGCTCTACCTCGCGGACGAGCTGTTCTTCACCGGCACCGCGGCGGAGATCACGCCGATCCGCTCCGTGGACCGGCAGAAGGTCGGCGCGGGAGCGCGGGGGCCCGTGACCGCGGCCCTCCAGAAGGCGTTCTTCGACGTGATCGAGTGCCGGGAGGAGGACGAGCACGGCTGGCTCACCCTCGTCCCCGGCGTGCCGGTGTCGGCCTAGTCGCGAGCGAGGGGGGGGGCGGCATGCACATCAACGACCTGTTGAAGATGGCGTCGGAGCGCAAGGCGTCCGACCTGCACCTGAAGGTCGGGTCCCACCCCGTCCTGCGCATCAACGGGGAGCTCATCCCCCTGGTGGAGACCAAACGCCTCATGCAGGAGGACACCATCGCGATGGCGTTCTCCATCATGAGCAACCGCCAGAAGCAGAAGTTCAAGGAGAACCTCGAGATCGACATCGCGTACTCCGTGCCCGGCCTCGGACGTTTCCGCTGCAACGTGTTCCAGCAGCGGGGCACGGTGGGTCTCGTCCTGCGCGTCATCCCGGTCAAGATCATGACCGTCCGCGAGCTCGGCCTGCCCGTCGTGCTCGAGAAGATCTCCCAGGAGCAGCGCGGGCTCATCCTGTGCACGGGGACCACCGGATCGGGCAAGTCGACGACGCTCGCCGCGATGATCGACTACATCAACTCGCAGCGCTGCGAGCACATCATCACCATCGAGGACCCGATCGAGTTCCTCCACCGGGACAAGAAGTCGATCGTCAACCAGCGGGAGGTCGAGGTCGACACCCGCAGCTTCGCCGCCGCCCTGCGCAGCGCGCTGCGCCAGGACCCCGATGTCATCCTCGTCGGCGAGATGCGCGACTACGAGACGATCGAGACCGCGATCACCGCCGCCGAGACCGGCCACCTCGTCCTCTCCACCCTCCACACCCTCGACGCCACGGAGACCGTGAACCGCATCATCTCGGTCTTCCCTCCCCACCAGCAGAAGCAGATCCGCCTCCAGCTCGCGGGCGTGCTGAAGGCGGTCGTCTCGATGCGCCTGATCCCCCGCGCGGACGGCCACGGCCGCGTGCCGGCGGCCGAGGTGATGATCGCCACCCCCTTCATCCGCGACTGCATCATCAACAAGGACAAGACCAAGCTCATCCACGAGGCGATCGCGGCCGGCGTGTCCCAGTACGGCATGCAGACCTTCGACCAGTCGATCTTCCAGCTCTACAAGAAGGAGCTGATCAGCTACGACGAGGCCCTGCGCCGCGCGTCGAACCCCGACGAGTTCAAGCTCAAGATCCAGGGCATCCAGTCCGCCTCCGACATGGCCGCGGAGGAGATGGAGCGGACGATGCAGAGCTTCGACCTCGAGCAGTAGGAGCGCGATGCCCCGCAAGCAGGCGGCGCCTCCTCCCACCGCCTACCGGCGGGCGATCCTGCGCCTCGCCCGCCGGGACCACACGGCGGCGGAGCTGCGGCGGGCGCTCGTCGCGCGGGGGCACGAGCCGGAGGAGGTCGAGGCGGCGATCGAGCGGCTTCGCCGGGAGCGGTACGTCGACGACGAGGGCTACGCGGAGCGCTTCGCCCGGAGCCGCCTGGCGAACCAAGGCCTCGGGCGCCTGCGCATCCGGCAGGCGCTGCGCCAGCGCGGCGTGGGCCGGGGCGAGACCGACGCGGGGATCCGAAGGGCGGCGGCGGAGGTGGACGAGAAGGCCGTCCTCGACGGCGTGGCGCGGCGGTACTGGAAGCAGCACGCGCGGATCGAGCCCGAACGCCGGCTTGCCCGCCTGTGGGCCTTCCTGGTCCGCCGGGGGTTCCCTCCCGGCCTCGTCGGGGAGCGGCTCTCGGCCCTGTGGCCGCGCTGGTCCGATGCGCTCCTCGGCCTCGAGCCCGGCGAGGAGCCGGCGGGAGAGCGCGAATGACGGGGGCGAAGTCAGGGTCCTCGCGGCCCGGGAGAGCACGTTGAAGACGGCCGACGAGATCCGCAGCGCGTTCCTTCGCTACTTCGAGGAGCGCGGGCACCGGGTGGTGAAGAGCTCGCCCCTCGTGCCCCAGAACGACCCGACCCTCCTCTTCGCCAACGCGGGAATGAACCAGTTCAAGGACGTCTTCCTGGGCCGGGAGAAGCGCGACTACACCCGCGCGGCGTCGTCCCAGAAGTGCGTCCGGGCCGGCGGGAAGCACAACGACCTCGAGAACGTGGGCGTGACCGCGCGCCACCACACCTTCTTCGAGATGCTCGGGAACTTCTCCTTCGGCGACTACTTCAAGAAGGACGCGGTCGCCTTCGGCTGGGAGTTCCTCACCCGGGACCTCGCCCTCCCGAGGGAGCGCCTCAAGGTCACGATCTTCAAGGGCGAGGGCGACGTCCCCCGCGACGCCGAGGCGCACGGCTTCTGGAGAGAGCACGTTCCGGCCGACCGGATCCTCGAGCTGGGGATGAAGGACAACTTCTGGGCCATGGGCGAGACCGGGCCCTGCGGCCCCTGCTCCGAGATCCACTTCTTCCAGGGCGAGGACGTCCCCTGCCCGGAGGAGGCGGCAGGCGGGTCGTGCGCCGGCGTCGAGTGCGAGTGCGACCGCTGGCTCGAGGTCTGGAACCTGGTCTTCATGCAGTACGACCGGGACGAGAAGGGCGCGCTTCACCCTCTCCCCGCCCCCTGCGTCGACACCGGCATGGGCCTCGAGCGCGTCGCGGCGGTCGTGCAGGGCAAGCGCTCCAACTACGAGACCGACCTCTTCGCTCCCCTCCTCGACGCCGTGGCCCGCCGCGCCGGCAAGGCCTACGGCGAGGACCCTGCCGACGACGTCTCCCTGCGCGTGGTGGCCGACCACCTGCGGGCGATGACGTTCCTGGTCGCGGACGGCGTCCTGCCCGGGAACGAGGGCCGCGGCTACGTCCTCCGCAAGATCATGCGCCGCGCCATGAAGCACGGGCAGAAGCTCGGCATCGAGGGCGTGTTTCTCCACGAGCTCACCCACGCCGTGGTCGGCCGCATGAAGGCCGCCTACCCCGAGCTCGTCTCGCACGAGGATGCCGTCGCCCGCGTGGTCGCGGTCGAGGAGGAGCGCTTCGGGACGACGCTCAAGCAGGCATTCGCCGTGTTTCGCGACATCGCGGCGCAGATCCCCGCGGGCGGCGTGATCCCGGGGGCAGAGGCCTTCCGCCTGTACGACACGTACGGCCTCCCGCTCGACTTCACGGAGGAGCTCGCCAAGGACCGGGGTCTTCGCGTGGACGGCGACGGCTTCGAGAGAGAGCTCGCGGCGCAGCAGGAGCGGGCCCGCCTGTCGAGCAAGATGGGCGCGGTCAAGGGGGACCCCGTCTACATGTCCCTCGCCGAGGGCGGCGTGAAGACCGACTTCCTCGGTTACGCGAGCCTCCTCGTCGAGGAGGCCCGGGTTCTCGCCGTCCTGCGCGACGGCGCCCTCGCCCGCCGAATCGAGGCGGGCCAGGAGGGCCAGGTGGTCCTCGACCGGACGCCGTTCTACGCGATGGCCGGGGGCCAGGTCGGCGACCGCGGGGTGCTCGCGAGCGACGGCTCGGCGGCCGAGGTGACCGACACCACGAGCCCCCTGCCGGGGCTTCACCTACACCACGTCCGGGTGACCCACGGGGGCTTCGAGAAGGGCATGGTCGTCCGGGCCGAGGTGGACGCCGAGCGGCGCGTCGGCGCCATGCGCCACCACACCGGCACCCACCTCCTCCACGCCGCCCTGCGCGAGACGCTCGGGCCCCACGTCAAGCAGGCGGGCAGCCTCGTCGCGCCCGACCGGCTCCGCTTCGACTTCGCCCACTACGCGCCGGTCGGGCCGCGCGAGCTGCGCCACATCGAGAACCGGGTGAACGGCGAGATCCTCCGCGACCAGCGGGTGGAGCAGAAGGTCATGGGCCGCGAGGAGGCGCTCGCCTACGGGGCGCTCGCCTTCTTCGGCGACAAGTACGGCGAGAGGGTGCGCGTGGTCGAGGTGCCCGGCTTCTCGAAGGAGCTCTGCGGCGGAACCCACGTCGCCGCGACCGGCGAGATCGGCCTGTTCCTCCTGACCGCCGAGCAGGGCATCTCGGCCGGGACCCGGCGGGTCGAGGCCCTGACCGGCGAGGCGGCGGTCGCCCGGGCCCAGTCCGACCAGGGCATCCTGGAGGAGCTGGAGGAGGCGGCGCGCGTCGACCGGCGCGAGCTCGTCGACGAGTACGCGCGCCTGCGCGAGCAGCTCAAGGCGCGCGAGCGGGAGATCCAGGCCCTCAAGATGAAGCTCGCGACCGCGGGCGGCGGGGGCGGCGCGGCGAAGGCCGACCAGGAGGAGGTCGCCGGCGCCCTCCTCTGGACGCCCCGCTTCGAGGGCCTCGACCGCAAGGCGCACGCCGCCGTGGTCGACGAGTTCCGCAACCGAAGCAAGGACCGCCGCTTCGCTCTCGTCTCGTGCGCCCTCGCCGAGGACGGTGTGAGCGTCATCGCCGCCGTGTCCGCTTCGCTCGCCGCCTCGCTCCCGGCCCCGCAGATCATGAAGCAGCTCGGGCTGCGGGGCGGGGGACGCCCCGACTTCGCTCAGGGCGGGGGCGTCGAGCCGGGGGAGGTGGAGGCGCTGCGGGAGAAGGCACGCGTCCTCCTTCGCGGGGCCCTCGAGGGACGCCGTGAATAGGGCGGCCGTGCTCGCGCTTCTCGCGGGGCTCGTCTGCGCCAGCACGGCGCCGGCGCAGGTCTACACCCGCCGCAACGCGAACGGGGTCGTGGAGGCGACGAACGTCCCGGACTCCCCCGGCTTCAACCTCACCTATCCCGGCAAGGGGACGCTCATCCACTCCCGGGGCTTCACCCGTTCGCGCGCGTACTGGAACATGTACGACCACCACGTGGAAGAGGCGGCCCGGCTGCACGGCCTCAGCCCCGACCTCGTGAAGTCCGTGATCGCGGCGGAGTCCGAGTTCGACCAGTGGGCGGTCTCCTCGAAGGGGGCCCAGGGGCTCATGCAGCTCATGCCGGCGACCGCCCGGCGCCTCGGCGTGGCCGACGCGTTCGACGCCCGGCAGAACATCTTCGCGGGAACGCAGTACCTGCGGATGATGCTCGACCAGTTCGGGGGCGACGTCGACCTCGCCCTCGCCGCCTACAACGCCGGGCCGGGGGCCGTCGCCCGCCATGGCGGCATCCCGCCCTACCGCGAGACCCGCGGCTACGTGCAGAAGGTGCAGGCCCTGCTCGGGGGGGCGGCGGCCCCGGCACCCTCCTCCGGGGCAGCGGCGTTCTACGTCCCCTCCGCGTCGCTCCGGGCCCCGGCGCGAGCCACGCCTGCCCGGCCCCGCCGGCTCGAGCCGGCCCGCCCCCGCACCTACTACCGCTGGCGGGACGAGCGCGGGGTGACGCACGTCGCGGAGGCCCCGCCGCCCGAGGGGACGGTGTACCAGACGGTGCGCGCGCTCGACTGACATGCCCGACCCCATCCCCCGCGGGCCCTTCGACCAGGGACTCTTCCTCGCCCACTACAACAAGGGGAGGGAGCACTTCGAGGCCCGCCGGCTCGACGAGGCCGAGCGACAGCTCGAGGAGGCCTACCTCCTGCGCCCGCGGGACCCCCGCGTCCTGAACCTCCTCGGCCTCGTCTACTTTCGCGCCGACAAGCTCGACAAGGCGGAGGAGGTCTATCGCAAGCTCATCGCCGAGAGCCCCGAAGCCCACACCCTCCACTACAACCTCGGGCTCATCTGCTTCAAGCTCGGGCGCCTCGAGGACGCCGAGGCCGCATTCCTCAAGGCCCTCGACCTCGGCCAGGGGAACCCCAAGATCCACTTCTACCTCGGCTCGATCTACGAGAAGCGCCACCGGTACAAGGACGCGATCTTCCAGTACCGGCAGGCCGGCGCCAACGTGATGGTGGAACGCCTCCAGGGGCGCATCGGCTCCCCCGCACCCGACTCCACCGCCCCCCCGGGAGCCCTGGCCCCCGTGTCGCGGCCGGAGGCGCCGGCCTCGCCGTCCCCCCCGCCGGCATCTGAAGAGCTCCCCGGCCGGGGCAAGTCCGTGCGACCGCTCAGCCCCGCGCTCATGGCCGACCAGGGACCCGAACCCGGCCTGTCGCAGACCGCCCGCTTCCGGGCCCACGACGACACGCTACCCCCGTTCTCGAGGCCGCGGATCCCGCCGCTGGCCGAGGCCCCGCCCCAGCCCCCGAGCGCGCCCGCCACCCCTTCCCCTGCCCCCCGCGAGTCCTTCCGCGGCCTCGAGCGCGGTCTCATGGAGGTGGAGTTCTCGGGCAAGGTCTTCATCAAGCAGGGCACGATCTACTCGTACGCCGGAAACCTCACCTTCTGGGTGAAGGACAAGCGGGCGGGCGCACGGCCGGCGCTCGTCATCGTGACCGGGACCGGGCGGCTCATCCTCACCGACCAGGAGCGCGACATCACGTTCATGCAGGTCGCGGAGGAGCCGGTCTTCGTGGAGCCGAGCCACCTCCTCGCGTGCGAGGAGGGCCTCCAGCCCCGCTACGTCCGGCTGGGCGAGGGCCAGGACGCCCTGGAGGTCGTGGCCCTCGAGGGCCGGGGCATGGTCGCCCTATCGGTCGCGAGCAAGCCGCTCCCCCTGAGCGTCAAGCCGGGCCTGCCCGTGTCCGTGCCCGCCTCGTCCGTCATCATGTGGACGGGGATGCTCGCGCCCCACGTGGTCGAAGACCCTGAGGTGTACGCCGTCGTCCTGCCCTCCGCCGCCGGGTCGGGCCGCCTCCTCCGACTCGAGGGCGACGGCCGGATCCTCGTCGAGCAGGCGGCCGGCCCGTAGGTCCGGCCGCGGCCCCGCCTAGACCCACTGGCGGGCCAGCCCGCCGATCACCGGGAGATCGAACTCCTCGCCGGAGTTCGCCTTGATCATCAGGATCACCAGCACCGCGAAGAAGCCGAGCCCGATCACCCACGAGACGAGCTGGACGAGCGTCGCGACCGCCCCGAGGCCCGCGACGCCCAAGACGACCTGGACTCCGACGATCGCGATCCACACCACGATCCACAGCGCGTGCAGGAGCAGGCTCTGGAACGCGTGGAACCGGACGAGCCGGCTCTGCTTCTCGACGATCGCGGCCACGATCGAGAAAACGAGGCCGATGCAGCACGGCACGTAGCAGACCAGCGCGGCGATGTTGGGCTCGAGCCCCAGGTTCGTCTTCGCCCCGCCGGGCGTCGAAGTGGCCATCTTCCCCCCCTTGCTTGCCCGGCCACTCTAGCCTCCCTCGCGCGGAGGTTCAAGGGTTCCCGGTCAGTGGGTCAGCCGGGCCAGCCACTCGAACGCCGCCGGGTCGTCCGTGGATGCGAGGTCCACGCTCGTGCCCCTCCGGCGGATCGCGAAGCGAAACCCCGATCCCGCCCGGGCGGCGCCGTGCCGCCGCACGAAGCGCTCCCGCAGGCTCTGCTCGAACTCGACCGCGTCGCGCTCCGTGTCCCAGGCGCTGCGCCAGGACAGCGCGGTCCCGCGGCCCGTGTCCGCGAGTCGCCACGCGTCGCCGCCCCAGCCCGCGGCCGCGGCCTCTTCGCCCCGCCCGAGCAGGGAGCGAAGCAGGATCTCCCCGAGCACCCCCTCCGAGAGGCGCCGCGACCCTCGCGGCAGCGCGGGCGGCTCGACCGCGCTCGGCGCCTCCCGCTCGAAGTACTTCGCCGGGTGAAGGACCTGCTCGGTCGATTCCGGCGGGCTCGCCCAAGCCGCGCGCATCCCGTGCGGCCCGACCCGCTCCCAGACGGCGCGGGCGAAGGCGGCGCCGGCGACGTAGGGCTGCACGAGGTGGTCCCGTACGACCTCGGGCGCGCCTGGGACGTCCAGGAGCCCCGCCGCGTCGAGCCCTTGCGCGCCCAGCGCGCTCCCGGCCCCGCCCCCGGTGCTCGCCTCCGGCGCGCCGAGCCGGAGGCGGACGAAGCGCTCCATGACGAGGGTGGCGTCCCCCTCGAGGAGGCACAGCCAGGCGAGGCGGCGGTCGTCGAAGTCCGAGAGGTCGCCGGGCAGCGCGCCGTGGAGCTCCGCGTACTGGTCCTGCAGGGCGTGGCGCAGCTCGTGGGCCAGCACGACCTGGTTCATCGGGGTGAAGGAGTGCTCGACGCTGACCGCGTAGAGCCGACGGCGGTCCGGCCGCTCGTCGTAGAACCCGGCGACGTTGTCTTCGAGGACGCGGGCCCTCACGGCGCGCAGGTCCGTGCCCTCCGGCAGCAGGTCGAAGGCTCGCAGGAGCCGCTCGTCCGCCAGGGCGACCTGCGGAGGGTACTCCGCGTCGAACAGGTCACGCAGGTAGCCGGAGAGCTCCTGGGGGGAGAGGAAGGCGACCGGCACGTCGCGCCGGAAGGGGAGCCCGCCCGCCTCCTCGACCTCGCGCTGGAGGCGCGCGGGCGTGACCTCGCCCGCGCCGAGGAGCGCCCCGAGCACCGCGTTCACCCGCTCGGTCGCCTCCGCGACCGGGCCTCTCTGCGGCTCCTCGCCCCCCGGTCCGGCTGCGAGCGCGAGAAGAGCGAGCGCGAGGGCCGTCGCCCCCCTCACGCCGTCACCAGCGTCCGCACCCCGGAGAGCAACCCCCGCAGCGTGTAGAGCGCCTCGACCTCGGCCCGGGAGGCGTACCAGCACGCGCGACAGTCGTTGGCGGCGTGGGCCGTCCGGAGGCGGGGCAAGAGCCGCCCCGCCCCGTCCCCGGGCAGCAGCCCCAGCCGGTCGGAGGGGGAGCGAAACTCGAGGCACTTCGTCACGTGGCCCCGGTGGTCGACGTTGAAGAACGCGCGCCCCGCGAGACATCCCCCGACGCCCCCGGACAGGGCCGAGGCGAGTCCCTCCAGGGCGTGGGCGCTCGTGCGCAGGTTCGCGTGGCGCCGGCGCAGCTCTCGCAGCCGCCGCACGAGCTCGCCCGCGTCCGCACCGGTTGCCGGCAGCGGGAAGGCGGCCTCGACGCTCACGGTCGCTCCGTGGCGCGCGGCGAGGCGGAGGAGACCCTCGAGCGCAGAGAGGTCGCTTCCCCGAAGCCGGGCGCGCACGTTCACCCGCTGGGAACGCCGGGTCCTCTCTCCGGCCAGGGCCAGCAGCGCCGCCTCGGCTCGGGCGAAGGAGCCCGGCTGGCCGGTCAGGGCGTCGTGGCCCTCGGGGTCTGCGTCTTCCAGGGCCACGGAGGCCGCCTCCAGGCCGGCCCTCCACACCGCGCGCGCCCGCTCGCGGCCCACGAGCCAGCCGTTCGTCACGAGGAGGGGGAAGTGCCGCGCCGCCACCGAGCGCACGATCTCCGGAAGGTCCTCCCGCAGGAACGGCTCCGCGCCCGTGAAGCTGACGAGCAGCGACGAGCGCCGCCCGAGCTCGTCGGCGATCCGCGCGCACGCCGCCGCGTCCAGGACCTCGGACGCCGACTCCGCGCGGTGCTCGCAGAAGTGGCAGAAGGACTCGCAGCGGGGCGAGAGCTGCCAGGTGCAGTGCACCGGCTCCCCGCGGAAGAAGGCCCGGACGAGCCTCGCCTTACGAGCCGCCGCCGACAGCGAGGCGCCCGCGCTCATCGCAGCCAGAGGGGATCGCCCCAGAAGTCCCCGGGGACCAGGAGGACGATCAGCACGACGAGGATGAACGCCACGTCGTAGGGCAGGCTGCCCCGCTCGTGGTCCCACAGGAGGAGCCGAAGGACCCGTCCCCGCCGCGCTCGCGCCTGCTCGCTCACCGTCCGCTCATCCTAGGGGCGGGCCTGCCCCGGGTCAAACGCGCCCACCGCGAGCCCCCCGGGGCCGCCGTGCCGACCCCAGGTCTCCGCCGGCACCCCGAACTGTCGCAGCACGTCCGCCACCGTCTCCAGGTGGGAGGTGACCTCCGGGACATGGAGCCGACCTCCGCCCCCGGCCAGCGCCATCGGGACGGCGAGCTGGTCGGCGAGCCACGGGTCGACCGCGGAGCGCTCGTCGTCGAGGAAGCGCAGCGCGCGCCGGGCCGCGCGCTCCCCCATCACCTCCGCGCGCAGGGCCCGCTCCCCGAGCAGTGGAAACGCCGCCCGCCCGTTCTCGAACACCGCCTCGATCTGGAGGAAGGAGCCCGGCGAGGCGGCCTGGACCTCCAGGACCTCCCACGTCGTCTCGAGCCGGCGCTCCTCCCAGAGCAGCCGCCGCGCCGCCTCCGCCGCCCGCGCCGCGACGTCGCCGCGCAGGCGGGCCGAGCCCGCGACGCCCCGCAGGGCCACCAGGGCGCCGCGCCGGGTGAGGTCGAGGCTCGCCGGCCTCCTCCAGCGCTCGACGCTCCCGCTCACCACGCCCTCGCCGCGGGGGTTGAAGCCCGCCCGCTCGAGCCGCAGGGACACGTCGAGCCCGAGCCGGCCCACGACCTCCGCCCAGTGCCGGGCCAGGAACTCGAAGGACGGGCTGCGCGGCACGTGGGTCCCGCCCTCGACCTCGACGCGGCTGCGGCCTCCGGCGAGCGCGAGGGCGGGCAGGACCGTCTGCAGCACGAGCGTCGCCGCCCCCGCGGTGCCGATCTCGAAGCGGTACTCGCCGGCCGCCGGGCGCCCGGGAACGAAGCGCAGGTCGGGCGACCCGTCGAAGGCCCCGTGCACCTCGGCCCCGCAGGCCATCGCGGCCGCGCGCACCGCAGCGAGGTGCTGCGGCCGCAGCCCCGGCCGGACCCGGCGGGCGCGGATCCGGTCGACGCGGAAGCAGCGGCCGGTCGCGACCGAGAGCGCGAGCGCGGTGCGGAGGATCTGGCCGCCCCCCTCGCCCTGCGCGCCGTCGAGCGGGACCAGGTCCATGGCGACTACTCCCGCCGCTCGGCCTCGGGGCGGAAGCAGCGCCGGCAGCGCGCCTCGTACTCCCCCGCCCCGCCGACCACGACCCGGTCCTCGCGGGCCACGAGGCGCTGCGAGCGGTTGGCGGGGGCCCCGCAGCGCATGCACACCGCGAGGGTCTTGTCGACGTACTCCGCGACCGCCATGAGCTGCGGCATCGGCTCGAAGGGCCGGCCCCGGTAGTCCTGGTCGAGCCCCGCCACGATCACGCGCAGCCCGCGGTCGGCGAGAGCGTCCGCGACGGACACGATCGACGCGTCGAAGAACTGCCCCTCGTCGATTCCCACCACCTCGGTATCGCTCTCGACGAGGGGGAGGATGTCCGCGGCCTTCTCGACCACCTGGGACGGCATCTTCATCTCGGAGTGGCTGACGATCTCGGAGCGGGAGTAGCGCTCGTCGAGCCGGGGCTTGAACAGCTGCACCTTGCGCCTCGCGATCTGGGCCCGGCGCACCCGGCGGATGAGCTCCTCGCTCTTCCCGCTGAACATGCTGCCGGTGATGACCTCGATGCTGCCCGGGCGGTCCGCGGGCGCGGGAGCGGGCACGGGACCCTCCTAGCGCGTCGCGCGCTCGATGTAGGCGCCGGTGGACGTGTCGATCCGGATGACCTCGCCCTCGTTGATGAACGCGGGGACCTGCACGACGAGGCCCGTCTCCATCCGGGCCGGCTTGCCCACGTTCGACACGCTCGCGCCCTTGATCCCGGGCTCGGTCTCCACCACCTTCATCTCGACGGTCAGGGGGAGCTCGATGCCCACCGGGCGGCCCTCGTAGAACTCGATCGCCAGCTTGATGTTGGGGATGAGGTACTTCACCGCGTCCCCGAGAACCTCGGCCGAGAGGCCGACCTGCTCGAAGGTCTCGTTGTTCATGAAGTGGTACATGTCCCCGTCCTGGTAGAGGTACTCCATCTCGGTCTCGTCGAGGATGGCCCTCTCCACCATGTCCACCGAGCGGAAGCGGTGCTCGCTGATCGCCCCGGTCCGGAGGTTGCGGATCCTCGTCTGCACGAGCCCCCGCAGGTTGCCCGGTGTCTTGTGCTGCGCCTCGACGATCCGGTACAGGTCGTTCTCGTGCTTGATGCACATGCCCTTCTTGAGCTGCGTCGCCTGGATCATTCCTTCGCTACCTCGCCAAACCGCCTATTATAGCGGAGCTTCCCCTTCCTCCACCTCGAGCCCCCGCAGATCGACCCGCGCCGCGAACAGCCGCAGCCCGGCCTCCTTCGCCGCCGCGAGGACGGCCTCCCGCACGCCCGGGCCGCGCCCGCCCGGGGGCGCCCAGGCCGCGAGAAGGCGCCCGCCGCCGCACGGCCGCACCCCCGCCCCCGCCCCCAGCAGGACCGCCGCCACCCGGGCCGCCTCCGATCCGGCGGGGACGAGCCCGGCCCGGGCGACGGCCGCCCACTCCTCGCGCCACAGGGCGCCCAGGGCCTCGAAGCGCCCTGCGAGAAGCGCGTCCTCGACCCGTCCGCAGATGCCCTCCACGCGAAGCTCGGCCACGGGCGAGCCCGCGTCGACGAGCAGGAGGCACTCCTCGACGCGCGCCGGGTCCACGGGGAGGGGAAGCCCTCCCCCCGCGCCCGCCCCCCCGACCACGCCGCCGCGCAGGGCCGCCGTCACCGCCGCGGCGAGGCCGGCGCCCGCCTCCTCCGCCGCCACGGCCGCGATGCCCTCGGGTCCGAGCGACAGCCCGAGGGCCCGATCGGCCGCGGCGACCACGGACACGGCGAGGGCCGCCTCGACCGCGAGCCCGACCTCGCCCGGAACCTTCGCCTGAGCCTTCGCCGCGGCCCCCCCGCTGACCCCGAGACGGAGGAGCACGCGCGCCACGAGACCCGGCGGCGCGTCCTGGTCCTGGATCCGCATCCCCCCGTCCGCCCGCTCGACACGGCAGACCGGCCGGCGGTCCACCGCCACCACGATCGGCGGGCCCGGGGGCGGGGCGAGGGGCACCCGGCACGGGGCGCTCGCCTCCGCGAGGCCCGCCGGGCGAGCAGGCGGGACGCTCACTCGTACGCCGCGAAGAGCCGGCCCCAGGGCGTCCCGGCGATCTCGGCCATGCGCCTTCTCCCGTGGACCGGCCACCAGTAGCGGTCGTGGTACACCGACGAGCCCCAGATGAACGCGTGGACGAGGGGCGTGCGGAAGAAGAGCGACTGGATCCGGGCGAGCGGCGTGAACCACAGCAGCCGCCCCACCCGGCTCGCGAAGTGGTAGCGGACCTCGAAGTGGAAATTCACCTCCGACACGTCCTCTCCCACGACCTCGATCTCCCGCACGTCGCCGACCCCGAGCCCCCTCTCGTGGGCGATCCGGATGCAGTCCACGTCCGAGAGCGGGTCGAACCCCATGAGCCACGCGCTCACCGCGTCGATCGCCACCATGTCGTCGCTCGCGAGCACGTAGTCCTTCACGACCGGGATCATCGCCCGCGGGCCGGCCCCGTCGCCGCACACCGTGCCGTCCATCACCGCGAACAGCCCGGAGTGGATCTCCTTCTGGACCGCGAGGAGGTCGACGAGCGTCGCGTGGATGTCGGTGTGGGCCCAGTGACGGTTCTCCCGCAGGAGCCCCCCGAACGCGTTCTTCATCGCCCCGGTCATCGTCGTGTAGACGTGCGTCTTCACCGTCGGCAGGTGGACGACGTTCGAGCCGATCATGACCTCCGGCACCCGGACCTCCCCGAAGATCCGGTCGAGGACGAGCAGCTCCGACTTCGGCTCGATGCGCACCCAGCGGCAGTCCGGCGAGAAGTTGTCGGCGGTCGGCACCCCGTAGCGACGGTAGACCCCCGCGAACTTGTTGAGCTCGTCCCCCCGGTGGGCGTCGGTGACCACGGTCTGGTTGTGCAGCCCCAGGAGGTCTGCGTAGCCGTCCTGCCGGAGCGTCCTCACGACCCCCTCGAGCTGCCACGGGGTCGAGTTCGACGAGAGGTAGGGCAGGTGCCAGGAGATGTTGTCCTTGAGGATCGTGCGCCGGTCGCGAGGCAGGGCCCGCGCGTACTCGAGCCTCCGCATGAGCGACCCCACGTCGTCGAGGACGGTCTCGGGGCGTGTCTTGACGACGCCCACGCGCGCCCGAGGGCGCCCCGACCCGATCCGCTCCCTCTTCCTCGGCTCCATCCCCTCTCCAGTCCGGGCCTCGTCACGCCCAGCCTGCTAGTATAGGCGGCGCTCCGCCCTTCGGGGCCACGAAACGGCATGAAGTGCCCCCGCTGCGGCGCCGACGCCGCCTCGCTTCCCGAGTGCCCTGGCTGCGGCGTCGTCGTGCGCAAGGCCCGCCCGCCGGTCGCCCGACCCCGCCCGGGCCCGACGCGAAAGGCCCCCGCCTCGCCGCGACGCCCGCCGATCCTGCTCCCGCTGGCCCTCGTCCTGGGCGCCGCGGCCGCCGCCGCCCTTCTCCTCTCACGCCCGTCGCCGCCGAGGTCGTCCCACGAGACCGGCGGGGCGACGTCCGGCGGGCCCCGCGAGACGCCTCCGCCGAGAGCCGTCGAATCGACCGGACGGCCGGCCGACACCGACCCTGACCCCCCCGCGCCGTCGCCTCCCCCTCCCTCGCCGCTCGTCGCTCCGGTCCTCGACCCGGCCCGGGCCCTCCGCGCCGAGCAGGCCGCCCTCGAGCGTCTCGTCGAGCGGCTACGGGCCGGGGCGACCCCCACCGACGGCGACGTGGCCGAGGCCGAGCGCCTGTTCGCCCGGGAGCCCGGACTCTTGCGGACCCTGCTCGAGACGGTCCTCCTCCAGGCCGCGGCGGGCCACCGCCAGGCCCGCCGCTTCCCGCGGGCGGACGCGCTCCTCGTGCGGGCGGCCGAGGTCGCCCCCGGCAGCCCCCGTCCCCCGAAGGCCCTCCTGGGCCTGCGGCTCGAGAGCGGGAACTGGGCCGCCGCGGAGAGAGCCGGGCGCGCCGCGCTGCGCCTCGCCCCCGCCGACGCCGAGGTCGTCGGGCAGCTGGCCTTCGCGCTCGTGCGCCAGGACCGCTCGACCGAGGCGATCGAGCTGCTCGCGGGGTTCCTCGAGTCGCGACCGGACCCGGACGCCCGGGCGCTTCTCGATCGCCTCCGTCTGGACGAGGGCGCCGAGCAGGCCTTCGCGGAGGCGCGGATCGCCCATTTCCACCTCCGCTACGACGGCGAGGCCCACGAGGACGTCGGCCGGGAGATCTTGCGCGTCCTCGACCGCCACTACGCGACCCTCGTCCGCACGTTCGACCACCGGCCCTCCGGACCGATCCCGGTGATCCTGTTCTCGGAGGAGAGCTACGCCGACGCCACCGGGGCCCCCTCCTGGTCGGCCGGGCACTACGACGCGTTCGACGGCCGGGTCCGCGTGCCCATCGGGGGCCTCACCGCGGCCCTCACCCCGGACCTCGACGACACGCTGCTCCACGAGCTCGTCCACGCCTTCGTCGCCGAGATGTCGGGCGGGACCGCGCCCCGCGAGCTCCACGAGGGCATCGCGCAGCTCCTCGAGGGCCGGCGGACCGCTTCGGCCGACGCCGAGACGATGCGCTCGCTCGCCGACGGGCGGCTCGGCGGCGTCCGCGGCTTCTACCTCTCCGCCCTCGTCTTCGTCGAGGACCTCGTCGCCCAGCGCGGACAGGGCGGCCTCAACGAGCTCCTGCGCGCGATGGCCGAGACCGGCGACGCCGAGCGCGGGTTCCTGCGCGTCTACGGCAAGGGCCAGAGGACCCTGCGGGCGGAGGCCACCTCACGGTTGCGCCAGCGGCACGGGAGCTGAGCTCCCGTCCCGCCCTCAGCGCACGGCGAGGTCGAAGGGGATCCGGGCGATCGGTCCCTCGCCGGCCAGCGACGCCACCCGGCGAAGGGCGGCGGCCACGCGCGGGGACAGGGCGCGAGCGAGCACGTCCTCCTCGCGGCTCTCGAGGATCGTCGCGAGCACGCCCCGCCTCTCCGGCATCACCACGAGGACGGCGTCCTGGTCCTTCGGGATCCGCGCCCGCTCCTTCGCGAGGCGCAGGGCCACGTCCATCCCCCCCAGGGCGTCCACGAGCCCCGCGGCGAGCGCCTCCTCACCCGTCCACACCCGCCCCTGCGCCACCGCCTCGAGCGCCTCCTTGCTCTTGCGCCGGCCCGCGGCCGCCTTCTCCACGAACGTCTGGTAGAAGGCCACGTTGAGCGAGCGGACCTTCGCGCGCTCGTCTTCCGTCCACGGCTCGTAGCTCGAGAACAGGGTCGCGTGGCGGCCGCGCCGGACGGTCTCCTGGGAGATGCCGAGCTTGTCGTACAGGCCACGGAAGCTCAGCTTCCCGGAGAAGACGCCGATCGAGCCGGTGATCGTGCCGGGCTGGGCCACGATCGCGTCCGCCCCCATGGACACGTAGTACCCGCCGGAGGCCGCGTACTCGCCCATCGAGACCACGACCGGCTTGCTGCGGCGGGCGAGGGCGACCTCCCGCCACACCGCGTCCGAGGCCGTCCCCGAGCCGCCGGGGCTGTCCACCCGCAGGAGGATCGCGCGGACCGCTCCATCCTCGCGCGCCTGGCGCAGCCCTCGCACGATCGTGTCGGCGCCGGCGAAGTCGCCGCCGAGAGGCGAGGCCTGGCTCTCCCCGGTCACGATCTCGCCCGCCGCGTAGACGAGGGCCACCCGGGCCCGGCGGTCGAGGAAGCCCCCGCGGGCCTCGCGCACGTAGGGACCCGGCCGGATCCGGCTGGACGCGGGCAGCCGTCCCTCCACCTCGTCCCGGTAGAGCAGCTCGTCGACGAGCCCGTTCTCCCTCGCGGCCTGCGCCGAGAAGGGGCCGAGGTCTACGAGCGCGCGCACGTCCTCGGGCGACAGCCCCCGCGCCTGCGCCACCCCGCGGACGTACTGGGCGAAGAGCGAGTCCACGAGGGCCTCGGTCTGCTCGCGGTGCGCCTCCGTGAATCCCCTCTCGGTGAGCTGGTTGGGCGCGTTCTTGTAGCGGCCGACTCCCTCGAACTGGGCCTCGACGCCGAGCTTGTCGAGCGTGCCCCTGTAGAAGGTCACCTCCGCCGCCAGGCCGGAGACGTCGAGGATGGCCGTCGGCGCGGCGGCCACCTTGGCGCAGCCCGTCGCGAGGTAGTACTCGAGGTTCCCCGCGTACTCGAGGTGCGCCCACGAGGGCTTCCCGCTCCGGCGGAAGCGCACGAGAGCGTCGCGCAGCTCCTGCACGCGCCCCCACCCGGCGTCGAGGGGGCCGACCCTGAGCAGGAGGCCCTTGACCGAGGCGTCGGCCGCTCCGCGGTCGACCGCCTCCACGAGCGCCCGCAGCGAGGGCGGGCGCCTCTCGAAGAGGCTGCCCAGGCCCGAGGCCGGCTCCTCGGGCAGGGATCCCTCGAGGTCGAGCGCCAGGTACCCCGCGCCGCCCGTCCAGGCGGGGCGGCCTCCCCGCACGACCAGCGCGACCGCGCCCACCGCGGCCGCCCCGAGGGCGACCGCGAGGACGCCCGCCGCGAGGACCCACGCCGTGCGCCGCTTCATCGGGGCAGGGGCCTCAGCCGAGCGTCGCGAGCCACTCCGCGCGCTCGCGAGCCTCCGCGGCCCACACCGAGGCCGGGAACTCCTCGGCGAGCCGGCGATACGCGGCGCGAGCCTCGGCGAAGCGCTTCGCGTCCTCGAGGACCTCGGCCGCCTTGCGCAGCGCGAAGTCGCGCGGGACCGTCGACCCGGGGTTCGTGGCGAGCCCCCGGTAGGCCTCGACCGCCTTGTCCACCTCGCCCTTGCGCCGGTGGAGGTCCGCGAGGGCGTAGCGAGCCAGCTCGGGCTCGAGCCCCGCCCCTCCGCCCCGGATCGCGGAGAGCGCTTTCTCCGCCTCGGCGTGCTGGCCGAGCTCGACGCGGGACAGGGCGGCGTAGTAGCGGGCGCGCAGCGCGACCGCCGAGGAGCCCGCCCGTCGCTCGACGCCTTCGAACGCCGCGGCCGCGGTCTTGTACTTCTCCTCCGCGGTGGCGAAGACCTGCGCGGGCGGCTCCGCGCCGGGAGGCAGCTCGCCGGTCACCGGCGCCTCGAACGTGGCCAGGGCATCCCGGAAGGCCCGCTCCGCCTCCCGCGCCCGCTGCCCCTGGAAGTAGGCGAACGCTCCGCCCGCCGCCAGCAGCACGGCGAGAACACCCGCCCCGATCCGGACCTCGTCGCGGTGCGCGACGAGCCAGGAAACCGCCTCCTCGAGCCCGGACTTGAGCTCGTCCTGCTTGATCTGCTCCTTGAGTTCCTTCTTCAACGCTCGCTCCCGTGGCGCGGTGGTGGGCCTGGAGGGACTCGAACCCCCAACCTCGAGCTTAGGATGCTCTTGCTCTATCCAGTTGAGCTACAGGCCCTCTTTCGTCCCGACCAAACGCCATAGGTTAGCACGGCCGTCAGTAGCGGATGAGGCTGCGCACGTCGCGCCCCTCGAGACGGGAGCGGCCGTTCAGGAAGCCGAGCTCCACGAGGAACGCGAACGCCACCACCGTGCCCCCGAGGGCCTCGGTCAGGTCGGCCGCGGCCCGGGCCGTGCCCCCCGTCGCGATCACGTCGTCGACCACGAGGACCCGGTCGGCCCCGCCCAGAGCGTCCTCGTGCATCTCGAGCGTGTCGGTGCCGTACTCCAGCTCGTAGGTCGCGCGGCGCGCGCGCCACGGGAGCTTGCCCGGCTTGCGCACGGGCACGAAGCCCGCGCCGAGGCGGTCCGCGAGAGCCCCCCCGAGGATGAACCCGCGGCTCTCGATCGCGACGACCTTGTCGACCTCGAGGTCCCCGCACAGCACGGCCAGCAGGTCGAGCGAGCGCCGAAGGAGGCGCGGCTCGCGCAGGAGCGTCGTGATGTCCTTGAACACGATCCCCGGCTTCGGGAAGTCCGGCACGTCCCGGATGGCCGACCGCAGCTCGGCCGCCTGCGCCTCGAGGTTCATCGCTCCCGTCCCCCCGTCCTCAGCGGATGTGGAAGCCGCTCGCCCCGCGCTCGGCCACGGGCTCGCTCTCGACCGAGGCCACCTCGGCGAACGACGGGCCCTCGCGCAGCCGCGCCTCGAGGTCGCGCAGGAGCGCCGCGTCCGCCTCCGCCACGACCTCGACCGAGCCGTCGGCGAGGTTGCGCGCGAACCCCGCGACGCCCAGGGCCTCCGCCTCGCGCAGCGCGAAGTAGCGGTAGCCCACTCCCTGCACCCGACCCCTGACCACGAAGCGCATTGCCGGCACGCGTGCTCCTTGTCGGCGTCGGAGCCTATCACAGGCCGTGGGCGAGACCGCCCGCGGCGACCCAGGCGCTCGCCCAGGCCCACTGGAAGTTGAAGCCCCCCAGCCGCCCGTCCACGTCCAGCATCTCCCCGGCGAGGTGCAGGCCGGGGCAGAGCCTCGACTCCATCGTCCGCGTGTCCGTCTCCGCGAGGGGCACCCCTCCCGCCGTCGCCTCCGCGAAGGAGTAGCCCCGGCTGCCGAGGACCGGCAGGCGCCGCGCGAACAGGCCGCGCACGAGGCCCCGCCTCACGTCGCGGGTGAGCCGCCCGAGGGGGACGCCGCCGGCTCCCGCCTCGTCCGCGACCGCCGCCGCGACCGCCGCCGGCAGCTCGGCCGAGAGCGCTCGCTCCACGAGCGAGCGCGGCTCGCGCCCCGCGCACTCGAGCAGCCACCGCTCGGCCGCGGCGAAATCCCGTCCCGGGAGGAGATTGGCCTCGAGCTGCGGGTCCTCGCCGAGCAGGCGCGAGCGCTCCCATGCGCGCGAGACGTCGAGGACCGCCGGCCCGCTCGCCCCGAAGTGCGTCCACAGCAGCGCCCCGCGGCGCCGGTCGGCCACCCGCCCCCCGGAGCGCACCGTCAGCTCGACCTCGTGGCTCACGCCGGAGAGGGACGCGTGAAAGCTCCCGTCGAGGCGCAGGGGCACGAGGGCGGGCGTCGTGGGAACCACCGCGTGACCGAGGGCGGCGGCCATCGCGAGGCCGGCCCCGTCGCTGCCGGTCTTGGGGAGCGAGAGCCCGCCGGTCGCGAGGACGACCCGGGCGGCCCCGACCGCACCCTCCGTCGTCCCCACGACGAAGCGGCCCTCGCGCGGCTCGACCGCGAGGACGCGCACGCCGGTGCGCAGGACCACCCCGAGCCGGGCCGCCTCGTCGAGGAGACCCTGGAGCACCGCCGCGGAGCGGTTCGCGACCGGGAAGAGCTTGCCGTGGTCCTCCTCGCGCAGGGGCACGCCGATCGACCCGAAGAAGGCGACGGTCTCGGGCACGGGGAACGCCCGCAGGACCCGGCGCACGAGGTACGGGGGCGAGCCATGGAAGTCCGCCTCGCTCACCCGCGCGTTCGTCACGTTGCAGCGCGATCCCCCGCTCACGAGGATCTTCGCCCCCGGCCGCCGCGCCCCCTCGAACAGCACGATCGGCCGGGCGGCGCCGCGCCGGGCCGCGAAGATCGCGGTGGCGAGCCCCGCGGCGCCCGCGCCGACGATCGCGATCACCGAAAGCACGAAGGGGACCCACGCGGGTCCCCCGGATCGACGATGAAGGTGGTCGGGGCGAGAGGATTCGAACCTCCGACCTCTTGGTCCCGAACCAAGCGCTCTAGCCAGGCTGAGCCACGCCCCGGTCGAAGACGATGGTTTCTTATACCACGCCCCGGGGGGCGCGCCAAGCGAGAGCCCTCAGGGCTTCGCCGCGGCCGGGGCGGAGGCCTCGAGCTCCGCCTCCCAGTCCCGCAGCGGGGCGAGCGCACGGTGGGCGGTGGTGTCCGTCTGCAGCGGGGTGACGGAGACGAGCCCCGAGCGCACGGCGAAGATGTCGGACATCTCGTCGCTCTCCCACTGGTCGCGCCCCTCCTCGATCCAGTAGTACGTCCGGTGGCGCGGGTCGAGGCCCTCGAGGATCGTCCCCTCGTGGTTGCGCCGCCCCTGCACGGTGACCGCGGCCCCGCTCGGCGTGCCCGGGGGGACGTTCACGTTCAGCAGGGTCCGCTCGGGCAGGCCCCGCTCGAGCACGAGGGCCACGAGGCGCCTCGCGAACGACGCGGCGGGGCCGTAGTCGAGGTCGGCTCGGGCGGCGAGCGAGACCGCGACCGCGTGGACGCCGAAGAACGTCGCCTCGCGGGCCGCGCCCACGGTGCCCGAGTAAAACACGTCGTCCCCGAGGTTGCCCCCGCGGTTGATCCCGGAGACGACCACCGACGGCCGCCTCGGGAGCAGCTTGACGATCGCGAGGTTGACGCAGTCGGCCGGCGTGCCGTCCACCGCGAACACCCGCGGCTCGACCTTCTCCGCGCGCAGCGGGTGCTTCAGCGTGAGCGACTGCGAGCTCGCGCTCGCCTCGCGGTCGGGGGCGACCACCCAGACCTCGCCCGCGTCCCGCAGCGCCGTGGCGAGGGCGTGGATCCCCGGCGCGTGGACGCCGTCGTCGTTGGTGACGAGGATCAGCGGGTCGGCCATCGGGCCCCTCGAGAAGAGCGAAGCCCCGGGTGTCGCGGCCCGGGGCTCCGTCACGACAGTTCTGGTCGGGATGGCCGGATTTGAACCGGCGACCACCTGCGCCCAAGGCAGGTGCGCTACCAGGCTGCGCTACATCCCGATGCGGTCAGTTGACCTTTCTATCACCCTTGCCGAGGAGGGTCAAGATTCCGCGCAGCTCCTCGCGCAGCTCACGCAGCACCGCGCGCGTCTCGTCCGCCGTGCGCGCGGCCTGCGCCTCGGCGGCGGAGGCGACCTCCGCGGGAACGTCGGCGACCACCGTCTCGGGCAGGCTCGCCATCGCCTGCGGGGTGGCGCCCTTGCCCCCCGCCTCCGACTCGAGTCTCTTCTTCGCGCCCGCGATCGTGAAGCCCTCCTCGTAGAGGAGCTGCTTGATGCGGAGCACGGTCTCGATGTCCTTGCGGCGGTAGATGCGCTGGCCGGAGCTGTTCTTGGCGGGCGCGAGCGCGGGGAACTCCGACTCCCAGTAGCGCAGCACGTAGGGCTGGGTGTCCGTGATCTCGCAGACCTCGCCGATCTTGAAGAACAGCTTGTTGGGGATCTGTCGGGCGTCCATCGCTGCTCCTCCCCGCTAGCGGCTCACCGCCTCGTCGACGGCCGGGGCGAAGAGCTTGGAGGGCCGAAAGACGACCGAGCTGCGGGGCTTGATGAGCATCTCCTCTCCAGTCTGGGGATTGCGTCCGCGACGCTCCCGCTTCTGGCGGACCAGGAACGTGCCGAACCCGGTGATCTGGACCTTCTCACCGTCGCCGAGATGACGCTTGATCGTCTCGAAGATGACCTCGACGAGCCGCGCGGCCTCGCGGTTGGAGATCCCCCCGTGCCGCTCGTAGACGACCCGCGCGATGTCGGCCTTCGTCATCCCTCGAACCCGTCCGGTCGGTTCCGAAAAAGTGCGGCCTTAGCGACACTTAGACGACAAACGCGCAGGGAGTATATGAGAAGGTGCCAAAGGGTGTCAAGGACGAAAACCTCAGCCGTTTCTTGAGGTTAGGACGCTCCCTTGCGACGCCGGTAGCGCACCTTCAGACGGATCGGGGTCCCCTCGAACCCAAACGCCTCCCGGATGCGGTTCTCCAGGTAGCGCCGGTACGAGAAGTGAAGGTCCACGGGGTGGTTGATCGACACCGCGAAGGTGGGCGGCGCGGTGCCGATCTGGCTGGCGTAGAGGATGCGCACGGGCGCGTTCCCCTTGTCCGCCTTGGGCGCATACGCCTCGGCGGCGCGCGCGAGAAGGCGGTTCAGCTCCCCCGTCGTGACGCGCACGCTCCGAGCCGCAGCCACGCGGTCGACCGCGTCCACGAGCGCCCCGAGGCCCCGGCCCGACCGTGCCGAGACGAGGACGAGCGGCGCCCACGGGAGGAACTTCAGCGTCTCGCGCACCTCGCGCTCGAAGGCCCGCGGCTTGAGCTCCTTCGCCGGCGCGAGGTCCCACTTGTTCACGGCGAGCACGACGCCGCAGCCCGCCTCGAGCACCTCGCCCGCGATCGTCGCGTCCATCTCCCGCAGGCCGGACTCGGCGTCCAGCACGAGGATCGCCACCTCGGCCCGGGAGATGGCGCGGCGCGCCTGCACCACGCTCACGTGGTCGACGCCCTCCTTGAGCAGCCGGACCTTGCGGATGCCCGCGGTGTCCACCACCCGGTACCGCCGGCCCCGGCGCTCGAACAGCTCGTCCACCGCGTCGCGCGTGGTGCCGGGCACGTCGGACACGACCGCCCGCTCCCGGCCGACCAGGCGATTGAGGATCGAGGACTTGCCCACGTTGGGCCGGCCGACGAGCGCGAGCGCGAGCGGCCGTGCCTCCTCGGCCGGGGGCGACACCTCCGGGACGCCGTCGAGCGCCGTGTCGAGCAGGTCCCCCACGCCGAGGCCGTGCTCGGCGGAGACGGCCACCACGCGCTCGAATCCCAGCCGCGCGAAGTCGGCCTCGGTCTCCCCGCCGGAGTCCGCCTTGTTCGCGACGACCACGACGCGCTTGCCGCCGCGCCGCAGCCTCCGCGCGATCTCCTCGTCGTCGGGCAGCAGGCCCGCGCGCGCGTCGACGAGGAACAGCACCACGTCGGCCTCCTCGATCGCTCGCTCCGCCTGCTCCGCGGCGGGGCCGAGCAGGGGGTCGGCCGAGCCGAGGAGGAGCCCGCCCGTGTCGACGAGCTCGAAGGCCCGGCCCTGCCACACCACCTGGGCGTAGTTGCGGTCGCGGGTCGAGCCCGGGCGGCCGTCGGTGATGGCCTTGCGCCGCCCGCAGATGCGGTTGAAGAGCGTCGACTTGCCCACGTTCGGCCGGCCGACGAGGGCGATTCTCGGGAGGGGGATCATGAAGGGCTCGGGGAGGTTCTCGGGGTTTGACAGCGAAAACCGGCAAAGCCTATACTAACCGCTACTTAGGAGGAGGTCCATCCCCCATGATCAAGGTGGACATCATCAACGAGGTGGCCAAGTCCGCCGACATCACGAAGGTCCGCGCCGAGGTGGCGGTGGAGGCCGTCCTCGAGGCGATGAAGGACGCGTTGATGAAGGGGGAGAGGATCGAGCTGCGCGGCTTCGGCGTCTTCCAGGTCAAGCCCAGGAAGCGCGGCATCGGCCGCAACCCCCGCACCGGGCGCGAGGTGCGGATCCCGCCGGGCCGCACCATCCGCTTCAAGCCCGGCAAGGATCTCCAGAGCCTGGCCCTCTAGGGCGCCAGAGAGAGCCGCCCCCGGCTTGGGCTCACCCTTCCCGCCCGGCGAGCCCGCACCGCCCCCGCTCGCCGGGCTTCGAGCGTACACGTGGGCGATTCCGCTCCGTCGCCGCTCGCGCTGGGACCGCTGGGGGCGCAGCCTCGTCCTGCTCGCCGTCACCGCGGCGTCGGTGTTCCTCGCCGGCGCGCTCCAGATCGTCTCCGTGGGGCCCCACGGCCTCGCCCTCGCCGTGAGCCCGGGCGAGGGGTTCGCCCTCCTCCTCGGCCTGCTGTCGATCCTGCTCGCGCACGAGATGGGCCACTACCTGGCGTGCCGCCGCTACGGGGTCGACGCGACCCTCCCCCACTTCATCCCCTCGCCCTGGTTCCCCGCCGTCTCGCTCTCCATGTGGCAGCCGCTCAGCATGGTCGGCACCTTCGGGGCCTTCATCCGCATCCGCGGGCCGATCCCCCACCGCCGCGCTCTGTTCGACATCGGGGTGGCCGGGCCCCTCGCCGGCTTCGCGGTCTGCCTGCCCGTGCTCTGGCTCGGCCTCCGCGCCGCCGCCGTCCAGCCGCTCGAGCCCGCCGCGGACGCGATCTTCTTCGGGGAGCCCCTCGCCTTCCGGTGGATGGCGCGGGCGATCCACGGCCCGATCGCCGACGACCAGGTGCTGGCGATCTCCCGCCTCGGCCAGGCCGCCTGGTTCGGCCTGCTCGTCACCGCCCTCAACCTGATGCCGATCGGCCAGCTCGACGGCGGGCACGTGACCTACGCGCTGCTGCGCGAGAGAGCGCATCTCGTCTCCCGCGTCGGCTCCTGGCTCTGCCTCGCCCTCGTCTACTTCGGGCCGAGCTGGATCCTCTGGGCCGTCCTCGTCCGCGTCCTCGGGCGGCCGCACCCACCCACCCTGGACGACGCGGCCCCGCTCGGCCGCGCCCGCATCGCGGTGGCCGTCCTCGCCGCCGTCGTCCTCGTCGTGTGCTTCGTCCCCCAGCCGATCGCCTTCTCGTGGCGCGAGCTGTTCGAGGGCCTGGGCCTTCCCCTTCCGCTCACAGGACGCTGAGCGGGTCGACGTCGACCGACACCCCCGGCCACCGCTGGGGCCCGTGGCGGGCCTCGAGCGCCTCGCGCACCGCCTCGCGCATCGCCGGCCGGTGACCCTTGAGGAGGACCTGGAAGCGGTGCTCGCCCCGCAGCCGCGCGAGCGGTGCGTGGGCCGGCCCCAGGACGCGGTAGCGCCCCCCCGCCGCCGCGCGCAGGGCCCGGGCGAGGGCCTCGGCTTCCGCCGCGCCCTTCCCCGCGTCGCCCGCCCGTACGATCACGTTCACGAGCGCCGTCACCGGGGGGTACCCCATGGTCCGCCGGAACTCCATCTCCCGCTCGACGAACGCGGAGTAGTCCTGCGTGCAGGCGTGCACGAGGGCGTAGTGGTCCGGCATGTGGCTCTGGAGGAGGACCTCGCCCGCCGCCTCTCCTCGCCCCGCGCGCCCCGCCACCTGCGTGAGGAGCTGGAACGTCCTCTCCCCGGAGCGGAAGTCGGGGATCCCGAGGCCCACGTCCGCGTCGACCACCCCCACGAGCGTCACCCTCGGGAAGTCGTGCCCCTTCGCGATCATCTGGGTCCCAACGAGGACGTCGATCTCGCCCTTCTCGAACGCGGCGAGGGTCTGCGCGAGGACACCGCGGCGGCGGACCCGATCGCGGTCGAGCCGCTCGACGCGGGCCGCGGGCAGCGCCGCCTGCACCGCCTCCGCCACGCGCTCGGTCCCGAACCCGGAGAGGCGGAGGTAGGCGCCACGGCACGAGGGGCAGACGGAGGGCGACGCCGCCTCGTGGCCACAGTAGTGGCACAGCGCCACGCGCCCCCCGCGGTGCAGCGTCAGCGACACCGAGCAGTTCGGGCACATGGCCTCCTGCCCGCACTCGCGGCACAGGAGGCTCGTGGCCCACCCGCGGCGGTTGAGCAGGACGAGGCTCTGCTCGCGCCGGGCGAGCCGCGCCGCGAGCGCCTCGCGCAGGGCGGGGCTCAGGATCGCGTCCTGCCCCGCTCGCAGCACCTCGCGCCGATCGACGATCTCCACCCTCGGCAGCCCCTGCCGCCCCACGCGGCGCGGCAGCGCGAGGGTCTCGTACTTGCCCCGCAGGGCGTTCGCGTGCGACTCGAGCGACGGGGTGGCCGAGGCGAGGACGACGCAGACCCCCTCGAGCCGCGCGCGCATGACCGCCACGTCGCGCGCGTGGTACCGCGGGCTCTCCTCCTGCTTGTAGGCTCCGTCGTGCTCCTCGTCGACGACCAGCAGCCCGAGGTCGGGCACGGGCGCGAAGACCGCGGAGCGCGCCCCCACGACGACCCGCGCGCCGCCCTCGCGGATACGCCACCACTGGTCGTGCCGCTCCCCCGCCGAGAGCTCGCTGTGCAGGACCGACACCGTCGATCCGAACCGCTCGCGCGCGGAGCGCACGAGCATCGGGGTGAGGCCGATCTCCGGCACGAGGACGATCGCCCCCCGCCCCGTCTCGAGCGCCCGCTCGACGGCCCGGAAGTACACCTCGGTCTTCCCGCTCCCCGTGACCCCGCGGAGGAGAAAGGGCCGGAAGCCCCCGCCGGCGAGCGCGTCGAGCACGACCCGCAGGGCCCGCTCCTGGTCGGCGGTCGGCTCCACGGCCGCGCTCGTCCTCGGCTCGAGTCCCGTCGGCGTGCGCGTGTCGCGCTCGGTCTGCATTCGCACGACGCCCGCGGCCGAGAGCCGCTCGAGCGCGCCTCGAAGGGAGGGCCGGTCGCGCACGAGCTCGGCCACGCGCGCGCGGCCGCCGGCGGCCGCGATGCGGGCGAGCAGCTCGCGCTGGGCGGGGCCCTTCGGCCTCGCCGCGGGGTCGAGCAAGACGGCCACGCGAACCTCCCGGAACCCCGCGGTGGCGAGCGATTGCTCCACCTCGACCTTCCCCTGGCGCCGAAGCCGGGCCACCCGGGCCTGCACGTCGCGCCCGGCCCGCCGGGCGAGGGTCGTGAGCGGCAGCGGCCCCGGCCCGAGCGACGCGAGCACCGGGTCGTCGCCAGCCGGCGTGCCGGACGCGAGGCGGACGACGGAGCGGCTCGCCCGGACGCCCGCCGGTGGGAGGACGAGGCGGTGGCACTCGCCGGGGGGCGCGAGGTAGTGCTCGGAGACCCACGCGGCGAGGTCGAACAGGGGCGGCGGCACGAGGGGCGCCTCGTCGAGGACGTTGAGGACGTCCTTGATCGTCCGGCCCGCCGCCCCGTCGGCCGTTCCGACGACGACCCCGATCATGCGCCGCTTCCCGAAGGGGACCAGGACCCGCACGCCGCGCGGCGGCGGAGCCTGGCCTTCCGGCACGCCGTAGGTGAAGGGCGACTGGAAGGGGACCGGCAGCGCGACGGAGACGAGGGCCCTGTCCACGTGTCCCACTCTAGCCGGCGGAGGTGCGCGGCCGGGTCCGTCGGGCCGCCCCGGTCCCCTTTATGCCGGGGGCCCCGGGACGGGGCGGCCGAGGAGACGAAGCACCGCCTTCATGTCCTCCCACACGTCCTTCTTGCCCGCGGGGTTGCGCAGGAGGTAGGCGGGGTGGTACGTCGGCATCACGGGGATGCCCTCGTACTCCCCCAGGCGGCCCCGCAGCCGCGAGATCGGCTCGGCGGTCTTCAGCAGCCACTGGGCGGCGAACTTGCCGAGGCCGACGATGACCCTCGGGCGGATCGCCCGGATCTGGGCCTCGAGAAAGGGCTGGCAGGCCAGGATCTCGTCGGGCTCGGGGTTCCGGTTCTGGGGCGGGCGGCACTTGATGACGTTCCCGATCCACACCTCGGAGCGCGCGAGGCGCATGCCCTTCTCGATGATGTCGGTGAGGAGCTGCCCGGCGCGGCCCACGAACGCGAGGCCCTGCTCGTCCTCTTCCGCCCCCGGGCCCTCGCCGACGAAGACGATCTCGGCGCGCGGGTTGCCCTGCCCGAACACGATGCTCCGGCGGCCGGAGGCCAGCTTGCAGCGGCGGCAGTCCCCCAGCCACTCCCGGATCTCCTCGAGGCCCTGCACGCTCGGCGTCTCGCCGCCGGGCCGGGCGGCCTCCGGGGCGCTCGGGACGGGCTCGGGAGCGCGGTCCCTTCCCGCGGAGGAGGGGGCGGCCGCCGGAGCGATCCCGATCGAGCCGAGGGAGGCGAGGAAGCGGGCGTGGGCCGCGAGGTCGGCGAGGAGCTCGTCCGTCTCGCTCAAGCCCGGCCCGCCCGCAGGTCGCGCACCGCGTCGAGGATCCGTTCGGCCACCTCGCGCTTGGAGGCCGTCGGCAGCGCCTCGGGCGGCGCGTCCCGCCTCAGGAGCGTGACCGTGTTGGTGTCCGAGCCGAAGCCCGACCCCGGGGCCGTCACGTCGTTCGCCACCACGAGGTCGAGGTTCTTCTCCTCGAGCTTCCGCCGGGCGTTCTCGAGGAGGTTCTCCGTCTCCGCCGCGAAGCCGACGAGCACCCGGGAGCCCTTCGCCCGCCCGAGGCCGGCGAGGATGTCCGCTGTCCGCACGAGCTCGAGCACCTGCCCTCCGTCGGTCTTCTTGATCTTGGCCGCGCTCGGCGACGCCGGGCGGTAGTCGGCGACCGCCGCCGCCGCGAGAACCACCGTCGCCTCGCCCGCCCGCGCGCCGACCGCCCGCTCCATCTCCGCCGCGGAGCGGACGGAGACGAGCTCCACCCCGTGCGGCGCGCTGAGCGCGGTCGGCCCGGAGACCAGCACGACCCGCGCCCCGCGGTCGCGCGCCGCCTCCGCCAGGCGGTAGCCCATCTTCCCCGACGAGCGGTTGGAGAGGAAGCGTACCGGGTCGACGTCTTCGACGGTCGGACCCGCCGTCACGAGCACGGTCTCCCCCGCGAGCTCGCCCCGGCGGGCGAGGAGGGCCATGGCCGCGTCCACGATGTCGCCGACCTCGGCGAGCCGCCCCTTGCCCAGCCAGCCGCACGCGAGGTAGCCCTCGCCGGGCTCCACGATCCGTGCCCCGCGCGAGCGGAGGATCTGCAGGTTCTCGAGGACCGCGGGGTGCGAGTACATGTTGACGTTCATCGCCGGGGCGACGACGAGGGGCGCCCGCGTGGCGAGGTGCAGCGTCGAGAGGGCGTCGTCCGCGATGCCGCGGGCGAGCCTTCCGAGGATGTTCGCGGTGGCGGGGGCGACGAGGAGCACGTCCGCGTCGTCCGCGAGCGAGATGTGCCGGATGTCGCCGTTCTCCCCGAGCGCCCACTGGTCGTGGAACACCGCGTGGCGCGAGAGCGCCTCGAACGTCATCGGCGAGACGAAGCGCCTCGCGGCCTCGGTCATGACCACGTGCACGTCCGCCCCGCGGCGCTGCAGCTCGCGCAGCACCTCGCAGGCCTTGTAGGCCCCGATGCACCCGGTCACGCCGAGGACGACGACCGGCACCGCCCTACTCCGCGGGGCCCTCGCCCGCCCCCGGGGCCTCCACCTCGTCCCGCACCTCCCACGAGATCGTCTCCTGGAGGGCCTCCTCGACCGCGATCCGCGTGGGCTTGCGGCTACGGGTCTCGACCCGCGGCTTCGCCCCCGCCTGGAGCTGCTTCGCGCGCTGCGCGGCCACGGTGATGAAGCGGAACTTCGAATCGACGGTCTTCGGCAGGATCATCTGGCTCATGCTTCCTCTTTCCCCCTTGCGGCTTCGAACGTCTTCTCGATGGCGCGGGCCCGCTCGCGCACCACGGCCACGCGGCAGCGGGCGGCCCGCACGATGCTCTTCAGCTCCTCGACGCACGCGTCGATGTCGTCGTTCACGATCGCGTAGTCGTACTGCTCGAACGCGTCGATCTCCCGCCCGGCGGCGGCCAGCCGCCGGCGGATCGTCGCCTCGTCGTCGAGGCCCCGGCCCCGCAGGCGGCTCTCCAGCACGTCGTAGGAGGGGGGCAGGATGAAGACGGTGACCGCCTCCGGCAGGCGCCGCCGGACCTGGGCCGCGCCCTGCACGTCGAGGTCGAGGAGGATGTCGACCCCCGCGGCCCGGGCCCGCTCGATCTCCCCGAGGCCGGTGCCGTAGAGGTTCCCGTGCACCTCCGCCCACTCGAGCAGCGCCCCCGCGTCCCGCAGCGACTCGAAGGTCGCCCGGTCCACGAAGTGGTACTCGACGCCGTCGCGCTCCGCGCCGCGGGGGACGCGGGTGGTGTGGGAGACGGAGAAGCGGATGCCGCCGAGGTCGCGCAGGACGCGGCCGAGCACGGTGGTCTTCCCCGCTCCGGACGGGGCGGAGACCACCACGACCGTGGGCTCGCGCTCACTCAACGTTCTGCACCTGCTCGCGGAGCCGCTCCACCTCCGCCTTGAGCTCGACCACGTCGCGCACCGCGGCGGCGTCCTGGACCTTGCTCCCGATCGTGTTCGCTTCCCGCATGAGCTCCTGGGCGAGGAAGTCGAGCCGCTTTCCCGAGGGCGTCCCGTCCCCCGCGACGAGCGCGCGCGCCGAGGCCGCGTGGCTGCGGAGCCGCTGGACCTCCTCCGCCACGTCGTGGCGCTCCACCGCGCGCACGACCTCCTGGTAGAGCCGGGCGTCCTCGAGCCCGAGCTCCTCGCCGACGGCGCGGCAGCGCTCGAGCAGGGCCCCGAGCCGCTCGTCTCTCGATTCCCGGGAGCGGGCCTCGATCCTTCCCACCGAGGACTCGATCACGCCGAGGAGCCTCTCGAGCTCCGCCGCCAGCCTCTCCCCCTCGGCCCGCCGCATCCCGTCGAGGGCCTCGAGGGCCTGGGCGAGCGCCGCGAGCAGGTCCTCCGCCGCCTCGCCCGGCACCTCGGTCCCGATCTCCACCCGCTCGAGGGCCCCGGGGAAGCGCGCCACGTCGCCCACCGTGACCCCGCCCTCGAGCCCGAGCTCGTTCTGCAGGTCGCGCAGCGCCCGCACGAGGGAGGCCACCAGCGGCCGCGACGCCACGACCGCCTCCGAGGGGGCGTCGGGCAGGCTCGCCTGCACCGTCACCTCCACCCTCCCGCGCGCCACGACGCGGCCCACCCGCGCCTTCACCTCCGACTCGAGGGAGGCGAGGCGCCGCGGCAGGTGCACGGACACGTCGAGGAAGCGGTGGTTGAGGCTGCGGACGGCGATCGAGGCGCGCAGGGAGCCCGTCTCGACTGCGGCCGACCCGTAGCCGGTCATCGAGCGGATCATACGGCCTGGCCCTCGGCGGAGAACTGCAGCTCGTGGAGCCTCGAGTAGAGCCCCCCGGGCTGGCGCAGGAGCTCCTCGTGCCGGCCCTCCTCGCGCACCTCGCCTCCCTCGAGCACGACGATGCGGTCGGCGTCGCGCACGGTGGCGAGGCGGTGGGCGATCACGAGCGTCGTGCGCCCCCGCATCAGGTTGGCGAGGGCGCCCTGGACGAGCCGCTCGGACTCCGCGTCGAGGGCCGAGGTCGCCTCGTCGAGGATGAGGACGGGCGGGTCCTTGAGGATCGCGCGCGCGATCGCGATGCGCTGCTTCTGCCCCCCCGACAGGCGGCTTCCCCGCTCCCCGATCACGGTGTCGTAGCGCCGGGGCAGGTCGAGGATGAAGTCGTGGGCGAACGCGGCGCGCGCGGCGGACTCGACCCGCGCCTCGTCCACGTCCTCCATCCCGTAGGCGATGTTCGCCCGCACGGTGTCGTTGAACAGCACGGTCTCCTGCGTGACGAGCCCGATCTGCGCCCGCAGGCTGGCGAGGGTGGCGTCGCGCACGTCCACCCCGTCGATGAGGACCGCCCCGTCGGTGACGTCGTAGAAGCGGGGAAGGAGATTGACGAGGGTCGTCTTCCCGGAGCCGCTCGAGCCGACGATGGCCACGACCTCCCCCGGGCGCGCCGAGAAGGTCACGTTGCGCAGGATCTCTCCGTGCCCGTCGGCGTAGCGGAAGCCCACTCCCCGGTACTCGATGCCCTCCCTCATGCGGGGCAGGACGATGGCCGTCGTCTTCTCCGGCACCTCGTCGTGCCGGTCGAGCACCTCGAGGACGCGGTGGCCGGCGGCGAGCGCGGCCTGCAGCGTCGCGTTCACCCGGGACAGCCGCTTGATCGGGGTGTACATCGCGAACAGCGCGGTCAGGAACGAGACGAACGCGCCGGTGGTGATGTCGCCCCTGCGGATGGCCCAGCTCCCGTACCACAGGGCGGCGATGATCGCGAGCCCCCCGAGGGCCTCCATGAGCGGGGGCAGGATCGCCGTGGTGCGCGTGATGCGCATGTTCACGCTCAGCAGCCGGGAGGCCGCGCGCCTGAAGCGTCCGATCTCGAACGCCTCCATGCCGAAGGCCTTGACGACCCGGAAGCCGGAGATCGTCTCCTGCAGGATCTCCGAGATGTCCTTCCAGCGCCGCAGCGACGTCTCGTTCGAGGCCCGCAGGCGCTGCCCGAGCCGCAGCAGCGGGTGCAGGGCGAGCGGCATGCCTACCAGCGAGAGGAGCGCGAGGCGCCAGTCCATGTAGAACAGCACCGCCAGCAGGCCCAGGATCGTCAGGCCCTCCTTCAGCAGGTCGCCGGCCAGCTCGGACACCGCGGCCTGGATCTTCTCGACGTCGGTCGTGACGTGGCTCATCAGCGACCCGGTCGTGCTCCGCCCCAGGAAGGCGAACGACTGCTTCAGGATGTGCTCGTAGAGGCGGTTGCGCAGGTCGGTGACGGCGTGCTGCCCGGCGTCCGCCACGAGGGTGGTCGAGAAGTAGGAGCACGTCCCCTTCGCGACGTACAGGGCGAGGATGACGACCGAGATCCGACCCACGTTCTCGCCCGCGATGAGCGCCTCGTCGAAGATGGGCTTCATCTGCGAGACGAGGAGGGCGCCCGCCGCCGCGTACCCCCCGGTGGCGAGCCAGGAGAGCAGGAGCCGGCCCCGGTAGGGCCGGGTGTACTCGAAGAGCCGCCGGAACAGGCGGACCTCCGCCCGAACGGACGCCACCGTGGACGCCCCGCGGCGGGCGGGCTTCCGCCGGGGGCGGGGCGGATCGCCGGGGGCGTCCCGGGGGGCGGTCGCGGGCTGCGGGATGGCCTCGATCTCCTGGGCTGGAGCGACTGAGCGCCCCAGCGGCAACGTTCCAGTATACCCGCTCGCAGGGGCCGGGGACACCCGCCTCAGCGGCGCCCCACGCCCTCGTAGTGGAAGCCCATCTCGCGCAGCGCCTTCGGGTTGTAGATGTTGCGGCCGTCGAAGATCGCCGGCGTGCGCATCGCGGCGCGGATCCTCGCGAAGTCCGGCTCGCGGAACTCGTTCCACTCCGTGACCACGACGAGGGCGTCCGCCCCCTTCACCGCCTCGTAGGCCCCCGCGCAGAGCGTCACGCGCTCCTCGAGGATGCGCCGCGCCTGCTCGCGCGCCTCCGGGTCGTAGGCGCGAACGGCCGCCCCCCCGGCGAGCAGGCCCTCGATCACGGCGAGGGAGGGGGCTTCCCGCATGTCGTCGGTCCGCGGCTTGAAGGCGAGGCCCCAGACCGCGACCGCCCGGCCCGCGAGGCCCCCCAGGTGGGCCGCGACCCGGCCCACGAGGATCGACTTCTGGGCCTCGTTCGTGCGCTCCACGGCTTCGACCACGTGCATCCGGATCCCCGCGTCCTGTCCCATGCGGATGAGCGCCTTGACGTCCTTCGGGAAGCACGACCCGCCGTAGCCCACGCCGGGGAACAGGAACGACGGGCCGATGCGGCTGTCCGTCCCCATCCCGAGCCGCACCTGCCGCACGTCGGCCCCCACCGCGTCGCAGTAGTTCGCGATCTCGTTCATGAACGAGATGCGGGTCGCGAGCATCGCGTTGGCCGCGTACTTCGACAGCTCCGCCGACGGCGGGTCCATGACGAGGATGGGCTTTCCCGTGCGGACGAACGGCTCGTACAGCGTCCGCATGACCGCCTCGACCTCGGGGTCGTCGGTGCCGATCACGACCCGGTCGGGCTTGAGGAAGTCGTCGACCGCGGTGCCCTCCTTCAGGAACTCGGGGTTCGACACCACGGCGAAAGGGTGGTGGGTCAGCGAGGCCACGACCTCCCGCACGCGGGCCGCGGTGCCGACCGGCACCGTCGACTTGTTCACGATGATCTTGCGCCCGTTCATCGCCCGCGCGATGCCCCGCGCCACGTCGAGCACGTGCCGCAGGTCGGCCGACCCGTCCTCGTCCTGCGGCGTCCCGACCGCGATGAAGATCACGTCGCTCGCGCGCACCGCCTCGTCGAGGTCGGTCGTGAAGCGCAGCCGCTCCGCGGCCACGTTGCGCGGCACCATGTCGTTGAGCCCGGGCTCGTAGATCGGGATCTCGCCCCGGCGCAGCCTCTCGACCTTGTTCAGGTCGTTGTCCACGCACACCACGAAGTTGCCGTTCTCGGCGAGGCACGCCCCGACGACCAGCCCCACGTAGCCCGTTCCGACCACCCCGATCTGCACGGTGCACCCCTTTCCCGGGCGAAACCCGAGGAGACTAGCACGGATGCGACTCCTGCTATCATCGGGCGGCCCATGGAGTTCGGCCTCGACGTGCGCCCCACCCTGTCCCGCCCCACGGGGGTCGGGACCTACGTGCGGGGCCTCGTCGAGCACCTCCCCGCCCTCGCCCCCGACGACCGCTTCCATCTGTTCTCGGCCTCGGTCAAGGAGCGCTATCCGGCGCGACCCTGGCCCCCGAACGTCCGCCTGGTGGACCGCCGCCTCCCGGTGCGCGGCCTCAACCTCGCCTGGAACCGGCTCGGCTGGCCCCCGCTCGACCGGCTGGTCGGGGCCCGCCTCGACCTCGTGCACTCCCCCACGCCCCTCCTCGTCCCCTCCCGCGCCGGCAAGCGCGTGGTGACCCTGCACGACCTGTTCTTCCTGAAGCACCCCGAGCTCGTGGAGGGCGAGGCCCGGCGCGACTTCGCGACCCTGGTGCGCGACCACGTGCGCCGGGCCGACGGCGTCGTGTGCGTGTCCGAGCACACCGCCTCCGAGGCCAGGCGCCTCCTGGACGTACCCCCCGAGAAGATCGCCGTGACCCCGCACGGCGTGGACGCCTGCTACCGCGCGACGCCCCCGGAGGAGGAGGTCGACGAGGTCCTGCGCCGCCTGCGGCTGCCCCGGGGCGGCGTCCTCTACGTGGGCAGCGGCGAGAAGCGCAAGAACCTCGTCACCCTCGTCATGGCCTACCTCACCCTCGCCCGGCGCCGGCGCCTGCCCCCGCTGGTGCTCGCCGGACCGGGCACCGACTGGGCCCAGGCGGGCAGCCGCGTGGGGCCCCAGATCGTGGCCACCGGCTACCTCGAGCAGGCGGCGGTGCGCGCGCTGATGGCCGCCTCGTCCCTGCTCGTCCTTCCCTCCCTCGAGGAGGGCTTCGGCCTCCCCGTGGTCGAGGCCATGGCGGCCGGGCTGCCGGTCGTCTGCTCCTCCCACTCCGCCCTCGCCGAGGTCGCCGCCGACGCGGCGCTCCTCGTCGACTGCCACGACGCCAACGCGATCGCCGGCGCCGTGGAGAGCCTGCTCGACGACCGCACCCTCGCCGACTCCCTGCGGGCGAAGGGCCTCGCCCGCAGCCGCCACTACGAGTGGACGGACACCGCCGCGCGCACGCTCGCGTTCTACCGGACGCTCCTTGGCCGCTAGCCCTCTCGCGGTCGGAATCGACGCGCGCGAGCTCGCGGGCCGGCCCACCGGCACCGGACGCTACCTCCGCAACCTCCTGCGGCGCTGGCGAGACGAGGGCCTGCGGCTCGTGTGCTACTTCAACGGGCCCCCGGCCCTCGACCCGGTGCTCGACCACCCCGGGGTGGTGAAGCGCCCGCTCGGCGACGGGGCGGCCCGGGGCCTCGTCTGGCAGGAGCGTCTTCTGCCCCGCGCCGCGCGCGACGACGGCGTCGAGGTCCTCTTCTGCCCCGCCTACACCTGCCCGCTCTCCCTGCATCTGCCGCGCGTGACCGCCGTCCACGACCTCTCGTTCTTCGCCCGGCCCGACGACTTCGCCTTCACGGAGGGCCTGCGCCGCCGCCTGCTCGTCGCGCCCTCTCTCCGCGCCTCGCGCCGGGTCCTCGTGTGCTCGGACTTCACCCGGCGGGAGCTCGCGCGCCTGTTCTCCGACGTCGCGTCCCGCGCGGCCCTCGTGCCCCTCGGCCCCGACGACGACCTGCCGCCGGCCCCTCCCCGCCCGGACGCCCGTGCGGCCCTCGGCCTCCACGGACCCTACGTCCTGACCGTCGGCGCGATCCTCAACCGCCGCTGTCTCCCCGAGCTGATCCGCGCCGCCGCCCGCCTCGCCCGGGCCCACCCCGGCCTCGTGCTCGACGTGGTCGGCGAGAACCGGACGCACCCGCGCCTCGACCTCGAGGCCCTCGCGCGCACGAGCGGGCTCGACGACCGCCTGCGGCTCTCCGGCTTCGTGGACGACGACGCGCTGGCCCTGCGCTACGCGGCGGCGGACGCAGCGGTGTTCCTGTCGGAGTACGAAGGGTTCGGCCTCCCGGCCCTCGAGGCGGCCGCCCGCGGCGTACCGCTCGTTGTCGGTCGCGCGCCCTCGCTCGGCGAGATCTTCGCGGACGCGGCCGTCCTCGTGGACTCGCGCGACGAGACGGCCATCGCCGCCGCCCTCGACCGCGTGCTCGAGGACGGGCCTCTGCGGGCTCGCCTCGTCGCGGCGGGCCGCGCCCTCGCCGCGCGCCACTCGTGGGACGAGACGGCCCGCCTCACGCGCACGGCGCTGCTCGAGGCGGCCGGCCGGTGAGCGAGCCTCCGCTCGTCGCGGTCGTCATCGTCTCCCACGAGTCGCGCGAGGTCCTCCCCGCCGCCCTCGCCTCCCTCTCCGCCCACGCCGGTCTGCCGTACGAGGTGGCGGTCGTCGACAACGCCAGCGCCGACCGGACCCTCGACACCGTCCGTGCCGCTTTCCCGGCCGCGACCGTGGTCGCGAACGCGGAGAACGCCGGATTCGCCCGCGCCTGCAACCAGGGGCTGCGCTGCACCACCGCCCCGCTCGTCCTCTTCCTGAACCCCGACGCGGAGCTCACGGAGGGCGCGCTGCCGGCGCTCGTCGCCCGGCTGGAGGCCACGCCCGGGGCCGCGGCCGCGGGTCCCCTCACCCGCAACCCCGACGGGACCGTGCAGGTCTCGACCGGCCCCGACCTCGGGATCCTCTCGGAGTGGAGGCAGCGGCGCCTGGTCCGGGGCGTGGCGGCCCGCCGGCCCGCGGCCCTCGCCGAGGCGGAGGCGCTTCACGCCCGCGAGCGCGACGTCGACTGGGTCTCCGGGGCCTGCCTGCTCGCTCGTCGGCAGGACCTCCTGGCCGTCGGCGGCTTCGACGAGCGCTTCTTCCTCTACGAGGAGGACGCCGACCTCTGCCGCCGCCTGCGCTCGCGCGGCCGCCGCGTCCTCTTCACGCCGGCGGCGACGGTGCGGCACCGCCTCGGCGCCAGCATGGCCCGTCGGAGCGCGCTCGCGCGCCTCGAGTACCACCGTAGCCATCTGCTCTACTACCGCCTCCACAACGACCCCGCCTCGCAGGCCCTCCTGCGCCTTCTCCTCGCCGCGCGGGGAGCGCTCTCTTGGTCGGCGGGCGCCCTGCGCGGCGAGGCTGCGGAGCGCCACGCGGGCGGCTCGCTCGTGCGGCTCGCCCTGCGCGGCGGCTGAGGCCTGGCTTGGGGTCGGCAACGACCTCATGTTATTGTCGGCGCGAGACTTGGAGCCCGCTCTGGCGTGAAGATCGCGATCGACGTGCGCAAGTGGAACGACTACGGGATCGGAACGTACGTCCGCAACCTCGTTCGCCACCTCGCGCGTCTCGACCACGAGACGACCTACCTCCTGTTCTGCAACCCGGCGGACGAGGCGACGCTGCGAGACCTCGCCGACAACTTCGTGCCCGTGGTCGACCGCTCCGCCCGCTACGGCCTGCGCGAGCACGTCTCGATCCCGCTCAAGCTGCGGCGGCTCGGGGCCGAGCTGCTCCACTCGCCCCACTACGTGCGGCCGCTGCTGTGCACGGTGCCCTCGGTCGTCACCATCCACGACTGCATCCACCTCCTCTTCCCCCAGTACCTGCCGAACCGGATGGCCTTCCGCTACGCCCGCTTCATGATGGGCAGCGCCGTGCGGCGCAGCGCGATCGTCTTCACCGTCTCCGAGGCCTCGCGGGCCGACATCCTGCGCTTCTACCCCTGGGCCGACCCCGAGAAGGTGCGCGTGGTGCCGAACGCGATCGACGCCGAGCTGCTCCGCGACCCGGGGCCGGAGGAGACCGAGCGTGTCCGCGAGCGCTACCAGCTGCGGGGGCGCTTCGTGCTGTTCGCGGGCAACGTCAAGCCCCACAAGAACCTCGAGCGGCTCATCCGGGCCTTCGCCCGCGTGCGCGCCCAGGAGGGGAACGAGGACCTGCGCCTCGTCCTGATCGGCGACGACGTCAGCCGCTACGGCTCGCTCCGGCGCACGGTCGAGCAGGCCGGCCTGCGCCAGGACGTGCGCTTCTTCGGCTTCGTTCCCCACGGCACGCTCGCCGCCCTCTACCGCCTCGCTTCGGTCTTCGCGTTCCCCTCGCTCTACGAGGGGTTCGGCCTGCCACCCCTCGAGGCCATGGCCTGCGGGACGCCGGTCGTCACGTCGCGCATCTCGTCCCTGCCCGAGGTCGTCGGCGACGGGGCCCTGCTCGTCGACCCCTACTCGGAGGAGGCCATCGCCCACGGGATCGCGAGCGTCCTCGACGACGAGTCGCTGCGGCGGCAGCTCGCGGAGCGCGGGCGCGCCCGGGCCGCCACGTTCAGCTGGGAGCGCTCGGTGCGCTCGATCCACGCGGGGTACATGAAGGCCCTCGGGCGCCCCGTCCCCGCCGTCGCGGAGGCCACGAGCTGAAGGTCGCCCTCGTCCACGACTGGCTGACCGGGATGCGCGGGGGGGAGAAGGTGCTCCTCTCGCTCGCGCGCCTGTTCCCGGACGCCCCCGTGTTCACCCTCCTGCACGTGAAGGGCTCCGTCGCTCCCGAGCTCGAGGCGCGCGAGGTGCGCACGTCATTCATCCAGAGGCTGCCCGGCGCGGCGTCCCTCTACCGCCACTACCTCCCGCTGTTCCCGGCTGCCGCGGAGTCGCTCGACCTGACGGGGTTCGACCTCGTCGTCTCGAGCTCGCACTGCGTCGCGAAGGGGGTGCGGCCCCCGCCCGGAGCGCGGCACGTGTGCTACTGCCACACCCCGATGCGCTACGTCTGGGACCGCTACGACGACTACTTCGGCCCCGGCCGCGCCTCCTGGCCCGTCCGCCTCGCCGCGCGGGCGCTCGCCCCCCGGCTTCGCGCGTGGGACGTCGCCTCCTCCGCCCGGGTCGACCGCTTCGCCGCGAACAGCCGGTACGTGGCGGGCCGCATCCGGCGGGCCTGGGGGCGGGACGCCCAGGTCATTCCCCCGCCGGTCGACACGGAGTTCTTCACCCCGGGGGAGGACCGGCCGGGAGAGTACGACCTCGTCGTCTCCGCGCTCGCCCCCTACAAGCGCATCGAGCTCGTGCTCGAGGCCTACCGGGGGACGGGCTGGCCGGTGCGCATCGTCGGCTCGGGCCCCGAGGCCGCGCGCCTCCTGGCCCTCGCCCCCCCCGAGGCCCGCTTCCTGGGCCACGTGGACGACCACGAGCTGCGCGAGCAGTACCGTGGCTGCCGGGCCGTCCTCATGCCCGGCGTCGAGGACGCCGGCATCGTGCCCCTCGAGGCCCTCGCCTGCGGGCGGCCCGCCGTCGTGTTCGCCGAGGGAGGCGGCGGCGAGAGCATCGAGCACGGGGTGAGCGGCCTCGTGTTCCGCGAGCCGACCGCCCCCTCGCTGCGCGCCGCCGTCGCTACCCTCGAAAACGCCCGCTTTGATAGACTGGCGCTGCGGGCGAAGGCCCTGGAGCACCGTAAAGAGGCCTTCGAGGCGCGCCTTCGCGCCTTCGTGGACGAGGCGCTGGCGAGCGGGGGGCGCGAATGCTGAAGTTCCAGGCGAGGAAGTGGGCGGCGATCCACGTCGCGTCCGACGTGATCGCGACCGCCCTCGCGTGGCTCCTCGCGTACCTCCTGCGCTTCCACGCCGACCCGGTCGGCTGGATCATCCCGGTCACGAAGGGGGTCCCGGACCTCTCGCGCTACCTCCTGCTCCTCCCGTTCATGGCCCTCCTCTGGCCCGTCGTCCTCTACTTCCACGGCCTCTACCAGCCGCGCCGCGGGCGCAGCCGCATCGACGAGCTGTTCGCGATCCTGACCAGCGTCCTCGTGGCCTCCGCCCTCACCCTCGGCGCGACCCTGTACGTGCGCGTCTATCACCGCTTCCAGCCCGACGTCGCGCCCCTGTGGGAGTACAGCCAGGCGGTCTTCGCCATCTTCGTGGCCCTCGACGTGGTCCTCCTCGCCCTCGGCCGTGCCGCGGTCCGGGCCTGGCAGGAGCGGCGCTGGGCGGCCGGGGAGAACCTCGTCCGGGTCCTGGTGGCCGGGACCGGCGACCTCGGGCGCAGCGTCGCCGACGCTCTCCTCGCCCACCGCCGGCTCGGCTACCGGGTCGTGGGCTTCCTCGGCGACCGCGAGGAGGTCCCGGGACACCCGGGGCTCCCCGTGGTGGGCCGCGTCGAGGAGGCCCGCGAGGCGATCGAGCGCACCGGCGCCGACCAGCTCTACGTGGCCCTGCCCCTCGACGAGCACGACCGCCTCGTCGGCCTCGTCCGCGACCTCAGCAACGAGTGCGTCGACATCAAGGTCGTGCCCGACGTGGTGCAGTACGCGACGATCAAGGCCGCCCTCGAGGACCTCGACGGCATCCCGATCATCAGCCTCAACGAGGTCCCGCTCGCCGGCTGGAACAGCATGGTCAAGCGCACGATGGACGTGGCGGTGTCGGGGCTGCTGCTCCTCCTGCTCACCCTCGTCGTCCCCGTCCTCCCCGTGCTCGCCCTGCTCGTCCGGCTCCTCGGCGGCAAGGGCCCCGTGCTCCTGCGCCAGGAGCGGATGACCCTCGACGGGCGAACCTTCCAGATCTACAAGTTCCGCACCATGGTCGACGAGGCGGAGAAGGACACCGGCCCCGTCTTCGCGACCCCCGACGACCCCCGCCGCACGCCGATCGGGGCCTGGCTGCGCCGGCACAACCTCGACGAGCTGCCCCAGCTCCTCAACGTCCTCCTCGGCGACATGAGCCTCGTCGGACCGCGCCCCGAGCGGCCGCCCTTCGTGCGCCAGTTTCGGGAGCGGATCCCGCGCTACATGCGGCGTCACCGGGTCAAGAGCGGCATGACCGGCTGGGCGCAGGTCAACGGCTGGCGCGGCAACACGTCGATCGAGAAGCGCATCGAGTTCGATCTGTACTACATCGAGAACTGGTCGCTCCTCCTCGACCTCAAGATCCTGATCCTGACCCTGTTCCGGGGGTTCGGGCAGGACCACGCCTACTAGGGAGACTCCCTTGCCCAGAGCCCTCGTCACCGGCGCCGCCGGGTTCATCGGCTCGCACCTCAGCGAGCTCCTGCTCGACCGGGGCTTCTCGGTCGTGGGGATGGACAACCTCGCCACCGGCGACGTCGCGAACATCGAGCACCTCGCCGGGCGCGACTTCGTCTTCGTCAAGCACGACGTGACGAACTACGTCGCGGTCGAAGGGCCGCTCGACTACGTGTTCCACTTCGCGAGCCCCGCCTCGCCGATCGACTACCTGCGCCTGCCGATCCAGACCCTGAAGGTCGGCAGCCTCGGCACCCACAACTGCCTGGGCCTCGCCAAGGCGAAGGGCGCGCGCTTCCTGATCGCCTCCACCTCCGAGGTGTACGGGGATCCCCTCGTGCACCCCCAGAAGGAGGAGTACTGGGGCAACGTCAACCCCGTGGGCCCGCGCGGGGTCTACGACGAGGCCAAGCGCTTCGCCGAGGCGATCACGATGGCCTACCACCGCGCGCACGGGGTCGAGACCCGCATCGTCCGCATCTTCAACACCTACGGGCCGCGCATGCGCGTCCAGGACGGGCGCGCGATCCCCGCCTTCCTGAGCCAGGCCCTGCGGGGCGAGGACGTCACGGTGTTCGGCGACGGCAGCCAGACCCGGAGCCTGTGCTACGTCTCCGACCTCGTGGACGGGATCTACCGCCTGATGATGTCGGACACCGCGGACCCGGTGAACATCGGCAACCCCCACGAGCTCACGATCCGCCAGCTCGCGGAGCGGATCGTCGCGCTCACCGGCTCGTCCTCCCGCATCGTCCTCCGCCCGCTGCCGGTCGACGATCCCAAAGTCCGCCAGCCCGACATCGGCCGCGCGCGCCAGGTCCTCGGGTGGGAGCCGAAGGTGTCGCTCGAGGAGGGGCTGCCCCGCACCCTCGAGTACTTCCGCCGCAGGCTCGGCCTCTGACGCGCCTCAAGCCCCGGCCGGCGGTCGCCCCGGGCGCGGGGGGTGCTCGCTCGCCTGGTAGACGTAGTGCGCGGTGGAGGCCACGACGAGGCCGAGGGTGGCCGCGTAGAGCCAGCGCAGGGCCCCCGGGCAGTCGCCGGTCGCGTTCGCCGCGAGCGCGGCCGCCCCGGTCGTGAGGGTGAGGAACGTCGAGAGCTTCCCCAGCCGCGAGGGACCGAACTCGCGGGGCCCCACCGTCAGGTTCACCACCACGACCCCGACCACGATCATCGCGTCTCGGAACAGCAACGTGACCGTGAGCCAGGCGGGGACCGCGCACGTCACGACGCTCGCCCAGGTGAGCAGGACGTACGCGGAGCCGGTGAGCAGCTTGTCCGCCACCGGGTCGAGCATCGCGCCGAGCCGTGTGCTCTGGCCGGCGTGGCGCGCCACGTAGCCGTCGAGCGCGTCGGTCAGCGAGGCCACCACGAACACCACCAGCGCCCAGCGGAACTGCCGGTCGAGCACCAGGAGCACGAAGGCCGGCACGAGCGCCATCCGCAGCATGGTGAGCTGGTTCGCGACCGTGAAGACGGGCTCGGCCATGGTCCCCGGGGAAGCGAACGGCCCGCCGCGCACGTGCGCGGCGGGCCGCAGTCACGCTCGCCGGCGCTTCCGCGCCTACTCCAGCCGGTCCTTCTTCGCGACGAGGGCGGCCACGAACTGCTGGGTGGCCTTCTCCTGGGCCTCGCCGAGGCCGCTCGAGCGCCACTCCTCGGAGTTGGTCCCGATCCCGAAGCCACTCGAGCTGAAGTTCACCCCGCCGCCCTTGCTCGACTCCCCGAGACCCTTGGCCGAGATCAGGATCTCGCCCGTGGTCGCGTCGATGAGCCGCGCGGTGAGGGCCACCTCGCTCTTGGCCTTCTTCCCGCCGAGGCCGATGCCCTTGACCCGCACGCCGCCGCCCCGGCTCTCGGTCGAGAACTTCGTGATCGAGCCCGCGAGGATGTAGCGCACCCCGAGCACCTTGCCGATCTTGGCGAGCTTCGCCGCGCTCGGGTCGGCGCGGTCGCTCTGCGCGAAGTCCTGCTCCGCCAGCACGGTGTCGAGCTTCTTACGCTCGATCACGCGGAAGCTGCCGTCCTCGAGAAGAGCGTCCACCACCTGGTCCGCCATGCCCTTGCCGATGTCGTACTGCCCCCACCAGTTGTCGATCGTCCCGTAATCGAAGTCCATCACCGCGATGGTCGGACGCTTGGACTGGGCCTCCGCCGAACCGACCATGCCCGCCGCCGCCGCCGCGACGGCCAGACCCGCGATCAGCTTCAACTTCATTCCCCCTCCTTCGACGAGCCGAGTGTAGCCGACCCTCTCCTCTACGGGCAATCCTCCCCGCCCGGCGTGAGCCCCGTCACGCCCCCGACCTGCGGAGCTCCTCGAACAGCTCCCGCTGCCGGGGAGTCAGCGTCCGCGGCAGCTCCACGGTCAGCGTCGCCAGGAGGTCGCCCCGCTCGCCGCGCCCGCCGAGCCGGGGCAGGCCGTGGCCCCGCAGCCGGAACACCTGCCCCGCGGGCGTGCCCGCCGGGATGCGAATGCCCACCGGCCCCTCGAGCGAGGGCACCTGCGCCTCGCCGCCGAGGACGGCCGCGGTCAGCGGCACCCGCACCGTCGTCTGCAGGTCGTCCCCCCGCCGCTCGAACGTGGGGTCCGGGGCGACGCGCACCCGCAGGTAGAGGTCCCCCTTCCGCCCGCCGGGGCCCTTGCCGCCTTCCCCGGCCACCCGCACCCGGGACCCCTCCCTCACGCCGGGGGGGATCTTCACCTCGACCCGGCGCCGCGACCCGCCGACGCTCACCTCGCGCGTCGTCCCCCGCAGCACCTCGCCGAGCGTCAGCTCCACGTCCCCTTCCGCGTCCGAGGCGGGACCCGCGGCCTCCTCCACCCCGCCGAAGCCCCCGAAGCCTCCCCCGAACCCCCCCATGCCCCCGAAGAACGTGCGGAAGAAGTCGGAGAAACCTCCCGCGCCGCCGAGGTCGTCGAAGTCGATCCGCACCCCGCCGCCGGGCCAGCCCGCCCGGGCTCCGGGTCCCTGCGGCCCCCGGCTGAACGCCTCCCAGTTCGCGCCGAGCTCGTCGTAGCGCTTGCGCTTCTCCTTGTCCCCGAGCACCTCGTAGGCCTCGTTCACCTCCTTGAAGCGCGCCTCGGCCTCCTTGCTGCCGGGGTTCACGTCGGGGTGGTGCTTGCGCGCCAGCTTGCGGAAGGCGGCCTTGATCTCCTTCTCCGAGGCCGTCTTCGGCACGCCGAGGATCTTGTAGTAGTCCTTGTACTCCATCGTCTCCGCAAGCGAAGGGTCGATGTCGCCCGTCGCCCTCTCGCGTCTAGTTTAGCGCCCTGGTCGCCGGGCCGCCGAGTGCGTCGAGCAGGTCCGAGGCGAGTGCGACGCACGACGCCCGGATCGTGGCTGGATCTTCCAGGCCCTCCGTCGCCCGCACCGCCATCTCGACCCCCTTTGCGTTGGGCGCTCCGAAGAGGCGACCAAGGCGATCGAGTGCCTCTTCGGTCACCGGCCGGGAGACCTCGGCGCCAAGAAGGCGGCGGACCCCGTTGGCTAGAAGCTTCGTTTCGATCCCTCGCAGCAGTCGGAGAAGATCGAGGGCGTCCTTGTCGGAGAGCCGATCCGGCTGATCCTCGCGCTCCGCGATCTTGTGCAGCTTGCTGACCAGCAGGGGCCGCTGGGCCAGCGACGCGAACCCTCAGACTGCGCCGATCGTCCTCCAGGCCGGGGAGTTCCATCACGCCAAAGTCCACGAGGGCGCCCTCGAGCCCCCGCACCTTTCGGGCTGCCCTGTTGCCATGGGGACCCAGGCGCGCCCCTCGACGCCCATCTCCTCCCACCGCCTCCGGCACGAGTAGGTCGAGCTCGACGTCGTCACGCGTCCAGATCCCCGGCTGATCGGTCGGCGTGAAGCCTGAGCCTCGAAGGGCCGTCTCCAGTAGGGGTGCGTCCGCCAACTCCGTTGGCCGGATGGCGAGGTCCCCATCCGTCGTGAACGGCGCCACGGCCAGGCCCGCTTCCCCGACGTGCAGGTAGACCGCCTGCGCCCCCACCACGACCAGCGCCCCCGCGTGAGGGGTGAGCGAGACGAGGGCGTCCAGCAGCACGCGGCGTGCCTTGACGTACTCCGGATCAGGCTTCCCAGCCACGGACGTTCTCCTGCATCCAGCGGAGCAGCTCCTCGCCCTCCGACGGTCCACGGCCGGGGCTCGTCAGCAGGTCCGCCGCAACCTGGCTGAGGGCAGCGAAGAACAGACCGTCCTCGGACCACGTGCGCTCGAAGACCACCGGATCGTAGGGCCTGAGCAGCAGGACGTTGGCCCCCGCGTCCGTCTCCCGCACCCCCAGGGCCTCGGCGAGCTCGCCTGGCTCCCGCGTGTAGACCATCGCCAGACGCGCGGGTGCCACCGTCCGGCGTCGGGAGGCGGCCAGCGATCCCGTGAGGCTGTAGTCGGTAAGCCCTTTCAGACGGTCCAGCATCGAAGGGATGCCCCGCGGCGCCAGGCAGCTGATCGCGTCGTTCGACCGCTGCAGCCCGTAGTCCTGGACCCACCGACGCACCAGGTCGGAACGTCGGGCCTTCTCGATCCGTCCCCGCTCGTCGCGCTCGACCAGAGCCTCCCGGTCCAGGAAGCCGCCGACCCTCCCCACCGAGCCGAGTGGTGTCGAGGCCTTCAGCGCCAGCTCGCGAACACCGTAGGGGGGATCGATGTCGCACAGCGCTCTCACGATCCGCCCGGCTGCCGCGCCTCGCAGCGAGCGCAGCGGCCGAGGCTCCGATCCCGGGTCCTTGTCACTGCCCTGCGCCTCCAGGAACAAGCCGGGGCGGTCGAGTGCGATCCGGAGGTTCCCGGTCGCGTCCGCGTAGCTCGCGCCCTCCTGTTTCAGGACGTCCCGCGTTCGCTTGCTGAGAAACTGCGTCAGCACCAAGACCGGCCGCCCGTCGCTGGCCCGCTTTGCGCCGCCGACGACCGACGGAACGGGGGCCGAAGTCGATGTCAATCGAGCCATCCGCGTTCACCAGGGGTTTCGTGTAGCTGCTCACGGCGGGGAAGGGCTGCCCGTTCTGCAGCTGCGAGCGGCTGAGCGTGTCATACACGAGGACCGACCAGAACGCCTTCGCGGGAATGTTGGGCGGGATGTGTAACCGATAGCTCCTGGCGCCGTCGAGGTATTGGCCATCGGCGTCACGATAGGTCCACAGATACTGCGAACCCTGGCCGACATTCTTCGCCATGATGGCGGGCGAGTTGCCGATCGCCGTGTAGTAGAGCCAGTTCCGCGTGTCCACCTGCGGTATGCCGTCTTCGATGAAGGTATAGCTGATGCCGGTCGGCACGCCCTGCCAGTGCCGATCCGGATAGAAACGGCCGAACGTGGAGGCATAGGAATTGGCGCGGGCCATGGCCCCGCCCAACCGCGCCGCCTCGGACAGGAGCGCTTTCAATCTGGCGTCTGGATTGAACGCCTTGCCCTTCTCGATGCCGATGGCCTGCATCATGGAGCGCTCCAGCGGGTCGAAGATGTCTACCGGTTCCTCGTTGACCAGCATGGCGAGCAGCTCGAAGAAGCGGAAGCTGTCCGGGAACACCGTGTCAATGGCACGGCCGGACCCGTTCATGAACTCCATTGCTGGCGGCGCGGCAGTCTCAGCGAGCGGATAGATCTCGAGCTGCTTCATCAGGCCGACGGCCTGATCAGTCTTGCCGTTGACCTGGAAACCTCGCAACGACAGATTCACCGAATGGGTTGGGGACTGCACGACGAAGTACCCATCGGGCGCATCGCCCCTGAAGCCGGGCGGTAGGACCAGGTATTTCCCGCCCTTGCCCTGGTCCTTGCCCAGCGGTCCGATGTCCGCGAGGTAGCGCTGCAGACCGTCCCTCAGGAAGCCCAGCATGTTGGGCGGCGCCTCGACCACCGTAGGCCCATCGTCTTGCAGCCTGAGATGGGCCACGGCATAGACGGTCTCGGCATTCGAGGTCAGCAGCAGCGACTGGGGATCCAACAACTTCTCCCAGATCACGACCTGCTGCGGCTTCACGGAGCCGAACGCCCGCATGCCCTCGCGCCACGCGGTCTCGTCCACCCGCATGATCTGCGTGAGGTAGACCTCGGTCGCCCGGTTGAGCGTCTGGAGATCGCGCAGGCGCTGTGCGGTGTCGTCGGTGGGATAGCCGTTCTTGAACTCGAACTCGCCGACGCGAGTCTTCAGCGTTTCGGTGTTGGGCCAACCGTGTGGCTCTCCAGTGGTTTGTGCCTGCGCCGCGAGGGCGATGCGCGGGGCGGCCGCGATCAACAACGCGGCCACTCTGCTGAACCGCTTCGCATGGACGATTCGATTCTGGATGCTCTTGATCATGCTATTCGATCTCCGGTCCTGTGCCGTCCAGGAGACGGCATCTAGCGAAGCTAGCTGGCCCAGCGCGATTCGTCTGTGCCGGGCCGCCGGGGTGAGCGAGCGCCCTGGAGTAACGCGTGTGTTAGCGCTTGCCGAGAAGCGCGGCTTTTTGACTGGCGAAGGGCTTGAGTTTG
>CAZLRF010000002.1:0-156312 GCA_964561785.1 uncultured Acidobacteriota bacterium | reverse complement strand
CGGCGGTCGCACGGCCCGACATCACCCCCTCCAGGGATGGACGAACGGAGCGCGGTACTCGCGCTTGAGGAGCGCCGCCGCTTTCGGGTTGTCGCGCACCTCCTCGGTCGCGGGGTCCCACTCGACGCGGCCGCCCGACTCGAGGGCGATCATCGCGAGCTGGACGGCGGTCGTCGAGCGGTGGGCCTCGTCGGGCGGGCAGGAGACCGTCCCCCGCGTCCGCACCGCGTCGAGCCACTCGGCGACGTGGGCGATCTGCTGGTCGGCCCTGGCCTCCACCGTGCGGCGCTCGGCGTCCTTCGCCGCCGGGACGACCTCGTAGAGCGAGTCGGTGAGGAAGATCGTCTCCTTCTCGCCGTAGAAGAACATGCCGATGCTCGTGGCCGGGGTGTGCTCGGCGGCCCCGAAGATGCGGTGGGTCCAGGTGACCGGGCAGCGGTCGAACTCGAAGTGGGCGGAGAGGACGTCCGGGGTCGTGATCCGCCCCGTGAGGGCGTAGAGCCCGCCCGCGGCCTGCACCGAGCGCGGGGCGTCGAGGGAGAGGACGGTGCGGATCGCGTCGATCCAGTGGATGCCCCAGTCGACGAGGTGGCCGTTGCCGTAGGCCTTCTCGAGGCGCCAGCTGAAGTGGCCGACCTGCGCGCTGTAGGGCAGCTTCGGGGCGGGGCCGCACCACGCGTCCCAGTCGAGGCTCGGCGGGGGGGCGACGGGGGTGGGGTCCTTGAGCTGCTGCGAGGCGGGATAGTGGATCTGGGCGGCCACGGTCACGATGCGCCCCGCGTTCCCCGCGGCGATGTACTCGCGCGCCTGCCGGACGGCCGGGCTCTGCCGGCGCTGGAAGCCGACCTGCACGACCCGGCCGCTCTGCTTCGCCGCCTCGACCATCGCCCGGCCCTCCCGCGGGTCGTAGGCGAGGGGCTTCTCGCAGTAGACGTCGAGGCCCTTGCGGCAGGCCGCGATGAACGGCAGCGCGTGCCAGTGGGGCGGCGTCGCGATCACCACCGCCTGGAGCCCTTCGACGTCGAGGAGCGGGCGGTAGTCCGCGAAGGTCCGGGGCGTGCGCCCCTGCGCGGCGGCCACCTTCTGCGCGGTCTTCGCGAGGTGGTCGGAGTCGACGTCGCACAGGGCCACGACGTCCACGCCGCCCGCCTTGAAGGCCGCGTCGAGGATCACCCCGCCGTACCAGCCGCAGCCGACGACGCCCAGACGGACCGGCTGCGCCTCCTCGCGCGCGGTCCTCCCGACCGCGACCGCTCCCGCCGCCAGCGAGCCCAGGAACACTCGACGCTGCATCGGGGCCTCCCTTTCGGCCCGAATCATACGACGCCCGCGTGCTAGGATCGTCCCCGCCCGCGCGCCCCGGCGCGGGCCTCTCCCGCTGGAGGCCTCATGACCCGAAGTCTCTCCCGTCTCGCGGCGCTCTCGCTCTTCGCCTGCGCCGCCCTCGCGCCGGCGCCCGCCCCCGCCGAGGAGGGGCCGGCCCACCCCACGCTCGCGATCGGCGCCGCCGCGCCGGACTTCGACCTCCCCGGCGTCGACGGCCGGCGCTACACCCTCGCGAGCTTCGCCGACGCAAAGGTGCTCGTGCTCGTCTTCACCGCGAACCACTGCCCGACCGCCCAGGCCTACGAGGAGCGGATCGAGAAGCTCCATGCGGACTTCACGGGCCGGGGCGTCCGGATCGTGCTCGTGTCGCCGAACGACCCGCTCGCGCTGCGTCTCGACGAGCAGGGCTACTCCGACGTCGGGGACACGCTCGAGGACATGAAGGTGCGGGCGAAGGACCGCGGGTGGACCTTCCCCTACCTCTACGACGGCGAGACGCAGTCGATGTCTCGCGCCTACGGGCCGGTGGCGACGCCCCACGTGTTCGTGTTCGACGCGGCCCGCAAGCTGCGCTTCGTGGGACGCGTGGACGACAACGAGAACCCGGCGAAGGCGCGAACCTCCGACACCCGCGACGCGATCGAGGCGGTGCTCGCCGGAAAGCCGGTGGCGGTCGAGACGACCAAGGTCTTCGGCTGCTCGGTCAAGTGGTCGGACAAGCGGCCCTGGGTGAAGGAGGGCCTCGAGCGGTGGGCGCAGGAGCCGGTCGCGCTCGAGACGGTCGACGAGGCGGGGGTGAAGGCGATCGCCGCCAACGCGGGCGGGAAGAAGCTGCGCCTCGTGAACGTGTGGGCCACCTGGTGCGGGCCGTGCAAGATCGAGTTCCCCGACCTCGTGACGGTCCACCGCATCTACCGCGGACGGGATTTCGAGGTCGTGACCGTGAACGCCGACGACGCGGCGAAGCGGGAGGCCGCGCTCGCCTTCCTGAAGGAGCAGCAGGCCTCGATGCGCAACGTCGCGTTCGACAAGGGGGATCCCTACGCCCTCATCGAGGCGGTCGACCCGAAGTGGCAGGGCGCGCTGCCGCACACGTTCCTCGTCGCCCCCGGGGGCGAGGTCGTCTACCGCAGCGAGGGGGCCTTCGATACCCTGAAGCTGCGCAAGGCGATCGTGGGCTGGCTGGGCCGCTACTACCACTCGACCCCGGGCGGGAAGTAGGGCCTGTCCCAAAGGAGCGAGACGACATGATCCGGACCGCTTGCGTGCCGGGAGCCGTCGCGGCTCTCGCTGCCCTGCTGACCGCCCTTCCCGCCCCGGCCCAGACGGCGGGGGCGGCCGCCGAAGCCCGCGCGGGGCGCGGGTTCATCGCGACGCCCGTCTACTCCGCCGAGGAGGACCGGGCGCTCCTCGCCCTCTTCGAGGGCCTGCGCGTCGCGGACGTGACCGACGGCATGGACGCGGTCGGGCTGCCGAACGTGGGCCTCATGGACCCCCAGATCCGGCCCCTGTGGAAGGACACGCAGACGTACGCCCACCGCTTCGTCGGCATCGCGGTGACGGCCCGCTACGTCCCGACCCAGCGGGCCCAGGCGGGGAAGCGGCCGGTCGCGGAGTACGACGCGTGGGCGGGCGACTGGTACGACCGGCTCTCGCCGGAGCCCTTCCTGGAGCTGCTGCGCCCCGGCTCGGCGCTCGTCCTCGACGACGCCCTCGCCGCCGACGTCGGCTCGATCGGTTCGAACAACATCCTGGCCTGGAAGAGCCGGGGGATGGTCGGCCTCGTCACGAACGCCACCGCGCGCGACACCGACGAGATCGTCACGGAGAGGATCCCGCTCTACTTCCGCCACCCCGGCCGCGGCATCCGTCCCGGCCGCAACGAGATCGAGTCGGTCAACCGGCCGATCGTCTGCGGCGGCGTCCTCGTCATCCCCGGCGACGTGATCGTGGCCGACGGGGACGGCGTCCTCGTCGTGCCGCGGGCGGTCGCGGCCGACGTGGCCCGCTACGCGAGAAAGGTCCTCGAGGGCGACAAGGACGGCCGGCGCAGGCTCTACGAGACGCTGGGCCTGCCGAAGGACAAGTCGGTCGAGTAGCGAAAGCCGCACCCGCACCCCCGGGTCGGCAAGCTTGTCCTGGACTGTTCCCACGCCATCCCCCGCCAGCGGGCTCCCGGCTCCGAGGCGCGTCCCTGCCGCGCCGCTGCGCACTGGTCCCGAAACCAGGGCTCCTTCCCGCGCCGGGGCGAAGAGGCGGATCAGGACCGGTCGGGCTCGATCTCGAGCCGGTGGAGCGTCGCTGCCTCGCGGTTGCGGATCTCCACGCGGAGAACGCCCGTCCGGCCCTCGACGTCGAGCACGCCGAAGAACTGCAGCCCGTCCGAGGGCGGGCGGTTCGGCTTCATGCCCGGAGGGATGCCGAGGAAGCGGACCTCCGGGCCGAACGTCGCGTCGAGCGCGGCGGGTCCGAACGTGCCGGCGTGGGCCGGGCAGGCCACGATCTCGTAGAAGGGCAGGAAGTCCCGGAAGGCGGCCCGCTCGGGGCTGTAGTGGTGGACGGCCGCGTAGTGGACGTCGGCCGTGATCCAGACGACGTTGCGGACCTCGCGCGCCTTCAGGAACGAGAGGAGCGACGCGACCTCGTGCTCGCGGCCGAGGGGCGCCCCGTCGTCGGCGTTCGCCACCGCCTCGTAGAGGCCGGGGCCGTCGCCCACGACGAGGCCGATCGGCATGTCGCTCGCGACGACCTTCCACCTCGCGCGCGAGGCGGCGAGGGAGGCCTTCAGCCACTCGAGCTGGGCGGGGCCGAGGAGCGCCGCCTCCGGCCCATAGGCGGCCTGGCGGTTGGCGGAGTTGCGCCCGCGCTCGCTGCGCATGTCGAGGGCGAAGACCTCGACGGACTCGCCGAAGGGGATCGACCGGTAGATGCGCTCGGGGTCGGCGGCCGAGCGGCGGAGGGGGTAGTGCTCGAGGAAGGCCCGGCGGGCCCGGGCGGCGAGGAGGTCGACGCTCGTCTCCGTGTAGCGGGGGTCCTCGAGCACCTTGCCCGGGTACCAGTTGTTGAGGACCTCGTGGTCGTCCCACAGGACGACCTGCGAGACCGCGGCCTCGAAGCGGCGCAGGTGTCCGTCGAGGCGGTTGTAGAGGTGGTTGCCCCGGAACTCGTCGAGGGTCTCCGCCACCTTCGCCTTCGCCGGGGTGACGAGGTTGCGCCAGACCGAGCCGTCGTCGAGCCTGACCTCGGGCAGCAGCGGGTTGTCGGGGTAGACGGTGTCGCCGAGGTGAACGAAGAGGTCGGGCTCGGCCCGCAGCATCGACTCGTAGGTGCGGAACCCGCCCCGCGCCTCGTCGATCCCCCAGCCCTGGCCGCAGGTGTCGCCCGAGAAGGCGATGCGCACCGCGCCGTGGCCGGCGGGGGGCGTGCGGAACGAGCCCTCGACCGGGAGGCTCCACGCGTTCGGGTCGCGCAGGTCCTGGAAGAGGACGCGGTAGGCGATGCGCTGGCCGGGGGGCAGGCCGTCGAGGTCGAGGCGGGCGGTGAGACCGTCCTCCGGCAGCGCGGCCGGGCCCGGCACGCGGCGGGCCTCGGCGAAGGAGGCGCGCGTCGACCACTCGACGAACATCCGCGCCGGGCGGTCCACGTGGGACCAGATGACGGCGCGGCCGCCCGTGACGTCGCCGGCGCTCGCGCCGTAGGCGGCCTTCGGCCGCGCCGACTCGGGGGTGAGGATCGCGGGCGCGCCGACGAGGGCACGGGGCAGCAGGGAGGCCCCGAGGGCGGACCCGCCCGCCCGGAGCGCCCCGCCGACGAAGCGCCGCCGCCTCATCGCCCGCTGCCGACCGCGTCCTTCGCGGCCGCCCCGCCCTGGAGCTTGCCGTAGTCGAGCTGGCTGCCGCGCAGCGAGTGGGGGACGAGGTAGACCGCGATCGTGACCGCGGCCGCGGCCGCCACCGTCCACCGGGCGCGGCGGTCGGACGGGTCGCTACGCCGGCCGAGCACGACGACCGCCACGACCCACGCGAGCCACATCGCGAGCGTCTTGTTGTCGGTCAGGTCCTCGCCGAAGGGCCAGCCCGTCCAGTAGGCGCCGAAGGCGTACTTCTGCACGATCGGCCCCAGCACGAGCCCGCCCACGCTGATCAGCACGAGGGCGACCCAGGCGTAACGGCGCGCCTCGGGACGGGCGAACGCGGCGGCGAGGGCCGAGCGCAGGCCGATCATCATCCCGAAGAACATGAAGACGACGTGGGGGACGAGGACGCCCGCCGGCACGTCGCCCTTGAAGCGCATCACCACGGGGCCCTCGGCGGGCGCCGGCACCGTGCGGCCCCCCGCCTCCAGCACGACCGAGTACTCGAGCTTCCCCGCCGGGGGCTGGGTCGGCAGGAGGGCCGCGAGCGCGCCGCCCTCCCGGCGCAGCGGCACGTCCTGGAAGGGCTCGTCCGTCGGGTAGCGCCGGTAGCGGACGACGCCCGACACCCCCTCCGGCGCGGGTACGCTGACCAGGAACGGCTCGCCGGAGACGGACGAGCGCAGCAGGCGCAGGCGCAGCTCCCGTCCGGCGAGCTCGACCCGCGCCCGCTTGGGGTGGGTCGGACCCGTGAGCCGTTGCCAGACGGCCGCGCCGGCCATCAGCAGGAAGGCGAGGACCCAGAGAAGCGCGGCACGGCCGGAAGGCGACGCTTCGGATCTCACACCCGGATTCTCTCACGCACCCCGCCGGCCCGCCTCGAATGAGGCAAACGATTCATTGTCGCTAGTCCATACGAACCGCTTGACAGGATCACGACCCCTGCCTATCATCCTGATCATGAAAACCGGTTTCATTTTTCTGCTCTCCGCCCTGCCGCTCTCCGCCCTCGCCTCGCCCGTCCGGGGGCGGGTCGAGGATGCTTCGGGCGCCGCCGTCCCCGGCGCGCTCGTCACCCTGCGCCGCGACGCAGTGGGCTATCTCGCCACCGCGCGCTCGCTCCCGGACGGCCGGTTCGAGATCGAGGCCCCCGACGCCGAGTACGAGGTCGCGGCGAGCGCCGCCGGCTTCTCCGTGGCGCGCGAGCGCCTGCGGGTCCCCGACGACGCCGAGGTCGTCCTTGTCCTGCGCCCCGGCACGTTCACCGACGAGGTCACGGTGGTCGGGACGCGCCTCGCGGGCAGCGCGGAGACCATCGGGAGGACCCCGGGCTCCGTGGAGACGATCGACCGCGAGGAGCTCGAGACCTCCCGCGTGCTGAGCGTCAACGAGGCGCTGCGCAAGGCGAGCGGCATCAACGTCCGCGACGAGGAGGGCCTCGCGCTGCGCCCCAACATCGGCGTCCGCGGCCTCAACCCCACGCGCTCGACGAAGGTCCTCCTCCTCGAGGACGGCCTCTTCGTGACCTTCGCCCCCTACGGCGACAACGCGAGCTACTACCATCCGCCCATCGAGCGCTTCGACGGCATCGAGGTGGTGAAGGGCTCCGGGCAGATCGCCTACGGCCCGGTGACGGTCGGCGGGGTGATCAACTACCTCACGCCCGCACCCCCGGCCCGCCCGGAGGCCCGCCTGAGGGCCGCCGCCGGCAATCGCGACTATTGGAACGCCCAGGGAACGGCGGGCGGCACCTGGGGCCGCACCGCGCTCCTCGCCGAGTACATGCACAAGCAGGGCGAGGGGGCGCGGGAGAACGTGGGGTCGCAGGTCGACGACGTCAACGTGAAGGCGGTCTTCACCCTGGGCCGGACGCAGACCCTCACCGCCAAGGCCAACTACTACGCGGAGGACTCACAGGTCACGTACTCGGGGCTCACCCTCGCCGAGTGGAACGCGAACCCGCGCGGCAACCCCTTCGAGAACGACGGCTTCGACGGCTGGCGCTTCGGCGCCTCGCTCAAGCACCAGGCCCTCCTCGGCCCGGCGCTGCTCACCACCCACGCCTACGCCTCCCGCTTCTCCCGCGACTGGTGGCGTCAGTCGAGCAACTCGCTCCAGCGCCCGAACGACCGCCTCGACCCCAAGTGCGGGGGCATGGAGAACCTGCTCACCACCTGCGGCAACGAGGGACGGCTGCGCGACTACGACCACTTCGGCGTCGAGCCGCGCCTGCGCGTGCCGTTCGTCCTCGCCGGGGTGCGCAGCGAGTCGGAGATCGGGGTCCGCGCGCACTTCGAGACCCAGGAGCGGCGCCAGGTGAACGGCGACACGCCGACCGCCCGCACCGGCGTCACCGTCGAGGACAACCGCCGCGAGAACCGGGCGCTGTCGGCCTTCGTCCAGGAGCGCCTGCTGCTCGGGCCGTTCGTGCTGAGCGGCGGCGTGCGGCTCGAGTCCGTGACCTACGAGCGGACGAACCGGCTGGCGAACGCCGGCGCGGGGGCCACCGGGACGAGCGAGCTCCTCCAGTGGGTCCCGGGCGTCGGCCTCGCCTGGGCCCCGAGCGAGAGGCTCAACCTCTTCGCCGGGGTCCACCGCGGCTTCGCCCCGCCGCGCACCGAGGACGTGATCAGCAACTCGGGCGGCGTGGTGGAGCTCGACGCCGAGCTGAGCTGGAACTCCGAGATCGGCCTGCGCGGTCTCGTCCGGCCCGGGGTGAGGCTCGAGGCGACCGTCTTCCGCAACGACTACGAGAACCAGATCGTGCCCGCCTCGCTCGCGGGCGGGGTCGGCGCCACGCTGACCAACGGGGGCGAGACGCTGCACGAGGGATTCGAGCTCGCGGTGCAGGCCGACTCCACGGCCATCACCGGCTCGCGCCACAACGTCTTCCTCCGGGCGGTCTTCACCGCCCTGCCCGTCGCGCGGTTCGAGGGCACCCGGTTCAGCAACGTGCCGGGATCGGGCTCGACGAGCGTCAGCGGCAACCGCCTGCCCTACGCCCCGGAGCGGACCCTCACCGCGGCCCTCGGCTATCGCCACCCGCGCGGGCTCGCCGCCCAGATCGAGTCCGTCCACGTCGGCGAGCAGTACGCGGACGACCTCAACACGCGCGAGTCGACCGCGGACGGCCAGCGCGGCCTGCTCCCCGCCTACACCGTCTGGAACCTCGCCCTGAGCTGGGACCTGCGGCGCGTCACCCTCTTCGTGACCGCGAAGAACCTCCTCGACGAGCTCTTCCTCGCCGACCGCAGCCGGGGGATGCTCCCCGGTCCGCCCCGGCTCGTCCAGGCCGGCCTCACCGCGCGGTTCTGAGCGGAGGTCACTCCCTCGGCGGCTCGGCCATCCTCAGCGTCTCGCCGTGCTCGGACGCGATGCGGCGGTACCACGAGTCGGGGTACCTCGGGTGGGTGACCTTGCCCTGCGCGTCGCGCACGTTCCCGTCGAGGTACTTCCATACGAGGAACTCGCCGAGCCGGCGCCACCGCGCGACCGTCTCCTCGGCGACGCGCGTCGAGTACTCGGTGAGGTGATCGCGGGCGAGCCCGGGGGCCCGCGCGTGAAGCTCGAGGGCCGCCTTCTCGACCTCGGCCTGCTCGGCCAGGAAGCGTCCCTCGAGCTCGCCCTGCACCCGCCGCACGTCCACGATCATGTCCGCCCAGCGCGAGTAGGCCCAGTTGGCGACGAAGTTGAACGTCCAGAAGGCCGAGTCCCAGCTGAAGCGGGAGAAGTCCCCCGTGCCCACGGCGAGGCTCTTCGGAACGCGCCTCATGCCCACGTACATGGGCATGTAGACGGTGCTCGCGGTGTCGTCGAGCCCGAACCACAGCACGCCGCCGATCGGCGACGGCAGCCAGGAGCGCGACTGCGACACCAGCGAGTAGCCCGTCTGCTGGGTGGAGATCGCCCGCTCGTGGACGTACTTCCCGCCGTCCACCTCCCACGTCATCGGCCGCCAGCGGTAGGGGAGGGCGAACGGACCCGCCCCGACGTCCTTCGTCATGTCGAGCGGGGTGCCCTCGTAGTGGTCGCGCATGAGCGCCATGACGTCGGCCACCGCGAGCTTGCGGTCAGGCTGGATCCACAGGGGCAGCCGCTCGGCCTTCACGTTCCCGAGAATGAGGTCCGCGGGCAGGGCGAGCGAGGGCGCAGCGCGCCGGAAGACGCTCCACACCCGCGCCTCGCAGAAGCGCAGGGCCCCGAAATCGAGCGGCGCGTAGGTGTCGGCGAAGCTGAACTCCTCGTCCCGGCCGGAGAACCACCCCTTCTCCCGGGCGAAGGCGACGACGTCCTTCGCGTAGAGCGCGTTCTCGGGGTCGGCGAGGGGGAAGGTCCGGATCCGAGCGTGGTTGGCGTGGGCGCAGATGTGGCCCTCGGGCAGGCGCCGGGCGACCCAGACCGCGCCCTTGTGTCCCTTGCCCTTGCCGATCAGCTCCATCAGCCAGACCTCGTTCGGGTCGGAGATGGAGAACGACTCACCGGTCGACGCGTAGCCGTGCTCCTCGACGAGCGAGGCCATCGTCCGGATCGCCTCCCGCGCCGTCTTCGACCGCTCGAGCGCGATCCAGATGAGGCTCCCGTAGTCGATGATCCCCGCCGGGCCGGCGAGCTCCTCCCTCCCTCCCCACGTGCTCTCGGTGATCGCGACCTGGTGCTCGTTCATGTTGCCGATCGTCTGGTAGGTGACCGGCGCCTGGGGGATCCGGCCGAGGTGCTTGCCGGTGTCCCACTCGACCACGTCCCGCATCGCACCGGGGCCGTGGATGCCGGCCGGCGTCATGTACAGCTCGCCGTAGAGCGTGTGGCTGTCGGCGGCGTAGGTGATCATCGTCGAGCCGTCGGCGGTCGCGCCGCGCGCGACGAGGACGCTCGTGCACGGGGCCGCGGGCACGGCGGTGAGGACGAGGACGGCGCACAGGAGGGCGGCGACGGCGGAATGGGCTCGCATGGAGAACTCCTCGCATCCATCATGACAGGCGGTGCGGCCCGTCGTCCACGGCAAGGCTTCGCCTCGAAGCTCCGGCGTCGCCACCCGGAGTGGACGGAGGCGGAGCTGGGTCGAGCTCTCCCGAAGTGGCTCCACGACAGGCCGGGCGCCGGGGGCGGCGACGCCCGAGTCAGTCGATGTCGGGAGCGAGCTCGGTGAGCCCGAGCCAGAAGCAGGCAAGCGGCGCCGGCACCTTCAGAAGGCGCGTGGTGCCCGCCTTGCCCTCCATGTCGACGATTCCGAAATCGCGCACGTCCTTGGTGATGACGTACCCGCGGCTCACGTTCCGCTCGCTGCAGAAATCGACGAGGCCCTTCAACTCCCGACGGCCCGTATCCTGAGCCCGGTACTTGACCTCGAATGGGACCAGCGTGCCCTCCACGTCCGCGATCATGTCGACCTCGGCGTCACCCCGCCCTCGCCAGTAGGAGAATCCGATGCTCTGTCGGTAGTAGCGCGCGAACAGGTGGCGGAAGAAGGCGGTCTCCACTGCGCGACCCAGGCCGGCCGGGTCCTCGAGGAGCCCCTTGCCCCTGAGCAGCACGCTGGGGCCGAGAGCGGGATCGGCGAGGTAGATCTTTGCGCGACCTCTCAGGACCTCCTTGCCGTACCCGAACGGCATGAGGCGGTAGATGAGATGTGCGGCCTCGAGCAGGTCGATGAAGCTCTCGACCGTCGGTCGCTTGAGCCGCAGGTTCTTGCACAGGTCGGGCAGGTCCAGGATGCCTCCGTCGTGGAGGCACAGGTAAAGGAACACCTGCTCGAGCTCGACGACTCGCCGCACTCCGAAGAGGGCCGTCATGTCGCGTTTGAGGACCTTGTCCACGATGTCCTCGCGGAGCAGCTTCTGCGCCGTGGGGATCCCGTCGACGAGGGCGCTCTGCGGGAAGCCGCCGCGGATCAGGTACTCGTGGAAGAGGGCGACCAGCGGACGCGCGCTCTCGCCCACCCTGACGAAGCGAGGCTCGTCCCAGCTGAACAGCTGGGCGAGGGACGGGACCTGGGGCAGGGGTGGCGCCTCGAGGCGGCGGATCTGCAGGTACTCGCAGAACGACAGCGTCGCGAGGCGCAGCGTCTGCCAGCGGCCGACTCCTGACTCCTGGCCCTCGCGCGTCAGCGGGGTAGCGGATCCGGTCAGGGCGATCCGGCGCGACTTCTCGAAGTCCACCTGGTGCTTGACCCAGGTCTGCCAGTCGCGGGTCGCCTGTATCTCGTCGAGGAAGAGGTACTCGGGCCCTTCGGCGCCCGGCTCGAACTCACGCCAGAGCTGGACGACGCGCTCCAGGCCGACCAGCTTGAGGAGCGGGTGGTCGAACGTGACGTAGAGAATGTTGCCTGGGTGTACGGCGCTCTTCACGAGGAGCTCGATGACCTGGAGGAAGAGCGTCGTCTTGCCGATCTGCCTCGCCCCCGAGACCAGGAGGGCCCGGCCTGCCGGCGGCCGCTCTGCCCAGGATGCGATCTCTTTGAAGGCGGCGCGGCGCCAGGAGGGGAGATCCGCGATCGGGCTCCCGGACCACCAGGGGTTGTACTGCCGCAAGACAGCGAAGAGGTCTGCTGGTGATGCGATCACGGGGTCAAGCCTACGGCCGGAGCGCTAGATAGTACAAGTGTATTTTAACTATAGGCTCCTAATAGTGTGATTCCGTCCCGTCGAGGAGAAGACCGATAAGGCGACACCCCAGCCCCGCGCTCTCTCTGCTGCTCGCGCTCGCCGCGCCGGCGGCCGTGCCGACCCCCAGGCGTATGTCGCCGCGCTCGACGACCCGCGCTTCGCCCGCGCGACGCCGGGGTCCGCAACGTCTTCTCGGTGCTGGCCGACCCGGACGACCCGCTGCTGCCCGACGGCTCGGTCGACCGCTTCGTGATCGTGAACACCTGGCACCATATCGACGACCAGACGAAAGTACCTCGCGCTGATGAAGCGCATGCTCAAGCCCGGCGGCCAGGTCGTCCACGAGCGGCAGCTCCCGGTCGGCCCCCCGCTCGCCATGAAGATCGCTCGCGAGGACCTCGTGAAGCAGATGGAGGGCGCCGGGTTCGCCCTCGCGGCCGAGCACACGTTCCTGCCCTACCAGTACCTCCTCGTGTTCACGCCGGCAGGGACCTCGGAGACGCGCTGACTTCTGAGGCCTCAGGCGGGCGGGCGGGGCCAGAGCACGGGCGTGCGGGCCTTGTAGGCCTGGTAGGCGGGCTCCGGGCCCCACTTCGCGTCCGAGCGGGCCTCGAGGAGGGGGATCCCGCTGACGCGGCTCAGGAGCACGTAGACGAAGGGCGGGGAGACGAGCGTGGCGAGGGACCAGCCCGAGAGGGCGGGCAGGGCGGCGAGGGCGACGCCCGTCCAGAGCAGGATCTCCCCGAAGTAGTTGGGGTGCCGCGACCAGGCCCACAGGCCGCTGGTGATGAAGCGGTCGCGATTCGCGGGATCGGCCCGGAAGGCGGCCTTTTGCCGGTCGGCGATCACCTCGATCGCGAAGCCGGCGGCCCAGACGGCGGCCCCCAGCGCGGCCGGCGCGTCGAGGGGCGCGGGCGAGGCGGTCGTCATCGCGGCGAGAGCGGCGGAGGCGGTGAGGAAGACCCACAGGCCCTGGAGGGTCCAGGCGAGGAGGAAGCGCGCGGGGTCGGTCTTGAGCGCGTCGAAGCGCCGGTCGGCGCCCTCGCGGAGGATGCGCGTGAACAGGAAGCTGCCGAGCCGCAGCGCCCAGGCCGCGACGAGCAGGCCGAGCAGGAGCGAGCGCGCCGCGCGGTTCCCGAAGGCGAGGGCGAGGGCGACCACGAGGAGGTAGGTGAGGCTGCCGGTCAGGTCGTAGTAGCGTTCGGTCCGCGCCACGAGGGAGGGGACGAAGGCGAGCCAGTTGAGCGCGAAGCACACGGCGCCGCAGAGAGCGAACACGGGGACGCCGAAGACCTGGAGGCCGCCCGCGCTGCCCGCCCACGCGACCAGGGCGGCGACGGCGAGGATCGCCACGATCGACAGCACGATGGCCCCGGTACCCTTCATCAATGCCTCCCGAAGGCCCGCGCCGGCGCCATCGCCAGCAGGGCCACCACCAGCACCGGCCCGAAGGGCTGGTCGACGCGGATCGCGGCGACGAACGCCACGAGGTAGGCGATGAGACCCAGGCCCGCCGACCACGCCAGGGTCTTGCGCCACCCGTGGGCGAAGTGGAACGCGATCCACGGCGGGACGAAGACGAGGGCGAAGGCCGCCATGACCCCGATCGCCGTCGCGGCGAGGGCGAGGGTCACCGCCACGAGCACGTCGAAGACGAGGTCGTGGTGCGGGTTCGAGACCCCGTTGGCCCGGAAGTGGGCGGGGAAGAATCGGCCGAGGAGCAGCCGCGACGACAGCCAGGGCAGGAGGAGCGCGGCCACCACCGCCAGGGCGGCGATGCCCTCGAGGTGGCGCAGGTCGGTGAAGTAGATCTGGCCCTGCACGAGCGCGTGGGCCAGCTCGTCTCCGTGGGGGGAGAAGGACGCCCCGATGAGGGTGACGCTCCACCCGAGCAGGATCATGACCGCGTAGGAGTCGTTGCCCGAGCGGCCGAGAAACGCCTTGACCGCGGCCGCGACCGCCGCCGCGCCGAGGGCGACGAGCGCGACCGGCTCCACGAGGACGGCCCCGAGCACCACCGCGGCCGCCGAGACCTGGGCGAGCCCGAGCGAGGCCAGCCACTCCTCGCGCAGGCGCACGAACGCGCCGAGGACGGGGAGGAGGAGCGCGAGGAGCAGCCCGTTGACGAACGGGAGGAGGAAGAGGGGGTCGAACGCCTCGGTCGCGCTCACGGGCGGATCTCCACGAGGCGGCTCGAGACCCGCTCGAGCAGCTCGTGCTCGTGGCTCACCACGAGGACCCCCCGGCCCGTCTCGCGCGACTCGAGCAGCAGCTCCGCGAGCTCGTGCACGGCCTTCGGATCCATGTTGTTCGTCGGCTCGTCGAGGATCACGAGCTCGGCCGGGCTGCCCAGGCAGGCCCACACGTTGAGGAGCTGGTACTGTCCGCCGCTCAGCCGGTCGAGCCGCTGGTCGAGGTAGGGGACGAGCCGCGGCGGGGTCGCGTGGCGGTGGGCGCCGGTGATCCGCAGGAACTCGGCCCCGGTCACCGGCATCTCCGCGAGGCGCACCGGGGCCTGGCTCTGGATCGCGACGCGGATGCCGGGGCGGCGCCTCGCCTGCCCGGAGAAGACCCGCGTCGTGCCGATGAGGGCGCCGAGGAGGGTGGACTTGCCGGCCCCGTTGGGGCCGGCAAGCCCGACGATCTCGCCCGCGGCGAGCGTGAAGGACACCGGTCCGACGACCGGGTCCTGGTAGCCCGCCACGAGCGCGTCGACTTCGAGGAGGGTGCCGTTCAATCGACCTCGCTCAGGACCGGGCGCTCGCCACCGCCGCCACCCACTGCTCGAGGTGATCCAGGTAGCCCCTGCCGTCCGCCCCGAGCGGCGGCTCGAGCTGCAGGCGCTTGGCGGGCCAGCCGAGGTTCTTCGACAGGAAGCTCGGGCCGTCCGGCGAGTGGAAGGTGTTGTAGAGGATGACGCCCCTCTTCCCCTTCAGGCCCTCGACGAGCGACTTGAGGTGGGAGGCGGTGGGCGGGATCCCCGGGAGCGGCTCCACGAACCCGAGTATAGGCACGTTCAGCAGGTTCGCGAGATAGTTCCCGTCCTTGTGGTAGAAGACGACCCCCGGCGCGCCCCTCGTCTGCTCCCTCCAGCGGGCCACGCGCTCCTCCGCCTCCTTCGCGAACGCCTCCGCGTTCGCCCGGGACCTCGCCGCGTTCGGCGGGTCGAGGAGCGCCAGCCGCTCGGCGAGCGCCCGGGCCACGACCGCCATCCGCAAGGGGTCCATGTACACGTGGGGGTTGCCCATGGGGTGGACGTCGCCCCGGGAGCGGTCGGCGGACTGGCCGGTCTCGACGAGGTCGACCTGGGCCGCGGCCTCGAAGTAGCCGGTCTGGCCGGGCAGGATCCGCGGGTTGCTCGCTCCCTGGAGGGCGGCGGGCAGCCAGCCGACCTCCAGCTCGGCCCCCACCGCGAGGAGCAGGTCGGCCCGGCGCATCGCGACCATCATGCTGGGCTTCGCCAGCACGTGGTGCGCGTCGCGGTCGGGCGAGGACAGGACGGTGACCTTGACCGCGTCGCCGCCGACGGTGCGGGCGAGGGCGGCCATGCTGGAGGTCGTCGCCACCACGTCGACGGCGGCGGACGCCGGGCGGGCGGCGAAGAGAGAAGCGGCGGCGAGAGCCGCGACGGCAGCCTTGTGGAACATGGGTCTTCTCCCCTCTAGAACCGGTGGGCGCCGTGCGCGCCGAGGCTCATCTGGAACTGCACGTAGACCTGGTCGTACTTCTCCCGCGCGCCGCCCACCGAGATGTCGCCCCGGGTGTACTGGAAGCGGAAGCGCGAGAACTCGGTCGGGTTGAACGTGAGGTTGGCGCTCAGGCGGCGCGAGGCGTCGAAGCTCTCCGTCTCCTCGCCGCCCTCGATCCGGTTGGTGAGGCCGGCGGTGTCGTAGCGCAGGCCGAGCGTGAAGCGGGGGGCGAAGCCGTAGACGGCCTGGACGTAGAAGCCGTCCTGGGTCGACTTGCGGGCTTCCCCTCCCGCCGCCTCCTCGCCCATCCCGACGAGCGAGAGGTCCTTGACGCGGCGCAGGTACTCCGCCTGCAGCGTGAAGTCCCCCTGGCCGAACTGCCGGGGCGAGTCGTACCTCCACACGAAGTCGAGACCGAGCACCTGGCCGTCGCCCTGGAAGGCCTCGTCGACGTGCCCTTCCTCCCCGTGCTCCTCGCCCTCGTGCCCTTCACCCTCGTGGTGGTGCTCGTGGGCGACGAGCTCCTGGTGTTGCGTCGAGAACGCGTAGGACGCGCCGATCTGCAGCGCGTGGCTGTAGCCCACGTTCGGGGAGACCTTCAGCCAGCCGGTGAACAGGCGCGGTCCGGCCTTCTCGTCGAAGAAGGGGCTCTCCTCCGCGCCGAGCGGGGCGGAGAAGCGCTCGTTCGTCCCCTGGAGCGCCTCGACGCCGAGCTGGGTGTAGAAGGGCAGGTTCGGAAGCCACGTGAGCGAGACGCCCGCCTCGTTGATCGAGCCACCGAGAAGCATGTCGTACGCCAGGTTCTGGTCCACGAAGTCCCACTGGTGCGGGTGCTGCTTGTTGACGTAGCCGAAGCCGCTGTAGAACTTGCCCGCGCGGAGCTGGAGCCCGGGCAGGAACTTGCGCGTCTGGAAGTAGCCCTCCTCGACCTCGATCTCGCCGTCGCCGACCGCGAAGATCGCCCAGACGTCGAAGTAGGGGTCGACCGCGCCCGAGAACGCGATCTCCGCCTCGCGGAGGCTGAACCCGCGGTCGGGCACGCCGCCGTGGGCGTGGGAGTGCCCCTCCTCTTCGCCGTGCGAGTGGCCGCCGCCGAAGCCGTCGGCCGCTTCCATCAGCTCCCCGACCCCGCCGTCGCGGCTGTCGTTGTAGTAGACGCCGTCCGGGATCACGGAGATCGACGGGTTGAAGGCCGAGCCTGAGGTCACCTGGCCGCTGTCGCCGAAGACGTTGAGCTGCGTGAGGCCCTGGGGGTCGGCCGGACCGCGGGGGCCGGTGGTCGAAGGCGGTGGTGGGCCCTGCGGCGCGGGCGTGGGGGCGGGATCCGGCGCGGGTGTCGCCGTGGACGGGCCCGCGAGATCGGCCTGCGCGTGCAGGTTGGCGGATCCGGCCAGGACGGCGCAGATCGCGAGGACGAGCGTCGGTCGCGCGGCGACGGCGCGTGCGGCTGCGGACGGGTACGAGTTCGTCACGTTCTCCTCCAGAATGAAAAACGGGCGGCGTCTCTCGTTTGCCGCCGAGCGGCGGGCGAGGGGCCTGTCGCGGGCGGTTCGGTCCTGGAGACGGACCCGCTCGCGCGAGCTCGCGCGTCGTTTCCGTCTCAGCGAGCCGTCAGGCGAGAGGCGGGCCGCGGGAGGAGGCCGCCTCGGGCGCCCGGTCCGCGGGCCGCCCGGGGGCGGGGACGGCGAGCAAGGAGGCGGCGTCCGCCGGCTGCGGCAGGGCGATCGGGGCCGCGGCCTCGGCCACGGCGTCGGCCGCCCAGCGGCAGGCGAGGCAGGTCTTGTCGAAGCGGCAGCCGTGTCCCTCGTGCGCCCCCGGCGCGAAGGCCAGGACGAGCAGGGGCAGAAGGAGCAGCGCCGCGACGAGGACACGTCGCCGGGAGCCGGACCGGAGCATGCGGTCACGATAAGCGGGTCCGCGCCGCCTCGTCAAGCGGCCCCCCTTCTGGACCTTCTGGAGGACAATGCCCGCATGCACGTACCGGACGGGTTCCTGAGCGGAGGGGTGGCGGCGGGCACGTGGGCCGCGGGGGCGGGCGCCCTCGCGTGGGCGCTGCGCGCCGAGGGCCGGGAGGAGGAGCGCGTCCGCGCGGGCACCCTCGGCGCGGTCTCCGCGTTCGTGTTCTCGGCACAGCTCGTCAACGTGCCGCTCCTGCCGGGGACGAGCGGGCACCTCGTGGGGGGGATGCTCGTCGCCGCGCTCGTCGGACCGTGGCGCGGCCTGGTCGTGATGGCGGTCGTCCTCGCCGTGCAGGCTCTGCTCTTCCAGGACGGGGGCGTCACCGCCTTCGGGGCCAACCTGCTGGCGATGGGCGGGGCCGGCGCCCTGGGCGGTCACGCCGTCGCCTCCCTCGTCTGCCGGCCGCGCCTCGGCGTCCGGGGCCTCGTGGCCGGGCCCGTGGCCGGCGCGTTCGTGGGCACGCTCCTCGGCGCGGCCCTCGTCGCCGGGCTCCTCTCGCTCTCCGGGCTCTACCCCGCGGCCGTCGTCCTGCCCGTGATGCTCTCGCTCCACGTGCCGATCGCGCTCCTCGAGGCGGCTCTCACCGGGGCGATCCTCGCGACCGTGCTGCGCTGGCGTCCCGACCTGGTGCGCGGCTTTCGCTCCGCGCGCGAGGGCTCCGCGGGGCCCGCCCCGGCGCTCGGCATCCTGGCCGTGGCCCTCGCGGTGGCCGCGTTCCTCGCACCCTTCGCCTCCCCGCTGCCCGACGGGCTCGAATCGGTGGCCGAGCGGCTGGGCTTCGCCGACGCGGCGCGGGCCCTGTGGCCGGCACCGGCGCCGGACTACGAGGCGCCCGGGCTCGGGCGGGCGGGGAGCGTGCTCGCCGGCGTGCTCGGGACGCTCGCCGCGGCCGCGCTCGCCTGGGCCCTGTCGCGCGGGCTCGCTCTGCCCCGCGAAGCCGAGCCGCACCGGTGAGCTGCGAGCGCCCGGGCCCGGTCCTCGCGCTCGGTCTCGTCCTGACGGCGACAGCCGCGGTCGCCCCTGCGGGCCTCGGGCGAGCGGAGGTCCTCCCCTGGTCGTGGGCGGCCTGGGCTCTCGCCTTCGGCTCCGGGCTCCTCGCCTTCCGGCTCGCGGGCAGCACGCTCGCGCAGCTCGCCCTGCGCCTCGGCGCGCTCGCGCCCTTCGTCCTCCTGCTCGCCCTGCCCGCCGCCCTGCTCGCCCCGCCCGGTCGCAGGCTGCCCGTGGCGCTCGCCCTCGTCGCCCGGGCCCTCGCGGCGACGACCGCGGCCGCGGGGACCGCCTTCCTCCTCGGCCCGCTCGGGCTCGTCCGCGGGGCGCGCGCGCTCCGGGTGCCCGCGCGGCTCGTGGACGTGTTCGAGGCGGCGCTGTGCAGCCTCGCCGCGATCCTCGAGCAGGCGCGCCGCATGCTCCGGGCCCGCGAGGCCCGCCGCACGACCCGCGGCCCGTGGGGCTCGCTCGCGCGGGAGCCCGTGGCCACCGCCCGCGGCTTCGGGCGCTTCGCGGGGGCTCTGCTGCTGCGGACGCTCGAGCGGGCAGAGACGACCGAGCGGGCGCGGCTCGCCCGGGGAGCCGACCTCCCGTGAGCGTCTCTCCCGCCGCCGTGGAGGTCGACGGCCTCGCCTACCACTACCCGGACGGCTCGCCCGCCCTGCGCTCGGTGTCCTTCCGTGCGGCCGCGGGCGAGCGCCTGGCGCTGCTCGGCCCGAACGGCGCGGGCAAGTCGACGCTTCTCCTCCACCTCGCGGGGCTGCTCCCCGAGCGGCAGCGCTATCTCCACCGCCACGACCCCGCGTCCGCCCCCCACCGCCACGACGTGCAGGGGCGGGTCGCGGTCGACGGGGTCGTCCTGTCCCCGAGGACCGTGCGCGCGGTGCGGGCGCGGGTCGGGATCGTCTTCGCCGACCCGGACGACCAGATCGTGGGGCTCACGGTGGGGGAGGACGTCGCGTTCGGTCCGCGCGCCCGGCGCTGGCCGGAGGCCGAGGTGCGAACGGCTGTGGCCGACGCCCTCGCCGCGGTCGGGCTCGCGGGGCGGGAGGAGCGCTTCCCGCACCACCTGAGCACCGGCGAGAAGAAGCGCCTGTCCCTCGCCGGCGCCCTCGCCTGCCGGCCGGGCCTGCTCCTCCTCGACGAGCCCTCCTCGGGCCTCGACCCGCGCGGGCGGCGCGAGCTGGCCGGCCTCCTCGGCCGGCTCGCGGCGACGCAGATCGTGGCGAGCCACGACCTCGCGCTCGTCGAGCGCCTCTGCTCGCGCGGCGTCGTCCTCGACGGCGGCCGGGTCGTCGCCGACGCGCCGCTGCGGGAGCTGCTCGCCGACCGCGACCTGCTCGCCCGCCACGGCCTGGAGTAGCGGCGTCCTGCCTTGACCCCCCGGAGGCAGGGCTTTACTGTCTGACGCGGAGGAGCCCCGAAGCGCGTGGCCAGCATGCTGATCCCGGCGACCGCCCTGGCCGTGCTCGCGGCCGTGCTCGCGGCCTGGGCGCTGTCCCTGCGGCGGAGGGCGGCCACGGCGCACGGGCGCCTGCTCGAGCTCGAGGCGGAGACGGCCGAGGCGCGCACGGCGCGCGAGCGGGCGGAGGCGAGCGAGGCCCGCTTCCGCGCCATCGTCGAGGCGGCGGACGACATCATCTTCCGCACGGACGCGGAGGGTCGCTTCGTCTACGCCAACCCGGCCGCGGTGGAGGCGTTCGGCGGGGACGCGGGGCTCGTCGGCGCATCCTTCCTCGACGTGGTGCGCCCGGACTACCGCGAGGAGGCCCGCCGCTTCTACGACGAGCAGCGCCGCCTCGCTCTCCCGAACACCTACTGCGAGTTCCCGGTCGTGACCCGGGCGGGGGAGGAGCTGTGGCTCGGCCAGCGGGTCCAGCTCGTGGAGGGAGGGGGACTGCAGGCGGTGGCCCGCGACGTGACCGAGCGCCGCCGGCTCCAGGAGGCGATCGAGCGCGAGCGCGGGCAGCTGCGGCAGATCGTGACCCACGCCCCGGTGGCGATGGCGATGCTCGACCGGGAGGGGCGCCACCTCGCCCACTCGGCGCGCTGGCTGCGCTACCTCGGCACGAGCGACCCCTCCGTCGTGGGCCGAACGCTCGAAGAGCTGTGGCCGGCGATGCCGCCGCGCTACCGGGAGGTCTTCGCGCGGGCCCTGGGCGGCGAGGTCGTGAGCGAGCCAGAGGACGCCTTCGTGCGCGAGGACGGGACGAGGGTGTTCCTCCGGTGGACGCTGCACCCCTGGCGCGACGCGCAGGGCGCGGTGGCGGGCGTCGTCCTCGCCGTCCAGAGCATCGACCTGCTCGTCCGGGCCCGCCAGGCGGCGCTCGAGGCCTCCCGCCTCAAGTCGGAGTTCGTGGCCAACATGAGCCACGAGATCCGCACCCCGATGAACGGCGTCATCGGCATGACGCGCCTCCTCCTCGACACCCCCCTCACGCCCGAGCAGAGGGACTACGCGGAGGTGATCGACCACTCGGGGCGGGCGCTGCTCGAGATCATCAACGACATCCTGGACTTCTCGAAGATCGAGGCCGGGCGCATCGAGCTCGAGCGCGTCGAGTTCGACCTGCGGCGCGCGGTGCGCGAGGTGCTCGGCTCCTTCGCGGAGGCGGCGCAGGCCAAGGGCCTCGAGCTGCTGTGCCTCATCCGGCACGACGTGCCGAGCGCCCTGCGGGGAGACCCCGGCCGGCTCCGCCAGGTGCTGACGAACCTCGTGGGCAACGCGGTGAAGTTCACCGAGAAGGGCGAGGTCGTGCTGCGGGTGACCCTCGAGGAGTCCGCCGGGGACGCGGCGGTGGTGCGCTTCGAGGTGCGCGACACCGGCATCGGCATCGACGAGGACCTCAAGCCGCGCCTGTTCCAGTCCTTCGTCCAGGCCGACGGCTCGGCGAGCCGCCGCTACGGGGGGACGGGCCTCGGCCTCGCGATCTCGAAGCGCCTCGTGTCGCTCATGGGCGGCGAGATCGACGTCGAGAGCCGCCCCGGGCGCGGGAGCACCTTCTGGTTCACCCTCCGCCTCGAGCGACAGGCCCCCGACGCGGCCCCCGCGGCCCCCCGGGGGACGCGGCTCGCCGGGCGGCGCGTCCTCGTGGTGGACGACAACGCCACGAACCGCCTCATCCTGCGCCAGCAGCTCGGCTACTGGGGCCTGCGCACGATCGCGGTCGACTCCGGCGCCGCCGCCCTCGCCGCGCTCCACGACGCGGCCGCCTCCGGCTCCCCGTTCGACCTCGCGATCCTCGACATGAAGATGCCCGGCATGGACGGGCTCGCCCTCGCGCGCGAGGTCAAGGCGGACCCCGCCCTCGCCCCCGTGCGCCTCGTGCTCCTCACCTCCTTCGGCCAGCGCGGCCAGGGGGCGGAGGCCTCGCGGATCGGCATCTCCGCCTACCTCACGAAGCCGGTCGACGAGGCGGACCTCTACGACAGCCTGGTCGAGGTCCTCGGCGAGGGCACGACCGCGCGCCCCTCCCAGCTCGTGACCCGCCACTCCCTGCGCGAGCTGCGCCCGGCCGTCGCCGCCCGCGTGCTCGTGGCGGAGGACAACGAGGTCAACCAGAAGGTGGCGGTGCGCATCCTGGAGAAGCTGGGCTACCGCGTCGAGGTCGCGGAGAACGGAAAGGAGGCGCTCGAGGCCTGCGCGCGCACCCGCTACGACGCGGTCCTCATGGACGGGCAGATGCCGGGGATGGACGGCTGGGAGGCCACGCGGCGCATTCGCGAGCGCGAGAGGGGCGGCCCGCGGCTCCCGATCATCGCCATGACCGCGAGCGCGATGAAGGGGGACCGGGAGCGGTTCCTCGAGGCGGGCATGGACGACTACGTCTCGAAGCCGGTGACGCCGGAGGAGCTCGAGCGCGTCCTGCGGCGGTGGGTGGGCGCGGCGGCGGCCCCCGCGGAGCGCGCGGCGCTCGCCCCGGCGCCGGCGCAGGAGCTCCTCGACGAGGCGATCGTCGGCAGCCTGATGGCGGTGGACGACGACGGCACGCTGATGGACGAGGTGGTCGCCACCTTCCTGAAGATCGCTCCCATCCGCCTCGCCGCGATCCGCAAGGCGGCGAAGGGCAACGCGGCGCAGCTCGAGCGGGCCGCCCACAGCTTCCTCGGCAGCTGCGGCAACCTCGGCTGCCGCCGCATGGCGGACCTGTGCGCGAGGCTCGAGGTCCTCGGCCGCTCGGGCTCGACCGAGGGCGCGAGCGAGCTCGCCCGCGCCCTCGAGGAGGAGTACGCCGCGGTGAAGCCGCACCTCGAGGCCCTGCCCGGGCGCCACCCGCGCCGCATGGGCGCCGCGAAGCCGTGATCCGCGACGCGCTGCGGGCGGTGGTCGAGGCGCTGTTCCGGGTCCTCTTCACCTACGACTGCACCGGCGAGGAGACGATCCCCGAGGGGCCGGCGGTGATCGCCGCCAACCACCCGTCCTACCTCGACCCCGTGCTCCTCTCCCTGCAGGTGAAGCGGCCGATCCGCTTCATGGCGTGGGACGCTCTCTTCCGGGTGCCGCTCCTCGGCACGCTCGTCCGGCTCTTCGGGGCATTCCCCGTGGACGTGCGCGCGGGCCGCGGAGGCCAGGCGTACGACGCGGCCCGCGCCCTCCTGCGGGAGGGCGAGCTCGTGGGTATCTTCCCGGAGGGCAAGCGCTCGCGGGCGGGCTGGATGGAACCCGAGCTGCGGGCGGGAGCGGCCCGGCTCGCGCTCGAGACGGGCGCGCCCCTCGTGCCCGCCACCATCCGCGGGGCCTTCCGCGCGTGGCCGTACTTCCGCGCCGTCCCCGCCCTCGCGAAGATCCACGTGCGCTACCACGAGGCGATCGACCCCGCGCCCTACCGGGCCCTCGGGGAGGAGGAGGCGGTCGCCGCCCTGCTCGCCGAGCTGCGCCGGCGGGTGGAGCGGACGCTCCTGCCGGGGGTCAAGGCCGACCGCAAGATCGAGGCGCTGTACCGCACGAGCGCGCCCTGGCCCCGCCCGTTCGAGGCGTTGCCCGCCTTCGCCCTCGCCCTCTTCGTCTTCTGGAAGACGCGCTCGTTCGCCGTCGTCTGGCCGGCGTACGCCTACGTCGGCTACCTGCTCCTCGACCTCCTCGTCCTGCCCCAGCGTCGGCTGGTGAAGTGGGTGAGGAACGGCTCGGCCGCGGCGTTCGTCCTCGGCTACGGCGCCTGGGTCCTGCCGAAGCTCGGCCTGCCCGAGCCGATCGGCCGGGCCGCGCTCGCCGCGGTCCTCGCCGGGGCCGGCCTGCCCTACCTCTACGAGCGCGGCCGGGTCGCGATCGCCTTCGTCCGCGGTCTCGTGGCCGCGGCGCTCCTCGAGATCGGCGCCCTCCACCTCGCCCCCACGCCCCTCGGTCCCCACCTCGCCCTGCCCCTCTTCGCGGCCGCGTTCGCGTGGGAGGAGCGCACGGTCTTCTGGCGCTGGGCGGCGCCGATCCTCGCCGCCTACGCCGTGGCCGTCCCCCTCTGGCTCGGGGGCGGGGCGGAGCTCGTTCCCCACGCGATCGCCGCGCTCCTGGCCTGGGCCCTCGCGAGGTTCCTCCCGGGGGGCGCCCCCCGCGCGGAGTCGGCCGACGACGAGCGGGACGAGGCCCCGTCGTCCACCCTCGGGCTGCGGGGCTGAGCTCAGCCCTGCGAGACGGGCGCCCAGGGGCGCGCCTCGGCCCAGGTCGCGATCGCCCCCTGCAGCTCGTCGAGCCGGCCCTCGAAGAAGTGGTCGGCGCCGCTCACGACCACGATCTCGCGGGGCGGGGGGAGCGGGAGCACGAGCTCGCGCAGCGCTTCGCCGGATCCGAACGCGTCGAGCTCTCCCTGCACGAACAGCCGCGGGGCCGCGACGCGCGCGAGGTGCGAGTGGTCGTCCCCGAGCGCGAGGGGGTAGCCGAGCGCGAACGCGGCGCCGACGCGGGGGTCGCGCGCGGCGACGCGCAGCGCCACCACCGACCCGAACGAGAAGCCGCCGAGCACGAGGGGCAGGCCGGGGAGGCGCTCCTGCAGCTCGAACAGGGCGGCGCGTGCGTCCTCCTGCTCGCCCTGTCCGTGGTCGTGGACGCCCTCGCTGCGGCCCACGCCGCGGAAGTTGAAGCGCAGGACGGCGAGGCCCGCCGACTGCAGGGCCTTCGCGGCCCGGAACACGACCTTGAAGTGCATCATGCCGCCGTGGAGCGGGTGGGCGTGGCACACGACGGCCGCGGCGACCGGCGCCGCCGCCGGGGTCATGAGGACCGCCTCGATCCGTCCGGCGGGACCGCGGAAGTCGAAGGTCTCGCTGGCGGCCACGCTCAGGGGATCGGGCGAAGCTCGTCGATGGGCGGGAAGGAGACGGGGGGGTGGGTGACGACCCGCGCCGGCCGCTCGCCGCGGGCGAGGAGCGCCGCCACCTCCTCGACCGCGGGCCCGGCCACCCGGGGCAGCACGACCGTGGCCACCAGGCGCCCCTCGCGCACCATCCTCTGGCCGATCTCGGGCGCTCCGTCGCACCCCGCGACGGGGATCTTCGCCACCTCGGGCCGGCCCGACTCGGCCGCCGCCGCCGCGAGCGCCTCGAGGACGCCCTCCGCCATGTGGTCGTTCTGGCAGCAGACGAGGTCGAAGGGCCGCTTCCCGCCCACCGCGAAGCGGAGCCACTCGCGCACGGTCCGCCCGGCGAAGGCCGGGCTCCAGTCGCCTCCCGCGAGGGCCACCTCGAAGGGGGCGCCCGCGGTCGCCTCCTGCATCCCCGCCGTGCGCTGGCGCGCGGCGAGGCTGCGGGGGCTGCCCTGGATGTAGAGGACCCGCCGGCCGGGGGCGACCAGGGCGCGCATCTGGCGGCCCTGCACGCGCCCCGTCTCCACCTCGTCGGGGCACACCGTCGAGACGCTCGCCGCGGGGAACTCCCGGCGGATCGCCTCGAGGTCGTCTTCGACCGCGTTCAGGAAGACGACGTGCACGCCCGCCGCCGCGCTCTCGCGCACGACGCGGTCGAGCCCGTGGTCGCGCACGGCCATCACCAGGAGCGCCGAGGGCCGCCGCTGAGGGTCGACGATGAGCCGGCGCAGCGCGCCGAGGTGGTCGGCGAGGCTCTCCCCCGTGAAGATCGTCTCGATCGCGAGGCCGGCCCGGGCCGCCGTCGCCTCGGCGTCGGCCTTCAGGAGCCGCTGGAAGTGGTTGGTCTCGTCCACGAGGACGAGCACGACGCGTCCCGGCACGAGAGCCTCCGCCGCTTGTCCTGGCGGCAATCTAGCACGGCCGGCAGGCCCGTGGGCGGCCGGTCAGGCCGTCCGGAGCAGCGTCCCCTCCGGGGACGGCACCGGCCTCGCCCGAAGCTGCGCGGCCCGCGGCGGGGGCGTGTGGCGGTTCGGCTCCTTGAGGACGCGCACCGCGCCGAGCGCGCGGGCCCGGCCGAGCGTCTCCCGGCGCAGCGCCCGCTCCACGCCCTTCGGCGCCCCGGGGTCGACGGCGAGCTCGTCGAGGCAGGCCACGAGGCCCCCGAGGCCGAGCTGGTAGCGCAGCGACAGGGTGGCCACCCCGACGACCCGCCCGTCCTCCGCCTCCGCGACCCGCACGAGGAAGCTCGGGTCGGCGATGGTGCGGCGGAAGGTGCGGGCGAACGACACCGGCTCCGGGTAGTAGCCCACGTCCTCGAGGAGGGAGAGCACGGCGACCCCGTCCTGCAGCGTGGCCGGCCTGACTTCGACGCCCATCGTTCCTCCTGTGCCCCCGGGGCCACGCGCCCCGTGTCCGCGGGGCCACGAACCAGGGCCTTGCGACCCATCCACGCGACCTGCGAGGGGAGGCTGCAACGGGCCTGCCAGGTCGGCTGGACCGGGGGGTGTCGCTCAGACCGCCGCGGCCAGGTCCGTCAGCCCCGGCCCGCGGCGGTGATCGTCGATGCGGGAGCGGAGCAGGCCCTCGAGCCAGACGAGCGAGACCGGCTTGTGCAGGAACGCGTCGACCCCCAGCCGGGCTGCGGCTTCGGCCTTCTCCGGCGCGCCGTAGGCGGTGAGCACGACGACCGGCGGCGCGTGGCGCTGGTGGCGCAGGTAGGCCGCGATCGCGAGGCCCTCCGACCCCACCTCGGAGGTCAGGCTCACGTCGGCGATCACCGCGTCGAAGGCGTGGCCGGCGAGCTGGGAGGCCGCCTCCTGCAGGGACGAGGCGGCACGGACCTCGAAGCCCGACCGCGAGAAGTGGGTCTCGTACGCCTGCCTCACGGTGTCGTCGTCGTCGATGACCAGCAGCCGTTCACGCACGCCGGCCGTGGCTGCAAGCTGGATGCCGGAGAGAGCAAAGCTTTGTTATCAACGATTTGCAGCCCTCGCCCCCGGGGCTGTCCGGGCCCCGGTCGGCGGGGAAGCGGACAGATGTGGCGCCGGCGGCCGTCCGGTGTCAGACTCCCGGATCCCAGGGAGCGGAGGAGGACGGCATGGCCCTCAGCCGGGTCGAGAGACGCGCGCTCATCGAGCAGTACGCGGGGGGCCCCGACCGTCTCCGGGAGGCCCTCGGACGGGTCCCCCGTGAGGCCCTCACGTGGAGGCCGGGGCCGGGGAAGTGGAGCGTCCACGAGGTCGTCGTCCACTGCGCCGACGCCGAGTCGAACGCGGCCCTGCGCCTGCGCTACCTGCTCGCGGAGAAGGAGCCCCTGATCGTCGGCTACGACCAGGACGCCTGGGCGCGCCGGTTCGACTACCACGCCCAGCCCCTCGAGGAGTCGCTCGACGTCGCCACCGCGGCCCGGGCGCGCACGGTCCCGATCCTGCGGGGCATGTCCGACGCCGACTGGGCGAAGACCGGTCGCCACACCGAGTCGGGCCCGTACGGCGCCGAGGACTGGCTGCGGATCTACGCCGTGCACCTCGACGGCCACGCGCGCCAGATCGAGCGGAACGTCGAGGCGTGGACGGCGAGCTCCTCGTCACGCTGACCGGCATGGACCGGTCGGGAGCGGCCGTCGCCACGGTCGGCGGCGAGCGCCTGGTGGTCCCCGGAGGGATCCCGGGTGAGAGCGTCCGCGTGCGCCGCCTGCGGCCGGTGGGACACTCGGTGCTCGCCGAGATCGTCGCGATCGAGGAGCCCTCGCCGAACCGCGTCGTGCCGCGCTGCCGGCACGCCGGCGCCTGCGGCGGCTGCGCGTGGCAGCACGTGGCCTACCGGGAGCAGCTCCGGCGCAAGACCGCCGTCCTCGACGTGCTCCTCCGGCGGGCGATGGGCGAGCGCGCGCCGCGGGTCCTGCCCGCGATCGGGCTGCCGCCGGGGAGCGACGGCATGCCGTGGCGCTTCCGGCAGAAGGCGAGCTTCGTGCTCGCCGACTCGCCCCGCGGGCTCGTCATGGGCCACTTCGCGCGCGGGTCGAACGACGTGGTGAGCGTCGAGGAGTGTCCCGTGCACGCCGGCCGGGCCAACCGGATCGCCTTCGCGCTGCGCGACGCCCTCGCCGCGGCCGGGGTCCGCGGGGCGGGCACCGGCACCGACGGCCTCGTCCGCCACGTCGTGGTCCGCACGACCCGCGACGAGGCGGAGGCGGTGGCGATGCTCGTGGCGACGCGCGACGACCCCTCGCTCGAGGGCCCCCTGCGCGCCGTGATCGAGGGGCCCGAGAAGCCCGAGGGGCTCGTGCTCAACGTCCACGACCGCCCCGGCCCCCACCTGGTGGGCCGCGAGTCGCGGAGGGTCGCGGGCCCGGGCCACGTGCTCGAGCGGTCGCTCGGCCCCGAGTTCCTCGTCTCGGCGTCGTCGTTCTTCCAGACGAACGTCGCCGCCGCGGCCGTTCTCGTGCGGCTGGTGGTCGAGGCGATGCCCGGCGAGAGCGGCCTGCGCGTGCTCGACCTCTTCGCCGGGAGCGGCCTTCTCGCCCTGCCCCTCGCGCTGCGCGGGCACCGGGTCACCGCGATCGAGGCGAGCCGCAAGAGCGGGCGCGACGCCGAGGCGAACCGGCGACGCAACGGGGTCGACGCGGGCCGGCTCGCGCTCGTGTCCGCGGCGGTCGAGCGGGCGCTGCCGAGGTTCGCGCCGGGCCTCTTCGACGCGGTCGTCCTCGACCCGCCCCGCGAGGGCAGCCCGCCGGAGGTGATCCGCGAGGTGTTCTCCCGGCTGCGCCCGGCCCGCGGCGTCCTCGTGTCGTGCAACCCCGAGGGCCTCGCGCGCGAGCTGCCCCTCGCGGCCGCCTGCGGCTACCGCGTCGTGCGCGTGCAGCCGGTCGACATGTTCCCGCACACGCCCCACGTCGAGGCGGTGGCGGTGCTCGAGCGGCTCACGCCACGTACACCGTCTTCACGTTCACGAGCTCCCGGATCCCGAACGTCCCCAGCTCCCGGCCCCAGCCGGACTCCCGGATCCCGCCGAACGGCAGGCGCGGGTCGGACCTCACGAAGGCGTTGACGAAGCAGGAGCCGGCCTCGAGCTCGCGGCGGGCGATGCGCTCGCCCCGCTCGCGGTCGCGGGTGAACACGGCGGCGCCGAGCCCGAACGCCGTGCGGTTCGCGAGGCGAATCGCGTCGTCCTCGTCGCACGCGGCGACGACGGCCGCCACCGGGCCGAACAGCTCCTCGTCGAAGGCGGGCATCCCCGGCCTCACGCGGTCGAGCACGCTCGGGGGGTAGTAGGCACCGGGGCCGCCCGGCACGCGGCCGCCGAGGAGGACCCTCGCGCCGGCGGCGACGCTCGCCTCGACCTGGCGGTGCAGATCGTCGCGCAGGTCCGACCGCGCCTGGGGCCCCACGTCCGTCGCGTCCTCGAGCGGGTCGCCGAGCCGCCGGGCCGCCATCCGCTCGACGAGGAGGGCGGTGAAGCGCTCGCGCACCGTCTCCACGACCACGAAGCGCTTGGCCGCGATGCAGCTCTGCCCGCCGTTGACGAGGCGGGCGGCGGCGCAGGTCTCCGCCGCCGCCTCGAGGTCCGCGTCCTCGAGGACCACGTAGGGATCGCTGCCGCCGAGCTCGAGCAGGTTCTTTTTGAGGCACGCCCCCGCCCTCGCCGCCACCGCGCGGCCGGCGGGCGTGCTCCCGGTCAGCGTCACCGCCGCGACCTGCGGGGCCTCGACGAGCGCGCCGACGCGCGCGGAGCCCACGAGGAGGGCGCGGAAGACGCCCTCCGGCGCCCCCGCGTCGCGGAGGACCTCCTCGATCGCCAGGGCGCAGCCCATGACGTTCGAGGCGTGCTTCAGGATGCCGACGTTGCCGGCCATGAGCGCGGGCGCAGCGAAACGGAAGACCTGCCAGAGGGGGAAGTTCCAGGGCATCACCGCGAGCACCGGCCCGAGCGGCTCGAAGGCGACGTAGCTGCGCGAGGCGTCGGTCTCGACCGGCTCGGGAGCGAGCATCGCCTCCGCGTGCTGCGCGTAGTGCTCGCAGGCCCACGCGCACTTGTCGGCCTCGGCTCGCCCTTGGGCGACGGGCTTACCCATCTCGAGGGCCATGAGCCGGGCGAGCGGGTCGCGCCGCTCGCGCAGGATCGATGCCGCCCGCCGCAGCACGGCCGCTCGCTCGGGGAACGCCGTCCGGCGCCACGACGAGAAGGCGCGCGCCGCGGCCTCGAGCGCCGCGGCCACCTCGGCCGGGGTGGCCTCCGCGCGCTCGGCGACCACGCTGCCGTCGGCCGGGTTGACCGAGAGGAGACGGGACATGCGCCGATGATAGACCGGCCGCCGCCGGGCGGGGCTCGCGGGGGGCGGCCGTTCCGGTACACAATCATGCGGCCCCCGGGGCCCGAGCCCATGATCTGCCCGTCCTGCAAGGCGCCGAACGACGACGCGGCCGAGACGTGCTTCACCTGCGGGCGCTCGCTCGCCGCCCTCACCCAGGGCTCGGTCATCGCCGGCCGGTACGAGGTGCTGAGCCCCCTCGGCAAGGGCGGGATGGGCATGGTCTACAAGGCCCACGACCGCATGCTCGAGGAGACGGTGGCGATCAAGGTGCTGCGCTCCGAGTACGCGAAGACCGTGGAGATGGCCAAGCGCTTCCGCCACGAGATCAAGCTCGCCCGCAAGGTGTCCCACCGCAACGTGTGCCGGATCCACGAGTACGGCGAGGACGGGGGCGTGCGCTACATCTCGATGGAGTACGTCGAGGGCACCGACATCAAGCAGCTCGCGCGCGAGCGCGGAGGCTACCTTCCCCCCGAGGAGGCCTTCGACGTCGCGATCCAGGCCGCGGAGGGGCTGCAGGCGATCCACGACGTCGGGATCATCCACCGCGACCTCAAGACCTCCAACATCATGCGCGATCCCGGGGGCCGGGTGCGTCTCATGGACTTCGGGATCGCGAAGATCGAGGGGGGCGACCGCAGCGGCTCGGGCGGCGGGCTCACGATGGAAGGCCAGATCATGGGCACGCCCGAGTACATGAGCCCCGAGCAGTGCCTCGGCGACCGGATCGACCACCGCTCCGACATCTACGCCCTCGGGATCGTGATCTACGAGATCTTCACGGGGACGGTCCCCTTCCGCGGCGACACGCCGGTCGCGACCCTCTTCAAGCACATCCAGGACCCGGTGCCGTTCGACGGGGTTCCCGCGGCGCGGATCCCGCTCCCCGCGGTGCCCGTCCTGCGCAAGGCGCTCGCGAAGAACCGGGCGGATCGCTACGCCGCGGCCTCCGAGGTCGCCGAGGCGCTGCGCCGGGCCCGGCAGAAGACGCTGAGCGGCGAGGGGGAGGACACCGCGCCCACCTCCCGCCTCGCCCGCGTCCCCGCACCCGACCTCGGGGAGATGCCCCCGACGCCGGTGCCGACGGACCGTCGCCGCTCCTCGCGGCTCGAGATCCCGGTGAACTTCCGGATGCGCCGCCTGGGCACCGCGGGGACCGTCCTGCAGGAGGAGCGCACCGTCGCCGAGAACATGAGCCGGGGCGGGGCGCGGATCTTCACCACGATGTCCGCCCTCGTCGCCGGGGACATCGTCCACCTCGAGCACGTCGACGGGCCGTTCAAGACGAGGGCCGAGGTCCGGGGCAGCTACGTGGGCAAGGACCACATCCGCCGCCTCAACGTGCGCTTCCTCGACAGCCCCGCCCCCGACTACCTCGTCCACGTCGACGACGACACGCCGCGCCAGACCCGGAAGAAGTGAGCATGCCCCAGACCGCCCTCTCCTTCGGCGTCCTCCTCGTCCTCGTCGGGGTCGGCTTCTACGCCGGCACCGGCGGGACGAGCCCCACCGCCCTCATCCCCGCGGCCCTCGGCGTCCTGCTCGCCGCGGCTGGCCTCCTCGCCCGCCGGGAGGGGATGCGTCGCCAGGCGATGCACGCCGCCGCCCTCGTCGGCGTCCTCGGCTTTCTCGGGTCGGTCCGGGGCCTCGCTCGGCTCCCGGCCCTGCTCTCCGGGGCCCCGGTCGAGCGGCCGGCGGCGGCGGCCGCCCAGTCGGTGACCGCCCTCCTGTGCCTCGCGTTCGTGGCCCTCTGCGTGCGCTCCTTCGTGGCCGCCCGGCGCGAGCGCAAGGCCTGAACGGCGTGGGCTCCGGGCTCCGGGCGCGGCTCGACCGCCTCGAGGCCGCGCGGGAGCGGGTGCTCTCGCTTCTCGAGGGCCGGGAGCTCGCCGCGCTCGACCGGCCGCCCGGCCCCGGCCGGTGGTCGGCCCTCCAGGTGCTGCACCACGTGGTCGAGGCGGAGGCGGGGACGCTCGCCTACGTCCGAAAGAAGATGCAGGCCGGCCCCGCGCTGCCCCGCGGCGCGGTCTCCAGCCGGCTGCGCCGGGCGATCCTCGAGGTCGCGCTCGCCCTGCCCCTGCGCTTCAAGGCCCCGACAGTGGCCGCGGCCGTCCCCGACACCGTGGACCCGGCCGCCCTGCGCGCCCGGTGGGAGGAGGTGCGGCGGGAGTGGCGCGCCCTCGTCGAGGCCTTCCCCCGCGCGCTCGCGGGCCGGCTGGTCTTCCGCCATCCTGTGGCGGGTCGGCTCACGCTCGCCGATACCCTCGCCGTGCTCCAGGCGCACCTCGACCACCACGTCCCCCAGGTGAAGCGCGCTCTCTCGGCGGCGCTCGCGCCCTGACCCGGCCGATGGACGCGGCCTACCGCAGCCCGCAGAACCGCGACGTCCCCCCCGCGCAGCCGGGGGAGTTCGCCCCGCTGCGCATCGGGACGATCCCCGTCTGGCCGCCGGTGGTCCTCGCCCCCATGGCCGGGGTCACGAACCCGCCGTTTCGCACCCTGTGCCGCCGCCACGGGGCCGGGCTGTACGTCAGCGAGATGATCACCGCGCGGGCCCTCGTCGAGGGCAACCGCAAGACGCTCCTCCTCGCGAGCTTCGGCGAGGAGGAGACGATCCGAAGCCTCCAGCTCTACGGCGTCGACCCCCGCTTCGTGGGCGAGGCGGTGCGCCTGCTCGTCGGCGAGGGGCGAGTCGACCACGTCGACATGAACTTCGGCTGCCCGGTGCGCAAGGTCACGAGCAAGGGCGGCGGGGCCGCGATCCCGCTGAAGCCTCGGCTCCTGCGGCGCATCGTGAGCGCCGCGGTCGCCGCCGCGGGACGCGTCCCGGTCACGATCAAGTTCCGGATCGGCATCGACGACCGGTACGAGACCTACCTCGACGCCGGCCGGATCGGTCAGGAGGAGGGCTGTGCCGCGGTCGCCCTGCACGCGCGCACCGCCGCCCAGCTCTACGACGGCGAGGCCCGCTGGGAGGCGATCGCCCGGCTCAAGCAGGAGGTCACGCGCATCCCGGTCCTCGGCAACGGCGACGTCTGGGAGGCCCAGGACGCCCTGCGCATGATGCGCACGACCGGCTGCGACGGGGTGGTCGTCGGCCGGGGCTGCCTCGGGCGACCGTGGCTGTTCCGCGACCTCGCCGACGTGTTCGAGGGGCGCGAGCCGTCGAACCCGCCGTCGCTCGGCGGCGTGGTCGACGAGATGCTCGAGCACGCCCGGCTGCTCGCCCGGTGGCTCGGCGACGAGGGCGCGGCGATGAAGGCCTTCCGCAAGCACTCGAGCTGGTACACCAAGTGCTTTCCGGGCAGCGCCCCCCTGCGCCAGCGCCTCATGCAGGTGCTGCGCCTCGACGAGCTCGAGGAGGTGCTCGGCGGCCTCGACCGCTCTCTGGCTTACCCCCCGGAGGCCATGCGCGTCCCGCGCGGGAAGACGAGCGGGACCCAAAGGGTCGCCCTGCCCGAGGGCTACCTCGACCGGCTCGACGACGACGAGGCCCCCGGTCCGGAGGCGGAGACCGCGGACTCGGGAGGCTAGCGCAGCCCGGCCAGACGCTCTCGGGCCATGCGGGCGTAGTGCAGGTCCTCGGCCCTGAAATCGGCACGCGGCGGGGTCGAGGAGACGCGGGCCAGGATCTCACGGGCTTCACCATCCGCGCCCGGGGCGTGCCTCAGCAGGACGTCGGCGGTGAAGTAGGCGAGGGCGCGGTTCTCCGGGGCGAGGGCGATCCCCGCCCGCACGGCCGCCACCGCCTTCTCGCGCGAAACGAAGCCCGTGACCAGGGGGATCTTCGGCGCCTCGGAGTGCAGCCGCCCGAGGATGATGTGGGCCCCTGCCTGCTCGGCGCCGGGGTCGAGCACGATCACGGCCTCGGCGAGGTCCCGGATGCGGCCCGGCGCCCCGGACCACGCCGCCGACACCCGGTGGAAGACCGCCCACTGGCCCCAGGACACCGCGGACCAGAGGTACGCCTCCGCCGCCGGGGTCACTCGCGACGCGGCGTCCCGCGTCACCTTGCCCTTTTTCCGCCCGAGCTCGGTGTCCAGCCGCGAGACCACCTCCTCCGCGAGCCGCTTCGCCTCGTCGAAGAGCCGGACCTTCTCGTCCCGCGGCATCTCCCCGCAGAAGCCTCCCCGGAAGAAGTAGGCCCTCATGAGGCGCACCCGGGCCTCGAGCGACGTGGGGTCGAGGGCGAGCGCGCGGCGGTACTCGGCGATCGCGCCGTCGATCTGGAACGGCGGCGCCCCGCGCTCGTCCGCCCCCTCGCCTCGCCGCGCGTAGTGGGCGTCGCCCGCGGCGATCGCCTCGGCGAAGGCCGCGGGCCCCGTGGGCGCCGCGGGCGGATCCTCCTCGGCTCGCGCGGCCCCGGCGAACCCGGGGAGGGTCGCGGCCACGGCGATCGCGACGGCCGCGCGCAACGCGGCCCGCGCGCCAGCGGCCCTCACCGCGTCAGGCGTGACGGACCCACTTCATGAGCTCGGGGAAGGTCGGCTTCTTCCCGTACATGAGGATGCCGACCCGGTAGACGCGCGCGGAGACCCAGAGGACGGCGAGGATGCCGAGCACCATGAGGGCGATCGAGAGCGCGATCTGCCAGGCGGGCGGGGTGAGGACGACGATCCGCAGGAACATGATGAGGGGCGAGACGCCCGGAATCATCGACATGGTCACGGCGAGGCTCCCGTCCGGGGCCTCGAGGGCGGCGGGGAAGGACACCATGCCGATGAGGATCGGCAGCATGACCGGGAAGACGAGGTTCTGCGCCTCCTGGACGGTGTTGACCGCGGCCCCGATCGCCGCGTAGAGGGCGGAGTAGAAGAAGAAGCCGAGGAGGAAGAACAGCACGAACGACACCAGCATGAGGGGCGTGATCTCCGGTATCGGCAGAGTGCCCGCGAAGGGGCCCGCCATCGCCAGGGAGACGCCGAAGAGCGAGACCGACCACACGAGGAACTGGGTGAGGCCGGCCCCGCCGACGCCGAGGAGCTTGCCGGCGAGGAGGGTCGTCGAGGAGACGCCGGAGCCCATGACCTCGACCACCCGGTTCGACTTCTCCTCGATGACCGAGGTCATGACCGCCTGGCCCCACATCAGGATGCTCACGTACAGGATCATGAGCAGGATCACCGAGAAGATGAGCGCCGCCCCCCGGTCCTCCCGCTCGCCCGCCTCGCTGAGGCGGATCGTCTTGAGGTCGAGCTCCCGGGTCAGGTCCTTGACCTTCGCGGGGTCGAGGCCGGCGCCGGCGAGGCGCGCGCCCACGAGCACGTCGCTCACCGTGCGCTCCATCGTGCGCAGGTCGATCCGGTTGCTCACGTTGCGGCCGTAGTAGCTCGCCGTGGCGGTGGCGACCGCGTCCTCGGGGACGACGAGGTAGCCGTCGAGCTTGCCCTCGAGGACCGCCTTCTTCAGCGCGGGCTCGCGCTCCGTGGCCGGGGCCGTCCCGGACGGCTGGACGTCGAACCGCTTCCTCCCGTCGAACGTCGCCTCCCGCAGGCCGTCCTCGACCGCCGGGCCCAGCGTGCCCGTCCGGTCCAGCACCGCCACCGTCAGGGGCTTGCCCCCCGAGCGCGCGGCGAGGGCGGGGACGATCATCATCGCCCCCATGATCAGGGGGCCGAGGATCGTCCCGATCACGAAGCCCTTCGTGCGGACGCGCTCGACGTACTCGCGCTTGACGACGGCCCAGAGCTTGCTGCTCACGCGGCGGCCTCCTTCCCGTGGCCCTTCACCGTCTCGACGAAGATGTCGTGCAGGCTCGGCTCGACGATCTCGAACCGGCGCAGGCGGAGCCGCGCCACCGCCTCCCGGAGGAGGGGCTGGGGGTCCGTCCCGTCCAGGAGGCGCACCTCGACGTACTGGCCGAAGTCGGTGAGCTTCGCGACCCCCGGCAGCGAGCCGAGGAAGGCGCCGTCGCCGTCGTAGGCGAGGACGACCGTGTTCTTGCCGTGGCGCGCCTTGACCTCGGCCACCGAGCCGTCGAGGACCTTCTCCCCGCGGTTGATGAGGGCGACGCGCTCGCACAGCTTCTCGACCGTGTCCATCTGGTGGCTGGAGAGGACGATCGTGGTGCCCTTGCGCCGCAGGTCGAGCATCACGTCGCGCATGACGTCCATGCCGACGGGGTCGAGGCCGCTCATCGGCTCGTCCATGATCAGAACGTCGGGCTCGTGCAGCACGGTGGCGATGAACTGGGCCTTCTGCTGCATGCCCTTCGAGAGCTCGTTCGTCTTCTTCTTCCGCCAGTCGGAGAGCCCGAGCCGCTCGAGCCAGGGGCCCAGACGCGCCTTCGCCTCGCGCGAGGCGAGGCCCTTGATCGCAGCCATGAAGACGAGCTGCTCCTCGAGCACCATGCGCGGGTACAGCCCCCGCTCCTCGGGCATGTAGCCGATGCGGTCGCGGCTGGCGTGGTCCGCGGGCGCGCCGAGGATCTCGATCGTCCCCGCGTCCGTCCCCAGGATGTTCATGACCATGCGCAGCGTGGTCGTCTTGCCCGCTCCGTTCGGTCCGAGCAGGCCGAAGACGCTGCCGCGCGGCACCTCCAGGGAGAGGTCCTTCACCGCCACGTGGCCGGCGAAGGCCTTGCGTATCCCCTTGAGGACGATGGCCTTGTCGTTCATGGATCCTCCCGGCCCGAGGCGGGCCGTCGCGACCGTCGGCGGGTGGGTTGGCGCGGCTACCGAAGGAATCGTACGAGGGGGTGTCCCCGGGGGTTCCCGGGGGCTGATTCTATACTCTCGGCGGTGTCCTCGACCCCCCGCGAAGAGGCGCGCGGCCTCGCTCTCGTCGCGCTCAGCACGCTGGCCTACGGCGTCCTGCCCATCCTGGGCAAGGTCGCGTACGCGGCGGGGGTCCGGCCGCTGCCTCTGCTCGCGTGGCGCTACGTCGTCGCGGCCGTGCTGATCGCGCTGCTCGAGCGCTCGGCGGCCCCGCCGCCCCTGCGTGTCCGGCTCCGGCTGTGGGCCGTCGGGTCGGTGTTCGTCTTCAACTCGATCGCCTACTTCCGCGCGCTCGAAGAGATCCCGGCCTCGGTGACCGCGCTCGTGCTCTACACCTACCCCGTCCTCGTGGCGTTCCTCGCCGCCTTCGCCGGCGTCGAGCGGCTGACGTGGCGGGCGCTCGTCGCCGCGGTCGGGGCCTTCGCCGGCTGCGCGCTCACCGCGACGGGCGCGGCCGAGGGAGCGCCGCTCCCGGCGAGCGGGGTCCTGTGGGCCCTCGGCGCGGCGCTCGTCTACGCCTCCTACATCGTGCTCAGCAGCCGGTTCGGCGCGGGCGTCCCCGCCCGGGTGCTGGCGCTTCACCTCGCCCAGGCCGCCGCCGTCATCTGCGTCGGCTTCGCGCTCGCGGACGGGGGGCTCGCCCTGCCCCTCGACCTGCGCGCCGTCCTGAGCGTCGCCGCCATCGGCGTCGTCTCGACGGTGGTGGCCATGACCGCGTTCCTCGCCGGGATGGCGCTCGTCGGCCCGACCCGCGCCTCCGTCCTGAGCTCGCTCGAGGTCGTGGTCACCCTCCTGCTCGCCTTCCTCCTCCTCGGCGAGCGGCTCGCCCCGGGGCAGTGGGCGGGGGCCGCGCTCATCCTGGGCGCAGTGGCGTTCCAGAACGCGCCCGCGCTGCGCCGGGCTATGATGGGTCTTTCCCGGAAAGCCTGAATGAAGATCACGATCGCCCACAGCCCCGACAGCGACGACGCGTTCATGTTCTACGGCCTCGCCCGGGGCGGCGTGCCGACCGGGGACCTCGAGGTGACCCACGTCCTCACCGACATCGAGACCCTCAACCAGCACGCCCGCGAGGGCCGCCACGAGGTGACAGCGATCTCGTTCCACGCCTACCCGTACGTGGCCGACAAGTACGCCCTCATGCCCTGCGGGGGCTCGATCGGCGACGGCTACGGCCCGCTCCTCGTGGCTCGCGAGCCGATGGACGCGAAGGCGGTCGGCTCCCACACGGTGGCCGTGCCCGGCACGCTCACCTCGGCGTACCTCGCGCTCCAGCTCTTCTCGCCCGGCGTCGCCACGCGTGTCGTGCCCTTCGACCGCATTCTCACCGAGGTGCGCGAGGGCCGGGCCGACGTGGGCCTCGTCATCCACGAGGGCCAGCTCACCTTCGGCGGGCAGGGCCTGCACCAGGTGGTCGACCTGGGCGCCTGGTGGAAGGACGAGACCGGCCTGCCCTTGCCGCTCGGAGGAAACGCGGTGAGGCGCGACCTCGGCGCGGAGATGATGGCGCGGCTCACGCGGCTCGTGCGGGAGACCGTCAGGCACTCGCTCGCCCACCGGCCGCAGGCCCTCGAGCACGCGATGACGTTCGCCCGGGGGATGGACCCGAAGGTCGCGGACCGCTTCGTGGGGATGTGGGTCAACGACATGACGGTCGAGATGGGGGAGCGCGGGAGGAAGGCGGTCCAGGTCTTCCTCGACCGGGGCTTCGAGGCCGGGATCGTCCCGCGGCGGGTGGCGCTCGACTTCGTGGACGCCTGAGGCGGCGGCGGCCGCCTCGGGGCATAATCCCGCTGGCGGATCTCGGGAGGGCGCACGTTGAAGCTGACCCCCGGCGCGGAAGCCGCGTGGATGATCGCCGCGGGCGAGGCCGCGGCGGGGGGGCACCCGCGCATCGAGCCCGCGCACCTTCTCATCGGCGTGCTGAGCCTCGGCAAGCTCGGCGCCGGGGCCGACATGGAGAGCCTCGGCGTGGGGGCGGCGCTCGTGCGCGAGGAGAACGCACGGCTCATCGCCGCGGTCACGGGGTCGGGTCTCGACCCGACCCGCCTGCGCCGCCGGGCGCGCGCCCAGCTCGGGCGAGGCCCCGTGCAGGGCCCGCCTGCGGGCCCCCTTTCCCGCTCGCTGACCTGCAAGGCCGTGTTCGCCGCGGCCGAGACCCTGGCCGGCGAGGACCGGCCGGTCGGCGTCGCCCACCTCTTCGCCGCCCTCGCCGAGGACGTCGACGCGGTGACCGCCAGGATCGTGCGCCAGGGCGGGACCGAGGTCGCCGCGCTGCGCGCCCGCCTCCTCGAGGCGGGCCGGACGCCGGCCTCGGCAGAGCGGCCGGCCGAGGCGCCGCTGCTCGCCCCCGCAGCGTCCGCGACGCCGCTGCTCGACCGCTTCGGCCGCGACCTCACCGAGCTCGCCCGCCGCGGCGAGATCGGCCCCGTCGTCGGCCGGCGGCGGGAGATCGAGGCCGTCCTCCAGACCCTCGCCCGCGGCTCCCGGAACAACCCCGTGCTCGTGGGCGAAGCGGGGGTGGGGAAGAAGGCGATCGTCGAGGCGATCGCGATCCGGATCGCGGAGGGGAAGGCCCCCGGCGTCCTCGCCGGCAAGAGGATCGTCGAGCTGAGCCTGGGCGCGCTCCTCGGAGGGACGGAGCACCGGGGGGGTGTCGAGAAGCGGCTGGAGGGGCTCCTGGCGGAGGCGCGCGCCCGACCCGAGGTGCTCCTCTTCGTCGACGAGCTGCACCTGCTCGAGCCCGCCCTCGCCCGGACCGACCTGCAGACGATCGGCGCGACGACGCTCGACGAGTACCGGCGCCACGTCGAGGCCGACCCCGCCCTCGACCGCCGCTTCGAGAAGATCCTCGTCGAGGAGCCCGACCGCGACGAGACGATCGAGATCCTCCGGGGCCTGCGGCCGCGGCTCGAGCGCCACCACGGCGTCTCCATCCCCGACGAGTCGGTGGCGGCCGCGGTCGACCTCTCGGTACGCTTCGAGCCCGACCGCAAGCTCCCCGACAAGGCCATCGACCTCGTCGACAAGGCCGCCGCCCGCACCCGCCTGCCCACGGTGAGCCTCGTCAGCCTCCCGGCGGCGCCGGGACCCCCTTCCTCCGAGGCGCCGCCGGTCACCCCGGTGATCGTCGCCCGCGTCCTCGCGGAGAAGCGGAGGCTGCCCCTCGACCTCGTGACCGAGTCGCTCGACGCGGGCATGGGCAGCCGGCTGCTCTCCCTCGAGGGCTTCCTGCGCGAGCGGGTGCTCGGCCAGGACGAGGCGCTCGCTCGAGTCTCCCGCCGCCTGCGCCTCGCGTTCGCCTCCCCCGGCGGCCGCCGCGGCCCGCTCGCCGTGCTCCTCTTCCTCGGGCCGAGCGGGGTCGGCAAGACCGAGACGGCGCGGCTGCTCGCGGAGCACCTCTTCGGCTCCGCGGCGGGCATGATCCGCGTCGACATGTCGGAGCTCATGGAGGAAGAGGGCGTCTCGAAGCTGGTCGGCTCCCCCCCGGGCCACGCCGGCCGCGAGGAGGAGGGCCGCCTCACCGGCGCCATCCGCACGAAGCCCCACTCGCTGCTTCTCCTCGACGAGGTGGAGAAGGCCCACCCGCGCGTCCTCGACGTCTTCCTCCAGCTCTTCGACGAGGGCCGGCTCACCGACTCGAAGGGCCGCGCCGCCGACGCGCGCCACCTCGTGGTCGTGATGACGTCGAACCTCGGCGCGGTGGGGCCGCGGCCCGCCCCGGGCTACGTCCGGCAGGGGCCGAACGACTCCGGGCCGCCTGCGCCCGACCTGCGCGGCGTCTTCCGCCTCGAGCTGCTCAACCGCATCGACGAGATCATCACGTTCCGCTCCCTCGACCCCGACGACGTCGAGATGATCGTGGGCCGGGCCCTCGCCGAGCTCACCTCCGCGGTCGAGCGCCGCCACGGCGTCCGCGTGCGGGTGACGCCCGAGGCCGCGCGCTTCGCCGCCCAGCAGGCGGCCCTCGCCGCCCCCGGCGCGCGGGGCGCCCGGCGCACGGTGGAGCGCCTCGTGAACGGCCCGCTCTCCGCCCTCGTCCTCACGGGCAAGCTCACGCGTCACACCGCGTGGGCGGCGGTCTACGACGAGGGCGGGATCTACCTGCTGCCGGAGGGTTAGCCCCGTTCTCGGAGGCGAGTACGAGTCTTGCCACCGCGAGAGCCGGCGTACAATCGGCGTGGGAAGAAGAGCGCTGCCGATCCGGATCGAGTACGCCCACGGCTTCACCCCCGCCGAGCTGCGGCGGATGCGAGAGCTGGTCTTCCAGCACGCCGCCTTCTTCCTGGAGCGCTGGAATGAGTACTTTGGTCGCTAGTCCGCCCGAGCCCCGAGCCCGGAAGGTCGATTTCATCCCCGATGCCTTCGTCGTCCACCTCGAGGACGGCCGCTCGCTCACCGTCCCTCTCGAGTGGTTCCCCGGCCTCAGGGACGCGACCCCCGAGCAGCGGGCGAACTACGAGCTCATCGGACCCGGCATCGGCATCCACTGGCCCGAGATCGACGAGGACATCTCGGTGCCGCGCCTCTTCGGCCTCGCCTGCTGAAGGATGTCCGATCGGACAGGACGTGGGAAGCGGGGGGGGCTCTACGCCGACATGGGCGCAGCGGCTGTGGTCGCCGGAGCGGGGCTCGGGATCCAGTGATCTGAATCCTCGCCAGAGTGATCGTCGAACTCGATACCACCCGGCTGGCTAGAACATCTTCTTCAGCAGGCGGTCGATCTGGCCCTTCGCGGCCTCCGTCGCCGCCGCCCGGCCGAGGCGGAGGAGGATGTCCGTCTTCGGGTCGGTCGTGGTGCCCGTGACCCGGAAGTCCATCGCCGGGTAGGAGTCCCCCCGGTCCCTGAACGCGGCGCGCAGCTCGGGGCGGAGGAGCTTAGCGTGGAGGCGTGGGGAGAGGCCGAGGGTCATCTGGTAGTCGAGGGCGCTCGTCGAGAGGTCGACCGTGCCCTGGCCCGAGAGCCGCACCGCCTCGCCCCGGAGCGAGAGGACCGGGGTGGTGACGCGGGTGCCGCGCTGGGTGAACTCGACGCGGCACTCCTCGAAGTCGGCGCGGGCGAGCTCGGGCACCTGGAGGGCGGCGGCCACCACCGCGAGGAGACGCGCGTTCTCCGCCCGGCAGCCCTCGACCGTGGCCTGGCCCCGACCGCTCACCGTCGCGGCGCCCCCCGTGCCCTCGAAGGAGGCCGTTCCGGCGAGCGCTCCCGCGAGCCCGCCCGCCGCACCCGCCTCGGCGAAGAGTGTCTCGACGCGGGCGCGCTTCACCGAGAGGCGGGCGTTCCAGCGGAAGCCCCCCGCGAGGCGGACGGTCACCTCGCCTTCGGCCTCGCCTCCCGCGACCGCGCCGCGCACGGGCGAGAGGCGGACCGACTCGCGCGATAGGACGAGGGGCGAGCGGACGTCGCGCACGACGAGAAGGCCGGAGACCTTCACCGAGTCGGCGCGGGCGTTGCCCGATCCGGTCGCGACGCCGCCCACGACCTCGAACGCGCTGCGGAAGGAGAGGCCGTCCGACGCGAGGAGCTTCGACTTCGCGGGGTCGAGGACGACCAGCGAGCCGTCGCGCACGCCCAGGTCGCGCAGGACGATCCTCAGCGGCAAGGCCGCCGTGGCGCCCGCCGCGGAGCCGGGCGGGGGCGGCGGCTGGGCCTTCGCCAGCTTCTCGTAGTTGAAGACCCCGCGGGCGTCCATGGCGAGGGCGAGCGACGGCTTCTCGAGCGCCACGCGCTCGACCTCGAGCCGGCCCCGGAGCAAGGGGAGGAGCCGGTAGCGCAGCACGAACGCGTCGGCGGTGAGGAGGTCGCCCGGGAACGGGGCGGGGTTCGCGACCCGCAGGCCCTTCAAGGTGACGCCGGAGAGGAGCGAGACGTCGATCCCGCTCGCGCGGACCTCGGTGCCGAGGGCGCCCCGCGCCCGCTCGAGGAGTGCCTTCTCGAGCTCGGGCCCCTCCAGGCGCCTCGCGAGGCGCGCGAGCCACGCCCCGCCCGCGAGCAGCGTGCCGAGGAGCAGGGCGCCCGCGACGAGGAGCGCCTTCCTCACGGCGTGTCGACCGTGACGCGCCAGCGGACGCCGGTGCGGGCGAGGCGCACCTCGACCCGCTTCGGTCCCTTCCCCTCCGAGCTCGCGTAGCGCAGGCGGTACTGGCCCGCGATGTCCGCTCCCAGCCCCTCGAGGACGCTCGTCATGCCCTGGGCCGTGCCCCGGGACTCGAACCGCCCGCCGGTGCCCTGGGCGAGCCCGGTGAGGATCCGCTCGTGGTCGCCCGCGCCGACGATCGTGAGGTTGGCGGTGTCGCGCATCGTGCCGAGCCCCATGAGCGAGCCCACCCCGCCCATCTCGCCCTCCCGGTACATCGCCGCCATCACGCGCGCCCCCGCCTTGCGCACGGCGCCGGTGACGTCGGCCGGGGCGAGGTTCGTGAGGCCCTCGGCCGCACCCGACACCGCGACGAGCGCGCGCCGCCTTCCCGACTCGCGGCCCAGCCACTCCGCCGCCTCGACGAGCGTGTCGAGCAGGGCGTTGCGCCCCTCGATGTTGAAGCCCTGGGAGACGCGCTTCTCGATCTCGGCCGGGCTCCCCGAGAGCTCGCCGATCTTGCGCGGCCTATCGCCGGTCGCCCACAGGACGGTCCGCGATCCCGGGGGCAACGGCGCGAGGAATGCGGGGATGGCCCGGGGAGCCTCCACCCGGAAGGCGTGGCCCGCCCCCGTGCTCGTGTCGAGCACGAGAACGACGGAGAGCGGTCGCTCGTCCTTCTCGAAGCCGACGAGCTCGCGCACCTCGCCGTTCTCGAGCACCTGTACCTCCTCCTTGCGGAGGTCGGGAACGAAGGCGCCGTCGGCGTCGGTGACGGCGAGCCCGACCGTTCGCGGATCGGCGGCTCCGGCCGCCGCGGGAAGGGCGGCGAGGAGCACGGCGGGGAGCACGTGACGCGGGACGCGCATGGGACCTCCCTCGACGCCGTCATTCTACGGCCGTGAGCCCGCTCACGCCCGGCGTCGCCCGCCCGCGCGTCTTCCGTTACATTGGATGCCGGAGGATGTCATGAAGCGCCTCGCCTTTGTCGCCGTGGCCGTCCTGGCCTTCGCCGCCGCCGCCTGCCAGCGGTCCGCCGCCCCCGCGCGCACCGCGGACGGCGCGACTCCCGCTCCCGCCGAGAGCGCCGCTCCGCCTGCCCTGCCCGCCGAGGCCCCCGCGGGCGCGCCCGCGGAAGCGGCTCCCTTCCCCGGCGCCGCGCCCGCGCTCCCGGCTCCCGCCGAGGAGGCCGCTCCGGCGGCGCCCGTGGCGCAGCCGACGCCCGAGCCGACGCCGGAGCCCACCCCCGTCCCGACGCCGACCCCGAAGCCGCGGGTCGTGGCCGCGGGCACCGTTCTCCCCATCGCGCTCGTCGAGGCGATCACCACGAAGACCGCCCGGCCCGAGCAGCGGGTCGTCGCGGAGTTGACCGAGGACGTCGTCGTCGACGGGCGCGTGCTGCTCCCGGCCGGGTCCGAGGTGATCGGCCACGTGGTCTCCGCCCAGCGCTCGGGGCGAGTGAAGGGCAAGGCCCGGCTCGTCGTGGCCTTCGACACGATCCGCGCCGGCGGCCGCACCCACACGATCTCGGCCACCGGGTTCGACGTGACCGCGGGGTCGAGCAAGGGCAAGGACGCGAAGATCGCGGGCGGAGCGGCCGCCGCCGGCGCGATCATCGGCGCGATCGCCGACGGCGGCGAGGGGGCGCTCAAGGGCGGCCTCATCGGCGGCGCGGCGGGCGGCGCGGCGGTGCTCGCGACGCGCGGCGTGGAGGTCGAGCTCCCGGCCGGCTCGCGCTACACGATCGAGCTGCGCAAGGGCCTCACGCTCGACTGAGGCGGTTCTCGAGCCGTCGCAGCCCCCACGCGGCGTGCTCGCGCACGACCGGGTCCGGGTCGGCGAGCAGCCGCTCGAGCGCCGGGCGGTGGACGGCGTCCCCGGCGTTGCCGAGGGCGACCGCCACGCTGCGCAGTAGGCCCCGCCGCTTCGCCCGCTTCACCGGGCTGCGGCGGAAGCGCTCGCGAAACGCACCCTCGTCGAGCGCCGCGAGCGCGGCGAGGTCGGGGGCGAAGCTCCCCTCGCGCGGCTCGAAGGGCGCCCCGCCCCGGTGCCGCCGGCGCCGGTTCCAGGGGCAGACGTCCTGGCAGACGTCGCAGCCGAAGACGTGCCGCCCCACGCCCTCGCGGTGCTCCTCGGGCAGCGCGCCCTTCACCTCGATCGTCAGGTAGCTGATGCAGCGCCGGGCGTCGAGCACGTACGGGGCGACGAGCGCCGCGGTGGGGCAGGCCTCGAGGCACGCGGTGCAGCTCCCGCACAGGTCGGCCCGCGGGGCGTCCGCGGCGAGGTCGAGGTCGGTGACCACCACCCCGAGGAAGAACCACGAGCCGTGCTCGGGGTGCAGCAGGCAGCCGTTCTTGCCCCAGGCCCCGAGCCCGGCGGCGGCCGCCCACGCCTTCTCGGCCACGGGCCCCGTGTCGACGTAGGCACGGGCCTCGAGCCCCGACGCCTCCTCGCGCAGCCGGGCGACGACGCGCTCGAGCATCGCGCCCATGACGTCGTGGTAGTCGTCGCCCCACGCGTAGCGCGAGATCCACCCCCGCCCGGCGGGCGCGGCGGTGGAGTACTCGTGCGGGGTGTCGTACTGCAGGCCGACGCAGAGGACCGAGCGGGCCCAGGGGAAGGCCGCGCGCAGGTCGCTCCTCTTCTCGACCTGGCCCGAGAGCCAGCCCATCTCGCCCGCGTAACCCCGGGCCACCCACTCCGCGAAGAACGAGAGTTCGGGGGGCGCGTCGGCGCGGGCGATGCCCGCGAGGTCGAAGCCGGCATCGAGGGCGAGGGCCTTCGCCCTCTCCGCCGTCAGGCCGGACCTCACGGGGTCGTGAGGATCGGCAGGCACCGGGGACCGACCCGCAGGCAGAACCCCCCCGCGTCTTCTTCTTCGACGTGGTCGAGCAGGGCCTGGTGGGCGGCCCGCGAGAACGCCGCGCGGGCGCGCCCGCCCCGGGCGAGGCAGAACACCCGGCCCGTCCGGGTGTCCGTGACCAGAGACCCCGGGCCCAGCGTCTCCTCCGAGCCGTCGTCGAGCAGGACCCGCGCCACCCCCGCCTCCGGATCGAGGCGCAGCTCGGTGACCTCGAACGCCGGCCCCTCCACGACCACGCTCAGGCGCCGCGTCCCCTCCACGAGGAACGCCCCCTCGTCCTCGAAGACGAGGCGGGCCTTCAGGAAGCGCAGGGAGGGGAGGTGGGCGATGCGGAACTCACCGACCCGCCAGGTGCCGTCGGCGCAGACGCGGACGCCCTCGGGGGGGGCCCACCACTCGGCCATGGCCCAGTATAGTCACTCGCGCGGCTCCTCGACCTCCCCCCCCGTCCCGGCGAGGCTCAGCCCGCACTCGGCGCACTCCGTGGTCCCGGGAGCCGTGCGGGCCCCGCAGGCCGGGCACTCCAGGTACCCGCGCTCGGCGTCGAACCGCGTCTCGACCGCGTGGAGGTCCTCCGCCTCCTCGTGGGGAGCGAGGATGTCCCCGAGCGTCCGCAGCGCGGCCGCGACGCTGTCGTCCTTCACGAGGAGAGCGAAGCGCGACGGCGCGCCCTCGCCGATGCCCCGCTGCTCGGAGAGCCGGTACGGGACGCCCGCCTCCCGCAGCCTCTCGGCCAGCGGCACGAGGTCGGCCGCGCGGGGCGTCAGGAAGAGGACGCGCTGCCCGGCGAGCTCCGCGGCCGTCGCCTCGTCCTCGGTCGGTCCGCTCGCGGCGGGGGCCTCGTCCCCGAAGCGGTCCTCGAGCTCGCCCCCGCAATCGGCGCAGCGCAGGACGCCCGGACGGTACTCCTCCCCGCAGTCGCGGCACACCCGCACGTGCATCAGGGGTTCTCCCCCGGGCCGCGGCAGGGCGGGCAGCCGATGTCGAGGACGACGCGCCACACGCCGTCCTTCTCGAGCCGCCAGGTGGAGATGAACGTGCCGACCCGCCGGCCCGCCGGGTCGAGCACCGGTCCGCTGCTGAGCGCGAGCGTGCCCGAGTCGACGACCTCGACGCGTTCGGGGGCCCAGGAGAACGGGGCCGGCGCGTCCTCGAAGTAGCGCTTCCAGCCCTCGGCCACCGCCGCGCGACCCCGCAGCACGCGGTCGCTCCCGAAGAACAGGGCCTCCTCCGCGACGAACGAGGCGAAGGCGGCATGGTCCCGGTCGGCCATCGTCCTCGCGAAGGCCGTCTCCCTCGCGCGCACGGCCTCGGCGAGCGCGGCCGCGGGCTCGGCGGTCGGCGCCTGCGCCCGGGCGAGCGCTGCGAGCAGCGCGATCGCTACCGCCCACGTCGCCGTCGACGCCTTCCTCATCTGCACCTCCGCCTCGCCTATCATAAGCGTCCATGCCCGAGGCCGCCTCGCCCCCTGGAGTCCGGGCCGTCGTCCTCGATTTCGACGGCCTCATCGTCGACACCGAGACGCCGATCTTCGAGGCGTGGCTCGAGGCGTACGGGCGCCGCGGCCGATCGATCGGTCTCGAGGAGTGGCAGCACGCCCTCGGCACCCACGGCGGCTTCGATCCTCTCGAGCACCTCGCCTCGCTGCTCGGCGGGACGCTCGACCGCGAGGCGGTGCTCGCCGAGGTGAAGGCGGCGACGGCGAAGGGCTGCGAGGGGCGGCCCCTGCTCCCCGGCGTCGAGGCGCTCCTCCGCGACGCGCGGGGCCTCTGCCTCGGCCGCGCGGTCGCCTCGAGCAGCTCGTGCGGGTGGGTCGACGGCTGGCTGCGGCGACACGGGATCCGCGACCTGCTCGACGTGGTGGTGGCCCGCGACGACGTGCGCAGGGTGAAGCCCGACCCCGAGCTCTTCCTGCTCGCCGCCGCGCGCCTCGGGGTCGAGCCCGCCGCCTGCGTCGTCTTCGAGGACTCCCCGAACGGCATGCGCGCCGCCCTTGCCGCGGGGATGCGCTGCGTGGCGGTGCCGAACGCGCTCACCCGACCCCTCGCGCGGCCCGAGGTGGACCTCGTGATGGACTCGCTCGCCGAGCGGCCGCTCGCCGCCGTGCTCGAAGCGCTCGCCAGGCGGCCCCTCCGCGCCTGAGCGGCCGCCTCAGGCGGGCAGGCCGTTCGCGATCACCTTCTCCATCTCCTCCGCGAAGAGGTCGACCTCGTCCGTGGTCGTGTAGACGCAGGGGGTGACCCGCAGGCCCTCGAACTCCTCGTGCTTGATCGCGACCGTGATGATCCGGCGGCGGTCGAAGAGGTGTTTCGCGAGGGCGACGGTGTCGACGCCCTCCACCTGCACGTTCCCGATCCCGCACGACATCGCGGGGTCGAAGCTCGTGTGGAGGCGCACGCGGGGCTTCCCGGCGAGCCGCCGCATCCAGCGGTCGCGCAGGTGGCGCAGGCGCGCGGCCTTGCGCTCGATGCCGATCCCGTGGTGGAAGACGAGCGCCTCCGCGATCGCGTTGTGGTTCGCCGCGGGGTGGGTGCCGATCTCCTCGAACTTGCGGATGTCGTCGTCCTGCCTCTTCTCGGCGGCCATGAGCGGCCAGACCGTGCCGATCTTCGAGCGGCGGACGTAGAGGAAGCCCGTGCCGTGGGGGGCGAAGAGCCACTTGTGGAGGCTGGTGGCGTAGAAGTCGCAGTCGAGGTCGGCGTGGGTGAACGGGACGTGGGCGAACGCGTGGGCCCCGTCCACGATCGCCTCGATGCCCCTCTCGCGGGCCATCCGGCAGATGCGCTTCACCGGGAAGACCTGGCCGGTGAGGTTCGTCATGTGGCAGAGGAGGATGACCTTCGTGCGCGGCGTCAGCGCCTGCTCGAAGCGCTCGGCGAGCGCGTCGAGGCTCGGCGGGGGGAAGGGGAAGGAGATCGTCCTGAGCACGATCCCGTCCCGGCGCTCGCGCTGGCGCCACGTCGTCAGCATCCGCGGGTAGTCGTGGGTGGTGGTGAGCACCTCGTCCCCCGGCCGCAGGTCGAGGCCGAGCTGCACCGTCTCGAGGCCCTCGGAGGCGTTACGGGTGATCGCGATCTCCTCGGCGTCGCAGCCGAACTCCCGGGCGAGCCCGCGCCGAACCGACTCGACCTGCGGCTCGAGCAGGTTCCACATCGTGTGGACGGGGGCCTCGTTCGAGAGGTCGAGGTAGCGCTTCATCGCCTCCTGGACCACGCGGGGCGAGGGGCACACACCGCCGTTGTTGAGGTTCACGTACGAGCGGTTGACGGTGAACGCCTGCTGGATCTCCCGCCAGTAGCTCTCGTCCGCGGCAACCGCTTCCGGCGCGGCGCCCTCGACCGCGCGGGAGGCGGCGTGCACGCGCTCGAGCGCGTCGTCGCGGAACGCGGCGGCGGCGGAGGCCGTCGCGAAGAGGCCGAGAAACGCCCGCCGGGACGCCATGCCTGCCTCCTCTCCCGGGTGAGCCCGAGCGATCTTAACGCCGAACAGGGCGGGCGCGGTCTCGCCCGCGCTATCATCGACGCGGCTTCGGGGGGGCGCTCCTTGGATCGCGGGCCCCTGGGGACCGCCGGGACAGGAGCCCCTCGGGATGACCTCCTCGCCCTTCTCGGAGTACATGGAGTGGGCCAAGACCCGCTCCGCCGCGCGCTTCAACCTCGCCTCGAGCGGCGTCGCCGCCTTCCCGCTCTCCGAGCTCGGCGCCTCGATCGAGGAGCTCGAGATCGGGGGCGAGAGCGCCTACGGCTGGCCGCCGCTCCAGGAGCGGCTCGCGCGCAAGGCGGGGGTCGAGCCCGACCGAATCGTCCACGCGACGGGGACGTCCATGGCCAACCTCCTCGCCCTGGCCGCGACGGCGGAGGCGGGCGACGAGGTCCTGATCGAGGAGCCCACCTACTCGCTGCTCGTCGACGCCGCGCGGTGGCTGCGCCTCGAGGTGCGCCGCTTCCCCCGCCGCGCGGACGAGGGCTTCCGCGTCGATCCGCGCGCGGTCGAGCGGGCGCTCTCGAGGAGGACCCGCCTCGTGGTCCTCACGAACCTCCACAACCCCTCGAGCGCCTTCACCCCGCCCGAGGACCTGCGGGCGGTCGGCGACGCCGCGCGCTCGGTCGGGGCGCGGGTCCTCGTCGACGAGGTGTACCTCGAGGCGCTCGCCGTCCTCGGCCGGCCGTGGGGCTCGGCGGCGCACCTCGGGCCCGAGTTCCTCGTCACCTCCTCGCTCACCAAGGCCTACGGCCTGTCGGGGCTGCGCTGCGGGTGGGCGATCGCCGAGCCCTCCCTCGCCTGGCGGATGTGGCGGCTCAACGACCTGTTCGGCGTGGTCCCCGCCCACCCGGCCGAGCGGCTGAGCGTCCTCGCCCTCGACCGCCTGCCCCGCATCGCGGCGCGCGCGCGGGCGGTCCTGGAGGCGAACCGCGACGGAGTCAACGCCTTTCTCGCCGCCCGCCCCGACCTCGAGTGCGCCCCCGTCGACGCGGGCATGATCGCGTTCCCGCGGCTCCTGCGGGGCGACGTGGACGCCCTGTGCGACCGCCTGCGCGAGCGCCACGAGACGACCGTCGTGCCGGGGCGGTTCTTCGGGACGCCTCTCCACTTCCGGCTGGCCCTGGGCTGTCCGACCCAGGTCCTGGAAGGGGGGCTCGCCCGGCTGGCCTGCGCCCTCGACGAGGTGGCCTGACCCACGGGGACCTCCGTGCCGTGTTGTAGACTGCTTCCGAGGAGCTTCACGGGAGACCCCATGTCCGAGTTCGTCCCCGTCCTGCCGCTGGCCGACCTGCCCCCCGGCCGGGCCGCGGAGGTCACGGTCGGCGGTCAGGCGATCGCCCTCTTCAACGTCGAGGGCACCGTCCACGCCCTCTCGAACCGCTGCCCGCACCGGGGCGGCCCGCTCGGCCAGGGATTCCTCGAGGGGGCGCAGGTCAGCTGCCCCTGGCACAACTGGACCTTCGACGTGACGACCGGCGAGAACGTGGCCGGCCCCGACATGAAGGTCGCCCGCCACGAGGTCCGCGTCGAGAACGGGCAGGTCTGCGTGAAGCTCGGATGAGGACCATGACACGACGACATCTCGCCCCCGCCCTCCTGCTGCTGGCCTCGGCCCTCTCCGCGCAGGAGGCGCAGCCGCCGGGCCCCGCCGGCTCCTCCGCGCCCGAGACCCCCACCTTCCCCGCCCAGGTCGAGCAGGTCACGGTCGACGTGGTGGTGACCGACAAGAAGGGGAACCCGATTCGCGACCTCAAGCGCGAGGACTTCACGGTCACCGAGGACGGCGCCCCCCAGGGCATCGTGAGCTTCGAGGCGGTCACCCTCCCCGACCGGCCCTCCGACGCGCCGCCCCCGCCCCCCAAGGTGTCCCTCAACACGACCCCCGAGGAGCGCCGAGGGCGCACGTTCGTGATCGTCTTCGACGACATGCACATCACCCCGTGGCGCGCGAACCAGGCGAAGGCGGCGGTCGCGAGCTTCCTGGAGAAGGCGACGCGGGAGGGCGACCGGGTGACGCTGGTCTCGACCGCGGGGGGCACGTGGTGGACGGCGCGCATGGAGGCGGGGCGGGCGAAGCTCGTCGACATGGTCAAGCGCTTCGAGGGCCGCTACATCCCCGACAACTCGCCCGACCGCATGTCGGACTGGGAGGCGCTGCGCATCCACGTCTACCGCGACCCGGTGACCGCGGAGCGGGTCCTGCGGCGCTTCGAGACCTACGGGGTCGGCGCCATGCTCGACCGCAGCCGCCAGAAGGACAGCCTCGGCGTCGGCACCGTCGACGACCCGTACCTCACCGGCCGGGCCTCCGAGGTGTACTACCAGGCGGTGACCCGGCTGCGGACGACGCTCGACGTCCTCGAGCGGGCGATCAACGGCCTCGCGGGCGCCAAGGGCCGCAAGTCGGTGATCCTCGTGTCCGAGGGCTTCATCCACGACATCAACCTCGACGAGTTCAAGCGGGTCAACCGGGCGTCCCGGCGGGCGAACGCGGCGGTGTACTTCGTGAACGCCCGCGGCCTCGAGGGGATGCCCGTCTACATGACGGCGGAGTTCGGCCCCGCTCTCCCCGACCAGGACGTGGGCTTCGCGTTCGCCGAGACCCTCGACGCGGTGGCGGGGGCGGACGCCGTGGCCGAGGACAGCGGGGGCTTCACCGTCCGCAACACCAACGACCTGACGGGCGGCATCCAGCGGATCGGGAACGAGACCCAGGCCTACTACCTGCTCGGCTACGTGCCCACGAACACCGCCCGCGACGGCAAGTTCCGCAAGATCCAGGTGAAGCTCGCGGACGGGAAGGGCCTGCAGGTCCGGGCGCGGCGAGGCTACTTCGCGCCGAGCGACGCCCCGGCCTCCGCCGACACCCGAAAGGGGCCCGACCCCGTCCTCCAGGCCGCCCTCGACTCGCCGTGGGCGGACGACGGGATCCCCCTGCGCATGACCCACTTCGTGGGCGACGAGGCGAGCCTCGGCAAGGCGCGGGTCCTCGTGGCCACCGAGGTGGACATCCGCGCCCTGCGCTTCGAGGAGAAGGAGGGCCGTAGCCTCGCCGACCTGCAGTTCCTGCTCGTGGTCGCGCACCGCGAGACCGGGGAGTTCTTCCGGTACGACCAGGGCGTCGCCATGAAGCTCCAGCCCTCGACGCGCGAGCGGCTCGAGCGGTTCTGGTACCCGATCGTACGGGACTTCGAGCTGCGCTCGGGGGACTACCAGGCCAAGATCGTGGTGCGCGACACGCGCACCGGCCGCGTGGGCACCGTCATCCACGAGTTCGAGGTCCCGCCTCTCGACCGGCTACGGGTGTCGACGCCGGTCCTGAGCGACACCCGGGTGACGCTGACCCCGCCGGACGGCCACCCGGGCGGGCCCCTCGCCGTGCTCGCGCGGCGCGAGTTCGCCCAGGGCTCGGCCCTCTACTGCCGCTTCGAGGTCTTCGGGGCGAAGAAGGACGAGAAGACCGGGATGCCCCGCGTCACCCAGGGCTACGTGGTCCACGGCCCGGACGGCGGGGTCTTCGCCGCGATGGAGCCGAGTGTCATCAACCCGACGTCGCTCGGGCAGGTCACCCGGATGTTCGGATTCCCCCTCGAGAAGGCGCAGGAGGGGAACTACGAGATCGTGATGGTCATCCGGGACGACCTCGCCGGCCAGTCCTTCGAGATCCGGGAGGAGTTCACCGTCGGGCCGCCGCTGCCGCCCTCGGCGCTGCCGCCGGCGCCGGCCGCGGCGGCGGCGAAGCCCGCGGAGGCCAAGCCGCCCGGCCGCTGATCAGTTCCCGGCCGGGGTCGCGGCGGGGGAGGGCGCGGCCGCGGGCGCCTCGGCCGGGGCCGCGGGCGCCGGGGGCAGGCTCGCCGGGGCGGCCGTGGCCGCCGGCGCGGGCGTCGACGTGGCGGCCGGGACCTGGTCGAGGACCCCGCTGCGCGTGGGTCGCAGGAGCGACAGCGTCAGGCTCGTCACCATGAACAGGCCGGCGAGGATCGTGGTCGCGCGGGAGAGCACGGTGGCGGAGCCGCGGGGCCCGAAGGCGGTCTGCGTGCCGCCGCCGCCGAACGCGCTCGCCAGGTCCTGCCCCTTGCCCTGCTGGAGCAGGACGACCGCGATCAGGAACAGGCACGCCACGACGTGAAGGAAGACGACCAGGTAGTACAGGAAAGCCATGTCCGCCGCCGATCCTCGTTTCTGTATTTCTGTCTGGCGCCCCTTCCCGGGGACGCGCAAACGCAGAGTCTAGCAGACCGGGGTCAGATCTTGAATCTTGACTCCTGCGCTCCTCACCGCGCCCGGACGGCCAGGGCCAGGTCCTCGTCGAAGGCGAGGTGAGTCAACGGCTTGCGGCCTCCCGGGTGGTCGAACGGCTCGCCCGGGGTGAGGGTCCCGGTCTTCGGAGAGAGCCACTCGACCGCGTAGCGTCCGGCCGGCAGGTCGAGCGAGACCTCGACCGTCCGCGGGACGGCCGGGCGGGGGATCGGGCGGGGAGCCGGAGGCCACGCGAGGTCGAGCCGCGCGTCCAGGCGGACGGCCTCGGGCTCGTCGAACGAGCGCCCCTCGAAGTACTCCCCGCGAAGACCCGCCGCCGACCCGTCCGGCGTCCGCAGGCTCTCCTGCGGGATCACCTCCACGACGCCGTCCGGACGCATCCACTTCAGGCGCAAGGTGGCGCCGCCGCCGCCCTGGTAGTACTCGAGCCGGAGTTCGACCGGCCGGTCCGCCTCGAGGGCGACCGTGGCGTGGTCCTCGGCGGGCGCGTGGTCGGTCCAGTTCTCGATCACGAGCCTCCCGTCGAGCCAGAGCCGGACGCCGTCGTCCGAGACGGTCGTGATCCGGTAGGTCCCGCTGGCCGGGGGGGCGAGCCGTCCGGTCCAGCGCGCGGCGAAGCTCCCCTCGCCGACCGGGGCGTGGAGGTAGACCGCGTACTGCCGCCCCTCCTCGACGAGGGCCTGGACCGCGAGCCCGGCGGGCGCCGAGACCACGGAGGGACGAGGCCTCATCCGCACGAAGTCGAACGAGTCGAGGAAGCGCCGGAGCGTCCCGAGCTGCCGCCGCAGCGCCGGGCTTCCGCCGCCCGGCGAGGCGTAGTCGAGGAACGTGCCGTCGGGGTGGGCCGGGGTGAACGAGTAGTCGAGGTTGTTGTAGAGGCCGCCGCCGGCGAGGAGGAAGACCCAGCCCTCCGTCCGGTAGATGACGTCCTCCTTGCCCCGGAAGCCGGTCTCGTTCTCGCCGATGACGCCCCGCAGGTGCGCGTTCGCCGCCACCGCGTCCGGGGGCGTCGCGTAGTGGAAGTTGAAGATCGAGACGTGGGGGCTCGGGCTCTCGACCCTCGCCGAGCCGTTCGCGACGTTCATCGACACGAGGTGGCGGCGCGGGAGGCGAGCTTCGGTGTCGGCGATCAGCTTCGCGACGTGGTGCTGCCACTCGAGGGTGATCCCGCCGAAGTAGGGCTCGTTCGCGACCTCGAAGTAGAGGTTGTCGTACGCGTTCGTCTCCGTCACGATCTTGCGGACCACCGCCTCCTGGACGGCGGTGAGGTCGGCATGCTTGAGCGTGTAGACCTCGTCGCGCGGGACCCTCCCGACGCCGTTCACGTTGTTGCGGGCGTTCATGGGGTTCGCCTCCCAGAGCACCTCCTCGTAGAACGGGCAGAACAGGTTCAGCTCGACGACCACTCCCCGCCTCCCGGCCTCGGCCATGAAGTCCCGGAGGCGGCGGAAGTACGACTCGTCCCAACGCGAGAGGTCGAACCTCATCCCTCCGTCGAAATCGCCCGGCTCGGCGCTGCGGGCCCAGGGGGCGACGTAGCGGCCGGGCTTCGGGGCGAGGGTGTTGTCGGTGATCCCGAAGGAGGAGGCCACCTCGCGATAGGTGCCGGAGAACAGCCGGGTGTGGTTGAGGCCGTCCGCGGCGAGCGTGTCCAGGTAACGGACGTAGTCGAAGTCGAGGTTCAGGACGGCCCCGTAGTGCTCGCCCGACGTGACGAGCACGGTCGGCTTCCCGCGGAAGAAGAAGTAGCGCGGGTCGTCGGGGTGGAGCGCGAGCGGGGCGTGCGCGGCGGCGGAGAGGAGGAGGAGCGGCAGCATGTCGGCCTCCAGCAGGCAGAGCGCTCCCGTTCACCGGGGCGGCAGGATCCGAAAGCGCTTGCGACCGTTGATACGGTAGGTCTCGAAGTCGTCGTGGTCGACGGTGAACACCGTGGCGATCGAGTCCCGCTCGGCCACGTGGACGAGCGTCGCGTCCGCGAAGTCCATCGGCCGGTCGTGGTAGCGGCCCATCAGGGCCTCGATCGCGGGCAGATCCGAGTCGAGCACCGGTGCCAGGCTCACCGCCCCCGAGCGCACGAAGCCCCACGCCGCTTCCCTCTCCCGCCGGTCGTCCCCGACGAGGTGGAACAGCTCGGTCATGACCGCGGTGGTCGTGACGAGCGGGAGGCGAAGCTGGCCGAAGGCTTCGCGGCAGCGGTCGTGCCAACGGTCCGAGCGGTCGAGGTAGGCGAGGAGCGCCCCCGTGTCCGCGAGCGCCCTAGCGGGCACGGCCCGCACCTCGCAGCCTCGCACGCACCAGCTCCCGCACCCTCTCCGCGCGCCGCGGGTTCCGGCTCGCGATGCAGCCGGCGAAAGCGGCCGCCCGCTGGTGCAGCCGGCGCTGCCGCGCGGCTTCTCCGGGGTCGCGCCCTCTCCCGGACCGCAGGTGCTCGGCGACGATCTCGTCGAGCACCTGGGCGACCGTCCGCTCCTCGGCGCGGGCCGCCTCCTCGAGCCCCGCCTTGAGCGCCGGCGACACCCGCCAGGTGTAGACCTCGGTCTTTCGCGCCATGCACTACATGGTAATGCGCACCCCGGCCGGGGTCAAGGCGCTCGCTACTGCTCGTCGTAGTGGACGAGCTTGAGGAACGAGTCGGCCTTGAGCGAGGCGCCGCCGACGAGGCCGCCGTCCACGTCGGGCAGCGTCATGAGGCCCTTGACGTTGTCGGGCTTGACGCTGCCGCCGTAGAGGATGCGCACGGCCTCGGCCACCGCCCTGCCGTGGACGGCCCCGATCCGCAGGCGGATGAACGCGTGCACCTCCTGGGCCTGCTCGGGCGTCGCCACCTTGCCGGTGCCGATCGCCCACACCGGCTCGTAGGCGATCACGACCCGCGTCGCCTCCTCGGCGGTGACCGCGTTCAGGATCGCGTCCGTCTGCCGCTTCACGACGTCCATCGTCCGGCCGGCCTCGCGCTCGGAGAGCGTCTCGCCCACGCACGAGATCGGCGTGAGAGAGGCGTCGAGGGCGGCCTTCGTCTTCTTCGCGACGCCCTCGTCGGTCTCCGCGAAGTACTGGCGGCGCTCGGAGTGGCCGAGGATGACGTGGGTGACGCCGAGGTCCTCGAGCATCGCCGCCGACACCTCGCCCGTGAACGCGCCCTCCTTCTCGAAGTGCATGTTCTGGGCGGCCACCGCGATCGGGCTGCCCTTCGCCGCGGCCACCACCGCGACGAGCGACGTGAAGGGCGGCGCCACCAGCACGTCGCCCGGGGCCCCGGCCAGGCCCTTCTTGATCTCCTCGACGAGGGCCACCGCCTCCGCCGCCGTCTTGTACATCTTCCAGTTGCCGGCGATCAGCTTCCTTCGCATGTCGTGATGGCTCCTACTTGTCGCTGAGGTACGTGACGCCGGGCAGGTCCTTGCCCTCGAGAAACTCGAGCGAGGCGCCGCCGCCGGTCGAGACGTGGGTGACCTTGTCGGCGAGGCCGTTCTTCTCGATGGCGGACACGGAGTCGCCCCCGCCCACCACCGTGATCGCCCCGTGGGCGGTCGCGTCGGCCAGCGCGTTGGCGACGGCCAGCGTGCCCTTCGCGGTGTCGGCGATCTCGAAGACCCCCATCGGGCCGTTCCAGACGACCGTCTTCGCCCCCTTCACGATGTCGGCGAACTTCGCGCGGGTGGCCTCGCCGATGTCGACGCCGATGTCCTTCGGGCCGATCTGGTCCCACCCAACGGTCCTCAGCGTCCCGACCTTGCGCTCGTCGAAGTCGAACACGTCGGTGACCACGGTGTCGACGGGCAGAACGAGCTTGTCGCCGGCCTTGGCGAGCAGATCCTTCGCCATCTCGATCCGGTCGTCCTCGACCAGCGAGCCGCCGACCTGCTTGCCCTGCGCCTTGTAGAACGTGAAGGCCATGCCGCCGCCGATGATCAGCGTGTCCACCTTCGGCAGGAGCGACGAGATCACGTCGATCTTCCCGGAGACCTTGGCCCCGCCGATGATCGCGACGAAGGGCCGGCGCGGGTCGTTCACCGCGTCGCCGAGGAAATCGAGCTCCTTCTTCATCAGGTAGCCGGCCGCGCGCTTCTCGAGCGAGACCCCGGTCATCGACGAGTGGGCCCGGTGCGCGGTGCCGAACGCGTCGTTCACGTAGACGTCGCCGAGCCTGGTCAGCGAGGCGCGGAAGGCCGCGACCGCCGCGGGGTCCGCCTTGACCGAGGAGCCGTCCTCCTTCTTGACCTTTCCCTCCTCCTCGATGTGGAAGCGCAGGTTCTCGAGGAGGGCGACCTCGCCCGGGCGGAGCGCGGCGCAGGCCGCCTCGACCTCGGGGCCGACGCAGTCGTCGAGGAACCTCACCGGCTTGCCGAGGAGGCCCGACAGCGCCTCCGCCACCGGCTTCAGGGAGTACTTGGCGACCTTCTGCCCGTCCGGGCGGCCGAGGTGGCTCATGAGCACGAGGCTCGCGCCCTCGTCGAGCACGTAGCGGATGGAGGGCAGCGAGGCGCGCAGGCGCTTGTCGTTGTCCACCTTGCCGTCCTTGACCGGCACGTTGAAGTCGACCCGCATGAGGACGCGCTTGCCCCGCAGGTCGAGGTCCTCGATGAAGAGCTTGGCCATTGTCCTGTCCCCGTGTCTTCTCGTTCTCGCGGAAAGGGGCGGCCCGAAGCGGGCCGCCCCCAGGGAATCCCGGGGCGGCTCCCCGGGGAGGGCCGCGGCGCTACTTCGCGCCGTCCTTCTTCGCCATGTAGCGGAGCAGGTCGATGCAGCGGTTCGAGTAGCCCCACTCGTTGTCGTACCAGGACACGACCTTGAAGAAGCGCTTCTCGCCCTTCAGGTTGTTCTGGAGCGTGGCGAGCGAGTCGTAGATCGACGAGCGCGCGTCGTGGATGAAGTCGGTCGAGACGACCTCCTCGTCGCAGTAGCCGAGGATGTCCTCGAGGTAGGTCTCGCTCGCCTTCTTCATGAGGCCGTCGATCTCCTCGATCGACGTGTCCCTCGCGGCGCGGAAGGTGAGGTCGACCACCGACACGTTCGGCGTCGGCACGCGGAAGGACATGCCGGTGAGCTTGCCCTTCGTGGCCGGGAGCACCTCGCCCACCGCCTTCGCGGCGCCGGTCGAGGAGGGGATGATGTTGATCGCCGCCGCGCGGCCGCCGCGCCAGTCCTTCTTGGAGGGGCCGTCCACCGTCTTCTGGGTCGCGGTGTAGCTGTGGATCGTGGTCATGAGGCCCGTCTCGATCCCGACGCCCTCCTTGAGCAGCACGTGCACCACGGGGGCGAGGCAGTTCGTCGTGCAGGAGGCGTTCGAGACCACGTCGTGCTGCTTCGGGTCGTACTCCTCGTGGTTGACGCCCATCAGCAGCGTCTTCACCCCGCCCTTGCCGGGGGCCGAGATGATGACCTTCTTCGCCCCGGCCGCGATGTGGCCCCTGGCCTTCTCGCCGTCGGTGAAGAGGCCGGTCGACTCGATGATGTACTCGGCCCCGAGCTCCTTCCACGGGAGCTGGCTCGGGTCCTTCGCCGCCATGATGCACTTCACCTCGTCGCCGCCGACCACGAGGACGTCGTTGCCCTCGGCGGAGGGGCTGCTCTTCTTCGCCCCGAGCGGGTGCTTGAAGCGGCCGTGCACCGAGTCGTACTTCATCTGGTACGCGAAGTAGTCGGCGTCGGTGGAGATGTCGACGACGCCCACGACGTCGATCTCCTTGCCGAGGAGGCCCTGGTCACAGAGGGCCTGGAACACCAGGCGCCCGATCCGGCCGAACCCATTGATCCCAACCTTGATTGCCATCTCGCCTCTCTCTCCGTATGGATCGAACCGGCAGTCTAGCCCACGGCCGTCGCGGGGCACAAGAAACGGCCGGCCCATGCCCCGTGGGCCAAGCGAACTAGGTGTGTCACAGGCATTTGGCCCGGTTGTGACGTCCAGCGGGTGGGCTCATGACCCGCGCCCCGCGTGCGCCGCTCGCGGCGCTACTTCCGCAGGCGGTCCGCCGTGAACAGAAGCGCGCGCGCCGTGTGGTAGCTCGCGAACCAGTTGTGGCTCTTCGAGGCGCAGTCGACCTCGCCGCGCTCGTCCACCTGCGGGCAGACGCCCGGGTGCTGCGGGTCGGCGAACGCGTCACGGGCGAGCGCCCAGGCCTTCGCGAACGCCTCGCGGTAGCGCCCGTCCTCGCGGCCGAACAGCTCGTCCATGAGCTGGAACGCGTGGAAGGCTTCGAACTGCGCCCACCACTGGATCGAGCGGTCGACGGGCGGACCGTAGGCGCTGCCGTGCTCGAAGAGCTGGCCGCGCGCGGGGTCGTAGCCGAGGGCGAGCGCGTGGTCGACGAGCATCCGCGCCGCCCTCAGGGTGGCCGCGGACGGCTCGCGACCGAGCGCCTCCTCGGCCTCGACCATGAGGAAGGCCGTCTCGACGTCGTGGCCGAAGGACACGGGCGCGGGAACCGGCTTCCCGTCGGGGCGCAGGGCGACGTAGAGGCAGCCGGGCTCGACGAACAGCCGGTCGCGCACGAACGCGAGCAGCCCCTCCGTGCTCGCGCGCAGCGCGGGGTCCGGCCACGACCGCAGCAGCTCGGAGTACGCCTCGAGCAGGTGGATGTGGTCGTTCATCGTCCGGTGGTGGGCCAGGCTGTCGATCGCGCGGGGCCCGTCGACCCGGTCCTCGGGGGGCACCGGGAGCGGCCGGCCGTCCGCCCTCACCGCGCTGCGGTAGCCGGGGCCGAGCTCGTCGCGATACCGGTCCTCGATCCACCGCCAGCCCCGTTTCGCCAGATCGAGGGGCTCCGCTTCGCCGGTCGCCGCGTGCGCCGCGGCGAGGGCGTAGACGGCGAAGGCCTGGCCGTAGACGGGGCGGGGCGCGGCCTCCTCGTCCGCGAGGGGACGGCCCTGCGGGTCGACGTGCGTGTGGAAGCCGCCGTGCGCGCGGTCCCACACGACGTCGGCGAGGTAGCGCACGCCGTGCCGGGCATACGCGAGGTGCTCGTCGCGGAGGGCAGGCCGCAGGCGCGCCACGGTCGCCGCCGTCCAGGTGACGCGGGCCTGGTAGACGACGAAGCGGGAGCGGTCGGGCTGCGGCGACCAGTCGCGCCCGTAGGCCACGTGGAAGCCGCCGCGCTCCCGGTCGACGCAGCGCGGGAAGCGGGGCTCGAGCACGTGCGTCCGCAAGTAGGCGTCGAGCTCGTCCGCCAGGGCCGCCCGCGCGGGCGCGCCGAGCGGGGGGGAGGGCGGCTGTGCCGCCGCGGGGCCGGCCGGGGCGCCGAGCAGCACGAGGACGACGGCGAGAGGAATGCGCGACATGGCGCCTCCGGGACGATCCGGCGCCCGGAGTATAGTCGGCCCCGGGGAACGAGAGGCGAGCGATGCGCAGACGCGATTTCGTGCGGAACCTGGCGGCGCTCGGGGCGGTGGCGGCGACCGCTTCGGCGCGCGCCGGCGACGAGGAGCCGACGCCGGGACGGATCCCCCGCTGGCGTGGCTTCAACCTCCAGGGGCGCTTCGCCTCCCCGGCGCACCCCTACGACGGGCCCGCTTACGAGGAGAAGGACTTCGAGGCGATGGCGGAGTGGGGGTTCGACTTCGTCCGGCTTCCCCTGGCCTACTGGGCCTGGGGGAGCCGCGACGACTGGTCGCTCGTGCGGGAGGAGCCCCTGCTGCAGATCGACCGCGCGGTCGAGCTCGGTCGCCAGTACGGCATCCACGTCAACATCAACTTCCACCGCATCCCCGGCTACTGCATCAACGGGCGCGACCTCGAGCCGGCCGACCTCTTCTCCGGCCGGCGGGCCGAGCGGGACCGGGCGCTCGCCGCGGCTGTCTTCCACTGGCAGGTGTTCGCCGAGCGCTACCGGGGGATCCCGAGCCGCCGACTCAGCTTCGACCTCGTCAACGAGCCGCCCTGGGTGAAGCCGTACGAGGGCTACCTCTTCGAGCGCTACGAGGAGATCGTGCGCGCGCTGGTGGCCGGGATCCGCGAGAAGGACCCCGGGCGTCTGATCTTCGCCGACGGGCTGAACATCGGCCAGACCCCGGTGATGGAGATCGCGGAGCTCGGCGTCGTGCAGAGCACACGGGGCTACCTGCCGAAGGCGGTGAGCCACTACACCGCGACCTGGGTGCCGAAGGAGGAGTTCGAGACCTTCGCCGTGCCGACCTGGCCGCTCCGGGACGACAAGGGGACGACGTGGGACAAGGAGCGCCTGCGGAGGGAGCTGATCGAGCCCTGGCGGCGCCTCGCGGAGAAGGGCGTGGCGGTCCACGTCGGCGAGTGGGGTTGCTTCAACCGAACGCCCCACGCCGTGGCCCTCGCGTGGATGGCCGACGACCTCGCCCTGTGGAAGGAGGCCGGCTGGGGCTGGGCCCTGTGGAACCTGCGGGGCGGTTTCGGGGTCCTGGACAGCGAACGCGCCGACGTTCGGTACGAGAGCTACCGAGGGATGAAGCTCGACCGCAAGATGCTCGAGCTGCTGCGCGCGAGCTGAGGGAGGGGGCGATGGACGACCGCGTCAGCCGACGGCAGTTCGTGGCGACCCTGGGGATGGCGGCCGCGGCCGCCGCCGCCCGCGCCCAGCCGGCGGGGACGGACCGGCGCGCGGCGATGCTGAGCCTCCGGGACGGAGGCCCCGGGCCGGGCCACGTGCCCGCCGCCTTCTTCACCCATTTCGACGCGGCCCACCACTTCGGGACGCCCGCGGTCGAGAAGCACCTCGAGTACTTCCGCTTCACCGGGATGGACTTCGTGAAGGTCCAGTACGAGCGGACGTTTCCGCCGATCGCCGAGATCCGCGATCCGCGCGACTGGAGGGCGATGCCCCGCTACGGTCTCGACTTCTACCGGCCGCAGCTCGAGGTAGTGGAGGGCCTCGTGAAGGCCGCGCGCGGGGAGGCGCTCGTGCTCGTCACGCTCTACTCCGCCTTCATGTGCGCGGGCCACACCGTCGGCCGCGACGCGCTGCGGCGGCAGATGGACGAGAACCCCGGTGCGGTCGAGCGCGGGCTCGACGTCGTCGGCGAGAGCCTGCTCGGCTTCGTGCGCGAGTGCCGCAACCTCGGCGTCGACGGCTTCTACGCCTCGACCCAGGGCGGCGAGCAGGGCACGTTCCGCGACGCGTCGACCTTCGAGAAGCACGTCATGCCGCACGACCTGCGGCTCCTGCGCGAGATCGACGCCACCTGCGACTTCAACATCCTCCACGTGTGCGACTACGAGGCGCCGTACGCGGCGCTGTCGCCCTTCGAGCGCTACCCCGGGCACGTCGTGAGCTGCAGCCCCCGCCTCGCCTCCGGGGCGGTGCCCCTGCGCGAGTTGGCGCGCCTCTTCGGCCGGCCCATCATGGGGGGGCTGGACCGCAAGGGGGTGATCGCGACGGGCACGGACGAGCAGATCCGCGCCGCGGCGGAGGCCGTCCTGCGCGAGGCGCCCGAGCGGTTCATCCTTGGCGCCGACTGCACCGTGCCAAGCCCGCGCTGGGACGGCCTGCGTGCCGCGATCGAGACGGCCCACGCGTTCAGGAGGAGCTGAGCCGACCCGGGCGGTCTGACCCGGCGGGAGCTGGCGCCGGCCGCGTTGCGCCGCGCGCTCGGGCTGGGCCATGATCCGCCGCATGTCCGAGCCCGAGACGACCGCCGAGTTCACCCTGAAGGCCGTCCTCACCGGCGTCGTGCTGGGGATCGTCTTCGGCGCCGCCAATGCCTACCTCGGCCTGCGGGTGGGGATGACCGTCTCCGCCTCGATCCCGGCCGCGGTGATGACGGTCGCCGCGTTCCGTCTCATGCGCAGGGGCGGGACGATCCTCGAGGCGAACCTCTCGCAGACGGTCGCCTCCGCCTCGACGTCGCTCGCGACCGGCACGATCTTCACCATCCCCGCCCTCTTCCTCTGGGGCATGGCGCCCCCGTACCTCCAGGTGGTGACGCTCGCCTTCCTCGGCGGGCTGCTCGGCCTGTCGGCCATGATCCCGCTGCGCCGGCTGCTGATCGTGAAGGCGCACGACGAGCTGCCGTACCCCGAGGGCACCGCCTGTGCGGAGGTGCTGCGGGCGACCAGCGAGCAAGCGGGGCGCGCCGCGGGGGGCAGCGCGTGGATCTTCCGCGGGATGGCGGTGGGGGCGGCGGTGAAGCTCCTCGTCTCGCTCGCGTACCTCGTGCCCGGCGAGCTCCACGCGGCGCTGCCCGTGCTTCCGAAGGCGGAGCTCGCGCTCGAGGTGGCCCCCGCGCTGTTCGGCGTCGGCTACATCCTCGGCTATCGCCAGGCCGCGGTGTGCGTGGCCGGGGCGCTCGTCTCGGCGGTGACCCTCACGCCGCTCATCGCCTGGCTCGGGGCGGGCCTGTCCTCCCCCCTCTACCCGGAGACCGAGCGGCTCGTCTCGGAGATGAGCGCCGGCGACATCTGGTCCCGCTACGTGCGCTACGTGGGGGCGGGGGCGGTGGCCGCGGCGGGGATCCTGACCGTCCTGCGCGGGCTGCCCACGATGGCGGGCGCGTTCCTCGCGGTGGCGCGCGGCCTGCGCCGCGACGGGGCGGGCGGCGGGGGAGCGGTCGAGCGGACCGACCGCGACCTGCCCCCGGCGTTCGTGTTCGGGGGCGTCGCGGCGGTGGTGCTCGTGGCCGGCCTCGTCCCCGGCGTCTTCGCGGGCGACATGGCGCCCCTGCAGCGAGCGGTCCTCGCCGCCGGGGTCGGCGTCTTCGGCGTCCTCTTCGTGACCGTGGCCGCGCGGATCGTGGGGATCGTCGGGGTGTCCTCCCAGCCGACCTCGGGCATCGCGCTCGTGACTCTGCTCGGCACCGCCTCGATCTTCGCCGCCGCGGGCTGGGTCGACGCGGGGGCCCGGGCGGGCGTGCTCACCGTGGGCACGATCGTGGCGATCGCGGCGAGCAAGGCGGGCGACATCTCGCAGGACCTCAAGACGGGCTGGCTGGTGGGGGCGACGCCCGCGCGCCAGCAGCTCGGCCAGGTGATCGGGGCGGCGTTCGCCTGCTGGGCGGTGGCGGCGACCGTGCTCCTCCTCGGCCGCGCCTACGAGTTCGGCTCGCGGGAGATCCCGGCGCCCCAGGCCACGCTGATGAAGACGATCATCGAGGGCGTCCTCTCCGGGGCCCTGCCCTGGGGCCTCGTGCTGACCGGGGCCGGCCTCTCCGTCGGCGCGATGCTGTGCGGCGTGTCCGGCCTCGCCTTCGCGATCGGGGTCTACCTGCCGCTCGCCACCATGGCGCCGCTCTACGTCGGCGGCTGCGTGCGCGCGCTCGCCGAGCGCGGGCGCCCGCCGCGCGGCGAGGGCGAGAGCGATCCCGGGGTGCTCGCCGCGTCGGGGCTCGTGGCGGGGGAGGGTCTGGCCGGCGTCGTGGTCGCAGGCCTCGTGGCGGGGGGCCTCGCGCCGAAGGCGATGGACCCCCGGCTGGGGGGGCTCGGGGGGGAGGCGGCCGCCCTAGCCGTCGCCGCGGCGGTGTGCCTGTTCCTGCTCGGCGGGGGTCGCGGCCGCGCGCAGTAGCGCGTCCGTCCCCTGGGCGAGCGAGCTCACCCAGACCCGGAAGGCCGCCTCGGAGGCCGCGCGGGAGACCCGGGGCACCGCCGCCCCCGCGTCGCGCCGGCGGATCTGGTCCACCTTCTTGAGCATGGCGATCGCGGTGTCCGAGTGCCCGGCCGCCGCCATCTCCTCGGCGACCCCGGCGATGACGGCGAGGGCGTCGTTCTCCTGGCCCGCGTCGAGCATGAGCTTCGCGAAGTGCAGGCGCACCCGCGGGCTCCACGCGGAGCCGCCGAAGTGCGCGGCGAGGACCGCCGCCGCCCGCTCCGGGCTCGCCTCCCCGGGCAGCGACCGAACCGCCGCCTCCTCCGCGCTCTCGGCCCGCGTCTCCCGCGCCCCCTCGAGGATCGCTCGCGCCTGCGGCCGCGCGTCGAGGAGCCGCTCGAGCGCCTCCCGCTCGATCTCGAGCAGATCGCAGTCGGTCATGGCGATGACCGTGGCCGTGCGCGGCCGCCCCGAGAGAGCCGCCACCTCCCCGAAGAAGTCGCCCCTCCCGAGCTGGCGGATGTCGAACGGCCGGCCGTGGCCCCCCACCACCACGATGCGCACGCCGCCCTCGGCGATGAGGAAGACGCTGTCCCCGGGGTCCCCCTCGCTCACGACGATCCCGCCCGCCTCGACCCGGCGGCGGCGCAGGCCCGGGGACACGCGGCGGAAGAGGTACTGCTGGATGTCGGCGAAGAGGGCGGAGGCGAGGGTCGGACGCCCGCCGGCCGCGGCGCGCTCCCCGAGGCCGCGCACGAAGGCGAGCAGCTCCTTGTCGACCGCGAGCGCCTCCCGACCGGGATCCTCCGGTCGCGCCGGTCGCCTCGCGGGCGCGCCCTGCACCCAGGGGTCGGTCTTCTCCTCGGGCCGCCGGGCGGCCGCCTCGGCCGCGGCGATCCGGGCCCGCGCGGCGCGGGCCAGCGACTCGAAGCGCTCCCGCACGTCGGCATGCCCGGGCGAGACCGCGTCGGCGCGCCGCAGCGCCTCGAGCGCGCGGTCGTGGAAGCCGTAGCGGGCGAGCTCGTCCGCGACCCCGAGCAGGATCGGCAGGGCCTCGTCCCCGCGGTCGGCGAGCACGAGGATGTCCGCGAGGCGCAGCCGCTCGGCGAGGGTGGGGCTGCGGCCCTCGAAGCTCGCGCGCAGCGCCGTTGCCGCCTGGGCGTACCTGCCTCTCTCGACGAGCTCGTCGACGCTCGGGGGCCGGCCGGTGCGCGAGAGCCAGTCGAGGACCATCGCCGCCCTCAGGCCGTGCGTCTCGCCGCGGCCATGAACGCCGTGTTGCGCCGCTCGACGACCTCGCCGTCCGACCCGAGGGCCACGAGCCCGGCCCCGGGCCCGACCTCGTCGAGGACCCGGCGGGCCGCCTCGTCGAGCGGCACGCCGTCGCCGGCGAGGTCGGCGAGGCGCTTCGCCGCGAGCTTCACGAGGATCCGCTCGCCGACCCCGGTCATCGAGACGCCGACGCGCGGCGTGCAGTACGTGCCCGCGCCGATGACCGGCGTGTCGCCCACGCGGCCGGGATAGCACTGGCCGGTGCCCCCCGTCGACGTGCCCGCGGCGAGCCGCCCGCGCTCGTCGAGGGCGACGCAGCCCACGGTGCCGAGGCGCGGGTTCTCCGCCTTCCACGCGCGCGCCATGGCCGCGTAGTCGAGGCGCCGGCAGGCGTCGTCGAGACGCTCCTGCCAGTAGGCGATCTTGGCGGGCGTCGCCCCGACGCCGACCGGGTGGCCGAGCCGCGCGGCGAGGACGAGAGCCTCGGGCCCGGCCAGCATTACGTGGGCGTCCTGCTCGAGCAGGTAGCGGGCGAGGGTCACCGGGTGGGGGAGCAGCGGCACCTGGGCGACCGCCCCCGCGCGGCCGTCGTCGGCCATGAGGCTCGCGTCGAGCCGCGCGACCCCGTCGGCCTGGAGGTAGGCCCCGGTGCCGGCGTTGAGCAGCGGCTCGTCCTCGAGCGCGCGGACCGCGGCCTCGACGGCGTCGAGGGCCGACCCGCCGTGGGCGAGGACGCCCCAGCCGGCGTCCGCCGCGCGCTCGCAGGCGGCGCTGCGCGGGCCCTCCTCGCCCGGAGGCGGCGTGCCGCACCCGCCGTGCACGATCAGGGCCGGTCTCATCTTCGCTCCCCCGCTGCCCGAGTTAGCCACTCCTCGGCCCGGCTTGCAAGCCCCCTCACCGCTGGCCCAAGCTTGACCCCATGAGCCGAGCCCTCCGCGCCCTCGTCCTCCTGCTGGTGCTGCTTCTCCCTGCGGGCTCTGCGGCGTCCGGCGCCGAGACCCGCCTCGTGATCGTCGGCGGGGGGGAGCGCCCCCCGGAGGCCCTCGCGCGCTTCGTCGAGTGGGCGGGCGGGCCCGCCGCGCGCATCCTCGTTCTCCCGTGGGCGAGCGGGGAGCCCGCGGAGAGCTGCGCCGCCCTCCTCGAGGAGATCCGCCCTCATGGCCCCGGCGCGGCCTCCTGCGGCCCGCACGCCGTGCTCGACGAGAAGGGGCGGGCCTTGCCCCTCGATCCCGAGCGCCGGGAGGAGGCGCTCCGAGCGCTCCGCGCCGCGACGGGCGTCTTCTTCGGCGGCGGGGACCAGTCCCGGATCATGGACGCGCTCTCCGACGCGGAGCTGCTGGCCGCGGTGAAGGAGCGTTTCGCGGCGGGCGTCGTGTTCGGGGGGACGAGCGCGGGGGCGGCCGTGATGTCGGCGCGGATGATCACCGGCGAGGGCGACTTCACCGTGATCGACGGGAGCCGCGTCGAGGTGCGGCCCGGCCTCGGCCTTCTCCCGGGCGCGATCGTGGACCAGCACTTCGTGAGGCGCCAGCGGCAGAATCGGCTGTTCGGGCTCGTGCTCGCCCACCCCGGGGAGCGCGGGGTGGGGATCGACGAGGATACGGCGATCCTGGTCACCGGCGGGCGCCGGGCCGAGGTGGTGGGGAAGGGGCCGGTGGTGCTGGTGGACGCGAGAGGGCCGGATCGGCTCACGATCCGGCTCGTGCGCACGGGCCAGACCTTCGACCTGCGGGAACGGGACTGACGAGCTGCCACGAGATGACAGCAAGCGGGGGGTCCTGGGGGGGTGCGAAGCACCCCCCAGATCAAAGGAAGCAGGAAGAAGCCGTGGGCGTCAGGGGTGGCCTCGTCCCCGCGCTGTTGCTCTCCGAGGCTCTCGGGCGGGCATTCCTGAAGGGCCGGCCTTCGACAGGGCTTTCGAGGACCTGGGCGATGCCCGCACGAGCGGGGCATCGCCCAGGAGCGGAGCGTCAGTGCAGCTTCGCGTACTTGGCCTGGAGCTCGTCCTTCGACTCGGTGTGGTCGGGGTCGACGACGATGCAGCCGTCGACCGGGCAGACCTCGATGCAGCGCGGGTTGTCGTAGGCGCCCACGCACTCGGTGCACTTCTCGGGATCGATGACGTAGATGGAGTCGCCGGCCGTGATGGCCTGGTTGGGGCACTCGGGCTCGCACGCGCCGCAGCTGATGCACTCGGCCACGATCTTCATCGCCATGGGTACAGTCCTCCTGAGGGTCACGGCCCGACGCAATCCTTGCGCGCCCGAAACCCGTCTGCCGGTTGCGCTGCACGATTCCTGCCACTTTGGGCGGATTGGTGGTTCGCAGCCCCTTCGTGGTTTCTGACGTTATACTTGCGGGCGGACGGTCGGGCCGAGGGCCCGCAGAAGAGCGCGTGCACATCCTTTACTCCCTCCTGTTGACGGTCGGCGCGCTCGTCGCCCTACCCTGGTTCCTCTGGAAGGGGCGCTCGAGCGGGAAATACCTGCGGACGTTCCGGGAGCGCATGGGTCGCCTGCCGGTCTACCTCAACGTGGACGGCGACCGCTCGATCTGGATCCACGCGGTGTCGGTGGGAGAGGTCCTCGCCGCCCGCCCCCTCGTCCCCGTCCTGCGCGAGCGGTTCCCGCGGCACCGCCTGTTCCTCTCCACCACGACGATGACGGGCAACGAGGTCGCCCGCAAGAGCGTCCGCGGCGTCGACGGGCTGTTCTACGCGCCGTTCGACTTCCCGCACCCGGTGCGCTCCGCGCTCGACGTGCTCAACCCCTCGCTCCTCGTGCTCGTCGAGACCGAGCTGTGGCCGAACCTGATCCACGAGGCGCGCCGGCGCGGGACACGGGTCGCCCTCGTGAACGGGCGGCTCTCGCCGCGCTCCTTCCCCCGCTACCGCCGCGTGAAGCGGCTCCTGCGCCCGGTCCTCTCCGAGGTCGACCTCTTCCTCATGCAGGGCGAGGTCCACGCCGAGCGCGCCCGCGATCTCGGGGCCCCTCCCGAGCGCGTGCAGGTGACGGGCAACCTCAAGTACGACGCGGTCGAGCCGGGGCGCCTGCCCGAGCGGCTCGCGCGGCTCATCCAGGGCGGGGCGGAGCCGCGCCCCCTCTGGGTCGCGGGCAGCACGGTCGGCGGCGAGGAGGAGCTCGTCCTCGCCGCCTTCCACCGCGTGCGCGAGCGGGTGCCGCGGGCGCGGCTGCTCGTGGCCCCCCGCCACCCCGAGCGCTTCGCGTCCGTCGCTCCCCTCGTCGAGGCGGCGGGCTTCCGCTGCCTGCGCCGCAGCGCCCTCGATCCCCTCGCCTGGCGCGACGGGGAGGTGCTCCTCCTCGACAGCCTCGGCGAGCTCGCCCAGGTCTACGCGCTCGCGAGCGTCGTGTTCGTCGGGGGCAGCCTCGTGCCCGCCGGCGGGCACAACATCCTCGAGCCGGCGGTGGCCGGCCGCGCGGTCGTGGTCGGGCCCCACATGGAGAACTTCCAGGAGATCGCCGAGCAGTTCCGGGGCGAGGGCGCGCTCGTCCAGGTCGCCTCGCCGGACGAGCTCGCCCGCGAGGTCTCGGCCCTCCTCGTCGACCCCGAGCGGCGCCGGGGGCTCGGGGAGCGCGCCCGCGCGCTGGTCTCGCGCAACCGCGGCGCCGTGAGCCGCACCGCGGACGCCCTCGGCTCGCTGCTCGCGTGAGGCGGCTCCTGGGCCGGGCGTTCGCCGCCGGCGCCGCGCTGCGCGTCGCCGCCTACCGCCGCCGCCTCCTCCCGCGCCGGCGCCTCCTCGGCCCCGTGATCAGCGTCGGCAACCTCGGCGTCGGCGGCAGCGGCAAGACGCCGGTCGTGCTGCGCGTGGCCGAGATCCTGCGCGACGCGGGGCGGGAGGTGGCCGTCCTCAGCCGCGGGTACCGCGGGAGCTTTCGCGGGGAGGCCCTCGTCGTGAGCGACGGCGCGCGCGTCCTCGCCGGACCGCGCGAGGCCGGGGACGAGCCGGTGATGCTGGCGCGGGCGCTGCCCGGGGTCGTGGTCGCGGTCGGAGCGCGGCGCGACGCGGTCGGGCGCGCGGTCGAGGCCCGCTTCGGCCCCCGGGTCCACGTCCTCGACGACGGCTTCCAGCACCTGCGCCTCGAACGCGACCTCGACCTCGTCTGCCTCGACGTGCGGGACCTGGAGGACGCGCCGCTGCCCGCGGGCCGCCTGCGCGAGGACCCCTCCGCGCTCGCTCGCGCCGACCTCGTGCTGCTCACGCGGCTCGAGGCCGCCGGCGAGGACGAGCTGCGGGCCCTCGAGGCGCGCCTCGGCCCGGCCCGGACGCTGCGGGTCGCCCGCCGCGTCACGGGGTGGACGGGGCCGGACGGGGCGACCGTCCCTGCTCCCGCCCGCGCCTTCCTCCTCGCCGCGATCGCGCGGCCGGAGCGGTTCGAGCACGACGTCACGGCGAGCGGCTGCGCGGTCGTCGGGCGCGCCTTCTTCCGCGACCACCACCGCTTCCGCGAGGAAGAGCTCCGCGAGGTGGCCGAGCGGGCGCGCGCGGCGGGGGCGGACGCCGTGGCCACGACCGCCAAGGACGCGGTGCGTCTCGAGGGGGCGGCGCCCCCGGGGATCCGCCTCTCGGTCCTCGGGGTCGCGGCCCACGTCCAGAACGAGCCGCGCCTGCGCGAGCGGCTGCTCGCCGTGGCGGGGAGGGCCGCCTGAGACAGGAGCGGCGCCACGCGCTCGAAGCCGCCTTCGCGGCGGCCGTCTCCGCGGTCGTGCGCCGCCTGCCCCGGCGGGCCGTTCTCGCCGCCGGGCGCATCCTCGGCCGGACCTGGGGCGCGCTCGACCGGCGCCACCTCGCGATCGCCGAGGACAACCTCCGCCGCGCGTTCCCCGGGTGGGAGGAGGAGCGCGTGCGGCGGACGGCTCGCGGCGTCTACGCCCACTTCGGGGCGGTGCTCCTCGACCTGCTGTGGATGCAGGGGCGCTCGGCCGACGAGATGCTGGCTTGGTGCGACCTCGAGGGCGTCGAGCACCTGAAGGCCGCCCGAGCGGCCGGGCGCGGCGTCGTGTGCCCGGCCGCTCACCTCGGGAACTGGGAGCTCCAGGCGATCGCCTCGGTGCCCCACGTGGGCACGATCGCCGCGGTGGCGCGGCCGCTCGACAACCCCCTGCTCGACGCGCGGCTCGTGGCCCTGCGCACCTCGACCGGGAACAGCGTCATCTACAAACAGAAGGCCCTCGCCCAGGTCCTGAGGACGATCCGCGAGGGCGGGATCGTCGCGATCGTGATCGACCAGAACGTGCAGGAGAAGGACGGCATCTTCGTCCGCTTCTTCGGCCGCCCCGCGTGCTCGACGACGGTGGCCGCGGCGGTCGCGCTGAAGACCGGCTGCGCCATCGTGCCGGTGCGCTGCACCCTCCAGGCGAACGGGCGCTACCGCATGGTCTACGGTCCCCCCGTCGAGTGGACGGGGGTCGGGCGGCGCGACGAGGACGTGGCCGGCCTCACCCAGCACCTCGCGACGATCGTCGAGGGGTGGATCCGCGAGACGCCCGAGCAGTGGCTGTGGCTGCACCGCAGATGGAAGACGCAGCCCCGGGAGGGGGAGCTGCGGTGAGCGGGAGCGAGCGCGTCCTCGTCCGCGCGCCGAACTGGGTGGGCGACGTCGTGCTCTCGCTGCCCGCGCTGCGCGACCTGCGGCGGTGCTTCCCGACCGCGCGGCTCGAGGTCCTCGCCCGCCCGTGGGTGGCCGATCTGTACCGCGCGGTCCCCGGCGTCGACGCCGTCGCGCAGAGCGGGGGCCACGCCCGGGACGTGGCCGCCCTGCGCGGCCGGCACGACATCGGCGTCCTCTTCCCGAACTCGTTCGCGGCGGCCCTCGTCCTGTGGCGCGCGGGGGTGAGCGAGCGCTGGGGCTACGCGACCGACGGCCGCTCGGTCCTGCTCACACGCAGCTGCCCCGTCCCCGCGCGGGTCCGGGGCCGCAGCCAGGTGTACTACTATCGGGCCATGCTGGAGGGCGTGGGCCTCGCGGTGGAGGGCGAACCCGACGCGTCGCTCACGTGCCCGCCCGAGTGGGCGGCGCGGGCCGAGTCGCTCCTGGGCGGCGGCCCCTGGATCGGGGTGAACCCCGGCGCCTCCTACGGCACCGCCAAGCGATGGCTCCCCGAGCGCTTCGCGGCCGCGGCCGCGCTGCTGGCTCGCGAGACGGGGGCGCGCGTCGCGGTCGTGGGGAGCGCCCCGGAGCGGCCCCTCGGCGAGGCGATCGCCGACCAGCTCCGCACCGGGGCCCGGGTGCTCTGCGGGGAGACGACGCTCGCCGACCTCGTCGGCGTCCTCTCGCGCCTGCGCCTGCTCCTCACCAACGACTCCGGCCCCATGCACCTCGCGGCCGCCCTCGGCACGCCCACCGTCGCGGTGTTCGGCTCGACCGACTGGCGGGAGACGGCGCCGCAGTCCCCGCTCTCCCGCGTCGTGCGCGAGCAGACGCCGTGCGCTCCCTGCCTCCTGCGGGAGTGCCCGATCGACCACCGGTGCATGACGCAGGTCGGCGTCGACCGGGTCGTCGCCGCCGCCCGGGAGCTTCTCGCGTCGTGACGCCCCCGCGCCGGCCGGCCGTCTTCGTGGACCGCGACGGGACGCTCTCCCACGAGGTGGGCTACGTCAACCACCCGAGCCGCTTCCGGCTCTACCCGTGGACGGTCGACGCCGTGCGCGCGATCAACCGCGCGGGGTGGCTGGCGGTGGTCGTGACCAACCAGGCCGGCGTCGCCCGCGGGTACTTCCCCGAGTCGGTGTTCGAGGAGGTCCAGAGAAGGCTCGTGGACGAGGTCGAGGCGGGAGGGGCCCGCTTCGACGCGGTCTACGCCTGCCTCCACCACCCTTCGGTCGGCGCGCCGCCCTGGCGCCGCGACTGCGACTGCCGCAAGCCGCGGCCGGGCATGCTGCGCCGGGCCGAGCGCGAGCTCGGGGCGGACCTCGCGCGCTCGTGGGTCGTCGGGGACCGCCACGGGGACCTCCAGCTCGCCTGGGGCGTGGGCGCGCGCGGGGCCCTCGTGAAGAGCGGCTACGGCCTCGGCGAGCTCACACACCTCTCGCCGACGTGGACGAGGCCCCCCGACCTCGTGGCGGAGAACCTCCTGGAGGCGGTCGAGCGGATCCTCGGCCGGGAGCTCGAGTGAGCGCCGGCGCCCGTCTCGAGGCGATCGTCCGCGGCTTCCGCGGGCGCCGGGTGCTCGTGATCGCCGACCTCGTGGCGGACGAGTTCGTCTACGGCCGCGTGGAGCGGATCAGCCGGGAGGCGCCCGTCCTCATCCTCCGGCACGACTCGACCGACGTGCGGCTCGGCGGGGGCGCGAACGCGGTCCACAACATCCGCACCCTCGGGGGGACGCCCCTGCCGTTCGGGGTCCTCGGGAGAGACGAGCACGGGCGCGCGCTGCTCTCGCTCCTGCGGGAGAAGGGCATCTCCGCGCGGGGCGTCCTCGGGGAGGCGGGCTACGCGACACCGGTGAAGTCGCGGATCCTCGCCGGCCGGGCGCACTCGACCCAGCAGCAGGTCGTCCGCCTCGACCGCTACGCCCCGCTCGCCCCCCGCGCCGCCGCCCGCCGCGCGGTCGAGCGGGCGCTCGCGTCCTTCCGCGGCCCCGTCGACGGGGTCCTCGTCTCCGACTACGGCTGCGGGCTGCTCGACGCGCGCCTCGTGCGCGCGGCGGTGGCCTTCGCCCGGAGGCGGCGGGTGCCGGTGACCGTCGACTCCCGCTTCGGGCTCCTCCGCTTCCGGGGCATGACCGCGGTCACCCCGAACGAGCCCGAGGTCGAGGAGGCGCTCGGGATCACGATCGGCCACGACCGGCGGCGCCTGGAGGCCGCGGGGCGGACCCTTCTCGAGCGTCTGGGCTGCCGGGCCGTCCTCGTCACGCGGGGCAGCGACGGGATGGCCCTCTTCGAGCCCGGCCGCCCCCCCGTCCACATCGGCATCTACGGCACCGACGAGGTGGCCGACGTCACGGGCGCCGGGGACACCGTGATCGCCACCTTCACCCTCGCCCTCGCCGCGGGGGCGGGGCCCGAGGAGGCAGCCCGGCTCGCGAACTACGCGGGGGGGATCGTGGTCATGAAGCACGCCACCGCGACCGTCTCCGCCGAGGAGCTCCTCGCGGCGGTGCGGGAGGACGCCGCGCGGTGAGGGAGGCGGCGGGCAAGATCGCGCCGCTCGACGAGGTGCGCCGCAGGGTGGAGGCGGCGCGGCGCGAGGGGCGGACGGTGGCCCTCGCCAACGGCTGCTTCGACGTGCTGCACGTCGGGCACGTCCGCTACCTCGAGGGCGCGAGGGCGGAGGCGGACGTGCTCGTCGTCGGCGTCAACGGCGACGACTCGGTGCGCCGGCTCAAGGGCGAGGGGCGCCCGGTGATGGCCGCCGCGGACCGGGCCCTCCTGGTGGCGGCGCTGCGCGCGGTCGACCACGTGGTCGTCTTCGAGGAGGACGACGTGCGGCGGCTCCTCCTCGAGCTGCGCCCCGACGTGCACTGCAAGGGCACCGACTACACGGCGGAGAGCGTTCCCGAGCGCGACGTCGTCCGGTCCTACGGCGGCCGGGTCGCGATCGTGGGCGATCCCAAGGACCACGCCACGCGGGAGCTCCTCGCGAGGATCCGCGGGTGAGGGCGCTCCTCGTCCGGACGTCGTCGATCGGGGACGTCGTGCACACGCTGCCTGCGCTCGCCGCGCTGCACCGCCACGGGTGGGAAGCGGGGTGGCTCGTCGAGCCTCCCTCCCGCGTTCTCCTCGAGGAGAACCCGCTCCTCGCCCAGGTCGTGTCCGCGCCCTCCCGGCGGGCCTTCTCCTGGAGCCGGGCCCTCGCCGCCGTGCGCGAGCTGCGCTCGCGCCACTACGACGCCGCGCTCGACTTCCAGGGCCTGTGGAAGTCAGCGGCCTGGGCGCGGCTGTCCGGCGCGCGGCGGGTGGTGGGCTGGGAGGGTGGGGCGCGCCGCGAGCCCTCCTCCGCGCTGCTCCTCGGCGAGAGGGTGCCGCGCGCGGACGGCGGGCACGTCATCGACAAGAACCTCGCGCTGCTGCGGCCGCTCGGGATCGAGGCGGTGGGTCTGCGGGAGTTCCCGCTGCCCCTCTCGGCGGAGGCCGTGGCGCGGGTCGACGCCGCCCTGCGGGGGGCGGCGGAGGACCTCGTCGTCCTCAACCCGGGCGGGGGCTGGGCGAGCAAGCTGTGGCCCGCGGAGCGCTTTGGCGCGCTCGCGGCGCGGCTGCGGAGCGCCGGCCTGCGCCCGCTGGTGAGCTTCGGGCCGGGGGAGGAGGGCCTCGCCGACCGGGTGGTCGCCGCCTCCTCCGGGGCCGCGGAGCGCTCGTTCCCCACGACGCTCCTCGACTACGTGGAGCTCGCGCGGCGCGCCCGTCTCGTCGTCGCCGCGGACACCGGTCCCCTGCACCTCGCGTGCGCGGTGGGCACGCCGGTCGTCGCCCTCTTCGGCCCGACCGACCCCGCCCGCAACGGCCCCTTCGACCCCGGCGACGTGGTCGTGCGCCGGAGGCCCGCCTGCGCGCCGTGCTACAGCCGCACGTGCCTGCGTCACGCGGGCGTGATGGACGAGGTCTCCGTCGAAGAGGTCCTCGTCGCGGCGGAGCGGCGGCTCGCGGCGGCGGGAAGGCGGCCCGCGCGTGCCCTCTAGGTACCGGGTCCCCGCCGGGTGGGCGCTCGGCGTCCTCGTCTTCGCCCTCGCGCGGCCGACGCCGGCGTCGCTGCTCCTCGGGCTTCCCCTCGCCGTCCTCGGGGAGGCGCTGCGGGTGTGGGCCTCGGGCCACATCGAGAAGACCGAGCGGCTCGCCACCGGCGGGCCCTACGCCCACACCCGCAACCCGCTCTACGTCGGCAGCCTGCTCATCGCCCTCGGGGTCGCTCTCGCGTGCTCGAGCCCCTTCGTGGTGCTCGCGGTCGCGAGCTACTTCCTCGCCTTCTACCCCGCGGTGATGCGCGAGGAGTCGGCGTTCCTCGCCCGCAAGTTCCCGCAGGACTGGGCGGCGTGGGCGGGGGCCGTGCCGTCGTTCTGGCCGCGGCCTGCGCCTGCCGGGCCGCGCGCCTCGCGCTTCGAGTGGCGCCGGGTGCGGAGGAACCGCGAGTGGCGCACCGCGGCCGCCATCCCGCTGCTCGCCGCGCTGCTGCTCCTCCTCCCCCAGGTGCGCCGTGGCCTCGGGCTCTGAAGCTCGCTCCGTTGAAGTAGAATCCGCGCGCTCGCCACGCCCCCGTGGACTGGAGGTCGCCGTGAACTCCCGCCTCGCCGCCGCTTGCCTGCTCGCCTTGAGCCTCGCCTCCGGCTCGGCAGGGTCCCTCGCCGCCGCCCAGGAGCCGTCCGTCCCGCCGGCCGCCGCGGCGGCGCCGGGCGAGACCGGCCCCGTCGCCGTCCCGGAGCCGACCGAGAAGGCGATGCGGTACTACCGCAGCGGCAACGTGGTGTGGGTCGTCGACACCCTGCTCGGCCTGCTCGTCCCCGCGCTCTTCCTGTTCACCGGCCTGTCCGCGCGGATCCGCGATCTCGCCCGCCGGGTGGGCCGGGGGTGGCTCCTCACGATCGCCGTCTACTTCGTCCTGTTCTCGCTGGCCAGCTTCGCCATCACCCTGCCCTGGTCGTACTACACGGAGTTCGTGCGCCAGCACGCCTACGGCCTGTCCAACCAGACCCTCGGAAAGTGGGCCTCCGACGCCGTGAAGAGCCTGCTCGTCGGGATCGTCGCGGGGTCGCTCTTCGTCTGGGTGCCGTTCCTCCTCCTGAAGAAGAGCCCCCGCCGGTGGTGGCTCTACACCGCGCTCGCCGCGATCCCGTTCATCGTGCTCCTGCTGCTCGTCACGCCGGTCTGGATCGAGCCCCTCTTCAACGAGTTCGGGCCGATGAAGGACGAGGCGCTCGAGAGGGACATCCTGTCCCTCGCCGAGCGGGCCGGGATCGAGGGCGGGCGCGTGTTCGAGGTCGACAAGAGCGTCGACACCAAGGCCGTGAACGCCTACGTGACCGGCTTCGGGCAGACGAAGCGGATCGTGCTGTGGGACACGATCCTCGCGAAGCTCGACCGGCGGGAGGTGCTCTTCGTGATGGGGCACGAGATGGGCCACTACGTGCTCGGCCACATCCCGAAGACGATCGGGGTCGTCTCGCTCTTCATCCTCGCGACCCTCTACCTGGCCCACCGGACCGCCGGCTGGTTCATCTCCCGCTTCCGGACGCGCTTCGGCTTCGACTCGCTCGCCGACGTCGCGGCCCTGCCCCTGCTGGTGCTCCTCGCGAACGGCTTCTCCCTCCTCGTGACCCCGGCCCTGCTGGCCCACTCTCGCCACCAGGAGCGCCAGGCCGACCGCTTCGGCCTCGAGGTCACGCACGACAACCGCGCCGCGGCGATGGCGTTCGTGAAGCTGCAGGCCGAGAACCTCGGCAACCCGCGGCCCGGCCTCCTCTACGAGCTCTGGCGCTCGAGCCACCCGCCGCTCGGGGAGCGGATCGAGTTCTGCAACACGTACCGCCCCTGGGAGACCGGCGCGCCGCAGGAGTACGAGCGCCTGTTCCGCGCCCCCCGGGCCGTGCCCGCGGCCGACGGGGGGGGAAGACCGGGGCGAGACGGGAGGGGCCGATGAGCGGCCGGCTGAGCCGGCGCGACTTCGTGAGGTCGGGCGCCGCCGCGACGGTGACGGCGGCGGTGCCGGCGGCCGCCCTCGGCCAGGCCCCGACCGTCCTCGTTCGCCGGGCCACCCCGCCGGTCGTGATCGCCTCCGGGAACGGCCACTCGGTGAAGAACGGCGGGCCCCGCACCTGCGTCGAGGAGGCGTTCGCGCGGATCGTGCGGGGCGAGGACGTGCTCGACGCTCTCGTCGCCGGCGTCAACATCGTCGAGCTCGATCCCGCCGACACGAGCGTGGGCTACGGCGGGCTGCCGAACGCCGACGGCGTCGTCCAGCTCGACTCGTGCTGCATGCACGGGCCGCTCAAGCGGGCGGGCGGGGTCGCCTGCCTCGAGGGCGTGCGCACCCCGTCGCGGGTGGCGAAGGCCGTCCTCGACCACACCGACCACCATCTCCTCGTGGGGGCGGGCGCGCAGACGTTCGCCCGCCAGATGGGGTTCGCGATCGAGGACGACCTCAACACCGAGCGCTCGCGGGCGATGTGGCTGGAGTGGAAGCGCCGGACGGATCCCGCGCACTTCCTCGACCCCGCGAAGCGAGCCGACGCCGGCGAGGCGGCGCGGCGGGCGATGGTCGAAGGCGGCCTCCTCGACGACCACCACCGCTGGGGCACGATCAACTGCGACGGCGTGGGCCCGAAGGGCGAGGTGTGCGGCGTGACGACCACGAGCGGCCTCGCCTTCAAGATCCCGGGCCGGGTGGGCGACTCGCCGATCCTGGGCGCCGGCCTGTGGGTCGACGACGCGGTCGGAGCGGCGGGGTCGACCGGCCGCGGCGAGGCCAACCTCTACAACCTCTCCTCCTTCTTCATCGTCGAGGAGATGCGGCGCGGGCGCTCCCCGAAGGACGCCGGCATGGAGGCGCTGCGCCGGGTGAAGGCGGCCACCGTCGAGAAGCGCCTGCTCGACGCGCGGGGGAACCCGCGCTTCCAGCTCGTGTTCTACGCGCTCACCCGGAAGGGCGAGTACGCGGGGGTCGCGATGTACGCGCGGGAGGGAAAGAGCCCCGAGCGCTTCGCGGTGTGCACGGAGAGCGGCCCCGAGCTCCTCGCCTGCGACACGCTCCTCGGGGAGGTCCCGGCGGATTGAGCGACTCGCCCCCGAGGGGCGCCGCCGCGCCTCTGTTCACGCCGCGCTTCTTCATGATGTGCGGCTTCACGTTCACGGTCTTCCTGTCGCTGTTCCAGCTGCTGCCGACGGCCCCTTTCCGCATCATGGACCTCGGGGGCTCGACGGGGATCGCGGGGCTCTTTCTCGGCGTGCTCACCTACGCCTCGGCCCTCTCCGCACCGGTGACGGGGGCCCTCGCCGACCGGATCGGCAAGCGGCGGATGCTGCTCGTCACGAGCCTGGCCATCGCGGGCTTCTCGGCGGGGTACGCGCTGAGCCGCACCTACTGGCTGCCGCTCGTGCTCGTGTTCTTCCACGGCCTGTTCTGGTCCGGGCTCCTCTCGGCGTCCTCGGCCTACATGACCGAGGTGATCCCGGAGAACCGCCGGGCCGAGGGCATCGGCTACTGGGGCATGTCGACGATGCTCGCGACGGCGGTCGCGCCGGCGGTGGGCCTGTGGATGTACCGCCACGGCTGGTCGTGGCTGTGCGCGGGGACGGCTCTGCTCAACCTCGTGATGGCCGCGATCGCCTGGCGGCTGCCGCCCGACTCCGCGGTGGCCGCCCGCCTGAGCCGCGACCGCGTCCTCGGGGGCCCGCTCGTCGAGTGGCGCGTCGTGGCCGTGACCATGGCGCTGTTCCTCTGCTCCTTCGGCTACGGCGGGATCACGAGCTTCGTGGCCGTGATGTCCGACCAGCACGGCATCACGCCGCGCAGCGTCTTCTTCACCGCCTTCGCCCTCACCGTGCTCGTGACCCGCGTCTTCTCGGGCCGGCTCGCCGACCGGGTGGGCCACCGGCGCTTCCTCCTGCCTTGCCTCGCCCTGGTGACGGTCGGGCTCGCCGCGACCGCGCTCGCCCACACGCGCGCTCAGCTCGTCCTCGCCGCGATCGTGTTCGGGCTCGGCTTCGGGAACCAGTACCCGGCCTTCGTCGGCCACGTGCTGAAGTTCGTCGACCCCTCCCGGCGGGGGGCGGCGTTCGGGGGGATCCTCGCGGCGTTCGACACCGGCATCGGCACCGGCTCGATCGCCACGGGGTGGATGGCCCAGCACCTCGGCTTCCGGGGGGCGTTCGGGGTGGGGGCGGCCCTGTCCGCCTTCTCGATCCCGTACTTCCTGTGGGCGGAGGAGCGCTTCCTGCGGCGCAAGGCTCACGCCCGCGGCGCGAGGGGCGGTGCGGAGGACTCGGGGTCGAGCGCGTAGAGGATCGACAGCTTCTGCCAGATCTTCCGCGAGAGGCCGGTCGTCAGGTCCTCCACCTCGTTCACCGCCTGCAGGGCCACCGGGTCGTCGAAGTCGCGGATGTAGAGCGCCGCGACCTTCCCGGTGAGCGAGAGCGCCTCCGAGCAGTAGTCCAGGTAGCGCGACAGCTCGAACCGGCTCATCGTGCGCGGCGCCAGGACACCGGTCTCGCGGCCGCGGTCGAGGACCCACTCCGGGTCCTTGGTGAGCTGGTGCATGTCGATCACGTGCGCGATCGAGCGCAGCTCGTGGATGGCCTGGATGGCCCGGCGCCGCTTGACGCGGGTCTCGAGCGTCACCAGGAAGAAGAGGAAGGCGCCGACGAAGATCACGTCGTTGATGCCGGACTCGAGGCCCTGCACGAGCTCGGTCAGCGACTCGGGGGAGAGGCGCAGGCGCAGGCTGGCGACGCTCACCGCGAGGGCGGCCAGAAGCAACGCCGCGAGCGCGGTGACCGCGAGGCGCAGGGCGAGGATCGGGCGGGCGATCCAGGCCGTCGTCTCCGCGGTGCGGCGGGCGATGGACTCGAGCTCACGGCAGACGCGGGCGAGGCCCGACCCGGGAAAGCGCGTCTCGACGCGCAGGCACAGCTTCCCGACGGTCGAGGCCACGAGGTCGGGGTCGAGGGCCCGCCGGCGCACGCTACGCCCCCCCGGGGCCCCAGAGCCAGGCCGCCCCTCGGACGCCGCTCGAGTCGCCGTGGACGGGGGGCCGCAGGGCCGTGTCCACCCGGTCGGAGAAGGCCCACCGCTGCCAAAGGCGCGGCACGCTCTCGTAGAGCCGGGCGATCTGCGACACGCCCCCGCCGAGCACCACGACGTCGGGGTCGAGGACGTTGAGGACGACCGCGAGGGCGCGGGCCATGCGCTCCTCGTACCGCTCGAGGGTGGCCGCGGCCCCGGCGTCGCCCGCCCCCGCCCGGGCCGCGATCTCGGGCGCGGCGAGCTCCTCGCCCGTCGCCTCGCGGTGGTCGCGGGCCATCCCCGGGCCCGACAGGAACGTCTCGACGCAGCCGCTCTTGCCGCAGTAGCAGGAGGGGCCCGGCCACTCCGCGGGGCCGGGCCACGGCAGCGGGTTGTGGCCCCACTCCCCCGCGATCGCGTTCCTTCCGGTGAGCACCCGACGCTCCACCGCGATGCCGCCTCCGGTGCCCGTCCCCACGATCACGCCGAACACCACCCGGGCGTCCTTTCCGGCGCCGTCCACGGCTTCGGAGAGGGCGAAGCAGTTCGCGTCGTTCGCGAAGCGGACCGGCCGGTCGAGATGGTCGGAGAGGTCGCGATCGAGGGGCTGGCCGATGAGCCACGTCGAGTTCGCGTTCTTGACGAGGCCGGTGGCGGGGGAGAGGGCGCCCGGCATGCCGACTCCCACCGTGCCCCTGCGCCCGGTGCCGGTCTCGAGGTCGTGGACGAGGCCGGCCATCGCCCCCACCGTGGCGGCGTAGTCGTGGCGCGGGGTCGCGACGCGGCGCCGGGCGAGCTCCCGTCCGTCGTCGTCGAGGGCGATTCCCTCGATCTTCGTCCCGCCGAGGTCGAGGCCGATCCGCACGTCGCGGATTCTCTTGCGTTCCCCGGGGGCGTTCAAGACGCCGCCCGGGGCCGGGCATAGAATGGTGCCGCTGACGGCATGAAGCGCATCTGGGTCGTGACCATCGCCCTCGTCGTCACGATGGGGGCGCTCGCCCTCGCGATGCTGCTGGGCGCCGCGAGCTTCGACGTCCGGCGCTACACCATCCACCGGCAGAGGATGCAGAAGGTCCTGCGCGAGGCCCCGAGCGCCGACCGGCTGACCCGCGGCCTCGCCGACGAGGGAACGCCGCTGCTCGCGGTCCTCGCCACGCGGGACGACGTCGAGCGCGAGGCGGCGGCGCGGGGCGGCCGCTCGACGCCCGAGATCCGCGAGAAGGGCGCGCGCTGGGCCGAGACCCGCCTGTACCAGGCCGGCGACATGCTCTACTTCGTCTACTTCGATGCGGACGGCCGCATGCGCGACTTCACCTGCGTCAGCCGCTGAGCGGGGTCAGATCTTGAATCTGCTCATTCGTGTGATCGATGGACCGACCACGTGAACGGGCGTCTCGCTCATGCTGCATTTCAAGATCTGACCCCTTTACGCGCGACGGCCTACAGCAGCGCGCGCAGGCGGTCGAGGTGGCGCGGGATCGCCGTCATCGGGGCCTCGGCCGCCTCGTACTCGAGCGTGACGTAGCCCCGGTAGCCGCCGTCCTTCAGCATCTTCACGATGCGGCCGAAGTCGGCCTCCTGCTTCTCGCCGCCCTTCGCCTGGACCTCGACCTTCACCTGGGCCGTCACCGCGTACGGGACGATCCGCTCGAGGTCCGCGTAGGGGTCGACGCCGTGGAAGTTGCCGCCGTCGAAGTTCACGCCGAACCAGTCGGACTTCACCGCAGCGACGATCTCGAGCAGGTCCTCCGGCTCCGCCACGACCCCCCCGTGGTTCTCGAGGGCGAGCAGGACGCCGCGGCGTGCCGCGTGGTCGAGGCAGGCCTCGATCGACTGCACGCAGTTCCTCCGGCCCTCGGCCGGGTCCTGCCCCTTCTGCGCGTCGCCGGCGAAGATGCGGATCGCGGGCGAGCCGAGCTCGGAGGCGACGTCGAGCCAGCGCTTGACGTGGGCGATCTGCCTCTCGCGCTCGGGGCCGGCGGGGAAGGTGAACGTGTTGCGGATCGGCGTCGTCGAGACGTCGAGGCCCAGCAGGTGGCAGTGCCGCTTCAGGCCCGCCACGTAGGCCGAGTCGAAGCCGGCGGCCGACTCGAAGCTCTTCGGGAAGTAGTAGGAGGTGAGTTCCACCGCGTCGACGTCCCAGCGCGCGGCCTTCTCGACGAAGCCGTGGAGGTCCATCGCGGGCTGGAGCTTGCCCGTGAGGTGGTCGCGCATCGAGTAGCCGGCGAGGCCGAGGCGCAGGCGCGGCCCGCCGGTGCGCCCGATCGGCGGGATCGCCCCGGCGGGAGCCGCGCCCGAGACCGCGACCGCCGCCGCGGCAGGGATGGCCTTCAGGATGTCGCGCCTCGAGTGGCTCATGGTCTTCCTCCGTTGCGGCCCGATTCTATCGCCCCGGGGCTTGGGTATGATCGGCACCCCGGAAGGAGACCGCGATGAGCCCCACCCCGCGCGAGCGCCTGCGCACGGCGCTCTCCCGCCGCGAGCCGGACCGCCTGCCCTTCGACCTCGGGAGCACGCAGGTCACGAGCATCGCCGCCGCGGCCCAGCGGCGGCTTCGGGCGCACCTCGGGCTGCCGGCCTCCGCCGGCCGGCCATCCGACCGTATCCAGCAGCTCGACCACGTCGAGCCGGACCTGCTGGAGACGCTCGCGGTCGACACGCGAGGGCTCTGGCCTCTCACCACGCGCAACGGGCCGGTCGAGGAGACCGACGACGGCGCTCACCGCTCGCACGTGGACGAGTGGGGCCTCACGTACCGGATCCCCCGGGAGGGGGCGCTGTGGTACGACCTCGCCGCAAGCCCGCTCGCCGGCGGACGCCTGACCCACCAGCGGATCGACGCCCACCGCTGGCCGAGGGGTGACGACCCGCGCCTCGTGGCCGGCCTGCGCGAGGAGGCCCTCGCGCACCGCGCCGCGGGCCACGCCGTCGTGCTGAAGAGCCTGTCGGCCGGCCTCTTCGAGATGGCCCAGCGCTTGCGGGGCATGGAGGCGTTCCTGATGGACCTCGTGGAGAGCCCGGCCGAGGCCGAGCGGCTCCTCGACCGGGCCCTCGAGGTGAAGCTCGACTACTGGCGCTGCGCCCTCGCCGCGGTCGGCGACCTCGTCGACGTCGTGGCGGAGGGGGACGACTACGGCACCCAGCAGTCGATGCTCGTCTCGCCGGCGACGTTCCGCTCGGTGTTCAAGCCGCGGCTCGCCGCCCTCGTCGGGGCGATGAGGAAGGGCGCCCCCGACGCGTTCGTGTTCTTCCACTCGTGCGGGAGCGTCCGGAAGATCCTGCCCGACTTCATCGAGATCGGGGTGGACGCCCTCAACCCGGTCCAGACGACCGCGGCGGGAATGGAGCCGGTCGCGCTCAAGCGCGACTTCGGGCGCGACGTCGCGTTCTGGGGCGGGGGAGTCGACACCCAGGGCGTCCTGCCGCGCGGCACCCCCGCCGAGGTGCGCGCCGACGTGCGCCGCCACGTCGACGCCCTCGCCCCCGGCGGCGGCTTCGTCTTCTGCACCGTCCACAACGTCCAGGCCGACGTCCCGCCGGAGAACGTGCTGGCCATGGTCGAGGAGATGCGCTCGGGGTGAGCGGCCCCGCGACGGCTCCCCCGAGGGGCGACACGGTCCGGCCCTGGCCCCGCCTGCGCTTCGTGATCGCCGGGCTGCTCTGCCTCGCCTCGGTCAGCAACTACGTGGACCGCCAGGCCCTGTCGGTCCTCGCGGAGACGATCCGGCAGGACCTGTCGATGAGCGCCGCGGACTACGCGGACGTCACGTCGGCCTTCCTGCTGAGCTACACGGTGATGTACCTCGTCGGCGGCCTCGTCGTGGACCGCATCGGGACGCGCCGCAGCTTCCTCGTCTTCGCCTCGCTGTGGTCGCTCGCCACGATCCTCCACGGCCTCGCGAGCTCCGTCCGCGGCTTCCAGGCAGCGCGGCTGCTGCTCGGGGCGACCCAGCCCGTGAACTTCCCGGCCGGCGTGCGCGCCGCCGCCGAGTGGTTCCCGGTGCGCGAGCGGGCCCTCGCGATCGGCATCTTCAACGCCGGCACCGCGATCGGGTCGACGCTCGCCGTGCCCGTCGTCTCCGCCGTCGCGCTCCTCGCCGGCTGGCGCTGGGCGTTCGCGATCGTCGGCGCGTCGGGCTTCCTGTGGGTCGCGGCATGGGCCCTCGTCTACCGGCTGCCGAAGGACCACCCGCGCCTCGGGGCAGACGAGCGGCAGCTCATCGAGGAGGGGCGGGTCGAGACGGCCGCCGAGCCACCGCGCCTCGGCGCGCTCGTGCGGATGAAGGAGACCTGGGGCTGCGTGGCCGCTCGCGTCTTCACCGACCCCATCACGTACTTCCTGACCTTCTGGGTGCCGCTGTACCTGCAGCAGCAGCGCGGCTTCTCGCTCGCCGAGCTCGGGGCGGTGGGCTGGGTGCCGTTCGCCGTCTACGCCCTCGGCATGCTCGCCTCGGGGGCGGTGCCCCGCGCGCTCATCGCCCGCGGGGTCCCCCTCGATCGCGCGCGCAAGGCCTTCATGCTCGCCGTCGTCGCCTCGAACGTCCTCGCGCTCCTCGCCCTCGCGCGTGCGGACAGCCCCGCCGTCGCCCTCCTCTGCCTGAGCGTCGTCTTTTTCGGGCACGCGGCGTGGGGGGCCATCATCCTGCCCGCCGAGGTCTTCCCGGCGCGAGCGGTCGGCACCGTCTCCGGCCTCGGCGGCGGCCTCGGCGCCGCCGCCGGCATCGCCGTCCAGCAGGCCGTGGGCCGCCTGGCCGGCGCCTCGCTCTGGACGCCGATCTTCGTCGGCTGCGCCGTCGCCTACGTCGCCGCGCAGGCCCTCGTCGTTTTCCTCGTCCGCGACCTCGGCCGCCTCCGCGAGATGTAAAGGGGTCGGATCTTGAATCTTGCCTTCGGCGGCGGACCCCGTCAGCCCCCCGTTCCTGCGGCGACGGCCGTCCTGCGCATCACGCCGACCAGCGTCGGCCGCCTCGTCGGGCCGAAGCCGACGTTCATCTCCCGGTCGAGGACGAGGGCGTCGCCCGCGAAGCGCAGGCCGAGCGTCGCGCAGAAGGGCGTCTCGTGGAAGCAGGCCTTCACCGACAGCGTATCGGGGTCGGTCCACGCGGCGGTCGCCGCGACGGCGTAGGTGCCGTCGCCCATCGCGCGCGTGCGTCCCATCGGCAGCCGGCCCCCGCGCCGCCACGTCCCGAGCCCGAACGGCAGCGGGTAGTCGCGGCCCTCCGAGGTGACGACGAGGCGCGGCTCGGGCCCGAGGTGGACGGCCACGGCCTCGAGGCCGTCGTCGTTCTTCGGAAACGCGAAGGCGCGTCCGGCCACGCGGCGGGCGTTCGGCGAGCCCGGCCGCCCGGCCACGGTCGGCAGCACGAGCGCGTCCATCCGCTGGGCGAGCCGGTCCCGGGCCGCGGCGTCGTCCGGGAGCGGGGATGCCGCCATCGCCGGCAGGAGGTGCTCCCAGACGAGGTCGAGGACAACCTGCATGTCCCGCACGCCGCCGGTGATGGCGATGACCGCGTCCTGGTCGGGCAGCACGATGCAGTACTGGCCGAACGCGCCGTCGCCGCGGTAGGCGCCGTGGCGGCAGCGCCAGAACTGGTAGCCGTAGCCCTGCTCCCAGTCGCTCTTCGGGTTGCTGCCGTTCGAGACCTGCCGCGAGGTCGCGGCCTCCACCCACTCGGCCGGGAGCAGGCGCCGGCCGTTCCACTCGCCCTTGCCGAGGTAGAGCTGCCCGAAGCGGGCGATGTCTTCGGTCGTGGCCGACAGCCCGAAGCCGCCGAGGGAGACGCCCTTCGGCGTGGCCTCCCACCTCGGGCTGCGGATGCCGAGCGGCTCGAACAGGCGGGGGCCGAGGTACTCGACGAGCGGCGTGCCCGTCGCCTTCTGGACGATGGCGGACAGCATGAAGCTCGCCGGCGTGTTGTAGACGAAGTGGGTGCCCGGCTTGTGGGCGACGGGAAGGGACAGGAAGTGCCGCGTCGGCGAGACGTCCGGGTCGGTGTACGGGAACGGCTCGATCGCGTCGGCGTGGTGGCCGGTGCTCATGGCCAGAAGGTCGCGGACCCGCATCGCCCGCAGGGTCTCGCTCGGCTCGGCGGGCGCCTCGTCGGGGAAGAACGAGAGCACCGTGTCGTCGAGGCTCAGCCGGCCCTCGGCGATCGCGAGGCCGATCCCGGTGGAGGCGAAGCTCTTGCTGAGCGAGAACAGCACGTGAGGATCCTCGCGCCGGTAGGGTTCCCACCAGCCCTCGGCCACCACGTGTCCGTGCCGCAGCACCATGAGGCTGTGCAGCGCGTCGACCTTCTGCTCGGCGGCGTCCACGAAGGCGAGGACGGCCTGGGAGGGGAGGCCCTGGGCCTCCGGGGCGCTGCGGGGGAGTGCGGGGGGCTCGGCGGCGGCCGCCGAGGCGAGGAGCACGAAGAGGGCCATCGTTCTCATGGCCCCGCATTGTAAAGGGGTCAGATCTTGAATTGAGGCGTTTCTCCGACCGGCAGCCATCGAAGTCCTGTTGCGACCGGTCCTGACCTGTCCGGCGTCCGCCCTACCATCCGGCCCATGGCTCGCCCGCTTCGCATCGAGTTCCCCGGCGCCCTCTACCACGTCACCTCGCGGGGCAACGCCCGCGGGGCAATCTTCCTGGACGACGTCGACCGCGAGGCGTTCCTGTGGCGCCTGGGAGGGGTGGTGCGAGAGCAGCGCTGGATCTGTCACGCCTACTGCTTGATGACCAACCACTTCCACCTGCTCCTCGAGACACCGGAGGCCAACCTGTCCCGCGGGATGAGGCGTCTCAACAGCGCCTACTCCCAGCACTTCAACCGCCGACACGAGCGGGTGGGCCACCTCCTGCAAGGTCGCTATCACGCCGTCCTCGTCGAGCGCGACTCGCACCTGCTCGAGCTGGCGCGATACGTCGTCCTCAACCCCGTCCGGGGTGGCATGGTCACCGCGCCCGAGGACTACCGCTGGTCGAGCCTGCGCGCCACTCTGGGTCTCGCTCCTGCTCCCTCCTGGCTCGACTCCGGGGCGCTGCTGGCGCGCTTCGGAACCCGAGCTCGCTACCTCGAGTTCGTGCACGAGGGGGTGGGCCAGGAGGGGCCCTGGAGACGGCTCCGGGGGGGCGTCCTGGGACCCGACGCCTTCGTCGAGCGCCTCGGCGGGCGTCTCGACGAAGCCTCCGGTGAGGTCGAGTTCGCGAGGAAGGAGCGTCTCGCCCATCGCGAGCCGCTGGAGGCTCACTTCCCGCCAGGAGCCCGGGAAGCCCGTCCCGCGCGGAACGACAGGATCCGGGCGCTCGTCCGGTCAGGTCGCTACACCGCGGCCGAGATCAGCCGCCACCTCGGCCTCCACTACTCCACCGTCAGCCGGATCGTCGCCGCCGGCGCGGGGCGGGCGCCCGCCGGATGAGCAGATTCAAGATCTGACCCCTTCACACCTTCACGTCCGCTACTGGACGAAGGTGACCTTGTTGATCTCGCGCAGCGTCGTGACGCCGCCGAGGACCTTCTCGAGGGCGGAGTCGCGGAGGAAGGTCATGCCCTCCTCGCGCGCCGCCTGCTTCACCTCGATCGTCGGGCGACGCTCGAGGATGAGCTGCCGGACGCGATCCGACATGTCGAGCAGCTCCGCGACCGCCGTGCGGCCGAGGAACCCGGTCCCCCCGCACTCCTCACAGCCCACGTTCTCGTAGAACTCCTGGTCGTGGTAGAGATCGGGGTCGAGGCCCGACTCGCGCAGGAGAGCCTCCGACGGCCGGCCCCGGCGCTTGCAGGCGGCGCACAGCACCCGAACCAGGCGCTGGGCCATGACGCAGTTGAGGGCGGAGACGAAGTTGTAGGGCTCGACGCCCATGTGGATGAAGCGTCCGATGACGTCGAAGACGTTGTTGGCGTGGACGGTGGTGAAGACGAGGTGGCCGGTGAGGGCGGACTGCACCGCGATCTGGGCGGTCTCGGGGTCGCGGACCTCGCCCACCATGATCTTGTCCGGGTCGTGGCGCAGGATCGAGCGCAGGCCGCGGGCGAAGGTGAGCCCCTTCTTCTCGTTCACCGGCACCTGCACGATGCCGGGGATCTGGTACTCGACCGGGTCCTCGATCGTGATGATCTTGTCCTCGGGGGAGGCGATCTCGCTGAGCGCGGCATAGAGCGTGGTCGTCTTGCCGCTGCCGGTGGGCCCGGTGACGAGGACCATGCCGTACGGCTCGGTGATGTACTTGCGCAGCTTCCGCAGGTCCGCCTCGGAGAAGCCGAGCACGTCGAGCCGGAGGCTGCGGAAGGCGGCGTGGAGCTGCTCCTTGTCGAGGATGCGGATGACGGCGTCCTCGCCGTGCATCGACGGCATGATCGACACCCGGAAGTCGATCGCCCGGCCCTTCACCCGCAGCCGGAAGCGCCCGTCCTGCGGCACGCGCTTCTCGGCGATGTCCAGCTCCGACATGACCTTGAGGCGGCTGATGATCGTGTCGTGGTGCCGCTTGTCGAGCGGCTCGAGCGCGGGATGGAGGACGCCGTCGATCCGGTACTTGGCGAGGACCTCGCGGTCCTTGGTCTCGATGTGGATGTCGGAGGCCCGCCGGTCGAGGGCGCCGAGGATCAGCGAGTCGACGAGGCGGACGATCGGGCTCTCCGCGGGCAGGAGCTTCTCCTCGACCGCGTCCGTCTCGTCGTCGGCGAGCAGCTGCAGGCGCAGCCCCTCGCTCGCCTGCTCGAGGAGGATCTCCCCCCCGCGGTGGCGGCGGAGCAGGGCGGCGACGCGCTCGGGGGGGGCGAGGACCGGCTCGACCGGCCGGTCGAGGAGGAACTCGAGCTCGTCGATCCGCGCGGGGTCGCCGAGGTCGGCGAACGCGAGGACGATCCTCTCGCCCTCGCGCCGGATCGGGACGCACGAGTAGCGCACGAGCAGCTCGAGCGGCACCTCGCTCCAGACCGACGGGTCGGCCGGCGGGCCGTCGAGCGGAACCTGCGGGTAGCCGGCGAGGGGCCGCGAGTCCGCCATCGCCAGCGATCGTAGCACTCGGTCGCCACGCGGGGTCAGATCTTGAAATGAGGCGTTCCGGGGCGATCCGGACCCCGGATGAGCAGATTCAAGATCTGACCCCTTTGCGAGGGCGGCGGGAGAAGAGGCCGTCCTGCCGGACGTAGCCCAGGGCCGCGAGGACGGCCGGGAGCTCGTCGGCGCCGCAGCCGAGGATGGACGGGAGATCGCGGGGCGGGGCGAAGGGGCCGGCGCGCGCGAGCCGGGACAGGAGGGCCGCGGCCCGCTCGAGGCGGTCGAGGCGCACGGCGCGCGGGCCGGCGGGCAGGTAGCCGCAGGCGAGGTAGAAGGCGGCCGGCCAGCTCGGCTCGATCGGGACCGAGGGCACGCCATCGGGCCCCGCCTCGGCCGGACGGCCGTGGCGGACGGCGAACAGCCGCGCCCGCAGCCGCGCCGCCTCCGGGCGCTGCAGCGCCGGCACGAAGAGGGCGAGTCGGCCGACGACGACGCCGAGGCGCGACAAGGTGCGCCGGTCCTCGGCGGAGAGGGCCGACACCTGCGGCGCGACCGCGCGGCGCGCCACCGCGCCGAGGCCTTCGGCCAGCGCGAAGGCCAGCCCGCGGACGACGCCGGGCGGGGCGGCGTCGCGCAGCGCGAAGAGCGGGAGGAGGCGCTCGCGCAGGTGGGCGTCGAGCCAGGCGGCGAGCCGCCGGCGCACGCGCTCGCGCAGGGGCGGGTCGAGGAGCTCGGAGGGCAGGACCTCCACGAGCGGCGCGAGGGCGCCGTCGCCGGAGGCGAGGCGGGCCACGGCCGCTCCCCGCCAGAGGACCTCGGCGCCGGGGCCGAGGACGAAGGCGTCGCTCCCCTCGCCCTCGAGCGCCGTCACCCGCTCGCGGACGAGCTGGCGCAGCGCGCGGTTGGCCGTGGCGAGGAGCCCCCGCGAGCCCTCCCGCGTCCCTCGGTCGGGGCGGAAACGGAAGGCTTCGAGCACTCCGGCCCGCAGCCCCTGGACGAGCACCTCGCCGTCCCCGCCGACGGTCGTGACGAGGTCGGACGGGTCGTGCCGCGCGATCACCGTGCCGTGGCGGTCGACGAACTGCTCGGTGAGCCTCTCGTGCAGGGCGTCGGAGAGGCGGTCCTCGACCGCCCGCGTGCGCTCCTGCCAGAAGCGCGGGTCGGGGACCCACGACGCCCGGTTCGAGATGTACGTCCACGTCCGGATGCCGGCGATGCGCCCGAGGAGCGTCTCCACGTCGCCCTCGGTCCGGTCGAGCTCGCCGACCCGCGCGGCGAGGAAGTCCTCGCCGATCCGGCCCGAGGGTCCGCGCAGGAAGAGGAAGACGCGCGCCAGCAGCCGCGTGTGGCCCTCGGTGAGGACGCCCTGGAAGTCCGGGACCTGGCACACCTCCCACAGGAGTCGCACCGAAGCCGGCTCGCGGGCGAGAGCCATGACCTCGGCGTCGCGAGCGAGGGCGGCGAGAGCCTGCTGGTCCTCCGCGCGGCGCATGCGCACGAGGAACGGCTGCGGGGGCGGGCGGTCGAGGCTGCCGAGGAGGGCGAGCGGCGAGAAGAAGTCGAGCTCGTCGGTGCGCCAGTAGAGGTGGGCGAGCGGCGCGAAGCGGTGCCGCTCCACCGCCTCGACGAGGCCGCGGTCGAGCGGGCCGAGGTCGACGGTCGACGAGAAGTGGCCGTCGTGGACGTGGCGCCCCGCCCGGCCCGCGATCTGGCCCACCTCCGCCGGGGTCAGGGGGCGCGGGCCCACCCCGTCGAACTTCGTGAGGCCGGTGAAGACCACGTGGTCGATGTCGAGGTTGAGCCCCATGCCGATCGCGTCGGTCGCCACCAGGTGGTCGACCTCGCCCGCCTGGTAGAGCCCGACCTGGGCGTTGCGGGTGCGGGGGGACAGCGCCCCGAAGACGAGGGCGGCCCCGCCCCGCTCGCGCCGCAGGCGCGCGGCCACCGCGTACAGCTCGCGCACGGAGAACGCGACGACCGCCGAGCGGCGAGGCAGCTTGTCGAGCCGCTTCGGCTCCGAGTAGCGCAGCGTGGACAGGCGGGGGCGCGTCTCGAACGCGGCGTCGGGGAGGAGCTTGCGCAGCAGCGGGCGGACGGTGTCCGCGCCGATGAGCCAGGTCTCGAGCCGCCCCCGCGCGTTCAGGATCCGGTCGGTGAAGACGTGGCCCCGCTCGCGGTCGGCGGCGAGCTGCACCTCGTCCACCGCGAGGAAGTCGACCTTGCGGTCGAGGGGCATCGCCTCGACCGTGCACATCCAGTAGGCGGGCCGCTCGGGGACGATCCGCTCCTCGCCGGTGACGAGCGCGACCGCCTCCTCGCCCCGCAGCGCGGCCACGCGGTCGTAGTTCTCGCGGGCGAGCAGGCGCAGCGGGAAGCCGATCAGGCCCGAGCGGTGCGTCAGCATCCGCTCGAGGGCGAGGTGGGTCTTGCCGGTGTTGGTCGGGCCCAGGAGGGCGGTCGTGGCGCGGCGCATGGCCCTCTTCACAGGATGGTGCGCGTCCGTCGCTTTCGCAACCCCGCGCGAGCGCTTCGCCGACGGGTTCCCCGGGACGGCCTCAGGCCGCGGTGCCCTCCTCCCGCGCCGCGGCCGGCGCGGGGCCGATCCAGGTTCCCCCTCCGTCCGGGCGCAGCGTGTTTCCGACGTACACCGGGATGCCCGTGTCGGCGAGGGCGTCGAGCGTGCGCGGGTGGAGCACCTTCGCCCCCGCCCGGGCGAGCGCCGCCGCCTCCGCGTAGCCGAGGCGGGGGATCGTGCGCGCATCGGGCGAGCGTCGCGGGTCGGCGTCGAGGACGCCGTCCACGTCCGACCAGATCTCGACGCGGTCGGCGTCGAGGGCCCAGCCGAGGAGCGACGCGGTGAGGTCCGATCCGCCGCGGCCGAGGAGCGTCGTCTCGCCCCGCTCGGTCGCGCCGAGGAAGCCCGTGACGACCGGCACGGCGTGGCCGGGCAGGGCGCCGAGCGCGGCGCGCGCGAGGCGACGCGTGGCCGGCTGGTCGACCCGGGCCTCGTCGAACGAGCGATCGGTGCGGATGATCGAGGCGGCGTCGACGACCGTCGCCTCGAGGCCGAGCGACGCCAGGCCGGCCGCGGCGACGGGCGCGGACAGCCTCTCGCCGAGGGCGAGGACGCCCGCTCGCGCGGCCGGGGAGGGTCTCCCGGCGAGGGCGCCGAGCCGCTCCTCGAGCTCCCTCGCCCGGCCCCGCACCGCCGCCGCGGCCCGGGCGGCGGGACGGCCGGACGACACCGCGGCGAGCAGCGCGAGGTGCCGCTCGCGCAGCGCGGCGGCGAAGCCGGCGACGTCGAGCCGGCCGGCCGCCGCCCCGGCGAGGGCGGCCTCGAGGGCGTTGGTCACGCCCGCGAGGGCCGACACCACCACGACGACCGGCCGCTCGCGCGCGGCCGCCGCCGCGAGGGCGAGCGCCGCGCGCAGCGCCGGAGGGGAGCCGACCGAGGTGCCGCCGAACTTCAGGACCCGTCTCACGCCCCCGCCCCCGCGACCGAGGCGAACGCCTGGGCGAAGTCCTCCTTGATGTCCTCGATGTGCTCGATCCCGACCGAGACGCGCACGAGATCGGGGCTCACCCCGCTCGCCCGCTGCTCGGCCTCGGTCAGCTGCTGGTGGGTGGTCGTGCTGGGATGGATGACGAGCGTCTTCGCGTCGCCCACGTTGGCGAGGTGGCTCGCCAGCTTCACGCTGTCGATGAACTTCCGCCCCGCCTCGCGACCCCCCTTGATGCCGAAGGTGAGGACCGACCCGAAGCCGTTGCGCAGGTACTTCCTCGCGAGCGCGTGCGAGGGGTGGGACGGCAGGCTGGGGTGCGACACCCAGCCGACCGCCTGGTGGGCCTCGAGCCAGCGGGCGAGCTCGATCGCGTTCTGGTTGTGCCGCTCGACGCGCAGCGACAGGGTCTCCAGGCCCTGGAGGAACAGGAACGAGTTGAACGGCGAGAGGGCGGGGCCGAAGTCGCGCAGCCCCTCGACCCGGGCCCGGATGATGAACGCGATGTTCCCGAACGGCCCCTTCGGCCCGAACGTCTCCCAGAAGTTGAGGCCGTGGTAGCCGGGGGCGGGCTCGGTGAAGACCGGGAACTTCCCGTTGCCCCAGTCGAACCGGCCGGAGTCGACGATGACGCCGCCGATCGACGTGCCGTGGCCCCCGATCCACTTGGTGGCGGAGGCGACCACGACGTCGGCCCCGTGGTCGATCGGCCGACACGTGTAGCCCGCCGCCCCGAAAGTGTTGTCGACGACGAGGGGGAGCCCCGCGTCGTGGGCCACCTTCGCGAGCGCCTCGAAGTCGGGGACGTTGAAGCGCGGGTTGCCGATCGTCTCGACGTAGAGGGCGCGGGTGTTCTCGTCGATCGCCCGGGCGAAGCCCGCCGGGTCGTCCCCCTCGACGAACTTCACGCCGATCCCGAGCCGCGGCAAGGACACCTTGAACTGGTTGTAGGTGCCGCCGTAGAGGTAGCTGGTGGAGACGATGTTCTGCCCGGCCTGCAGGATCGTCGACAGCGCCAGGAACTGCGCGGCCTGGCCGCTCGACGTGGCGAGCGCGGCCGCCCCGCCCTCGAGCGCGGCGATGCGCTTCTCGAAGACGTCCGTGGTGGGGTTCATGATCCGGGTGTAGATGTTCCCGAACTCCTGCAGGGCGAACAGGCGCGCGCCGTGATCGGCGTCGTCGAACGTGTAGGACGTCGTCTGGTAGATCGGCACCGCCCGGGCGTTCGTGCCCGGGGCGGGCTCCTGCCCGGCGTGCACCTGCAGGGTCTCGAATCGGTAGCCCTTCTTCTGGTCGCTCATCGGCTCATCCTCCACGGCCCGCTCTCGCGGGCCCGTTCGATCGTCGGTGGCGGCCGGTGGGCAACAAAAAACCCGCTCCGGCTGCGCCGTTGCGGGTCTTCCTGGCTACGGTACGTCAGGCTGCGGCTGCGGCTAGCCTCCGTGCCCCAAAACCCGCGCGGGCGGACACATGCACATGCACATGGCCGTGCGCTTTCGGGTCGAGGCGGAGCTGGGCCGAGCCGACATTGCCCGACAAGGTAGCGGTCGTCCGAGCCCCTGTCAACCGCAATCCGACATGAGGCCCGCCGATCGGCGCGATCAGGAGGCCGCGACGGCTCGCGGGGCGGGCAGGAGACGGTAGGCGAAGCGGTCGGCCTCCCGGGCCACCGCCTGCTCGTACTCCGGCCCCTCGACGAGGGCGCGGAGCCGCTCGGAGACCGGGAGCACGGTGGCCACCGGCTCCCAGCTCGCGCCTCGCCCGGTGCGGGCGTCGACGAGGCGGCCCTGCTCGACCGCCGCCGTGGCCTCGGACAGCGGGATGCCCGCGAGCGCGGCCCCGATCGCCCGCAGGCGCGCCTCGTCGGCGGGCTGGACGGGCCGCACGAGGCGCCGGCTCTGCACCGCGACGTGGTAGTGGGCGGCCACGAAGTAGATTCCATCGAGCCCGTGGGCCTCGCACACCACGACGAGCCAGCCCATGAAGTCCCGCAGGAGGCCGAGCCCCGGGTGCTGCTGGCCGGGCAGGCGCGGCCGGCGGTCCGAGAAGACCTCGCGGGGGTTCTGCAGGAGCAGCCACTCCACCGCGATCACCTCCATCCCCGCGATCGCGCTGCGGGAGCGGCCCGCGCGCATCTCGACGAGGACCTCGCCGCCGCGGTCGTCGCAGGAGATGCGCAGGGTCTCCCCCGGGGACTCCCGGCCCTCGAGCTCGACGCGCAGCGTGCGGAAGCCCCGCGCCCTGAGCTGGGGGAGGACGCCCGCCCGCTCGAGGAGCAGCTCGACCCCGTGGCGCGAGAAGTAGCCGAGGAAGCGCGGGGGGCCGGAGGGCGCGACGCCGAGCCCGGCGAGGTCGTCGGCGCTGAGCGTGAACGGCAGGGCGTCGTCGATCGACTCCGCGTCGCGCAGGTCGCGGCCGAGGCGGCGGAAGCGCCGCAGGGCGAGCTCCTCTTCGTCGATCGGCTCCAGCTCCCGGCCCGAGGCCAGCCACAGCACGAAGCGAGCGGTGTAGCGCCAGGCGTGGCGGCCGTAGCCCCCGGCGAGGAGCACCACCATCGGGACCTCGCGGCCCCGGTCGCGCGCGAGAGAGGTCACGAGCCGGTCCCGCTCGAGCAGGCCGCGGGCGCTGAGCCGCCAGTTGCCGATCGGGTCGTCCGCCGCGGGGTCGGTGCCGGCGAGGTAGAGCACGAGGCCCGGTCGCACCGACGCGAAGACGCCCGGCAGCTCCGAGCGCAGGACCTCGAGGAAGCGGCCGTCCTCGACGCCCGCGCCCAGCGCGATCGAGGTCGAGGCCACCGCCTCGGTGTCGCCCCAGTGGTCGTTGTGGATCGAGAACGTGTGGACCGTGGGGTCGTCCGCGAAGATGGCGCGCGTCCCGTTCCCGTCGTGCAGGTCGAGGTCCACCACCAGCACGGGCTCGCTGAAGCCGCGCGCGCGCAGCCGCCGCACGGCGACCGCGACGTCGTTGAACACGCAGAAGCCGAGGCCCGCCCCCGGCATCGCGTGGTGAAAGCCCCCGCCGAGGTGGACGGCCACGCCGCCCGTGCGCAGGGCGAGGCGCGTGGCCTGGATCGTGCCTCCCGCCATGAGCCGCTGGAGGTCGAGCGTCGACTCCGCCTCGCGCTCCGTCACCTCGACCCCGAGGATCCGGGTGAGGGCCTCGGGCTCCTGGACCGCCGCGAGGTACTCGGGGGTGTGGACGCGCAGGAGGTTCTGCAGGGACGCGGGACGCGGAGGGGAGACGAGGTCGCCCCCGAGGAGCCCCGCCTCCTCCAGCGCGCCCATGACCTTCTCTCCGCGCAGCGGGTCCATGGGGACCCCGTAGACGCCCCGCTGGTAGCGGACGTCGTGGACGACCGGGACCCCCCGCCCGCGCAGGCGATGGAGCGAGCGGCGGGCGAGCCGAACGAGGGCGCGAAGGGGTCCGTGGCGCACCGCGGGCATCATAATACGCAGGCGTGACCGCACCCCTGTTCGACCTGCTCCCCGGCGGCGAGGCCGGCTCCGACGCGCTCCTCGGCCGCTTCCTCGAGTACGTGGCCTCGCTCGGGCTCGAGCTCTACCCCGCCCAGGAGGAGGCGATCCTCGAGCTGTTCGAAGGGAAGAACGTCGTCCTCAACACCCCGACCGGGTCCGGCAAGTCCCTCGTCGCCTCCGCGCTGCACTTCGACGCCCTCGCCCGCGGCCGCCGCTCGGTCTACACGTGCCCGATCAAGGCGCTCGTCAACGAGAAGTGGAGGGCGCTGTGCCGCGAGCTGGGGCCGGAGAACGTGGGCCTCGCGACCGGCGACGCGAGCGTCAACCGCGACGCCCCGGTGCTGTGCTGCACCGCGGAGATCCTCGCCAACATCGCCCTGCGCCTGGGGGAGGAGGCGTGGGTCGACGACGTGGTGATGGACGAGTTCCACTGGTACGCCGACCGCGACCGCGGCGTCGCCTGGCAGGTGCCTCTCCTGACCCTGCCCCGGACGCGGTTCCTGCTGATGTCGGCGACGCTCGGCGACGTGAGCTTCTTCGCGGAGGACCTCACCCGGCGCAACGGCCTCGAGACCGCGGTCGTGAAGTCGGCCGAGCGGCCGGTTCCCCTCGAGTACGCCTACTCGGAGATCCCCCTCGCCCAGATGGTGGAGAAGCTCGTGGCGGAGGGCAAGGCGCCGGTCTACGTCGTCCACTTCACGCAGAAGGACGCCGCGGACTCCGCCCAGGACTTCACGAGCCTCGACCTCGCGACCCGCGAGGAGAAGAACGCGGTGGCGGCCGCCATCGCCGGGTTCCGGTTCACGAGCCCCTACGGCCCCGACGTGCGCAGGTGGCTCAAGCAGGGCATCGGGCTCCACCACGCCGGCCTCCTGCCCAAGTACCGCGTGCTCGTCGAGCAGCTCGCGCAGCAGGGCCTGCTCAAGGTCATCTGCGGCACCGACACCCTGGGCGTCGGCATCAACGTGCCGATCCGGACGGTGCTGTTCTCGCGGCTGTGCAAGTTCGACGGGGAGAAGACGGCCGTCCTCTCCGCCCGCGACTTCCACCAGATCGCCGGCCGCGCCGGGCGCAAGGGCTTCGACGACGTGGGCTTCGTGGTGGCCCAGGCCCCCGAGCACGCGATCGAGAACCTGCGCCTCGCCGAGAAGGCGAAGGACGGCCGGAAGGTCGTGAGGCGCCGGCCGCCCGAGCGCAACTTCGCGAACTGGGACCTCGCGACGTTCAAGCGGCTGATCGCCGCCCCGCCCGAGCGGCTCGCGTCCCGCTTCCGCGTCTCGCACGGGATGCTGCTGAACGTCCTCTCCCGCGAGGGTGACGGCTGCCGGGCGATGCAGCGGCTCATCCGCGACTCGCACGAGCCCGAGCGGGCGAAGAAGGCCCACTTCCGCCGCGCCTGGCAGCTGTTCCGCGCGCTCCTCGGGCGCGGCATCGTCGAGATCGTGCCGCGGACCGAGCAGGGGGCGAAGCTACGCGTGAACGTCGAGCTGCAGGACGACTTCTCGATGGACCAGGCGCTGTCGCTGTACCTGCTGGAGACGATCCCCCTCCTCGACCCCGCGTCCGAGACCTACGCCCTCGACGTCCTCACCCTCGTCGAGAGCATCGTGGAGGACCCGGACCTCATCCTGCGGCGCCAGCTCGACAAGGTGAAGGACCGCGCGATCGCGGAGATGAAGGCGGAGGGCCTCGACTACGACCAGCGGATGGAGCAGCTGGAGAAGCTCGAGTACCCCAAGCCGCTCCGCGACTTCGTCTACTCGACGTTCAACGCGTTCGCCGACCGGCACCCCTGGGTCGGCGAGGAGAACATCCGTCCCAAGTCGATCGCGCGCGAGATGTTCGAGGGCTTCCGCTCCTTCGCCGACTACGTGGAGGAGTACGACCTCGAGCGGGCGGAGGGGCTGCTGCTGCGCCACCTCGACGGCGTCTACAAGGCGCTCGCCCAGACCGTGCCCGACGGGGCGAAGGACGACGCCCTGCGGGAGATGGAGGTCTACCTGCGCGACATGCTGCGCCAGGTCGACTCGAGCCTGCTCGAGGAGTGGCAGCGGATGAAGGACGCCTCGTGGGCCCCGGCGGAGAGCGCGGAGCGGACGCGGCCGCCGGGCCCGGAGGAGCCGCCGGACGTCACCCGCGACGCGAAGGCCTTCACCGCGGCCGTCCGCACGCGCCTGTTCGCGTTCCTCCGGTCGTGGTCGCTCGGGAAGGACGAGGCCGCGCTCGACGGGATCGACGCCCCCGCCGACGCGGAGAGCGCGCCGTGGACCGCGGAGCGCCTGAAGGCGGCGCGCGAGGCCCACCGCGCGGAGCACGGCGGCCTGCGCCTCGACCCCGAGGCCCGCAACCTCCGCCACACCCACGTCGAGCCCTCCGCGGACCGCTCGCGCTGGCTCGTCCAGCAGATGCTGATCGACACCGAGGGCCACGACGACTGGGTGATGGAGGTGGACGTGGACCTCGCCGCCTCCCGCGAGACGGGGGAGCCGGTCCTGAAGCTGCTGCGCCTGGGGCCGCTCGCCTGAGCGGGCGTCCGCTCAGGCGAGCGGACGCGGGAGACCCACGATCAGCCGGTTCTCGGGCGTGATCTCCGCCGGGATCGTCCGGGTCACGACCTCGTAGCCCGCCGCGCGGAGCCGGGCGACCCGGGTCGCGTCGACGGCGAGGGGCAGGGGGAGAAAGCCGAGGAGCCCTCCCGCGTCGCAGGCGCGGGCGTCGTGGCAGCAGGGGAGGAGGGCCACCGCCGCCCGCGCCCCGATCGCGCGGTCGAGGACGACGTCCGAGAGCGCCCCGCAGGCGTGAACGGAGACGACGAGGTCGTCCGAAGCGACGGGCACCGCGGAGAGGGTTGCGACGCGACGCTCGACCCGGCCGGCGAGACGCGGCCAGCGTGCGACGAGGGCCTCGTGGAGCCGGACCGCGCTCGGCACCCGCTTCGCGTCGATGGCGAGCGCGGCCGGGCTCGAGTCGTCCAGCAGGAGCAGGAGGTGCGAGACGAGGGCGTGGCCGGCGGCCAGCTCCACGATGCGCCGCCCGCGGATCCGGCGCCGCACGCGGCGCGCCACCTCCCACGACTCGTAGAGCTCCTTGCGGGGGAGGACGCCCGCCTCGCAGACGGCCCGCGCCACGCGGTCGAAGAGACCCTCGCCGGGGAAGCGTCCCCGGTCCCGGCGGGTCAGCAGGGAGCGGGAGGACGGGGCGAAGGACGGCGGGCTCGCTCCGGCGGGCACGCGGGCGACGCCTACGTGAACTTGACGCTCACCAGCTTGCTCACCCCCGGCTCCTCCATGGTGACGCCGTAGAGCTGGTCGGCGATCGCCATGGTCTTGCGCGAGTGGGTGATGAGCACGAACTGGGTCTGCTCCTTGAGGCCCTCCAGCATGCCCACGAAGCGGCCGATGTTCGCGTCGTCGAGCGGGGCGTCGACCTCGTCGAGGATGCAGAACGGGGACGGCTTGTACTGGAAGATCGCGAACAGCAGCGCGATCGCGGTGAGCGCCTTCTCGCCGCCCGAGAGCAGCATGACGTTCTGGAGCCGCTTGCCGGGGGGCTGGGCCATGATGTCGATCCCGCTCTCGAGGAGGTCCTCCTCGTCGAGCAGCGACAGCCCCGCGGTGCCTCCCCCGAAGAGCTGCTTGAAGGTCTCGCCGAAGTGCTGGTTGATGACCTGGAACGCCTCCTGGAAGCGCTCGCGGGAGGCGCGGTCGATCTTGCGCACGGCCGACTCGAGCTCGGCGATCGAGTCGAGGAGGTCCTGGCGCTGGGCGGTGAGGAACGCGTGGCGCTCCTCGTGCTCCTGGGCCTGCTCGACCGCGAGGACGTTCACCTGCCCCATGCGGTCGAGGCGCTCGCGGAGCTCCCGGACCTGGGCGGCGAGGGCCTCGACGTCGCGCGCCTGGTCCTCGTCGGTGAGCGTGCCCGCCGCCTCCGCGGCGGAGACGCCCACGGACTGCTGGCACTCGCGGGCGAGGTGGTCGAGGTCCGAGCCCGTCCGCGCGCGCGCGACGTCCACCTCGGCGAGGGCGTCGCGGAGGACGTCGCGCTCGCGCCGCCTCTCCTTGAGGCCGTGCTCCCGGCCCTCGACCTCGCCCCGCCCCTCCCGGACCCGCGACTCGGCGGCGACGGCCTCGCCCTGGACGCGGTCGCGCTCGACGAGGGCCTCGGCGAGGAGCCGCTCGGCCTCGGCCCGCTCCGCCTCGAGCTCCCCGCGGCGCGCCGCGGCCTCGGCCGCCCGCGCCCGGGTCGCGGCGATCCGCTGCTCGAGGTCCAGGAGGTCGCCCTCGAGGCGCCGGCGGTCGTTCTCGGTCGCGCTCGCCCGCTCGCGCAGCGCGGCGAGCGAGCTGCGGGCCTCGGCGTGGCGGGCCTGTGCGGCCTCGGCCTCGGCGCGGCCGGAGGCCACGGCGGCCGAGACGTCGGCGAGCCGGCGGTGGCCCTCCTCGCGCTCCGCCTCCGCGGCGGCGAGGCCGTGGTCGATCTCGGCGAGGCGGAGCCGGGCCGCGCCCCGCTCCTGCTCGGCCTGGGCGCGCTCCGTGTCGAGGACCGAGGCCTTCCGGTGAAGCCGCCCCGCCTCGTCCTCCGCGGCCTGGATCTCGTGGCGCGCCGACACGAGGTCCTTCTCCGCGGCGTGGATCCTCTCCTCGAGCGCGCGGGTCTCGGCCTCGGCGGCCACGGCCGCGGCGAGCGCCTCCGCGGCGGCCGCACGCAGGGCCACGAGGCGCAGCTCGATCTCCTCCTGCCGGGCCGCGACCTCCTTGACCTCGCGCCTGGGCGCGAAGAGGCCCTTCACGTCGCGCCCGCCCTCGACCATCGAGCCGCGCAGCGTCTCGCCCTCGAGGGTGACGACGGAGACGGGGCCCTGGCGCGAGGCGACCTCGAGCGCGTCCTCGAGCGTCGGGACCACGAGGGCGTCGGGCAGCGACGCGCGCACGCGGTCGGCGTGCGGGCCGCCGACCCGGTAGAGGTCCGAGAGAAGGCCGAGGGACCTCGGCTCCTGCCGCGCGATCTCGCGCAGGGGCCCGCAGTCGTGCCGGGTCCGCGCGGAGGCGAGGGGGAGGAATGCGCCGCGCCCGGCGCCCGAGGACTGCAGCCAGCGGATCCCGCGCCGCGCGGTCTGCGCGTCGGGGACGAGCACGGCCTGCAGCCGCTCGCCGAGGAACGCCTCGACCGCCCGCTCGTGCTCGGGGGCCATCTCCAGCGCGTCGGCCACCACGCCGATCACGTCGAGCCCCTCCGGCCGGGTGAGCAGCGCGCGCACGCCCTCGTCGAACGCGGAGTGGGTGGCGACCATCTCCTCGAGAGAGGCGCGGCGGCCGGCGAGGCCGTCCCTCTCGCTCTGCAGGGCGTCGGCCTCGCGCGCGGTCGTCTCCGCCCGCCCCCGGGCCGAGGCGCCCCGCTCCGCGGCGGCGGCGCGGGCGGACGCGAGCTCGGCGGCGAGGGCGTCCGCCTCGCGACCGCGGGCGTGGGCGGCCTCGCGGGCGGCGGCCGAGGCCGCCCGCTCGCGCTCGAGCTCCTCTCGCTCCGCGGCGAGCTTCAGGAGGTCGGCCTCGGCGCGCTCGGCGTTGCCCGCCACCGAGGCCCGCGAGTTCTGGAGCGTCGCCACCCGGCCGAGGAGCGCCACCTGGGCCTCGCGCTCGCGCTCCTGCTCGGCCTCCGCCTCCGCCTGGCGCGCGGCCGCCTCCGCGACCGCGGCCTCCGCCGCGCGCAGCTCGTCCTCGGCCGCCCGGAGCTCCTCGCGCAGCCGCTGCTCCTCCGCGCGGCGCGCGGCGAGCGCCTCGTGGAGCGGCCCCACGCGGGCGGCGAGCTCGCGCTCCTCGTGCGCCGCCTGCTGCGCCCGGCCCTCGTTCTCGGCCAGCTGCTGCCGGCAGTAGCCGCTGCGGCCCTGGTGGCGCTCCACCGCGAGGGTCAGCTCGCCGAGGCGCGTCCGGGTCTCCTCGAGGCGCGCCTCGAGCTCGTAGACCGCCTGGCGGCGCACCTCGAGCTGCGCCTCCTCCGCGTCGAGGGCGAGCGAGGCCGCCCGCTCCCGCCCCGCCTCCGCCTCGTGGCGCTCCTCGAGCACGCGCGCGCTCTCGCGCAGCTCGAGGAAGCGCCGGCCGAAGAGCACGCGCTCGACGCCCTGCATCTCGTCGCGCACCGCGCGCCAGCGCCGGGCCTTCGCCGCCTGGCGCTTGAGGCTCTCGAGCTGCTTCTCGACCTCGTTGACGATGTCGTTCACGCGCAGGAGGTTCTGCTGGGCCGCCTCGAGCTTGAGCTGCGTCTGGCGGCGGCGCGCCTTGTACTTCGTGATCCCCGCCGCCTCCTCGATGATCGTGCGGCGGTCGGCGGGCTTGCTGGAGAGGATCTGCCCGATCTTGCCCTGCTCGATGATCGAGTACGCCTTCGAGCCGAGCCCGGTGTCCATGAACAGCTCGTGGATGTCGCGCAGGCGGCACACCTTGCCGTTCATCAGGTACTCGGACTCGCCGTTGCGGTACAGCCGCCGCGTGACCGTGCACTCGGGGCTGCCGTCGGGGCTGTTGCCGTTGAGGCCGGTGACCTTGAGGTTCACCTCGGCCATCTGCAGCGGCTGGCGGCTCGAGCTGCCGTTGAAGATCACGTCCTCCATGGACGTGCCGCGCAGGCTCTTCACGCTCTGCTCGCCGAGCACCCAGTTGATCGCGTCCGAGATGTTGCTCTTGCCGCAGCCGTTGGGGCCGACGATGCCCGTCACGCCCCCCTTGAACGAGACCTCCTGCCGGTCGCAGAAGCTCTTGAAGCCCACGATCTCCACCGAGTCCAGACGCATCGAGCCCAGGGCGAACCTCTTTCCAAAAGAGCGGTTGACGCTAGATGTTGTGCAACCGCCGGAACATAGCACAAGCGAAAGGGCCCGGTAAAGGATGGGGCGCACGCGGTGCAAGGTGCTCCGGGAGAGGAGCTTGCGGCGGATTGACGTTGGCGTCGGGGCGGGCCTAGCATTCGTGGCGGGCGCCCCCGGCCCGCCGTCCCACGCGCCCCAACAACCGCACGGGAGGTCCCCATGAAGCGCTGGACCTGGCTGCTCCTCGCGGCGCTCGTCGCCGTCCCCTCGGCCGCCGACGACAAGAAGAAGGACGACAGGAAGGGGAAGGCCGCCCCCGCCGCCGCGCCGGCGCAGGCGCCGGACGCCGTCAAGGAGGCGGAGGCGAAGCTCGCCTCCGGCGATTCGGACGGTGCGGTCGCGGTGCTGAAGAAGGCCATGGCCACCGACCCCATGGCCGCCCTGCGTCTGGGTCGGCTGCACGAGTCGCGCGGCGAGCTGGACCTCGCCCTGGAAGCCTACAAGGCCGCCGCCGACACGCTCGCGGGCCCGGCGAAGGGCGAGGCCCTCGGGCGCATGTCGGTCGTGCAGGCCGTGCGCGGCATGGCGGGCTCCGGGGCCAGCGCGGAGGCGGCCGCCGCCGCGGACCCCGAGGGACTGTGGCCCACGATCGCGACCGCGTACGTCCGCGCGCACGAGGGCAAGGCCGACGAGGCGGTCGCCCTCGCCCGCGGGGCGGTCGAGAGGGGAGGCGGCGCGGCGGCGAAGACGGCCCTTGCCGTGGCCCAGGAGGCGAAGGGCGAGGCCGCGGCCGCGGAGGCCTCCTACCGCGAGGCGATCGCCGAGGAGGCGACCGCGATCGGCCCCGTCGTGGGGCTCGCCCGGGTCCTGCGCAAGACCGGCCGCGCGGCGGAGGCGGAGCCGATGCTGCAGAAGGCCATCGACGCCGCGCCGGGCGCGGTCGAGGCGTACAAGGAGATGGCGCGGGTGAAGGTCGCGCTCGGCCGCGCCGGCGAGGCCCTCGCCGACGCCAACCTGGCCGCGGCGATGTCCGAGGGGGACGGCGACGCCCAGGAGCTCGTCACCGAGGTGAAGGTCGCGCGGGCGCTCCAGGAGCTCGGCGCGGGCCAGGCCGACCTCGCGGTCCAGGACCTCACGAAGCTGCGCGACGAGAACCCCGGCTCCGCCGCCGTCCGCCTCGGCCTCGGCCGGGCCCACATCGCCCGCCGCGACGCCGACGCCGCCCTCGCCGAGCTGCAGAAGGCCGTCGAGCTCGACCCGAAGGACGCCGAGGCCCAGTACCAGCTCGGCTACGTGCAGCACGTGATGAAGCAGAACGCCGCCGCGGCCGTGCCCGCCTTCGCGGCGGCGGTCGCCGCCGAGCCCGGCAACACGATGTTCCGCACGAGCCTCGGCTCGGCCCTCACCGACGCCGGGCAGCTCGACCGCGCGGTCGAGGAGCTGACGAAGGTCACCCGCACGGAGGGCTACGCGGGCTTCCAGGCCTTCTACTTCCTCGGTGCGGCCCAGCTCAAGGCCCAGCGGTACAAGGAGGCGGCGGAGGCGCTCGAGAAGGCGGTCGCGGCGAAGCCCGACCACGCCCAGGCCGAGGGCTTCCTGGCCTGGTCGTACTTTGGCCTCAAGGACGCCGCCAACTTCAAGCTCCACGGGGCCAAGGCCCGCACCCTGGGCTACAAGGACCCGCAGCTGTTCGACCGGCTCGTCAAGGTCGAGGCCGGACAGCCGATCAAGTAGCCTCTTTTCCAATGACTTGAGCTGGGGCCCCCGCAGCGGGAAGGTGTGCCTTGACGGAACAGATATCTGTATGATATCGTAATGATACTGCGAGAGGCGAGCCATGGATCGAACCACCCCCTGCCCGCACTGCGGCGGCAACACGCTCTACCGGAGCCGAAACGTCGGGGCCGCGGGGAGCCACGGTCCGGACCTCCTGCCGGGCCTCGGCCGGCTGTTCCGGGGGGCGAAGTTCGATCTCGTCGTCTGCCGCGACTGCGGGCTGACGCGCTTGTTCGCGCAGCCCGAGGCGCGGGCTCGGCTCGGGGAGTCGAAGAAGTGGACGCTGGTCTAGTCGCGCGCCACGCGCGCGGGAGGGGCGAGATGATCCGGGAACGGGAGCGTCATACGACGTCGGGCCTGCTGATGCTGGCGGTCTTCCTCATCATCCTGGCGGTGGCGATCGCCGGGATCGTCCGCGCCGCCCGCGCGGACGACCCGGCGGTGGCCGTCCTCGGCGCGGTGGTCGTGGTGCTGTGCCTGCTCGGGCTCGCGGGGCTGTTCACCGTCGCCCCGAACGAGGGCCTGGTCCTGCAGCTGTTCGGCGCCTACCGGGGCACGGCGAAGCAGGAGGGGCTGCGCTGGGCCAACCCCTTCTACACCAAGAAGCGCATCTCGCTGCGCGTGCGCAACTTCGAGTCGGCCCACCTCAAGGTGAACGACACCGACGGCAACCCGATCGAGATCGCCGCGATCGTGGTGTGGAAGGTGGTCGACACCGCGGAGGCGGTCTTCGAGGTGGACGACTACGAGCACTTCGTCAAGGTGCAGAGCGAGGCCGCCGAGCGCAACCTCGCCACCCACTTCCCCTACGACACCCACGAGGAGGGGAAGATCTCGCTGCGGGGCAACACCGACGAGGTGGCGAAGCGCCTGCGCAGCGAGATCCAGGACCGCCTGGCCAAGGCCGGCGTCGAGGTGATCGAGGCGCGGATCAGCCACCTCGCGTACGCGCAGGAGATCGCGGCGGCCATGCTGCGCCGCCAGCAGGCGGGGGCGATCATCGCCGCGCGGCAGAAGATCGTCGAGGGCGCGGTGGGCATGGTGGACATGGCGCTCGACCTGCTGTCGAAGAGCGACCGGGTGCGGCTCGACGAGGAGCGCAAGGCGGCGATGGTGAGCAACCTGCTCGTGGTGCTCTGCGCCGACCGCGAGGCGCAGCCCGTCGTCAACACCGGCACGCTCTACCAGTAGGCGGCGGGGACGATGGCCGAGCGCAAGCCCTTCCTCATCCGGGTGGACCGCGACGTGCTCGACGCGGTCCAGCGCTGGGCCGACGACGACCTGCGCTCCTTGAACGCTCAGATCGAGTTCCTGCTGCGCCGGGCGCTCCAGGCGGAGGGCCGGCTCCGGCCGGCCGGCCCCCGCCCGGACGACCCCGAGGTCGGGCCCGCCGACGAGTGACGTGGCGCACCGGCCGCGCCGCCCCCTTTGAACTGCCCCCGCCCGCGGCGCACAATGGCCGGGTGGCCATCCCCACCTTCCGCGAGGTGCAGGACGACATCACCGCCCAGCTTCGAGAGCAGGGCTTCCTCGCCGCGATCCTCGTCGACCTCGGGCCCCTCGCCCACATCGAGCGCAGCTTCGGGGGGGCCGCCTTCCGCGCCCTGCGCTCCCAGGTCGACCCCCTGCTCGAGGACATGCGCGAGCGCTTCCGCCAGGACGACTTCGTCACCCGCGACGAGCGCGAGGGAGACCGCTTCCTGCTCTTCCTCTCCGGCCCCCGGCGCGGCGACACCCCGTTCCGCGCCGAGAACCTGCGCAAGCTCGCCGAGCGGGTCGAGGAGTTCCTGAACCCCCGGGTGGGCCGCCTCACCCTGCCCTACCTCAAGGAGCGCCCGGTTCTGGTGGCCGGCTACGGGGTCGTCCTGTGGAGCCCCCTCGAGAGCCCGGAGCGCCAGGTCCTGCGCCTCGTCGACGACGCCGCGGCCTGCGCGGAGATGCGCTCGCGCCTGCGGGAGAGGGACCAGCGGGAGCGCCTGTTCGAGATCATCCACAACCGCGAGATCTGGACCGCGTTCCAGCCGATCGTGGACCTCGCCTCGGGCGACGTCATGGGATGGGAGGGCCTCTCCCGGGGCCCCCGCGGCTCCGAGCTCGAGCCGCCGATCGTGCTCTTCGGCCGCGCGGCCCGCCACGGCCTCACCGAGGAGCTCGAGCGCGCCTGCCGGCGCCAGGCGTTCGTCGACTGGCGCGCCCTCGCCCAGTCGGGCCGGCTCTTCCTCAACACGGTGCCCGCGACGGTGCGCGACACGAGCTTCCAGGGCCGGGGCGTCCTCGACTACCTCGGTCCGGACATCGCCCCGAGCGGCGTGACCCTCGAGATCACGGAGCGGCAGGTCATCGAGAACCTCAACCTGTACCGCGAGGCGATGCACGCGTTCACCGACCTCGGCTTCTCGATCGCGATCGACGACGTGGGCGCGGGCTACTCCGGGCTCGAGACGGTGGCCGTCCTCAAGCCCTCCTACCTCAAGATCGACATCGCCCTCGTGCGCGACGTGCACCAGAAGAAGGTCAGCCAGCAGGTGGTCAAGGCGATCCTCGACATGGGCGAGGGGCTCGGGGCCCGCGTCATCGCCGAGGGCATCCAGGCCCGCGAGGAGGCGGACGCGCTGCGTGGCATCGGGGTGCCCTGGGGGCAGGGGTACTTCTACGCGCGGCCGATCGACCCCTACGCCGCCCAGCCCGTGGAGCCCGCCCCGTGAGAGCCCTCGCCCTCGCGTCGCTCGCCCTTCTGCTCTCCGCCTGCGGCGGCTCCGGGGGCTCGCCCTCCGGCGGCTCCCCGGTCGCGACGCCGATCCCCGGGGCCCCTTCCGCCGGGAACCCGTGCACCGCCGCCCTCGCCGCGACCGGCGGGGCCGCCGCCTCCTCCGGCGCCGCCTCCGCACCGAAGCACGACGGCTTCGGCCACGACGACCGGCACCCGCGCGAGCTCCTCGCCCTGCACCTGCTTCCGCGGGGGGAGGGCGTGCTCGCCCGGGCCCTCGCCCCGGCGGCGGTGCGGGCCGGAGACATCGCGGTGCTGAGCGACGACGGCTCCCTGGTGGTCGCGGCCAACCCCTTCGACCTCGGCGGCTCCGTTCTCCGCTTCGACCCGAACGGCCAGGGAGGGTACGACGTGCGCCGCAGCGCGGGGGGCTTGCGCGCGGACCTCGGGCGAAGGCTCCGGCTCGCCGACGACGACACGAGCGAGGAGGGGCTCCCCTTCGCGTTCCCCTTCTACGGGACCTCGCGCACCTCGGCCTTCGTCAACTCCGACGGCAACCTGACCTTCGGCGAGGGCGACGTCGCGACCGACGCCCGCTCGCTCGGCCGCGTCCTCGCCGGCGCCCCCCGGGTCGCCCCCTTCTTCGCCGACCTCGACCCGGCGAAGGGCGGCGGGATCTTCGTCGGCGCCTCCTCCGACGCGTTCACCGTGACTTGGTGCGAGGTGCCGGACTTCGACGGCACCGGGAAGGTCACCGCCCAGGCGAGCCTGCTGGCGGGGGGCTCGATCGAGATCCGGATCGACGCCTCGACGACGCTCAAGGAGGCGGTCGTCGCCCTCTCCCCGGGGGCGAGCGGCGCCTTCGCCGCGGTCGATCTCTCCGCCGCGACGGCGTCCGTCCCGGGCGGATCGGGCGCGGTGGGGGAGCGCTTCGCCGCCCAGGCGTCGCTCGACCTCGTGGCCGCCGCGCGGGGCTTCTACGCGGGGTTCGGCGACGCGTACGACCAGCTCGTCTTCTTCACCGACACCCGCGTCACCGAGCCGGGCACCTTCGCCTTCGAGTCGACCGTGCGCAACGCCGTCACCGGCATCGGCCAGGAGCTGATCGACGTCGGCTCGGCCTACGGCAGCGCCTCCCGCCTCGCGAGCGTCGTCCTCATGGACGACCTCGGCAAGTACCCGGAGAACCCGGTCGCGAACGTCAACGGCGACAACACCACGCTGTCCCTCCTCGCCCACGAGACCGGCCACCGCTGGGGCGCGACCCTGCGCTTCCGCGACGCCTCCGGCGCCCGCTCGGACGCGCTCCTCGGCCGGCAGCTCGCGCACTGGAGCTTCTTCTTCGACTCGGACGCCTCCGTCCTCGAGGGGAACGACATCGAGGACAGGGGCGGGGGGTCCTTCCGCACGGTGGGCACGTCCCAGCGCTACAACGCGTTCGACCTCTACGCCATGGGCCTGCTCGCCGAGGGCGAGGTGCCCCCCTCGTTCTACGTCGAGAGCCCCTCGGGCACCGGCCTGCGGCCCGACTCCGCGCCCCGCAACAACGTCAGCTTCACCGGCACCCGGCGCGACGTCACGATCGGCGACGTCGTGGCCGCGATGGGCCGCCGCGACCCGCCCGCCTCCCGCTCGCCCCGCGTCCACCGCCAGGCCTGGGTGTACGTCGTCTCCGCGGGCCGCTCCGCGGACCCCGCGGCGGTCGCCAAGCTCGAGGGCTTCCGGCAGGCGTTCGAGCCCTTCTTCGCCTCCGCCACCGGCGGGCGCATGGTCCTCGAGACCCGGCTCGACTGACCGTGACCAGCAAGGGGCAGGTCGGCGAGGTCTCCGTCTCCGCCGCGGTCGTCCTCCAGGGCCTCGCGCACGAGGTCCTCCTCTTCCGCCTGCTTCCGAACGGAACCCCATCCCCCCTGCGGGTGCCTCGATGAACCGACGACACGTCCTGGGATCACTGGCCGGCGCCGCGGCGTCGGCGCCTCTCGGGGCGGCCCGAGCGGCCTCGCCGAACGGGCCGGCCGGGGGCGGCCCACCGTCCGTCCCGCGGCCCGCCCACCTCGCCCACTGCCAGCTCGGCTACCGTCCCGCCTCGCCAAAGCCGCTGACGCTCGTCGTCGATCCGTCGAGCGCGAGCGGGTTGCCCGAGCGCGTGCCGTTCTACCTGCGGGCCCTGTTCGACCGGCTGCCGCGACGCCACTCCCCGCCTCCGGCCTGGGACGGGCGGTACTTCCGCTGGCCGTTCGACCTCGACCGCGGCGCGCTCGTCCCCGAGGAGGGCCGGGTCGCGTTCCGGGGCGAGCTCGTCCGGCGGGAGACCCGCTGGGGCGTCGTCTGGCAGGGCGACGCGAGCGCCTTCGACCGCGAGGGCAACTGGCAGGTCGAGACCGACTACGCCTCGACGTACCCGATCGCCATCAAGCCCTCGCTCTACGACCGGGTGCAGCGCGCCTTCCTCAACTACCTCCACTGCCAGCGCTCCGGTCACGAGATCCCGGGCATCCGCAGGGCGGAGCACCTCGACGACGGCGTCCTCGACACGACGGGCGAGCAGATCGCGGCGGCGGGCGGGTGGTACGACGCGGGCGACCTGCGCAAGTGGCTGTTCCTGACCCAGCCGAACCTCCCGGCGCTCGCCGCCATCGCGCGACGAGGCCACCCGGGGCTGCGAGCGGCCGCGGTCGACGAGGTCCGCTGGGGGAACCGCTTCTTCCACTCCATGATGGCTCCCGACGGCCAGATGTGGGAGGACGTCGCGGGCGGGACCTTCAAGGCCGGCCTCGACATGGCGAAGGACTGGTGGTACGAGAACCACCCGGGCTGCAACGCCGACAACGCGGGCGGGGTCTACACCGACAACCGTCCGGGCACCGGGGACGAGCGGAAGGTCCGCACGACCTACAACCCGGCCGTGCAGTTCATGTTCGTGCGGACCCAGTGCCAGGTGGCGGGGCTCCTCGACCCCGACGAGAAGGAGCGCTGCCTCGCCCTCGCCGCTCGGGCGTGGGAGTACGGCCGGCGCCACGCCGCCGACCGGCGGACGCTCTTCGTGGCCGAGGAGCTGTGGGCGGCCGTCGAGGCGCACGCGGCGGGCCTGCGCGGCGCCTCTCCCGAGGCGATCGCGGCGCTCGCCGAGGAGCTCCTGGCGCGTCAGGACCCGGGCGGGCCCGGGCTCCAGGGGTACTTCCTGGAGCAGGGGAACGCGGACGCGTTCCGGTCCATCGCCGTCTCGTGCGAGCCCGCGTTCGCGCTCCTGCGGCTCGTCGAGTCGGGCCTGCCGGGCCAGGACGCGCTCCGGGCACGAGCCCGCGACGCGGTGACGCGCTACGTCGACGGCTACCTCCTCGCGGACGCGGCGAGCAACCCGTTCGGGGTGGGACCCTACGGGGTGTACCTGCAGCCGCCCCAGCCCGACGTCCAGCGCTTCCGGGACGCGGGGCGCGGGCGGGGCGTGCGCACGTTCATCCATCCGTTCTCCCCGCAGCAGATCGTCCACGGCACGGGCGGCGTCGTCATGCACCAGGCCGCCCTGTGCGCCCGGGCCGGCGCCGTGCTGGGACGTCCCGACTGGCAGGCCGCGGCCGAGCGGATGATCCACTGGGCGCTCGGCCACAACCTCGAGGGCCTCTCGCTCCACACCGGCATCGGCTACCGCCACCCCACGCCGTTCTCGGCGTACGTGACGCAGCTCCCAGACGCCTTCTGCGTGGGGCACATCGGGCGCCCGGACGACACACCGTACCTCGAGACGTCGCCCCTCATCGAGTGGAGCAGCCAGGAGATCTGGGACATCCCGCACGGGTACCTGGTCGAAGCGGCGCTCTGGCTCTGAGCGGGACGACGAACGCCGCCGGAGCCGCGGCGGAGGGGCGAGCGAGCGCGTGTCGATGGCGGGCGCAAACCTCGTCCGGGAGGGGGTCGCGGCGAGCGAGGCGGCGAAGGCTGAGAGCTTCGCCGCTCCTCGTCGTTGTCGCTGGGTGAGGCGGGCCGTCCGGTCCGAGGCCCGCCCCGGGATCGATGAAGACCTGCATGCTGCTCACGACCATCGGCCTGTCGTTGCCGGCCACGGTCCCGGGGGGGGTGTCGTGTTCGTGCACGACGCCGGCGGCCGCCGAGCAGCGGCGCCTCGAGCGCGCGTCCCGAACGCCTCCCGGACGCTGCTCGTGCGTGGCCCGGCCTCGCGGGGCACACGTTCGCTCTCGTGCTGGTGGCACGGCCGGAGCCGTAGGTCCCGCTACCTCTTCTGCGGCATGCCGGGCACGATGCCGTGCTCGGCCTTGAGGCGCTCGAGGGCGGCGATGCGGACGGGGCGGCGCACGTCGTGGTCCACCGGGCGGTAGCCGGGCCCGTGCTCGACGAGCTTGTTGCGGGCCATCAGGCGGTCGCGGTCGATGATCAGCTCCGCGCGGGTCGTGCCCACGAGGTCGTTCTCGCGGCTCATGATGATCGCCTCCTCCGGGCACGCGTCCACGCAGAAGCCGCAGTAGACGCAGCGGAGGAGGTCGATCTCGAAGCGGGTCGGGTACTTCTCGATCGTCTTCTCCGGCCGCTCCCCCGCCTCGATGTAGATGCACTCGGCCGGGCAGACGGTCGCGCACATGTAGCAGGCCACGCACTTCGGGGTTCCGTCCTCGCGCTCGGTGAGGACGTGGATGCCGCGGTAGCGGGTGGAGACGTTGCGCTTCTTCTCCGGGAACTCGATCGTCGAGGTCCTGCGGCGGAAGAGGCTGTCGAAGAAGACCTTCAAGGTGACGCCGAATCCCCTCAGGATGGGGGTGACCCCCGCCTTCTGGTTGCGGTCGACGGTGACGACGCTGGCCGCCATGGTGCCTTCCTCCGCGCCTAGGCGCGGGCCTCCTGCGCGGGCGCCGGGTCCGGGGCGAGCGGAAGGGCCTTGCCGAGGGGGCCGATCGCGCGGTAGTCGAGCCCTGCGTAGTCGGGCGTCGTACCCGCCAGGAGGGCGAAGACCTCGCGGGCGGTCGCGGCGCCGAGCGGCCGGCCGAGCCGCTCGAGGACGCCCGCCGCCAGCTCCCAGCGCGGGATCGCGTCGCCCGGGGCGGGGACGGCGGCCCGCAGCCGCTGGACCCGCCTCTGGTAGTTCGTGAACGTGCCCTCCGCCTCCGCCCACATCGCGGCCGGCAGGACGACCGTTGCCCGGTCGAGCTCGGGCCCCTCGTGGGTGGCCATGACCGCGACGAACGGCACCTTCGCGATCGCGTCCACCGCCTCGCTCACGCGCAGGATCTCCGGCCCCTGCAGGACGAGGGCCTTGACGGACCCGGCGCGGCAGGCGGCGAGGATCGCGTCGACGCCGTCGCGGCCCACGCCCTGGTCGAGGCAGCCCTGGGTGTTCGGGTTGCGGTCGGCCCGCTGCAGGACGTTGTCGATCCGCTCGTGGACCTTCTTCTGGGGGTCGCCCACCCGGAAGTCGAGCTTGCCCCCGACGGCCTCGGCGAGCGCCTTGAAGGCGAACACGTCCTCGTTGGTCCCCTGGGGGGAGGCGAGCAACGCCGACGCGGGGCCGGCCTCCTTCAGGGCGGCGGCCAGGCGGTCGAGGGCGGCGGCGACGCTCGTGCCCTCCCACGACCCGGACCGCACGCGCGCGCCGCTCACGCGCTCGGTCACCGCGATCTGCTTGTAGAGCGCGCGGCCGGGGTCGCACAGCCAGGACCGGTTGACGTCCGCGTTGCGCCGCGGGCGCAGGCGCTGGACCTCGCCGTCCCGCTCGTCCACGAACACGTTGCAGCCGGTCGAGCAGCCGGGGCACACCGACTCGTGCTCCTTCAGGAACCAGACCCGCATCTTGAAGCGGAAGTCGCGACTGAGGAGCGCCCCCACCGGGCAGACGTCGGCGAGGTTGCCCGCGTACTCGTGGGTGATCGGGCGGTTCTCGAAGGTCGCGATCTGGGTGTGGTCGCCCCGGTTCACGAACTCGAACAGGTTCGTCCCCGTCACCTCCCGCTCGAAGCGGATGCAGCGCGAGCACAGCACGCACCGCTCGGCGTCGAGCAGGATCGGCCCGAGGTCGACCACCTTGCGCTTGCGGACCTTGTCCTCGAGCTCCACCTTGGAGCCGTAGAGGCCGTGGTCCATGTACTGGTCCTGGAGGTAGCACTCGCCGGCCTGGTCGCACACCGGGCAGTCGATCGGGTGGTTGATGAGCAGGAACTCGAGGGTGGCCCGCTGGGCCTCCTTCGCCTTCTCCGAGCTCGTGTGGACGACCATGCCCTCGCTCACCTGCGTGTTGCAGGCGATCTGGAGCTTGGGCATCTTCTCGACCTCGACCTGGCACATGCGGCAGTTGCCGTCCACCGGCAGGTCCGGGTGCCAGCAGAAGCGCGGGATGCGGATCCCGATCTGCTCCGCGGCCTGGATGACGGTCGTCCCCGCCGGGACCTCGATCTCCTTGCCGTCGATGGTGCACTTGGGCATGGCGCTTACCTGTCGAGCTCCCCGGCGATGACGTTCAGCCCGCCGATGATGGCGATGGCGTCGGCGATCATGCCGCCCTTGATCATCTCGGTGAAGGCCTGGTAGATGGCGAAGCACGGCGGGCGCACCTTCACCCGCCAGGGGTGCTTCTTCCCGTCGCTCACGACGTAGAAGCCGAGCTCCCCGTTCGCGGCCTCGGTGTAGCCGTACACCTCGCCCGGCGGGGGCAGGATCCCGTCGTAGACGAGCTTGAAGTGGTTCATGAGGGACTCGATGTTCGAGTACACCTCGGACTTCGGCGGCAGCGCCACCTTGCGGTCGTCGGTGATGACCGGGCCCCCGGGCAGCCTCGCGAGGGCCTGCTCCACGATCCGCAGGCTCTGCCGGATCTCCTCCATGCGGACGAGGTAGCGGTCGAAGCAGTCCCCGACCGTGCCCACCGGCACGTCGAAGTCGTACTGCTCGTAGCCGGAGTAGGGGTGGTCCTTGCGCACGTCGTAGGCGACGCCGGAGCCGCGCAGGCACGGCCCCGCCCAGCCCCAGTCGAGCGCGTCCTCCCTCGACATGACGCCGACGTCCCGGAAGCGCTTCTGGAAGACGATGTTCTTGGTGAGCAGGGTGTCGCCCTGGCGCAGGACCTCGCGGACGGAGGCCATGGCCTTGCGCACGAGGGCCTCGAAGTTCTCCGGCACGTCCTGGGCGAGGCCGCCGATCCGCACGTAGGACACGGTGAGCCGCGCACCGCAGCAGGCGTCGAGGACGTCGTAGATGTCCTCCCGGGCGCGGAACATCACGAAGAACGGCGTGATCGCGCCGAGGTCGACCACGTTCGCGCCGATGCAGATGATGTGGTCCATCATCCTCGACAGCTCGGAGAGGATCACCCGGACGGCCTCCGCCCGCGGCGGCGCCGGCACACCGAGCAGCTTCTCGACCGCGAGCGCCCAGCCGTGCCCGTTCATGAACGACGAGCAGTAGTTGAGGCGGTCGGTGTAGGGGATGATCTGCCAGTACGTCCGCTCCTCCGCCATCTTCTCGAAGTTGCGGTGCATGTAGCCGATCTCGGCCTCGGCGTCGACGATCGTCTCCCCGTCGAGCAGCGCCTGCACGCGGAAGGCGCCGTGCATGGACGGGTGGGAGGGGCCGATGTTGATGAGGAGGTTCTCCGACCCCGGCGGCACCCGGAGGAGGAGCTCCTTCGGCGACTTGAGGACGTGCCGCTTCGCCGTCGGGTAGTCCTTGCGCATCGGGTGGCCGACGAACGCCTCGTGGGTCAGGATGCGGGAGAGGTTCGGGTGGCCCTCGAAGACGATCCCGTAGAGGTCCCACGCCTCGCGCTCGAACCAGCTCGCGCCCTTGTACACGGTGGTGAGGGTGGGCAGCTTCGCGTCGGCCTCCGGCACCGGCACCTTGAGGCGCACGTGGTGCTTCCCGGACACCGAGTACACGTGCAGCGCCACCTCGAACCGCTCCTCGCGGTCGTCCCGGTCGAGGTAGTCGACCCCGCACAGGTCGAGGAAGAGCTTGTAGTCCAGATCGGGGTGGGTCTTCAGGAGGCGGGCAGCCTCGAGCCACGCGCTCCTCTCCACCGTGATCGCCAGGTCGCCGCGGAAGTCCGTGATCGAGAGGACGCGGTCGCCGAGGGCCTCGGTCAGGACCCGCGCCGCGGGCTTGGCGAGGACCTCGGGGGGGGCGGGGGTGGCGGTGCTAGCCATGGTGCTCTTCCTCCGCGGCCTGCGGCAGGACGCGGAACTCGATCCGGCCCCGCGGGGGCTTGCCCTCGGCCCGGCGGGCGGCGTCGTCTCTCTCCCACGCCTGCCGGCGCTCGCGGCGGTCGATGGCGCCGGCGCCCGGGACGCCGACGCGGTGGGCGCCCTGGGGCTCCTTCGCCCGCTCGCCCTTCTGGATCTTCTCCTGGATCTTCATGAGGGCGGCGAGGAGGCCCTCGGGCGACGGCGGGCAGCCGGGCACGTAGACGTCGACGGGGACGATCTCGTCGATCCCCTGCATCGTGTGGTACGAGCGGTAGAAGCCGCCCGACGAGGCGCACACCCCCATCGAGACGACCCACTTGGGCTCCGGCATCTGGTCGTAGATCGTCTTCAACACCGGTCCCTGCTTGTCCACGATCGTGCCCGCCACGAAGAGCAGGTCCGACTGCCGGGGGGAGAAGCGCAGCACCTCCGCCCCGAAGCGGGCGATGTCGTAGTGGGAGAACGAGACCGCCATGAACTCGATCGCGCAGCAGGCGGTGCCGAAGGGCAGCGGCCAGATCGAGGACTTGCGGCCCCACTTGATCACCGCGTCGAGCGTCGTGGTGATGATGTCGCCCCCGGCGTGGACGCCCGGATAGGTCGGGTCCACGAACTTGCCCTTGAAGAGGTCGATGAGACCCATGGCAGGAATCACCCTTTCCGGTCTTGTACGGGAGGCCCCGGGCCCTCTCGAACCCGGGCGTACTCGTGCCGGGGCCCACGCGAAAGACGCCCGGAAGGGAATCATAACCCACCCCCCCGGGGGGCCTCCAAGCGGGCCCGAAAGGGAGGCGGCGCGTCGCGAGGCGGGCGTTACGCGAAGGCCGGCAGGGACTCGAGGATCTCCGCGAGCCGGGGGGCGCGCGCGTCCTTCTCGGACAGCGTGGGGTCCGCGATCGGCCACGCGATGCCGATCTGCGGGTCGTTCCAGGCGAGGGCGATCTCGTCTCCCCGGTCGTAGAAGTCGGTGCACTTGTACTCGACGTGCACGCGCTCGCTGGTCACGCAGAAGCCGTGGGCGAAGCCGGGCGGGATCCACAGCTGCCGGAAGTTCTCCCCGGAGAGGGTGAAGCCCACCCACTTCCCGAAGGTCGGCGAGCCGCGGCGGATGTCCACCGCCACGTCGAACATCTCCCCGTCGACCGCCCGCACCAGCTTGCCCTGGGGCCGCTGCCGCTGCGCGTGCAGCCCCCGCAGCGTCCCGCGCCGCGAGTACGAGAGGTTGTCCTGGACGAAGGGGCCGGGGATGCCGCCCTCCGCGTACTTGCTCTCGTGGTAGGTCTCGAGGAAGAAGCCGCGGTCGTCCTTGAAGACGTCCGGCTCGACGAGGATGACGCCGGGCAGGTCGGTCGGGAGGAACCTCATCGGGGGCCGATGATATCCCGCCGCCACCTCGTCCGGAACGGGCCGAAGGGTAACGCCGGCTCGGCAGGTCCCCTCGGGCCGCGCCGGCGACCTCAGGCGCGGCCCGAGGCGGGGCCGTCCCGCTACAGAGGCCTCGGGTCGATCGGCCGCTTGAGCGGCGTGAGCGAGAGGGTGGCCCCCGAGAAGGACGACTCCGGGATCACCGCCTGGAACTGCCGGCCGGTCGCGACGTCGGCGAACCCCAGCGTCACGCTGATCGTGTCGAAGTCGCTCGAGTTGAAGCGGAAGATCACGTTGTAGACCGCGTTGCTGTTCGCCCCGATCCGTCCCCAGCCGTTGTTGCGGATGACGTCGGACCCGATCTCTCCGCGCTCGACCTCGCGCCCCGCGCGGAGGATCGAGAAGCGGGCGAAGTTCCAGTCGGCCGTGCCCCCGCCCGTCTCCTGGATGCGGATCGGGGTCTCGAGCGCGAAGAAGTACGTCGGGTTGAGGCTGGGGTGGAGCACGAGCGCCCCGGCCCCGTTCGCGGTGATCGCGGCGTCCTTCGTGACGACCGTCGTCGGTGGCGGGGCACCGTCGCCGCCACCACCGCACGCCCCGAGCACGGCCAGGAGACCCACGGCCAAGAGCCTGCGCAACATGTTCATCCCCCCGAGGCCGCGGCGGATGGCCGGCGGCACCTCGCCGCGGGTCCGCGAGCCTCTCTGGAGGGGGAGAGAAGGAACGGCGCGCCCGCGTTACGACAGCCCCAGCCGCTCCCGGCGGTACTTGCCCGACTGGACGGCCTCGCACCAGGGCCGGTTCGCGAGGTACCAGCGCACCGTCTCGCGAAGGCCGTCCTCGAACGCGTGGCGCGGCGTCCAGCCGAGCTCGCGGCGGATCTTCGCCGCGTCGATCGCGTAGCGGCGGTCGTGGCCGGGGCGGTCGGGCACGAAGGTCTTGAGCTCGGCGTACGAGCGCAGGCCGCGGGCGGAGAGGGCCTCGTTGCGAGCCGCGGGGAGCTCCACGTCGAGCGCCGCGCACAGCGCGTCCACGACCTGCAGGTTCGTCCGCTCGTTCCCGCCCCCGATGTTGTACTTCTCGCCCGGGGCGCCCCGCTCGAGCGCGAGCAGGATCCCCTCGCAGTGGTCCTCGACGTACAGCCAGTCGCGCACGTTGCCGCCGTCCCCGTAGATCGGCAGGCTCTTCCCCTCGAGCGCGTTGAGGATCATGAGGGGGACGAGCTTCTCGGGGAACTGGTAGGGGCCGTAGTTGTTCGAACAGTTGGTGATGAGGGCGGGGAGCCGGTAGGTCTCGTGGTACGCCCGGACGAGGTGGTCGGCCCCCGCCTTGGAGGCGGCGTAGGGCGAGTTCGGGGCGTAGGGCGTCGTCTCCGAGAAGGCCCCGGTGGGGCCGAGCGTGCCGTAGACCTCGTCGGTCGAGACGTGGAGGAAGCGGAAGCCCTCGGCGGGCTTCTCGCGGAGGAAGAGCCGCGCGGCCTCGAGCAGCTCGAAGGCCCCGGTCACGTTCGTGCGGACGAAGGCCGCCGGGTCGTCGATCGAGCGGTCGACGTGCGTCTCCGCGGCGAAGTTCACGACCGCGGACGGGGCCTCCCGGCGGAAGAGGTCCCGGACCGCCTCGCGGTCCGCGATGTCCCCCTCCACGAACGCGTAGCGCGGGTGCGACGAGACGTCGGCGAGGCTCTCGAGGTTGCCGGCGTAGGTCAGCTTGTCGAGGACGACGACCCGCGCTTCGGTCCGCGCCAGCGCGTGCCGCACGAAGTTGCAGCCGATGAAGCCGGCGCCGCCGGTGACGACGATCGTCCGCACGCTATCCTCTCGGGAGAATGGGGCCGAGGGTCTCGCCGAAGCGGGCGAGGTAGTCGGCCTGGCTGCGGCGGATCACCTCGAACGCCTCCTCGCGCCCGTAGACACGGGTGAGCTCGCAGGCCGGCTGGGCCTCGCTCGGAGACTGCTTGTAGGTCAGGAAGTAGTGCTTGAGACGGTCCACGAGGAGGGCGGGGAGGTGCGAGATGTCCGCGACCCCTCCGTAGACCGCGTCCTTGACCATGACCGCGACGATCTTGTCGTCCACCTCGCGGCCGTCCAGCATCCCGAGCCCGCCGATCGGGAGGGCCTGCACGAGGATGTTCCCGTGGGTGAAGTCCTTCTCGGTGAGGACGAGGATGTCGAGGGGGTCGTCGTCGCCCACGAGGCCCTGCCGGCCGAGCTTCTCCTCGGCGAAGCGGGCGACCTCCGCCCCGCACAGCGTGCGCGGGACGAAGCCGTACGGGGCCGGGCACACGTTCGAGTAGAGCTGCGGGCGGTCGACCTTGAGGAGCCCCGAGTCCTTGTCGAGCTCGTACTTGACGGTGTCCGAGGGGACGATCTCGACGTAGACCGTGACGCGGGCCGGGGCGTCCGCGCCGATCGCGACCCCGTGCCAGGGGTGCGATGCGAAGAAGAGGTCGAGGGCCGGCCAGCCGGGTTCGGGGGGCATGCCGCCTGCGACTATAGCGCAGTCGGACGCCGGGCCCTCAGCGGGGTCGAGCTGAGGCAGAATGCCCCCATGGCCCAGGGTCGCCCGGTCCACGTGCTCGCCGCGGAGGCCGGCTCCGAGCGTGTCGTCGAGATCGCGGAGGCGCTCGGCGCGGGCGGCCGCGCGGTCGCCCTCCACGTCCTGCCCCCGGCCGTGGCCTTCCAAGACGACGACGAGGGGCGCCTGCGGAGGGAGGCGCGGCTCGTCGTCGAGGCCGTCCGGGCCGCCCTCGCCGACGAGGGCACGCTCTTCCTCGCCGACGAGCGGGCCGCGCTCGCGGTGCCCGAGATGCTGCGCGTCCTCCTCGACGAGCGGGGGCTCGGCTGGGACGAGGCGTGGGCGCGGACGCGGGCCGCCACGAGGTGCCGCTTCGGCTGCCCCAAGAGCGAGCCGAGGCGGCCGTTCTGGCTCGTCTCGTTCCTCGAGCGAGAGCACCCCCGCCTCCTCGAGCTCGTCTACGAGATCAACCGCCGCCACCTCGACGAGGTCGAGGCCCTCTGGCCGGGCGACGGCGACCGGCGCCGGCGGCTCTCCCTGTTCCGCGAAGGCGAGATGCGCCGCCTGCGCCCCGGTCCGCTGGCCGTGATCGGCTGTGCCCACGCCGACGTGGCGACGCCCTGGGAGGGGCCGGCTGCACGGACGCTCGCCGACCTCGCCGTGCTGCGCGGCAAGGCCCTGCGCTCGCGACCCACGCCCGTCTCGCCCCGCCGCTGGATCACCGAGGGCAACCCCGCCCTCGCGCAGCTCCTGGAGCAGGCCCTGGGCGGAGGCTGGGCCGACGACCCCGCCCTCTTCGCCCGCCTCGAGACGCTCGCCTTCGACCCGGGGTTGCGCGGCGCCTTCCGCGCCGCGCGTCGCGCCAGCCGCGAGCGGGTCCTCCCGCGCCTGCGCGACGCGGCGGGGATCGAGGTCCCGGAGAGCGCCCTGCTCGAGGTGCGCCTCGGCACGTTCTCTCCCCACGAGCGCCCCCTGCTCACCGTCCTCGGCCTGGTCCGCGAGCACCTGCGCCTTTCCGCCGGCGGCTGGACCCCGCCCGCCCCGCGCGTGGTCGTGCTCGCGCGGGTGGCGGAGGCGGCCGGCCCCGGCGGCGAGCGCGTCGTGGGGCTGATGAGGGCGGTCGCCGACGCCATCAACCGCGACGAGAGGGCGGAGGCGGCGCTGCGGGTGGCGGTGCTCCCCGCCTGCGACGACGAGACCGCCCGGCAGCTCGCCGCGGCCGCCGATCTCTCGAGCCAGCCCGGCACCGCCGGCTCCGGCGCCGCCGGGGCCCGGGCGATCGGCTTCGCGGCGAGCGGGGCGGTGACTCTCGGGACCCGCGACGGGGCCGTCCTCGAGCTCGAGGAGGCGCTCGGCGCGGAGAACCTCTTCCTCTTGGGCCTCGGCCCGACCGAGACGCACGCCTGGCGCGAGGGCCGCGTCTATCGCCCGCAGGACGTGTACGCGATCGACCCGCTCGTCCGACTCGCCATCGACGGCCTCGGCTCGGCGCGCTACGCGCCTGCCCCGGGCGCCTTCGACTGGGTGCGCCAGGAGCTGCTCGACGAGAACGACCCGTGGCTCGTGCTCGCCGACCTCGGCGCCTACCTCCACCGCCAGGACGAGGTGCTCGCCGAGTTCGCGGACCCGCGGGCCTTCACCGAGAAGGCGATCCTCTCGCTCGCGCGGGCCCGACGCTTCTGGGTCGATCGGCTGGAGATCGAGCCTTGAGAGCCGCCGTCCTGGCCGTCCTGCTCCTCCTGCCCGTCTCCCTGGCCGCCCAGGGCCTGGGAGATGCCGCCGCCCGCGAGCGCCAGAAGCGCGAGGCGAAGCCCCCGGCGCCCCCCGCGCGCGTCTTCACGAACCGGGACCTGCCGGCCGAGACGGCGCCCGCCGAAGGCGCGGGCGCGCCCGGAGCGGCGGCGGAACCCGATCCGGCCGGCGAGACCGCAGGCGTCGCCGCCTCGCCAGAGGCGCAAGCCTCGGCGCCCGGCGCCGGTGCGTCCCGAGACCAGGCCGTCCCGGATCCCCTGGAGAAGGAGCGCGAGCAGCGCAGGCTCCTCGAGGCCGAGTGGCGCGTGCGCTTCGCGAACGCGCGCGAGCAGCTCGCGATCGCGGAGGAGCGCTCGTGGGTGGAGGTCGTCCGCACCGAGCTCTACCAGGGCATCCCGGTCCAGATGAAGGTGAAGGAGCAGGTGCAGACGGAGGAGCTCAGGATCGCCCGCCGGGCGCTCGCCGACCTCGAGGAGGAGTTCCGGAGGACGGGTCTGCCCGCGGGGTGGGCCCGCGAGACGGAGTAGGACTGCCATGAGAACGCTCGCCGCGCACACCGCCCTTCTCGTCCTCCTCGGCGCCACCGCGTCGCCCGCCGCCGAGGCCCGCACGCGGGTCCTGATCGACGCCGACACGTCGAACGAGGTGGACGACCTCTACGCCGTCGTCCGCGCCCTCCTCGAGCCGCGCTTCGAGGTGGTCGGGCTGGCCTCGGCCCAGTGGCAGTCCAGCCACTGGGCGACACCGACGACGCTCGAGGACAGCCAGAGGCTCAACGAGCTCCTCCTCGCCCACCTCGGGCGGCTGGACGTTCCTCACCCGCGGGGCGCGGCGGCCCGGCTCTTCGACTGGGGCGAGGACCTCGCCCGGCACTCGGCGGCCGCCTCCCACCTGATCCGGGAGGCGCGGCGAACGGCCGAAGGGGACAAGCTGACCGTGATCGTCCTCGGGGCCTCGACCAACCTGGCCTCGGCGCTCCTCATCGACCCGGGCATCGCCCCCCGCCTCCGGGTCTTCCTCCTCGGCACCTCCTACGACGCCGCGCGGGGCGTGTGGACGAAGCTCGACTTCAACTGCATCAACGACCCCCGGGCGATCCACGTCGTGCTCGACACGGCGGGGCTCGAGACGCACGTCATGCCGGTCGACACCGCGGCGGCGATGGTCGTCTCGATGCGCGAGGTCGAGGAGCGCCTGGCCGGCCGTCGCGAGCCGCTCGACCTGCTCGTGCGCCGCTGGCGCGACCACGTGGATGCCTCGCGGCGGGAGCGGGTGCTGTGGGACCTCGCCCTCGTCGAGGCGGTCGTTCACCCTCACCTCGCGACAGCCCGGGAGGTGAGGACCCCGCCCGAGAACACCGGGCGGACGGTGCGCGTCTACACCTCGATCGACGCGGCCGCCATGAAGGCCGACTTCTTCGCCGTGGCCGAGCGCTGGCACGCCGCCGCGGCCGAGGCGGCGGCGCGCCGCTGACCGCTCACCGCCGCGGCTTCGGCTCGGGCGGGCCGACGAGGATCGACTTCGCGCTCGCGCCCTTCGGCAGCCCCGCCGGGAAGCGCGCGTAGGGCTTGAGCCGAGGGCTGTCCGGGCCGAACGAGACCTCGGACGAGCTTCCGAGGGAGGGCGCGGCGAGCAGGCCCGCGAGCACCCAGATCCCGCCCCAGGCCGCCCCGGTCGCGGCGCATCCGCCCGCGTCGTTTCCATCGACCGAGGAGCAGGCGGCGGTCATCACCGCGCCCGACACGAGCCCGCCGACGAGGCCCCACCGGATCGCAAAGCCCGCGCCCAGGTCGTGGCGGCGGACCTTCACCTCACGCAGCTTCGCCGCCTCGACCTCGCGCACGCCGTCCCTGGTCCGCACGAAGACCCGGCCTTCCTCGATCGCGAGCAGCTCGCCCTTCACCGGCTTCGTGTCCTTCGCGGCGGGGACGAGCGTCACCGAGCGGCCGAGGACGGTCGAACGCGCGGCGCAGCCGGTGGACGCGAGCGCGCCGAGGACGAGGCAGGACGACAGACGGACGAGCCCTCTCATGGCGACCTCCTGGAGCGGAAGCGGCTCTTCCAGAAGGAGCGCTCCAGGCCGCCTTCGTTCTCCTTGTAGAGCGGGGCGAGCCGGCGCAGCGCCTCCCGCGGGTCGAGTACGGCGAGCGCGGCCAGCCCGACGTCTTCCTCGGCGAGCCACTCCTCGCGCATCCACTCGTAGTAGAAGCCCTCGCTCTCGAGGAAGAGCTCGAAGGGCGCCCCTCCCTCCGGCAGGCGGAACCGCAGGCGGTACGCATCGCCCGCCCGCGTGACGAGGTGCCGCTCGCCGTCGCGCAGGAGCGCGAGCGCCCGCTCGTCGCGCGAGCGCCCGCGCTCGACCGCGAGGGGCTCGACCCGCACCGGGGCGATCTCCCCCCCGAGGCGGGCGAGCGCGACCGCGTCGATCCGGAAGTGCCCGCGCGCGAGGCGCAGCCGCACGCCGATCGGCCCGCTCCCGCCCGCCTCGAAGGGCACGACGCGCAGGTCCCCGGCGATCGGCCCCGCCTCGTCGAAGGTGCCCGCGGGCCGCCAGGCGCCTCCGCCCTCTCTCACCTCGACCTCGATCCCGCCGAGCGCGCGCGCCATCCCGAGGGCCCGCCGCCCCGCCTCGGGACCGCCGCGCTCCATGGCGGCGAGGACCGTTCCCGAGCGCCGGCCGGTGTAGGCCATGGTCTGGTAGAAGAGGAACGTCGAGAGCAGCGTGTGCCGGGCGGCGATCGCCACGCCGAGCGTCCCCGATGCGGGCGGGAAGCGCAGCTCCACGATCTCCCGCGCCGCGAGGTCCCGCCCGTCGGTCTCGGACGCGCGGTCCGCGCCGTCGAGGGCGGCGAGGGCCGGGCCGCAGTCGCCCTCCGGCGCGCGGCACTCGAGCGGGGGGACGAGGGGCCCTGCCGCGAAGAGGCGATCGCCGGGGCCGGCGAGGACACGCCCGCCCTCGGGCCGCGGCGCCGCGACGAGCCGCACCCGCCGGACGGCATGCGTCTCGAGCGCCTCGTTGCGCATGACGAGGGCGACCTCCGAGCCGGGGGGCCTCGTGACGAGGAGCGCATCCAGGTCCCGCGCCTCGAGGACCCTCGCGATCGACTCCGAGAACCCTTCGGCCTGCGGGCGGTCGGGCTCCCGGCCGCGGGCGTCCTCCAGGTAGAACGTCGGGCACGACCCGAAGCAGCTCTTCGGGCTGATCGCGCAGGCGCCGGTGATGCTTCCGAGGAGGGCCGTCGTCGTGGCGATGATGCCGAGCCCCAACGACCGGATCGACTCCGGCGCGTTCGTCTCGAGCAGCGCGACGTCCGCGACCGCCACGTCGTGCCAGCCGGGCTCGCCCTGCGACGCGCGCGCGGGGTCGAAGAAGCGGCCGCGCCCGGAGATCCGGTCCCCCCCGGGGGACGCGGTCCACTCGGTCAGGACCAGGAGCTCCCCGGACTTCATGTGGACCTTCAGCTCGGGGGCCTTCTCCGTGCGCGGCGGCGGCGCGGAGGCCTCGTGCAGCCGCGGCTCCCTCACCGGGATCGAGCAGGCCCCGGCGAAGAGGACGGCGACGGCCGCGGCCCAGGGGCGGTGTCGGTCCATGGTCTCCTCCCGACCGGTGAAGAAGCGCGACCGCCCCCGGCGTTACCGGGGCCGCCCCGCCCCTACCACTCGCCCCGCACGAGGTAGGCGTCGCCGCGGGCGCCGCCTCGCAGGCAGACGAGGGACCGGCCGTCCGCCGACCAGTCGAGGCCGCCCATGGGCTCGGACTGGAACTGCGTCAGCGCCACGGCAGCGCCGCCTTCGAGAGGCACTCTCCAGATGTTCCCGACTCCCCGCTCGTCGGTGTGAGCGTAGTCGAGGTGTCGGTCGCCGGGAGCGAACCGCAGCCCTCCGATGAACGCCGCCGAGCGCGGGGGAAGCCGGATCACTCGTTCCTCCCGCTCGCCCGGCCCGAGTATCCTCGCCTGCTGGGCGAACTCGGCCGGCACGGCGTCCATCGCGGCGATCAGTCGGCCGTCTCCGGACACGGTCGGGAAGCGCAGGGCACGGCTCGACACGAGGGCCGGGACTCCCCCCGCGAGAGGGACCGTCCACAGGCTTCCGTCGTCTACGGCCACGAAGACCGCGCGACTCCCGTCCGGAGCGACGGCGCCTTCCCGCGCGGGCCGGTGAGAGAGGCGGACCAGGCCTCGTCCTGTTCGATCGCTGCGGTAGACGTGCGAGACGCCGTCGCGCCGCAGCGTGATCACGAGCGCGCCTCCATCGCGGGTCGGGCTCGCGCTCTCCGCGTGGCGCAGGAGAAGCCTCGGCGACGCGCCCGCGGGCGCCACGGTCCAGAGGTGGCCGTCGAGCCCCGCGAAGACGATATCCCCGTCGGGCAGGAAGCGCGGAGAGCGCAACGCCGTCGCGACCTCCCGCGCGCGCGACGATTCGCCGCTGGGGAGCACCCACAGGCTTCCGTGAAACCACACGTCGGTCACGGCCAGAGTCCGACCGTCGGCGGACAGGCTCAGGTGCCACGGGGAGGGCCGGATCTCGCCCAGGGGGACGCGGCGGGCGTCTCCCGAGAATCGGTCCAACCGATAGAGAGCCGCAGCCGGGTCGGACGGCCTCTCGGCCACGAGAAGGAGCGCGCGGTCGTCGGGCAGCCACGCCTTGGCACCCACCCTCGACCACGCGCGTGGGCCGATCGCGTGCACCGTGCCGGCCGTCGCGTCGATCTCCACGACGCCGGCGGGGCGCCCGTCGTCCCCGGTCCCGCCCACGGTGGCGGCCAGGGTCCGACCGTCGGTCGACCACGCGACCGCACCCCAGGGGTCGTTCAGCGGACGGGAGGCGAGGGTCGTCTCGCGCCCGCCCCTCGCGTTCGCCACGACCAGCCGGCTCAGTGACCTCTCGCGGTCCGCACGGACGCCGGCGATGCGCTGCCCGTCCGGGGACAGCGCGGCGTCGCCCGGCAGGTCCCGGCGGAGCTCCGTCCACTCCGCCGCGCCCAGAGACAGGCGGAAGAGAGCTTCGGACGCGTCTGGCCGGTAGGCCTTCACGTAGACTTCGCGCCCGTCCGCCGAGAAACGATGGTCGCCGTTGACCGGGCGGCCGGGAAGGTCCGGCAGCCTCTCGAGGGAGCCCGAGGACCGGTCGAGCAGCCACAGCAGAGGTTCCCTCGAGCGTCCGTGGAGGAGAACGTAACGGCCCGAGGGGGAGAGGCCGGCGCAGCGGACGAGGCCAGACCCGGTCAGACGCTCTGTCGCCGCCGCACGCCCAGGGCGGGTGAGGAGGGCCGGCGCGCCCGCAGCGAGGGCGAGGCCGGCCAGGACCGCGGGCAGGGCGAGTCTGCGATTGCGGCGCGCCGCCTTGGTCATCCGGCGTGCCAGGCCGGCCGGTCGGGCCCTCACCGGAACGTGCGTCAGGTGCCGCTCGAGGTCGGCGGACAGCTCCCGAGCGCTGGCGTAGCGGCGCCGGGGGTCCTTCTCGAGGCACTTGTGGACGATCCACGAGAGCTCGCCCCGCAGGAGCCGGCGCAGCGAGCGCACGTCGGTGCCCCGTCGACGTGCGAGCTCCTCGGCGCCGGGGAGGGGGCGCGACCACATCGAGGAGAGCGAGCGGGGCTCCTCCTCGCGCAGGATGCGCGCGAGCTCGACCGGGTCGTGCCGCAGCCGCTCGGGGTCGAAGGGGAGGACCCCGGAGAGGAGCTCGTAGAGCACGACCCCGAGGGCGTACACGTCGGTGGCCGGCCCGATCTCGCCCACGCGGGGGTCGGCCTGCTCGGGGGCCATGTAAGCCGGGGTGCCGAGGAGCTCGCCCACCCGCGTCGCGGCCGTGCGGTCGGTCAGGCGGCCCTCGAGCGCCTTGGCGAGCCCGAAGTCGATCACCTTCACGAAGGGCCGTTCGGCGTCTCCCCCGAGCAGGATGTTCGAGGGCTTGAGGTCGCGGTGGACGATCCCCCGTCCGTGCGCGTGCTCGACCGCCTCGCACACGGCCTGGAAGAGCCGGAGCCTCCGCTCGATCGGCAGCCGCAGCTCGTCGCACCGCCGCGTGATCGGCCCTCCCTCCACGTGCTCCATCGCGAAGTAGGGCTGGCCTTCGTCCGTCGTCCCCGCCTCGTAGAGCTGCGCGACGCCCGGGTGGGAGAGCGAGGCGAGGGCCTGGCGCTCGGCCTCGAGCCGGACCGCCGTCTCCCTCGAGTCACCTCTCCACTTGAGCAGCTTGAGCGCGACGCGCCGCCTCACGGGCTCGCGCTGCTCGGCGAGGTACACGACGGCCATCCCGCCCTCGCCCAGCGGACTGAGCGGAACGAACGGGCCCACCGGGCCCGGCAGCGGGGCCCCCGCCACGCCGCCCGCGCTCCCCGTGCCCGCGGTCGAGCCGAGCCCCAGGCCGAGGAGGCAGCGCGGGCAGGGTCTCGACTCCCCGGCCGGCGCGCCGCCGCAGCCCGGGCACGTCTCGGGCGGCTCCGGAACAGGCGCGGACACGGCTTCCGCCATGCGACGACCTCCTTCCGCGAGGTCTTCTCGGTCGTGACGACTCCAGGTGACGGTTGAGCGGAAGATAGCACCGGTCGGCCCTCGCTCCAGTAGCGTCGTGACGGTTCTTCGACCGTCACAATCGCCTCGGACCGTGCCCGACGCCCGTGACGAGCGGGGCCCCGGCCCTTCCCTGGCTGCCGTGGGCAAGGGATGCGCCGTCGTCTTCTCGTTGGCCCTGGCTTCGGGGGCGAGTGCGCAGACGAGCGCGGGGGTCGTTGGCGGGCCCCCCGGCGAACCGGGCCTGCGGGAGGGTTCGGGATGCTCTCGCCGGCTGTTACTGCCGAACCCTGACCGTCAGGGTGACGTCGGCCGTCCCGGGACCGAAGTTGCTGACGAACATGTTGAAGGCCTGGGTCCTGTCGTTCGTGAACGTGGCCCTCCGGGGCTTGGGACCGGTGTCGGCCCGGGCAATCACCGTGCAGCGAGGCCCAGGATCACGATCCCCGAGAGGAAGCGCCGCCCTGTGCGGCCAGTGTCTGCTCGAAGTCGACGTGCGCTCATCAGTCACCTCCTACAAGGCCCGCCACGGTCGGCGCTCGAGTGCTTTCGGGAAGCCGCTCCTCTCCCGAGGTCGCGCTCCCTGCCCGGTGGATAATGAGGAGAGACAGAAGTGTTACAGCCCTGATTCCGGACCGGCCCTCGGCGCAACCGCCCTCCTCGGGTCGTCGAGCGACCCCTCCGGGGTGCAGCCGTAACGCCGCTCCGCAGATGCTTCTTCACGCGGGCAACGGCATCTCACAGGAGGACCCATGGCAAGACCCCTCGGAATCCCGGCGTGCGCGCTGCTGCTGGCCATCGGCTCGGGCGTGGCGGCCGAGACGGACCAGGTCAAGGAGCGCGCGGACAGGGCCTACGTCAACTACTCGCGGGACGACAAGAGGGTCGGAGGGAGGATGGCGAGCCTCTACGTCTCGGTAGGCCCCACCTGGCCCCCCTCCGACCGGATGCAGATCCAGTACGGCGGGTACGAGTGCACCATCACCGACTGCTACGACTTCTACGGGTGGACGTACTGCTTCTGCGACTACTGGTCGATGCAGCCGTTCGGCGGCAACGGCACGTTTCCGGCGACCGCGTTCACCATCTCGCCGCAGGGTGCGGCCCGGCTCACCCTCGCCGCGGCGGACGTCGCCGGCTTCTCGGAAGGGACCTGTGCGGGCTTCGACCTGACCGCGACCCCGAACGGCGAGTGGCACTGGTCGGAGGACGGGCAGATCACGGTGCAGACGCCGACGGAGGTCACCCGCGCCGTGAGCAAGGCCGACGAGTGGCGGGTCACGGCCGTCGGCGCCGCGTGCAGCCTGTCCCTGACGGTGGAGGACGGCGCGGGCGGGATGGTCCGCCGTGACGGCTGGAATCGCGTGGTCCGGACCAAGAAGCCCCAGTAGGTCGAGGCCGAGGCCCGCCCGTGTTTCGGGCGGGCCGCCGTTCGTTCGCGAGGTCGAGGGCACGCCTGCGCCGCGCGCCAGGGAGCGCTTGACCCGGCCTCTCCGTCTCCCCCACAATCGGCGCACTTCATCCCCGGTGCCGTCCGCGCCCGCCCGTCGGCGAGCGCGATGTCGTCATGGCTCGATTCGACACGACCAACTGGAGCGTCGTGCTCAAGGCCGGCTCGGGCGACACGACCGGCTGCCAGGAGGCCCTCGCCCGGCTCTGCGAGACCTACTGGTACCCCGTCTACGCCTTCGTCCGGCGCAGCGGCGCCTCCGCCGCGGACGCGGAGGACCTCACCCAGGAGTACTTCGCGCGCTTTCTCGAGAAGCGCTTCCTGGAGGACGTGCGGCCGGAGAGGGGCCGCTTCCGGTCCTTCCTGCTCGTCTCGGTCCGGAACTTCCTGCACAACGAGCGCGACCGGGAGCGGGCCCTGAAGCGAGGCGGGGGCACGCGGCCCCTGCCGCTCCAGAGCGAGGACGGGGAGGTCCGCTACGAGCGCGAGCCGGCGGACGCCGTCACTCCCGAAGTCCTCTTCGAGCGGGCGTGGGTCCGGGCCGTATTGGACCGCGCGCTCGAGCGCCTGCAGGCGCAGGGCGAGCTCCAGGCCGATCGCTTCGCGAGGCTCCGACCTTTCCTGACCGGTGACGGCCCCGACGCGACCTACGCCGAGATCGCGAGGGAGTGGGGGGTGGGGGAGCCGGCGGTGCGCGTGGCCGTTCACCGCCTGCGGCGGCGGTTCGGGGCCGCGCTGCGGGACGAGGTGGGCAGCACGGTCGAGGACCCGCGGGACGTGGAGGCGGAGATCCGCCACCTCCTGGCCGTGGCCGGCTCGTAACGGACGCACCGCGATCCTTCTCTCGGGGTGACGAAGAGCCCATGCCCAGCGAACCCGACCCGGACCCCACACGCTGCCCGCGCTGCGGGGCGAGCCTCGACGAGGGCTCTCCGGGCGGCCTGTGCGCGTCGTGTCTCCTCAAGCTCGCGCTCGAAGGGGAGCCGACGCCGCCGGTTGATGCGCCCTAGGAAGACGGTGCAGGCCGTTCGGCGCACAGCCGCAGGGCCGGCCGCGGCGCGCGCCTCCTTGCGCGGCTCGGACTCAACTCGGTTTGGACCGAGTTGAGTCCCTTCGATGCAGGGTCCCGGCGGGGCCGACCTCCGCCCCACGGACGACACGAGGCCGAGGTTCGACCTCCTTGGCGAAGCCGCTGCGAGGCGCGGCCAGGGTGGGCCTCCCCCGACTCGCCCTCGTCGTAGACTGCCGCACACCCTCGCTCTCTCCCGCGCACGGGTTTGAGAGGAAGAGAATCATGGCCACGCCCGACCCCATCATCTCGGCGATCAACCGTCTCGAGGAGCGCCTCGCCACTCGGTTCGACGACTGGCGTCGCGAGCTTCAGCTCGACCTGGACGGCCGATTCGACGCCGTGCACCACCGCCTCGACCGGCTCGAGCAGGACTGCCAGATGATCAAGGCGGGCATGGCCCGCCTCGAGGCCGATGTCGCTGGCCTGAAGACCGAAGTCGCCGGCCTGAAGGCCGATGTCACGGAGCTGAAGGCCGACGTCGCTGGCCTGAAGGCCGACGTCGCTGTCCTGAAGGCCGACGTCGCTGTCCTGAAGGCCGACATGGCGGTCGTCAAGGGCGACGTCGGCTCACTGACGCAGGCCGTGGAGCGCCTCGAGAGGGAGATCGCCGACGTGAAGGCGAGCATCGCGAGGCTTGAGGCTCAGCTCGCCCGCGAGGGAGCGGAGCGGCAGGACCTCCGTGGCCAGATCGTCGAGTTCCGCCGCCGCCTGGGCGAGCTCGAGGAGCGCGTCCGGGAGATCGAAGGCCGCCTGGCGCGGGGCTGATCCGCCCCGTCGCCCCGTGTCGACCGACCGGCCCTAACGTCCCGCGTACAGGACGAGGGCCCCGCGGGTCCAGGCGTCGATCCGGCTCCAGAACAGGATGGGCAGGAGGTTCGCGAGGGCGAACACCACGAGCCACGCCCGGTCGGCCGCGGCGAGCGCGAGGGGCGGGCGGTCCTCGTTGCCCGCGTCGATCGTCATGACCTTGAGGACGCGGAAGTAGTAGAACGCCGCGATCGCCGCGTTGATCGCGCCGACGACCGCGTAGAAGCCCATCCCCTTCTCGACCACCGCGCCGAACACGTAGAGCTTCCCGAGGAAGCCGACGAAGGGCGGGATGCCCACGAGGGACAGCAGGAAGAACGCCATCGCGATCGTGAGCAGGGGCGCGCGCCGGTAGAGGCCGGGGTAGTCGCGCAGGTCGAAGGTCCCGTCGTGCAGGTGCACGAGGGTGACCACGAGGAACGCCCCGAGGTTCATGAAGAGGTACGCCGCGAGGTAGACGAGCAGCGCGCGGGCCCCGTTGTCGGAGAGGGCCACGACGCCCATCAGGAGGTAGCCGGCGTGGGCGATCGAGGAGTAGGCGAGCAGCCGCTTCATGTTCGTCTGGGTGAGGGCGGCCACGTTGCCCACCGTCATCGTGAGCACGGAGACGAGCATGAGGAGCCCGCCCCAGTCGATCGAGCCCGAGAGGTCCCAGGGGCCGGCGCCCGCCGTGGAGAAGGCCCCGTAGAAGAAGCGCAGGGTGACGGCGAGCCCCGCCGCCTTGGGCAGGACGGAGAGCAGCGCGGTGACCGGGGTCGCCGCGCCCTGGTAGACGTCGGGGCACCAGAAGTGGAAGGGCACCGCCGCGATCTTGAAGCCGAAGCCGGCGATCACGAGGAGCGCGATCGCGTAGACCGCGAAGCGGTTCGCCTCGGGCACGCCCCCCGCGAGGTACTCCTGGACGGCGGCGAGCGAGGTCGTGCCCGTCATCCCGTACAACAGCGACAGCCCGTAGAGCATGGTCCCGGTGGACGCCGCCCCGAACAGCACGTACTTGAGCGACGCCTCGTTCGACATGCGGTCGCCCTTGAGGTAGGCCACCATCACGTAGGACGTGATCGAGACCGTCTCGAGCGACAGGTAGAGCATCACGAGGTCGGCCGACGCCGCGAGCATCGACGAGAACAGGGTGAGCGCGAGGACGAGGGCGTGGAGCTCGCCCTGGCCGAGCCCGTGCAGCTCGCGCGAGTTGCGGAAGGTGAAGGCGAGGACGGTCAGGAGGCCCGCCGCCACGAGGATCACCTTGAACGCGGCCCCGAGGGGGTCCACGACCAGCATCCCGGAGAAGATCGCGCCCCGCGCCCCCGAGGCCTGCAGGTTCAGCGCGAGGCCGAGGGCCGCGGCGAGGGAGGCGAGGGTCAGGAGCCGCGTGGCCGTGCCGCGCCACGTGCCGCCGAAGGAGTCGACGAGGACCACGAGGAGGAGCCCGGCGACGAGGGCGATCTCCGGCTCGAACAGGGCGAGGCTCCGGACGAGCTCTTCCATGGTGGCTCCCTAGCCCTTGAGGATGTCCGCCTCGTCGAGGTTCGGCGTGCGGCGCAGGCGGTACAGGGTGAGGACGATGGCGAGGGCGACCGCCACCTCCGCCGCCGCGACCACGATCACGAACACGCCGAAGATCTGCCCGCCCATGTTCCCCGCGGCGAAGCGGGAGAAGGCGACGAGGTTGATGTTGGCCGAGTTCAGGATGAGCTCGATCGCCATGAGGACGTTCACCGCGTTGCGCCGGGTGAGCAGCCCCAGGATCCCGAGCGAGAACAGCGCCGCGGAGACGACGAGGTAGTGCTGGAGAGAGATCATGCGTCCCTCCGGCGCCGGACGATCATGGCCGCCCCGACGAGGGCGACGAGGAGAAGCACCGAGGCCGCCTCGAACGGCAGCAGGTACTGCCCGAGGAAGAGCCGGCCGATCTCGGCGGTGGTCGGGGCGGGCGGCCGCTCCGCGCCCGCCCACTGCGTGCGCACCGCGGTCGCGGAGAGGATGACGAACAGGCCCACCGCCACGATCGCCCCCGGCACGAGCTGCTGCGTCTCGGTCTTGAGGTCGAGGTCGTAGATCTTGTGGGTGAGCATGACCCCGAAGAGCAGCAGGACGAGGATGCCGCCCACGTAGACGAGCAGCTGCACCGCGGCGAGGAAGTCGGCCCCGAGCAGCACGTACAGGCCGGCCACCCCGAAGAACGTGAACAGCAGCGCGAACGCGCTGTAGATGAGCGTGCGGGAGAGCACCACCACCGCGGCCGAGGCCACGGTCGTGATCGCGAACACCCAGAAGACGAACGCCTCGCCGCTCATGGCCTCAGGCTCCGGCCGGCTTCGCCGGCGGCGCGACGGAGGGGACGGCCGGGGCGGCCGGCTTGGCCTCGCCGGCCGCGGGGGCGGCGGCCGCCGCCTTCTTCTTCGGGTCCTCGGTGATGAACACCGCGTCCTTCTTGGCGAAGCGGTAGAGGTGGTGGGTGAGGTCCGAGGTCGCGAACTCGTACTCGGGGGTCATGTAGATGCAGTTCGTCGGGCAGGGGTAGGTGCAGAGGTTGCAGTAGCAGCACAGCGACATGTCGATGTCGAAGACCGCCACGTGGAGCTTGATCGGCTGGCCGTTGGCGGCCCAGATCGGCGCCGCGTCGGCCGGCCGCTTCTCGGTCTTGATCGAGATGCAGTCGACCGGGCAGGCGCGGGCGCACTGCCCGCAGCCGATGCAGTCCTCGTACTTCATGAAGAGCCGCATGCGGCTCTTCGGGGGCAGGGGCCACTTCTCGTTCGGGTACTGCAGCGTGACCGGCTGCGTGAAGAGGTGCCGCCAGGTGATCCGCATCCCGACGAGCACGGTGAAGAAGCCTTCCCAGACGTCCGCGAGCCACTTCCTCATCGCGACACCTGCGCGAGCTCCTGCGCGCGCCGCCGGTTCCACTGGAGCGCGCGGACCATGACGTAGAGGAGGAAGGCGAAGAGCCCCAGGGCGAGCGGCCAGGCGACCCAGCGGTCCCAGGGGAACCCGCCCGCCGTGGCCGGCCACAGCACGAGGCCGCCGACCACGACCACGAGGACGAGCGCGATCGGGAGCAGCACCTTCCACGCGATGTGCATGAGCTGGTCGACCCGCGAGCGGGGCAGCGTCCAGCGGAGCCACATCATGACGAAGACGAGGAACCACGCCTTCGCCCACAGCCAGAACCAGCCCATCGGCACCGGCCCGATCCGCTGCAGCTCGGGCAGCGGGGCGAGGTAGCCGCCGAGGAAGAGGACCGAGGCGACCGCCGAGAAGACGAACATCTCCGTGTACTCGGCCATGAAGAACATCGCGAAGAACATCCCGCTGTACTCGGTGTGGAAGCCGGCCACGAGCTCGCTCTCCGCCTCCGGGATGTCGAACGGCGCCCGGTTCGTCTCGGCGAGCCCGGCCACGAAGAACACCACGAACGCCACCGGCATGATCGGGAAGTAGCGGAAGAGGAACCAGTTCCCGAGCCCGCCGTACTGCGCCATCGTGACGTCCTGCAGCGACAGGCTCCCCACGATCATCACCGGCACGAGCAGGATCATCACCGCCGGGATCTCGTAGGAGACGATCTGCGCCGCCGAGCGCATCGCCCCGAACAGCGAGTACTTGTTGTTCGAGGCCCAGCCCGCCATGATCAGCCCGACCGTCGACAGCGCCGCGATCGCGGTCACGTAGAAGACGCCGACGTCGAGGTCGGCCGGCTGCAGCCGCCCGCCCCACGGGATCACCAGGAAGGGCATGAACGCGCCGGTGTTCACGATCACGGGGGCGAGGATGAACAGCTTCCTGTCGACGCCCTTCGGGAAGATCGCCTCCTTGAAGAGCAGCTTGATCGTGTCGGCGAGGGTCTGGAGGAGGCCGACCGGGCCCACGCGGTTCGGCCCGATGCGGTCCTGCATGAAGGCCGAGATCTTCCGCTCGGCGTAGACGTAGATGAGCGGCCCGAGCGCCATGAACGTGAAGCAGGCGAGGGCGGGCAGGGCGGCGATCACCGCCACGAGCAGCCACGACGGCCACTCGGCGGCGGCGGGGAGGAGCCGGACGAGGTACTCGTAGGTGGCGTCCATCAGCCCCTCACCGGTCGATCTCGCCGAGCACGATGTCGAGGCTGCCGATGAGGGCGATGATGTCGGCGATCATCATTCCTCGCGCCAGGTGGTGGAAGGCGCTCATCGCGGTGAAGCAGGGGCTCTTCACCTTGACCCGGTACGGGTTCACGTTCCCGTCCGAGACGAGGTAGTAGCCGAGCTGGCCGCGGGGGGCCTCGGTGCGGAAGTAGACCTCGCCCTTGGGGGGCTTGACCCGCTTGGGCACCTTCTCGTGGACCTCGGTCCTCTCCATCTTCTCCAGCCGGTCGAGCGCCTGGTGGAGGATCCTCGAGCTCTCCCGCATCTCGGCGACCCGCACCCAGTTGCGGTCGAAGCAGGATCCCACCGGCCCGTACTGGCCGGCGCCCACGCAGACGTCGAAGTCGTAGGTCTCGTAGCCCGAGTAGGGCGCGTCCTTGCGCAGGTCGCGGGGCACCCCGCTGCCGCGCAGGTTGGGCCCGGTGAGGTCGTACGAGATCGCGAGCTCGGGCGGGCAGACCCCCACGTGCGACAGCCGCCGCACGAAGATCCGGTTGTGGATGATGAGGTCGAGCAGCTCCGGGAACGTGACCGAGTCGAACTCGCGCAGGAAGTCGCGGGTCGCGCGGACGAAGCCGTCGGGCAGGTCGTGGCTGACCCCGCCCACCCAGTTGTAGTTGTAGAGGAGCCGCGCCCCGCAGGTCCACTCGAACAGGTCGAGGATCTTCTCCCGGTCGCGCAGCAGGTGGAGGAACGGGGTGAACGCCCCGATGTCCATCGTGTAGGTGCCGACCGCGACGATGTGGGAGGCGATCCGCTGCAGCTCGGCCATGATCACCCGGATCGTCTGCACGTACGGGCTCGGCTCGATCCCGCACAGCTTCTCCACGGTGAGGGCGAAGCCGAGCGTGTTGCCCATCGCCGCGCAGTAGTCCATGCGGTCGGCGTAGGGCATGACCCCGGGGTAGTCCACGTTCTCGCAGTGCTTCTCGAAGCAGCGGTGGAGGTACCCGATGTGGGGCCGCGCGGCGCGGACGATCTCGCCGTCGGTGCGCAGCTCCACCCGCAGCACCCCGTGGGTGGCCGGGTGCTGCGGCCCCATGTTGAGGATCATCTCGTCGGTGTCGAGCCCGTCCCGGTCCCAGTCGTCGACGTACGTCTCGGCGGTGGCCATCGTCACTCGTCCACGTGGCGGTTGGGCGGCGTGAAGTCGAACGGGCCGACGCCGATCGGCTCGCCGGCGAGGGCCCGGTCGGCCATCTGCGGCGTCGGCTTCACGTGCAGCCCGTTGTAGTACTCGGGGTCCTGCCAGTCCTTGCGCAGCGGGTGCCCCTCCCAGTCGTCGGGAAGCAGGATCCGCCGGAGGTCGGAGTGCCCGGTGAACACGATCCCGAGCAGGTCCCACGCCTCGCGCTCGTGCCAGTTCGCGACGCCCCACGTCTTCTCGACCGTGGGCAGGGCGGGCGCCTCGCGCGGCAGCTGCACCTTGAGCGCGTGGGTGTGCAGGTGCGTGTAGGAGTGGAGGTGGTAGACCACCTCCATCCGCGGCGGCGCCTCCTTCGGGTAGTCGACGCCCGAGAGGCACATCAGGTTGTCGAAGGCGAGGTCGGGGTCGGCCTTGCAGAAGGCGGCCACCTCGGCGATCGCGTCGCCCGCGACGATCGTGAACGGCGAGACGGCCTCGAGCCCCGCGCCCGTCACCTTCTCCCCGAACCGCGCGACGAGCTTCTCGTGGATGGCCTTCGCGTCCATGGTCACTTCGCCACCGGGCGGTCCGCGGCCCCGTCGAGGCGGGCCCCGGCGAGGCTGCCCACCGTGTAGCCGCGCTTGCGCGTCACCCGGTCCTCCTGGATCTTCTCCTGCAGCTTGATGAGCCCGTAGAGCAGCGCCTCCGGCCGCGGCGGACAGCCGGGGACGTACACGTCCACCGGGATGATCTCGTCGACCCCCTTGAGCACGTGGTAGCCGTGCTTCCAGTAGGGGCCGCCGTTGTTCGCGCAGGAGCCCATCGAGAGCACGTACTTGGGCTCGGGCATCTGCGCGTAGAGCCGCTTGATGCGGGTGGCCATCTTCAGCGTCACCGTCCCCGCCACGATCATCAGGTCGCTCTGGCGCGGCGTCCCGCGGGGCATGATGCCGAACCGCTCGGTGTCGTAGCGGCTGCCGCCCGTCGCCATCATCTCGATCGCGCAGCAGGCGAGGCCGAACGTCATGAACCAGACGCTGTTCTTCCGGCTCCAGTTGATCAGCTGGTCGGCGCCGGTGAAGAGCAGCCCGTCGCCGAAGCGGTTGTGGATGAGACCCTTGATTTCGTCCGACATGCCTCCCTCAGGCCTTGTCCTCGGGACGCACCCAGGCGAGGTCGCCCTTCCTCCACACGTAGGCGAGCGCCACCGCCAGGATCCCGATGAAGACGAGCCCCTCCACGTAGGCGAGCGTGCCCAGCTCGCGGAACACCACCGCCCAGGGCAGGAGGAACACCGCCTCCACGTCGAACACGATGAAGATGAGGGCGAAGACGTAGAAGCGGATGTTGAACTGGATCCAGGCGCTTCCCACCGGCTCCTCGCCGCACTCGTAGGTCGTCTCCTTCTCCTCCGAGGCGCGCTCGGGGCGCAGCACCTTCCACAGCACGAGGACGAACCCCATGAGGAAGACGACGGCCACGAGGAACACCAGGATGCTCGCGTGCTGGGTCAGGAAGTCGGCACTGGGAGGGACGGTGGGCACCGGGGAACTCCCGCTGGATGTTCGGGATACCACCACGGCGGGCGCCGGGCGGCGTCCCGAGAACCGGCGCGACCATATCAGACATCCGCGGGGGGAGTAAAGGGAGCACAGCCGTGCATTCGACTCAGGTCGCCCGCCCCCGGCTCGACCGCCGGCGCTCGCCCGGATCGTCGCACGCTGCCTGGAGAAGAAGCCGGAAGCGCGGCCGGGTTCACGCTCCAGCGGCTCGCGCGTGAGCGGGCCCCGCGTTCGAGCGGATCTGGGGCTCTGATGACGGCGGTTCCCGGTTCTGCTACGATTCCCGTTCGCCGGTCCCCCCGGGATCGGCCCCTGCCGAAAGCCGGCGTAGCTCAGCGGTAGAGCAGCTGATTCGTAATCAGCAGGTCCTCGGTTCAAGTCCGAGCGCCGGCTCCAGCTTCCGCTCCTCCCTCACCACACGGTGCGGACCGAGCGCCCGCAGAATCAGTCCTGCGCGGAGCTCGCGGAGCTGCCGGACGGGCGGCTCTGCGCCGGCGCCGTCCAGGGCACCGACTTCCAGTTCGACGGGGGGAGCGGGCGCCACGGGGTGACCCCGAGGCCCCCGGGCGACCCGCCCCCGGCCTCGATCCGGCCCTCGCCCGGGCGAAGGCCGCGGCGACCGCTCCGCCTCCCGCCCCCGTAGACGGACCCGCCCCAGTACTCGCCGCCGTACACGCTCCCCACCCACAGCGGCCTGCCCTCGCCCGAGGCGGCACTCGCCGAGGCGGCCCGGGCCATGGCTTCCTGGGCTCGCGCTTCAGCCTCACGCACCCTGAGCTGGGCCTCCCGCCTCTCTGTCTCCAGGGCCTGCTCGGACGCGCGCTCGCGCAGCAGCGCCTCGTGCTCCGCCGGCGTGACCCAGCGCCCCTCGTACGGGACGTACCCGCGCGCCCGGAAGGCCTCCTCCTCGGCGACCCAGACCCCGTTCAGCGGCACGCGCCCGAGCGCCTCGTTGGCCTCGGCGTTCGACGGGTCGGCTCGGAGCGAGTGCGCCCACGCCTCGCGCGACTGGGTGGGGAGGTCCCGCTCGTCGGCCCAGCGGGCCAGAGAGGCCCAGCCGGCGGCGTCGTCCGGGGCGAGCGCGGCCGCTCGCTCGCGGTAGACCTCCAGGTCGGAACGCCCTTCGACGACCCTCGCGACGATCGAGAGAGGGAACGTCACCCGGCCGGGGCCGGTCTCGACGACGATCGCCTTCGCGGTGCGCTCGACGACGACACCCCGCACGCGTCCTCCCCCCTCGAGGAAGACCTCGTCGGCGGTGGCCGGCAGGACAGTGACGGCGGCCGCCAGGACCGCGGCTGCCGAGATGGGGCTTGCCTTGCGCATGGTGGTCTCCGTGGGTGCCCGTCTCGCCCGGCACTCGCTTCTCGCGCTTTGCAAGGTTCGTTCCTGCGCGCGGCCCCGCTAAGTCGTTGGCGGATCGAGGCGACCCTCGACCCTGTGTCCTCCGGAGGCGTCACCGGACTCACACCGGACTCCCCTTGCCGACCTGGGCAGCGGTCGGCTAGGCCATCCGCAGGGGCGCGACCTTCGCGATCTTCTCGAACACGCGGTCTTCGGTGAGCAGGACGCCGCCGGTGTCGATCGCGCACTGGGCGACGTGTGCGTCCGGCGTCGAGACCGAGAGTCCCCCGGCGCGGAGCTCGGCCCGGAGCTTCCCCACGCGGAACCAGTGCTCGAGGTCGGTCCCGACCGCCGGCAGGTCCGTCAGCATGTCCTGGAGCTCGGCGCGCTCCGCGGCGGCGAGCCGACCGCTGAGCAGCTCGGCGGCCACGAGCACGGGAAGGTGAAGCCGCCCCTCCTCGAGCGCCTCGTCGACGAGGGACGACCCTCCTCCGGCGAGCCACGCGATCCAGCTCGACGTGTCAACGACGAGAGCGCTCACGCGACACCTCGAGGTCCACGTCCAGGCGGATCCGGCCCCGCAGGGCCTTCGCCTTTCGGGCGGCCGCGCTCCGCTTCACGAGCGTGAGGCCGGCGACGAGGGTCTCGGTGATCCCCTTCCCGGTGGCCCGGGTCGCCTCGTCCAGCAGGCCGATCGGCAGGTTCGCCGTGACCCGCCGGGTTGCGTTCATACGCTGATGCTGACATCGGTATGAACCGCGGTCAAGAGCGCCGACCGGCGACGGGGTCCGCCGGCGGGGGGTCGCTCGACTCCACAGGCCGGCGCCGGCGGGCGGGACCTGGGCTAAGCTCCGGGCTTCGGGGGGTGCGAAGCGCCATGGCCATGATCGAAGAGGGGAAGAAGGCGCCGGAGTTCGAGCTCGAGTCCTCCGAGGGCGGCACGGTGCGCCTCGCGGACCTGCGGGGCAAGACGGTCGTCCTGTACTTCTACCCGAAGGACGACACCCCGGGCTGCACCCGCGAGGCCTGCGCGTTCCGCGACAGCCAGGCGGCGCTGCGGAGGAAGGGCGTCGTGGTGCTCGGCGTGAGCGGCGACTCGATCGCCTCGCACGAGAAGTTCAAGAAGAAGCACGGGCTCAACTTCCCCCTGCTGTCGGACCCGGACCGCGCGGTGGCGAAGACGTACGGCGCGTGGGGGGAGAAGGTGCTCTACGGGAAGAAGACCGTGGGCCTGATCCGCTCGACCTTCGTGATCGACGGCGAAGGGGTGGTGCGCAAGGTCTTCCCGCGCGTGAAGGTGGACGGGCACGCCGAGCAGGTCCTCGCCGCCGTGTCGGCGCTCTCGACGGAGCGGGTCCCGCGCTCGTAGGCGTGGCGGACGGCCGCCTCGCGGTCGCCCCTGCCGAAGGGCTCCCCGTGGATCGAGTGGCCGTCGAGGGTCGACCGGCCGCCTACGACGCGGGGGTGAGCACGGTGCAGACCGACGCGCAGATCGGCCCGCCGATGTTGAACGTGGCCGCGGCGCGGGCGTTCGCGACCTGCAGCTCCTTCGGCGCCTTGCCCAGGAGCTGCCAGGCGCACCAGCCGATCATGGCGACGCCGGTGGCGCCGATCGGGTGGCCCTTCGCGATGAGGCCCCCCGACGTGTTGATGCCGCACTCGCCCTCGGGCGCCGCCTTGCCGTCCACCCAGTAGCGCGCGCCCTGGCCGTACTCCGCCTTGCCGATCACCTCCGTGCCGATGGCCGCCATCACCGTGAAGCAGTCGTGCAGCTCGGCCACGTTCACGTCCTTCGGCGAGAGGCCGGCCATCGCGTACGCCCGGCCCATCGCGGCGTACGCCCCCTTCGGACGGAGAACGTCCCGCCCCTCCTTCTCGAGGGCGTCGGTCGCCTGGGCCCATCCCGCGAGGCGCACGCAGTCCTTCTTCGCGACGCCGAGCCGGGCGAGACCCTCCTCGGTGGCGAGGATGAGCCCCGCGTAGCCGTCGGTGATCTGCGAGCAGTCGAAGGTCTTGAGCCGCAGCCCCTCCGCGATGTAGCGGTTGATCCCCTCGATCCGGCAGGCCTTCTCGACCGTGAGGTCCACGTTGCGCATCTGGGCGTAGGGGTTGTGCTTCGCGTTGCGGTACTCCTGGACCGCGATCGCGGCGAGGTGCTCTTCCGTGTAGCCGTGGGCCTTCAGGTACTCGTCCATGACCTCGGCGAAGAGGTGGGGGAAGACGAAGACCTTGCCCGGCCGCTCGTCGGGGTGGGAGAAGAAGCCGAGCACCTTGCCGACGAGCTTGCCGTCCATCTTGCCCTCGGCGTCGCGCATCTTCTCGTAGCCGACCGCGATGCCGGTCTCGCCGAGGCCGCACTGGAGCTTCTGGACGACGGACAGCACCGCCTGTCCCCCCGAGGCGCAGGCGTTCTCCACCGACTCGATGGGCTTCGCGTCGAGGCCCGGCACCTGGGCCACGAGGCCGGCGAGGAGGCCCTGCTCGTTCAGCGAGATGTTGCAGGTGGCGCCGATCGACGCCACGTCGAGGGCGGACGGCTCCGCCCCGATCTCCTTGCAGGTGCCGTGGACCGCGCTCGCGACGATCTCGGGGACGGTCATCCCCATGAGCTTGCCGAACACGGACTGGTGATAGGCGGCGACGTAGACGGGCTTCATGAGGCCTCTCCTTCTCGCCCGACGCGGGCGGGGAACGCTTCGAGAGAGTCCGGCGACGCGCGCGTGGCCGGCGCCCTCGACCACCTCCAGTGTCGCACCGGAGAAGGCGGCGACCGAGGCGGTCGAGGGGGGGCGGCCACGCTAGGTGCCGGTGACGATGCCGCCGTCGACCGAGAGGCAGTGGCCGGTCACGTAGGCGGCCTGGTCGGAGGCGAGCCAGACGTAGGCGTTCGCGATGTCGGCGGGGTCCCCCATCCGGCCGAGCGGGGTGTGCTCGACCATGGCGTCGAGGATCTTCTGGGGCATGGCCCGGAGGATCTCGGTGGCGATGAAGCCGGGGGCCACCGCGTTCACGCGGATCCTGTGCTTGCCGAGCTCCCGCGCCCAGACCCGCGTCATGCCGATGACGCCGGCCTTCGAGGCCACGTAGTTCGTCTGGCCGAAGTTGCCGTAGAGCCCCACCACGGAGGAGGCGTTCAGGATCGAGCCGCCGCCGCCGCGGATCATGTGGGGCACGACCGCGCGGGTGCACAGGAAGACGCCCTTGAGGTTCACCCCGAGGACGGCGTCCCACGCCTCGTCGGTCATGGTGGCGACGACCGCCCCGTCCTTCCACTTGACGAGCTGGGCGTCGCGGACGATGCCGGCGTTGTTCACGAGGACGTCGATGCGCCCCCAGCGGTCGACGACCGCCTGGACGCCCTTCGCCACCGAGTCGGCGTCGGCCACGTCGACGACGGCGGAGGCCCCCTCCCCGCCCGCGGCGGAGACCTCTGCGACCACGGCGGCGAGGGCCGCCTCGTTCACGTCCCAGATCGCCACCCGGGCGCCCTCGCGGGCGAAGCCGAGGGCGGTGGCCCTGCCGATGCCCGCCGCGGCGCCGGTGACGATCACGACCTTGCTGCGCAGCCCGGTCTCCATAGCCTGCTCCCTTCTCGATGCGGGCCCCCGGCGCGCGGGCGGAGCGGCCCGCGCGCCGGGCCCCGGACGAGAACTGTACCCGCACCCCGAGCTGGGCCTCGAACGGCGGGGGGTGGCCGGCTGGCCGAACCGCGGCTTGGGGCTCGCGGGCCGGTTCTTGCGGAGATCTCGGGCGTCGGGGATGAGCCCTCTGCCTCAGGGGCGCGAGGGCCCATTGCCTGTATCGTTGGGACGGGCGGAGGAGTCGATCGCCTCGCCGAGGACAACGGAGCACGGGGAACCATGCTGAACGTGGCGCTGTTCGGACCGCCGGGAGCCGGCAAGGGGACGCAGTCCGAGTCGCTCGTGAAGGAGTTCAACCTGTTCTACATCTCGACCGGCGACCTGCTGCGCAAGGAGCTCGCCGCCGAGACCAGGCTCGGCCTCGAGGCGAAGAGCGTCATCGCGTCGGGCGGCCTCGTCTCCGACGAGATCATCGTGCAGCTCATCGAGAAGACGATCACCGAGCACCCGGAGGCGAACGGCTTTCTCTTCGACGGCTTCCCCCGCACGTACGTGCAGTGCTACATCCTCGAGGGCCTCATGCTGAAGCTCGGCACCTCGCTGAGCTGCCTGATCAGCCTCGAGGTGGACGAGGAGACCTCGGTCGCGCGCCTGCTCGAGCGCGGCCGCACGTCGGGCCGCTCGGACGACAACGAGATCGTCATCCGCAACCGCCTGCGCGAGTACAACGAGAAGACGCTGCCGGTGCTCGACTTCTACCGCGAGCGGGGCAACTACCAGCGCGTCGACGGCAGCCGGACGATCGAGGAGGTGGCGGCCGACATCCGCGCCATCATCCGGGCCGAGCTCGCCAAGCACCTCGTCAACGTCGTGGTCTTCGGCTACCCGGGCTCGGGCCGCGGCTCGCAGAGCGCCGCGCTCGCCCGCAAGTACGGCCTCGAGTACGTGGCCACCGGGCCGCTGCTCGACCAGGAGATCAAGGCGGGGACGCCGATCGGCCGGCGGATCGTGACCCTCTACGAGAGCGGTCAGCTCGTGCCCGACGAGATCGTGGTCCAGCTCATCGAGAAGAAGCTCGAGCGCTCGCGCGAGGTGAAGGGCTTCATCTTCAAGGGCTTCCCGCGGACCCTCGTGCAGTCCTACATCCTCGACGGGCTGCTGCGGAAGGTCGGCTCGTCCATCTCCCGCAGCATCGAGATCGAGGTCCCGATGCTCGAGCTCATCAAGCGGCTCGACGAGCGCAGCCGGACCGACCGCTGCATGCCCTACGACAACGCGACCGCCAAGATCGTCCAGCGGCTGCACGAGCACGAGACGAAGACCGTGCCGGTCATCGAGAAGTACTCGCAGCTGCACGGCGTCGTGAAGGTGGACGGCATGGGCACCTTCGAGGAGGTGTTCGAGCGCACGTCGAGCGTGCTCGAGGGTCTCTTCCGGGCGGGGTAGGAGGCCCCTCGCCCGCTCACCCGCGCAGCAGAGCCGGGGGATCGGGCGGGGCGACCACCCGCGGGTCGCCCTCGCGGACGAGGGCGGAGAAGTGCCGCGTGTTGAAGGTGAGGAAGACCGCGGCGCGCTGGCGTGCGGCGCCCAGGAGGTGCAGGGCATCGTAGACGACACCCGAGCGGAGGTGACCATCGTCGCAGCGCTCGAGCGCCGCGCGGTAGTCCTCCCAGCGCAGGGCGAAGGGCTTGACGTGCCGGGCGAGCCGCTCGACCACGCGGGTGGCGACCGCGGGGTCGATGCGCGGCTCGCCCGGGATCGCGGTCAGGGTGGCCCACGTCTCGGCGAAGGCGTGGGTCGTCGCCAGCGCCTCGATCCGACCCTCCCGCGCGGCGTGGAGCCACACGCGGGCCCGCTCCGCGTGCGCGTGGCGGGCGAGCGAGCCCGCGACGAGCACCGAGGTGTCGAAGGCGACCCTCATCGCCGGAGGGCGTACTCGACCAGGTCGCGCAGGCGCTCGTCGCGCCCGACGTCGGCGTCGACCTCGCCCTCGAGCCTCACGTCGACGACCAGGAAGCCGTCGCGCTCCACGAGACGAGGCTCCGGCCGGCCTGGCGCCAGGACCAGGCGGCCGTCCTCCTCGTAGGCGTGCAGGCGCGCCCCGGGACCCAGGTTGAGCCGCTTCCTCAGCGGCTTGGGGATGACGAGGCGCCCGGCCGCGTCGATGGTAAGATCGTGTACCATCCTGCCATAGAGTAGTGGCAGACCGCTGCCGGGTCAAGCTGGGAGGTCCGACGTCGGGACGTGCGTCGGGGCACTCCCTTGCGCTTCGTCCCGGACGGCGCGACGCGGTCTGTTGAAACACCCTCGATGCGGACGGTAGAGTCCGCAGCGGAGGTGGCCATGCGGCGGTCGGTGCTCCGTGGTGCGGAGGTCGTGGCGCTCGTGGCCGGGCTCTCGTCGCCGGCGGCCCTGGCGCGGGCCGCGACCGGCGAGGCCGCGTGCGCGGCGCTCCGCCAGCTGCAGGTGCCGGGAGCCGCTTTGTCGGAGGTGACGGCCGAGTGGTTCCCGGCCGGCTCGCCCCCGCCCGCGGAGCCGCCCTGGGTCGCCCCGCTGGCGGTGTCCCTGCCCGCGTACTGCAAGCTGGGCGCGACGCTCGACCGGCGCACCGGTGCCGACGGCAAGAGCTACGGCATCGGCTTCGCCCTCGCGCTCCCCGCCGAGTGGAGCGGCCGGTTCCTGTTCCAGGGCGGGGGGGGCCTCAACGGCACCGTGTCCCCGCCCCTCGGTCGGACGGGGCAGGGCGACGCCGCCCTCGCCCGCGGGTTCGCCGTCGTCACCACCGACACCGGCCACCGGGGAGAGGTGTTCGACGCGTCCTTCATGGCGGAGCAGCAGGCGAGCCTCGACTTCGCCTACCAGGCGGTCGGGCGGGTGGCGGAGCTCGCGAAGCGAATCCTGGCCCAGCACTACGGCCGGCCCGCGGCGCACTCCTACTTCGTGGGCTGCTCGACCGGCGGGCGCGAGGGGATGCTGATGGCGCAGCGCCACCCCACGTTCTTCGACGGCGTCGTGGTCGGCGCGCCGGCCATGCGCACGCACGTCTCGGGGATCGGCGACGAGTGGGTCGCGACGGTGCTCAACCGGGTGGCGCCGAGTGACGCATCGGGCAAGCCGGGCGCCGCCTTCTCCGACGCCGAGCGCAGGGCGGTGATCGACGGCCTGCTCGCGGCGTGCGACGGCGAGGACGGCCTGCGCGACGGCATCGTCTCCGACCCCGTCGGCTGCCGGTTCGACCCCCTGTCCCTCGCCTGCCCCGGCGAGAAGAAGGACGGCTGCCTCTCCCGCGCGCAGGCCGAGGCGCTGGCCCTGGCGTTCGCCGGGCCGAAGGACTCGCGGGGCCGGGCGGTGTACCCGGGCTTCTTGTTCGACACCGGCATCGCCGCCACGCAGGGCATCCCGGGGCTGATCGCCGGCAGCGCGAACCCGGTCGGCCCGCCGTTCACCGCGACCGAGATGGACGTCGACGCGCGGGCCGAGCGCGCCCTGTCCGACCCGCTGATGCAGCTCACCTCGACCTGGGGCTGGACGAAGCTCAACACGTTCTCCTTCCGGGGCGGAAAGCTCGTCTTCTACCACGGGGTCAGCGACCCGTGGTTCTCGGCCCTCGACACCGTGGACTACTACGAGCGGCTGACGAAGGTGAACGGCGGCGCGTCCGCGGTCCGCGAGTGGAGCCGGCTCTTCCTCGTGCCGGGGATGGGGCACTGCGGCGGCGGCCCGGCGACGCTCGACACCTTCGACATGCTGGGCGCGGTCGTCGACTGGGTCGAGAGCGGGAAGCCTCCGGACGCGATCCGGGCCACGGGCCGGAGCTGGCCGGGGCGCAGCCGTCCCCTGTGCCCCTACCCGACGCACGCGCACTACCGGGGAGAGGGCGACGTCGAGGACGCCGCGTCGTTCGAGTGTCGTTGATCGTCGGCCTCAGGGAGGATCAGATGAAGATCTCGCGGGTCGCATGGTTCGGGCACGGCGCTTCCCGCCGCGTTGCGCCTCTCGGCGTCGCCCTCGTCGCGGCGGCTCTGGCGGCCGCGGCGTCCGACGCTGCCGACACGGTCGCGCTCTCCCTCGAGCCCTCGAAGGCCGGGGCGAGGATCGATCGCAACCTCTTCGGCCAGTTCGCGGAGCACCTCGGGACCGGCGTCTACGAGGGCGTCTGGGTCGGCCCGGACTCGAGGATCCCGAACACCCGCGGCATCCGCAACGACGTCGTGGCCGCGCTCAAGGCGCTCCGCGTGCCGAACGTGCGCTGGCCCGGCGGCTGCTTCGCCGACGAGTACCACTGGAGAAACGGCATCGGTCCCCGCCGCCCGGCCACGCTCAACCCGAACTGGGGCGGCGTCATCGAGCCGAACACCTTCGGCACGCACGAGTTCCTCGACTTCGTCGAGCAGATCGGGGCCGAGGCGTTCGTCTCGGTCAACGTCGGCTCCGGCACGCCGCGCGAGGCGGCCGACTGGCTCGAGTACCTGACCACGGCCCAGCCCACCGAGCTCGCGAAGGAGCGCGCCGCGAACGGCCATCCTGCCCCCTACCGGATCGCCTTCCTCGGCATCGGCAACGAGAGCTGGGACTGCGGCGGCAACATGACGCCCGAGCGCTACCTCGACGAGCTCAAGGCCTACAGCCGCTTCGTCCGCAACTTCAACCCGGCCCAGCAGCAGGGGCCGAGCCGGATGATGAGGATCGCGGTGGGCCCCGGCGGCGACGGGCCGCGCTGGACGGAGTGGACCGACACGGTCATGAAGGCGTGGCAGGGCCGCTCGTGGAGCTGGGACATGGAGGGCCTGTCCCTCCACCACTACACGGTCGTGAGGTGGCCTCCGGCGTACGCGTCGGTCGGGTTCGGGGAGCGGGAGTACGCCGAGATACTGCGGTCCACGCTCGAGATGGACCGCATCCTCGCGACCCATTCCGCGATCATGGACAAGTACGACCCGGAGAAGAAGATCGCCCTCGTCGTCGACGAGTGGGGGGCCTGGTACGCGCCGCTGCCGGGCAGCAAGGAGGGCTTCCTCGTCCAGCAGAACAGCCTGCGCGACGCGATCCTCGCCGCGCTCAACCTGAACATCTTCGCGCGCCACGCCGAGCGCGTGCGCATGGCGAACATCGCCCAGATGGTCAACGTGCTGCAGGCGATGATCCTGACGGACGGCGGGAGGATGCTGCTCACGCCGACCTACCACGTCTTCAAGATGTACGTGCCGTTCCAGGACGCGACGCTCGTGCCGGTCCGCTTCGAGGCCGGCTTCTACACGCACCGCGACGTCGCCTTGCCCCGCGTCGACGCGATCGCGGCCAAGGACGCCTCGGGCAAGCTCTGGCTGGCGTTGACCAACCTCGATCCCAACCGGCCCGTGACGGTCGAGGCGGGCCTCGCGGGCGTGTCGCCGAAGGCCGTCGCCGGCGAGACGCTCACCGCGCCGCAGGTGGACAGCGTGAACACGTTCGAGGCGCCGCGCACCGTGACGCCGAAGCCGATCGCGGGCACGGTCGAGGGCGGGACGATCCGGCTGGTCCTCGAGCCGAAGTCGGTGACGGTCGTCTCGGTGGAGTGAAGGCCCGCGATGCGGAGCCGTGCGCGGACCCTGCTGGCCTGTGCCGGTCTCGCGTGCGCCGCGTCGCCCGTCCCGGCCGCCGCGCCGGACGACTCGATCGGGCCGGTCCTCTTCTACCGCCAGCCGGCGAAGGAGTGGGTCGAGGCCCTGCCGATCGGCAACGGCCGCCTGGGCGGCATGGTGTTCGGCGGAGTGCCGGCGGAGCGCATCCAGCTGAACGAGGACACGTTCTGGTCGGGTGGGCCCTACGACCCGATCCACGCCGAGGCGCTCCCGAACCTGCCGAAGGTGCGGCAGCTCATCCGCGAGGGCCGCTACCGGGAGGCGCAGGAGCTCGCCGACGAGAAGCTCATGGGCCGTCCACGCCACCTCCAGGCATTCCAGCCGCTCGGCGACCTGCGGCTCGTCCTCGAGGGCCACGACCAGCCGACCGACTACCGGCGCGAGCTGGACCTCGATCGCGCCGTCGTCCGCGTGCGCTACCGGATCGGCGCGACGACCGTGACTCGGGAGGTCTTCTCGAGCGCGCCGGATCAGGCGATCGTCCTGCGCCTGACCGCCGAGGGGCCGGACCGGCTCCGGCTCGCGGTCACGCTCGACAGCAAGCACCCGTTCGGCGTGCGGCCCGTCGGGGACGGGGGCCTGCTCATGAGCGGCCGCTGGCGCGGCGACTTGGCGCGGCCCGAGGACCACCTGCAGCTCTCCGAGAACCTGCGCGCCCGCTGGTACGGGGAGGGGCTCGCCTTCGCGGTCCGGGTGGCGGCCGAGGCCTCAGGCGGGCGGGTCGAGGCCGATGCGAGGGGCCTGCGCGTCGTCGACGCGCAGGCGGTGACGCTGCGACTCGCGGCCGCCACGAGCTTCGAGGGCCGCGATCCCGTCGCCGCGTGCGCCGACGCGCTGCGCGTCGCGCGTTCCTACGAGGACCTGCTCGCCCGGCACCTCGCCGACCACCGGGCCCTCTTCCGGCGCATGCGGCTGGACCTCGGTGGCGCCTCTCCGGATGCGCTGGCGACCGACGAGCGCCTCGCCGCGGTGCGAGACGGCGCCGTCGACCCCGGCCTCGTGGCGACGTACTTCCAGTACGGGCGCTACCTGCTCATCGCGAGCTCGCGCCCCGGCACTCAGCCGGGGAACCTCCAGGGCCTCTGGAACGACGACGTGAGCCCGGCCTGGGGCAGCAAGTACACCATCAACATCAACACGGAGATGAACTACTGGCCGGCCGAGGTGACGAACCTCGCCGAGTGCCACGAGCCCCTGTTCGACCTGATCGAGGATCTGCGCGAGCCGGGACGGCGCGTGGCCCGCGCGCACTACGGCGCGGGCGGCTTCGTGGCCCATCACAACACCGACCTGTGGCGCGCGGCGACGCCCGTCGACGGAGCGCGCTGGGGCCTGTGGCCGATGGGCGCGGCCTGGCTCGCGACCCACCTCTACGAGCACTACGCGTTCGGCGGGGACACGGCGTTCCTCCGCAAGGCCTATCCCGTGCTGAAGGAGGCGTCCTCGTTCCTGCTCGACTTCCTCGTCGAGGACGAGCAGGGCCGGCTCGTGACGAATCCCTCGCACTCCCCCGAGAACGCGTTCCTCGACGAGAAGGGCAACGAGGGCGTGCTGTGCGTCGGCGCCACGATGGACTTCGGCATCATCCGGGAGCTGTTCGGCGACAGCCTGAAGGCCGCCGAGATCCTCGGCGCGGACGCGGGCTTCCGCGAGCGCCTGCGCCGCGCGCTCGACCGGCTGCCCCCGTACCAGGTCGGGAAGCACGGCCAGCTGCAGGAGTGGCTGCGGGATTTCGACGAGGCCGAGCCGGGGCACCGTCACATCTCGCACCTGTTCGCGCTGCACCCGGGCGCCTCGATCACGCTCCGTGGCACGCCGGATCTGGCGCGCGCGGCACGCGTGACGCTCGACCGGCGCCTCGCGCACGGCGGCGGCGGCACGGGCTGGAGCCGCGCGTGGATCGTCAACCACTTCGCGCGGCTGGGCGACGGGGAAGCGGCCCACGAGAACCTGGCGCTGCTGCTCGCGAAGTCCACGCTGCCGAACCTGTTCGACAACCACCCGCCGTTCCAGATCGACGGCAACTTCGGCGGCACGGCCGGCATCGCGGAGATGCTGCTCCAGAGCCATGCCGGCGACATCGAGCTGCTGCCGGCGCTGCCGCGCTCCTGGCCGGCCGGCCATGTCACGGGGCTGCGCGCGCGCGGCGGCTACGAGGTCGACCTCGAGTGGAAGAGGGGCATACTGGAGCGCGCGGTCGTGCGCTCGACGCGGGGGCAGCCCGGCACGGTGCGGTACGGCGCGAGGACGGCGCCGCTCGCGATCCCGGCGGGTGGCGTCGTCACGCTCGACGGCGCGCTGCAACCCCGCTGAAGAGAAGGAGCATTCCGTGAAGCCTCGACCCCTGGTGACCGCCCTGCTGCTGGCCCTCGCGAGCGCCGCGACGGCGGAGGAGGCGGCGCGCGCGCCCTACCTCGACCCCGACCTCCCGCCGTCGCGACGCGCCAGGGACCTCGTCTCCCGGATGACGCTCGAGGAGAAGGTCCTCCAGATGCAGAGCACCGCGCCCGCCATCCCGCGCCTCGGCGTCCCGGCGTACAACTGGTGGAACGAGGCCCTCCACGGCGTCGCCCAGGGCCGGGCGACCGTGTTCCCGCAGGCGATCGGCCTGGCCGCGACCTGGGACACCGACCTGATGCGCCGCGTGGCGAGCGTCATCTCGACCGAGGCGCGCGCCAAGTACCACGACGCCCAGACCCGTCCCGCCCCGACCGGTCCGCTCGCCCTCGCCACGCTCCCCGGTCGCACGGCGGGGCTGACGTACTGGTCGCCCAACGTGAACATCTTCCGCGACCCGCGATGGGGACGCGGCCAGGAGACCTACGGCGAGGACCCCTTCCTGACCGGCCGCATGGCGGTCGCCTTCGTCAGGGGCATGCAGGGCGACGATCCGCGCTATCTGAAGGTCGTCGCCACGCCGAAGCACTACGCGGTCCACAGCGGCCCGGAGCCGGAGCGGCACGGGTTCGACGCCCGGGTGAGCGAGCGCGACCTCGTCGACACGTATCTCCCCGCGTTCCGAACGGCCGTCGTCGACGGCCAGGCGGCGTCCGTGATGTGCGTCTACAACGCGGTCAACGGCATCCCGGGCTGCGCGAGCGCCGATCTCCTCCAGAAGTGGCTGCGCGTGGCCTGGGGCTTTCAGGGCTACGTCGTCAGCGACTGCGGCGCGGTCACCGACATGCACGAGGGCCACAAGTACGTGTCCGGAGAGGGCGCCGCCGCGGTCGCCGCGGTGCGGGCGGGCACGGACCTCACCTGCGGCACGGAGTACAGGTCGCTTGTCGGCGAGGTCGAGGCGGGCCGCATCGCGGAGGCCGAGATCGACCACGCGCTCGAGCGGCTGTTCGCCGCGCGCGTCCGGCTCGGCATGTTCGACCCGCCGGAGCGCGTGCCGTACGCGCGCATCCCGATCACCGAGAACGACTCGGAGGCGCACCGGCAGCTGGCGCGCGAGGCGGCGCGCGAGGCGATCGTGATGCTGAAGAACGACGGCATCCTGCCGCTCGCGCCGTCGCAGCGGAGGATCGCGGTCGTCGGACCGTCCGCCGACGACCCCGTGGCGCTGCTCGGCAACTACAACGGCATCTCGTCGAGGCAGGTGACGCCGCTCGAGGGGATCGAGCGGCGCTTCGCGCGCGCGCAGGTGCGCTACGCCCTCGGCGCGACGTACACGGACGTGACGCACGCGCTCGTGCCGTCGGCGTTCCTCACGCCGCCGGACGGAGACGGCCACGGCGTCCTCGCCGAGTACTTCGCGAACTCCGACCTGCAGGGCGAGCCGCGCCTGCGCCGGCGCGAGGCGCGGCCGTACTTCGACGCGGCGATGGAGGACCCGGCGGTGGTCGCCGCGGTGGGCCAGGAGGGTTACTCGATCCGCTGGACGACCACGCTGACGCCGCCCGCCGCGGGCGAGTACGACCTCACCGTCCGCATGGGCATGTGGAACTTCACGGCGAAGTCGCGCCTGCTCGTCGACGGGCGCGAGATCGACCTCGGAGGCGGGCGGCCCGCGCCGGGGCCGCGGCCGCCCGCGCACGCGCGAATGACCCTCGAAGCGGGCCGCAGGTACGCGTTCGTCGTGGAGTACCGCCAGCCCGGCGCCGGCGGCACGCTCCAGCTGGGCTGGATCCCGCCGGCGGACGTGGCCCTCGCCGAGGCGCGCGCGCTGGTCGCGGACTCCGACGTCGCGATCGTCTGCGTCGGCCTCAGCTCCGAGCTCGAGGGCGAGGAGATGCGCGCGGTGCAGATCCCCGGCTTCCGGGGCGGCGACCGCACCTCGCTCGACCTGCCTGCCTCCCAGCAGCGGCTGGTCGACGCGGCGATCGCCACCGGCAAGCCGGTGGTGGTCGTCCTCACGAGCGGCAGCGCGGTGGCCGTGACCTCGGCGGCGCAGCGCGCCTCGGCGCTGCTCGCGGCCTGGTACGGCGGCGAGGAGGCGGGCACGGCGCTCGCGGAGACGCTGGCCGGCGCCAACAACCCCGGGGGGCGCCTGCCGGTCACGTTCTACCGCAGCGTCGACCAGCTCCCGCCGTTCACCGCCTACGCGATGAAGGGGCGCACGTACCGCTACTTCGCCGGCGAGCCGCTGTTCCCGTTCGGCTTCGGCCTGAGCTACTCGACCTTCGCCTACTCGGGCCTGGCCGTGAAGCGCACGCCGCAGGGAGCGGAGGTCCGCGCCACCGTGCGCAACACGTCGGGCCGCGACGGCGACGAGGTCGTGCAGCTCTACGTCGAGGGCGGCTCCACGGAGGGCGCGCCGATCCGCAGCCTGCGCGGCTTCCAGCGGGTCCGCCTGCGCGCCGGCGAGAGCCGGGAGGTGACGTTCACCCTGTCCGGCGAAGCCGTTCCGGGCACCGGTGTCGAGATCAGCGTCGGAGGCGGACAGCCGGCGCCGGGCGTCCCCCACGTGCGGGGCAGGCTCTAGTCCGCGAGGAGGCAGCGCACTCATGAAGACCATCGCCGTCGCACCCGCCGCGCTCCTGGCGGTCGCCGCCCTGCACGTCGTCGGAGCCAGCGGCCACGCGCAGGCGCCGCCGGCGGCCGTCGCGGCCAGCGCCGTGCTGCGTGCCGACCAGCCGGGGCCCGTCGTCAACAAAAACGTCTACGGCCACTTCGCGGAGCACCTCGGGCGCGGCATCTACGAGGGGATCTGGGTCGGCCCGGACTCGCCGATCCCGAACACGCGCGGCATCCGAAACGACGTCGTGGCGGCTCTGCGCGAGCTCCACGTCCCCGTGCTGCGCTGGCCGGGGGGCTGCTTCGCGGACGAGTACCACTGGAAGGACGGCATCGGCCCGCGCGAGAAGCGGCCCTCCATGATCAACACCCACTGGGGCGGCGTCGTCGAGGACAACAGCTTCGGCACCCACGAGTTCATGGACCTCGTCGAGCAGCTCGGCACCGAGGCCTACATCACGGGCAACGTCGGCAGCGGCACGGCGCGCGAGATGATGGAGTGGGTCGAGTACCTGACCTCCGACGCCATCTCCCCGATGGCGAACCTGCGGCGGCAGAACGGCCGCGAGAAGCCGTGGCACGTCCCGTACTTCGGGATCGCCAACGAACCCTGGGGCTGCGGCGGCAACATGCGCCCCGAGTACTACGCGGACGAGTACCGGAAGTACAACACGTTCGTGAAGAACTACGACCGCGAGAGGCCCATCTACCGCATCGCCGCCGGCGCCAACGCCGGGGACACCCGCTGGACGGAGGTCCTGATGGGCGTCGCCGGGCGGCACATGGACGGCCTCTCGCTCCACTACTACACCCTGCCGACCGGGAACTGGGGCAAGAAGGGCTCCGCGACGCAGTTCGACGAGGTGCAGTGGTTCTCGACCCTGAAGCGCACGCTGCACATGGACGAGCTGATCGCGAAGCACGACGCCGTGATGGACCAGGCCGAGGGGGAGTGGAAGAAGGGTCCGCGGCGCGGGCCGGGAGGCGACAAGACGATCGGCCTCGTCGTCGACGAGTGGGGCACCTGGTACGACGTCGAGCCGGGCACGGAGCCGGGCTTCCTCTACCAGCAGAACACGCTGCGCGACGCGCTCGTGGCCGCGCTCAACTTCCACGTCTTCCACAAGCACGCCGACCGCGTGACGATGGCCAACATCGCGCAGACCGTGAACGTGCTGCAGGCGATGATCCTCACGAGCAAGGAGAAGATGCTGCGGACGCCCACCTACTGGGTGTTCGAGATGTTCAAGGTGCACCAGGGCGGCACGGTCCTGCCCGTCGAGCTGCAGGCGCCGGACTACGTGCTCGGCGAGGAGCGCATCCCCATGGTGAGCGCCTCGGCCACCCGCGCCGCGGACGGCTCGGGGATCCACCTCTCGCTCGCGAACACGAGCCCTTCGCAGGACGTGACGCTCCGCGTGCGTCTGGCCGGGCTGACGGCGAAGTCGGTGGCCGGACGCGTGCTCACCGCCGCGGCCATGAACGCTCACAACACCTTCGAGGCCCCGAACGCGATCCAGCCGACGCCGTTCGACGGGGCCTCGTTGAAGGGCGACACGCTCGACGTGAGGCTGCCCGCGAAGTCGGTCGCGGTCCTCACCCTGAGCTGACTCGGAGAAGGAGGCGACGATGAAGCACGCATGGCACGCAACCCTGGCCGTCCTTCTCCTCGCGGGCGGGGCGTCCGCCCAGGACGCGGGCGGCTTCGAGCCCGCGTCCACCAACGTCTGGGGCGCGGAGTACCCCCGCGTCGACGGCACGGGCCGGGTCGAGATCCGCGTCAAGGCGCCGGAGGCGACGAAGGTCCGGGCGAACTTCTGGAGCGGGCCGAAGGTCGACATGACGAAGCAAGCGGACGGCACCTGGACGGTCGTCACGACGCCGCTCGTGCCGGGCTTCCACTACTACACGCTGATCGTCGACGGGGCCGAGACGAGCGACCCCGGCAGCCACGCCTACTTCGGCGGCGGAAAGTGGGCGAGCGCCGTCGAGGTGCCCTCGACGAGCGAGGACTTCTACGCGATCAAGGCCGTGCCCCACGGCCAGGTGCGCGAGGTCTGGTACGACTCGAAGGTCACGGGGACCGTCCGCCACGCGCTCGTCTACACCCCGCCCGGCTACGACGAGCCGCCGCAGGCGCGCTACCCGGTCGTCTACCTGCAGCACGGCGGCGGCGAGGACGAGACCGGCTGGGTTCGCCAGGGCCGGGCCAACTTCATCCTCGACAACCTGATCGCGGAGGGGAAGTGCA
>CAZLRF010000001.1:161142-163901 GCA_964561785.1 uncultured Acidobacteriota bacterium | reverse complement strand
CCGGCGGGCGTCGCCGACGTCGTTCCCGGCTCCGCCGGCCAGCCGCCGCCGAGCGCGCGATACAGCTCCACGAACGCACGCATCTCCTCGCCCCGAACCTGGGCGAGCTGGATCTCCTGGTCGAAGAGCTGCTGGTCGGCGTTGAGGATCTCGAGGTAGCTCGCGAGCCCCGCGTCGTAGCGCGAGCGCGACAGCCGGGCGGCGTTCTGCAGGGCCTCGACGCCGTCCTCGAGCTCGAGCCGCGCCTCGCCGAGCTTCTTGACCGAGACGATCGCGTTCGCGACCTCGCGGTAGGAGTTGAGCGCGGCCTTCTGGTACTGGGCGAGGGCCTGCTCGAAGCGGGCCTTCGCCGCGTCGTGGTTCCGGCGGATCCGGCCCCCCTGAAAGATCGGGGCGAAGAGGCCCGGGCTCGCCTGCCAGACGTTCGAGTCGGCCTTCAGCAGCTTGTCGAAGTCGCCGCTGATCGTGCCGAGGAGGCCGGTGAGCGAGATCGTCGGGAAGAAGAGGGCCTTCGCCGCGCCGACGTTGGCGTTCGAGGCGACGAGCTGCTGCTCCGCCGCGAGCACGTCGGGCCGGCGCTCGAGGAGCGCGGCCGGCAGGCCGACCGGGACCTCGGGCGGCACGTGCTGGTCCGAGAGGGCCTCGCCGCGCTCGATCGGGCCGGGCGGCCGACCGAGGAGCAGGCACAGCGCGTTCTCGGCGAAGGCGATCTGCTGCTCGAGCTGGGGGATCACGACCGCGGTGCGGGCGCGGTTGGCCACCGCGCGGTCCACCTCGAGGCGGTTGGAGACGCCGCCCTGGAGGCGCTTCTCGTAGAAGTCGACCGTCTCCTCGTTCGTCTGGACGGTCCGCCGCGCCACCTCGAGCTGGAGGTCGAGCTCGCGGAGGAGGAGGTACGTCGAGGCGACGTCGGCCACGAGCGTGATGACGGCCGCGCGGCGCCCCTCCTCGGTCGCGAGGTAGGCCGCGAAGGCCGCTTCCTTCTCGCGGCGGATGCGGCCGAACAGGTCGATCTCCCAGGACAGCGGGAAGCCGGCGTTCCAGTTCTGGTAGGTCTTGCCGGCGGCCGTGCCCTGCGGGGGCTCGGAGTTGCGCGAGACCTGCTGGGCGGAGTAGCCGGCGGTCACCCCGACCTCCGGGAAGAGGAAGGACCGGGCGATCCCGTACTGGGCCCGGGCCTCGGCCACGCGGGCGGTGGCGACTCGCAGGTCGAGGTTGTTGGCGATCGCCTCGCGGACGAGCGCCTGGAGCTGCGGGTCCTCGACCACGTCCCACCAGGGGGCGTCGGCGATCGACTGGGCCTGGGCCTCGCCCTCGAAGAAGCGGTGGGCGGGCGGGGCGGGGACCTCGGGCCGGGCGTAGTTCGGCCCGACCGCGCAGGCGGGGAGGAGCGCCGCCGTGAGGGCCAGCCCGAGGATGGGGAGCGTCCGGAGGTGTCTCATCTCAGTGGCCTCCTCCGAGGGCGCTCGCCGCGGGCTCGCCGGGTGGGGCTGTCCCCGGCTTCGAGCCGCTGACCTTCGAGACCGCCACGAACAGCACCGGCACGAGCAGGACGCCGAGGAAGGTGGCGATGAGCATCCCGGAGAACACGGTCATGCCCATGACCTTGCGCGCCTCGGCGCCCGCGCCGCTCGCGGTGAGGAGCGGCACGACGCCGAGGATGAACGCGAAGGCGGTCATCAGGATCGGCCGGAAGCGCAGCTTGGCCGCCTCGAGCGTGGCCGTCACCGGGTCCTTCCCCTGCTCGTGGAGCATCTTCGCGAACTCGACGATCAGGATCGCGTTCTTCGCCGCGAGGCCGATCAGCATGATGAGCCCGATCTGGGCGAAGATGTTGTTGAGGTAGCTCGGCGAGAACTGCCGCGCCGCCCAGAGGCCGAAGTAGGCCCCGAACGCGGCGAACGGCGTGCCGAGCAGCACGCTGAACGGGAGCGACCAGCTCTCGTACTGCGCGGCCAGCACGAGGAAGACGAGGAACACCGCGACCGCGAAGGTCGGCAGCGGGTTCGGGGCGCGCTTCTCCTGGAAGGACATGTCGGCCCACTCGTAGCCCATCTCGGCCGGCAGGACCTCCCGCGCGACCTCCTCGAGGGCGGCGAGGGCCTGGGCGGAGGAGTAGCCGGGCGCCGGCACGCCGCTCACCTCGGCGGAGCGGTAGAGGTTGAAGCGGTTCGTGAACTCCGGGCCCGAGGTCGGCCGCGTCGTGACGAGCGTGTCGAGGGGGACCATCTCGCCCTTCGCGCTGCGGACGAAGAAGAGGCCGAGCTGCTTCGGGTCGCGCCGGAACTCGGGCTCGGCCTGGACGTAGACCTTGTAGACGCGGCCGAACCGGTTGAAGTCGTTCACGTAGGAGCTGCCGAGCAGCGCCCCGAGCGTCGTGTTGACGTCCGTGATCGTGGCCCCGACCTTCAGGACCTTGCTGCGGTCGACGTCGGCGTAGACCTGGGGCACGGTCGCGCGGTACAGCGTCGAGGCGCGGCCGATCTCGGGCCGCTTGCGCGCCGCCTCGACGAACAGCGCGGCCTGCTGCGCCAGGTACTCGGGGCTGTTGCCGCCGCGGTCCTGCAGCTGCATCGTGAAGCCGGCCCCGGTGCCGAGGCCGGGGATCGCCGGCGGGCCGAACGCCACCGCGACGCCCTCCGGGATCGCGCGGGCGAACTCCCGGTTGAGCGCGGCGACGACGCCGTTCGCGTGCGCCTCGGCGCTCGTGCGCTCGTGCCAAGGCTTGAGCTGGATGAAGAAGAAGCCCTGGTTCGAGG
>CAZLRF010000001.1:0-161042 GCA_964561785.1 uncultured Acidobacteriota bacterium | reverse complement strand
CCGGCCGGGATCCGGCTCACGAGGCCGAGGATCAGGACGACGAGGACGCCGATGAAGGCCAGGCTGCGCACCATCTTGCGGACGAGGATCGACGTGAAGGAGACGTAGGCGTCGGTGCCGCGCCCGAAGACCCGGTTGAACCACGCGTAGAACGGCGTCAGCAGCGTCTTCTTCCCCGTGGGCGGCTTGAGGAGGAGCGCCGAGAGGGCGGGGGAGAGGGTCAGCGCGTTGAACGCCGAGAGCAGCACCGAGATCGCGATCGTGATCGCGAACTGCTGGTAGAAGCGGCCGGTGATCCCGCCCATGAAGCCGACGGGCACGAACACCGCGGCGAGGATGAGGGCGATCGCCACGACCGGGCCGGAGACCTCCTCCATGGCCTTGAGGGTGGCCGACTTCGGGTCCATCCCGTGCTCGATGTGGTGCATCACGGCCTCGACCACGACGATCGCGTCGTCGACCACGATGCCGATCGCGAGCACGAGGCCGAGCAGCGAGAGCACGTTGATCGAGAAGCCCATCAGGGGGAAGAAGATGAACGCCCCGACGAGGGAGACGGGCACGGTCATCAGCGGGATGAGGGTCGCCCGCCAGTTCTGCAGGAACACGAACACCACGAGGATGACGAGGGCGACGGCCTCGAAGAGGGTGTGGACGATCTCGTTGATGCCCTCCTCGACCGGCAGGGTCGTGTCGAGCGAGATCGTGTACTCCATGTCCCGCGGGAAGCGCTGGGACAGGTCCTTCATCGTGGCCTTGATTCGGTTGGCCACGTCGAGGGCGTTCGTGCCGGGGATCTGGAAGACCGCGATGACCGCCGAGGCCTGCCCGTTGTGGCGACCCATCGCGTTGTAGAGCATCGTCCCGAGCTCGATGCGCGCCACGTCGCGCAGGAACACCTGGGAGCCGTCGGGGTTGGTGCGGACGATGATGCTCCCGAACTCCTCCTCGTTCAGCAGGCGCCCCTGGGTGCGGACGGTGTAGGTGTACTCGGTCCCGGGCACGGCGGGCGGGCCGCCGATCTGCCCGGCCGGGGTGAGCTGGTTCTGCTGGCTGACCGCGGACACGATGTCGGGGACGGTGAGGCCGAGCTTCGCGATCCGGTCCGGCCGCAGCCAGATCCGCATCGCGTAATCGCTGCCGCCGAAGAGGTTGATCTGGCCGACGCCCTGGATGCGGGCGATCGCGTCGTTGATGTTGATCGTCGTGTAGTTCGAGAGGAAGTTGTTGTCGTAGGTGCCGTTCGGCGACTTGATCGAGATGATGAGCAGCGGGAAGGCGAGCGCCTTCTTGACCGCGACGCCGTAGTTCTTGACCGACTGCGGCATCTGGGGCATGGCCTCGGAGACGCGGTTCTGCGTCAGCACGTTGGCCATGTCGAGGTTCGTGCCGACGTCGAACGAGACCTTCAGGACCATCGTCCCGTCGTTCGCGTTCGTCGACTTCAGGTAGATCGAGTTCTCGACGCCGTTCACCTTCTGCTCGAGCGGCGTCGCGACCGAGGCCTCGACGTCGGTCGCGCTCGCCCCGACGAAGGTGGTGGAGACCTGAACCATCGGCGGCACGACCTCGGGGTACTGGGCGACCGGGAGGCTGCCCATGGCCACGAAGCCGAGGAGGACCGTGACGATGGAGATCACCATCGCCACGATCGGCCGGTTGACGAAGAAGCGGGCCATGGCGCTACTTCGCCTTGGTGGCCGGCTCCGCCGCGCCCTTGCCGGCGGACGCGGCCGCCGCCGGCTTCGGGACCACGACCGCCCCGTCGCGGACGCGCAGCAGCCCCTCGACGACGACCTTCTCGCCCGGCGTGAGCCCCTCCTCGATCACCCAGAGGCTGTCCACGCGGGGGCCGACCTTCACGTTCCGGAACGAGACCTTGTTTCCCTCGCCCACCACCGCGAGGCTGTAGAGGTTCTGAAGCTCCTGGACCGCCCGCTGGGGGACGAGCAGGGCGCCTCTCTTCGTCTCGACCACGAAGCGCACGCGGCCGTAGGCTCCGGGACGGATGACCCGCTCGGGGTTCGGGAACTTCGACTGGATGGCGAGGGTGCCCGTGGTGGGGTCGACCGCCCGCTCGATCGCGTCGACGCTGCCCTTGTGCGGGTGGACGGTGCCGTCGGCCAGGATGAGCTCGATCGAGGCCGCCTGCGTCGCGGGCCGGCCGGTCTCCAGGACCTGCCGGGCCAGCCGGAGGTACTCCGCCTCGCTGAGGCCCGCGCGGAAGAGGATGGGGTCGACCTGAGACACCGTCGTGAGCAGCGTGCTCTCGCCGCGGCCGACGAGGTTGCCGGCCTTGACCTGCGTCGTGCCGACCAGCCCGTCGATCGGGGACGTGATCCGCGTGTACCCGAGGTCGAGCGTCGCCTTCTCGACGGCCGCCTTGTTCGCGTCGACCTGGGCGCGGGCCGCGTCCTGGTTGGCGAGGGCGTTGTCGAGCTCCTGCTGGCTGACCGCCTGCTGCTTCGCGAGCGGCGTCAGGCGGTTCACGTCGGTGTTGGCCTTGTCGAGCCGGGCCTGGGCCGTCGCGAGGTTGGCCTTCGCGTTCGCGAGGGCGGCCTCGAGCGGCTTCGGGTCGATCTGGTAGAGCAGCTCCCCGCGCCTCACGAACGAGCCCTCGGTGAAGGCCACGCGGTCGAGGTACCCCTCGACCCTCGCCCGGATCTCGACGTCCTGCGAGCCCCTCGTCTGGCCCACGAGCTCCATGTAGACGGGGACGTCCTTCTGGACGACGTCGGTCACGAAGACCTCGGGCGGGGCGCCGGCGGGCGCGTCCTTCTTGCCGCAGCCGGCCGCGGCGATCGCCACGAGGCCGCACAGGGCCAGGATTGAGGCGCGATTCATGGGGTCGTCTCCTCGGTAAACGGGCAGGGCGGCATCGTACATTGGGCGACCGCTCTGGAGCGTCTCCCGCGACCTGTCGACTCCCGACGGCAGCACCGACGGCGCGACGTGTCTCGTCCCTGGGAGCGGCGGTTTCCCGCAGCTTGAGGGAAGCGGTCCGTCTTCGAGCGAGCGAGGGCCTACTCGTCCGCGCGCCAGGCTTCCGCGACCGCGCGGTCCCACTTCTCGACGAGCCCGGGCGAGCGCGCCACGAGGTCGGCGCGGATCGCGTCGCGTTCGATCCCGAGCCGGATCAGCTCGACGACGTCGGCAAGGTCCTTCGGACGGGGCGACTTGAGCTTGAGGTAGATCAGCACGGGCAGCGGCGCCACGCGGACGCCGCCCTTCCGGGGGGGCTCGAGCGCGTCCTCGAGCTCGTTGGCGCTGGCGGAGAGCAGGTCGACGGCGACCCCGCCGACCTGGATCGGGACGCCGTACTTCATCGTCACGAGGCCGCCCGGGTGACTCTCGAACGCCTCGTCACCGACGAGGAAGTCGACGTCCCTCGTGGCGCGGGGGTGTCCCCACGCTCCAACGGCCAGGCCACCGACCAAGAGATGCCGCACGCCCAGCTCGGTGAGCCGAGCCGAGGCCACGCGCATCGCGTCGAGAATGCGTGGGGCCACCGTGTCGTCGAGCAGACCAACATCGGGCGTCGTGGGTGCCATGCGCGGCGTTCCTCCGAGGGACAGGTGCGGCGTGACCAGCACGCGGTCAGTATGGCACGGCCGTCGTCCTCGGGCGGTGAGACACCCGCAACCAGCGCTCGCGGGCGGTCGGGCTCGGCCGCGAAGGCCGGCACGAAGGCTGGGCCCGGGCGCCCGCCCCGTCGCGCCTGCGGTTTGGCGCGCGCCGGCGGATGGAGCATGATGGGACACGGCCGGCACGGTCCGGCTCCGAGGAGGAACTCCGAAGATGCTTCGATCGATCCGGTCGGTTCTCGTGTCGACGGCGGCGATGGCGGCAGCCGCGTGTGCTTCGACGTCTTTCAACTCGACCTGGCGCAACCCCGCTGCCACGCCCGGGAACTTCCAGGGCCAGAAGGTGGCGGCCCTCGTGATGAGCCCGGACCAGGCCGTGCGCTTCGGGGCCGAGGACGCCCTCGCCCGCGAGCTGACCGCGCGCGGCGCGGTCGGCATCCCCGCCTACTCGCTCATCCCGAAGGAGCTCACGAAGGACAAGGAGAAGGCGAAGGAGTTCCTGGAGAAGGCGGACGTGGTGGGCGTCGTGGTCATGAGGGTGGTGGGGAAGGACCAGCAGGTCACCCAGACCGCGGGGGGCATGTACTGGGGCGGGCCGGCCTACGCGACCTTCTGGGGCGGCGGGTACTACGGCTACGGCTGGGGCGCCGTCTACAGCCCGGGCTACATCACGACGGACACGATCGTCTCGGTCGAGACGCTGGTGTACAGCCTCAAGCAGGACAAGCTCGTCTGGGCGGGCCAGTCCGAGACGACGAACCCCTCCAAGGTGGGGCCCTTCATCAGCGAGCTGGTCGCCAAGGTGGCCGCGGAGATGAAGAAGGAAGGACTCGTCGCCCGCTAGGCGTTCCCACTCGGCGGGCCCGGGCGCGTCCCGGGCCCGCTCCTACTCGAGGAGGCTCGATGACGACGATCTCGGCCGCCCTGGTCGCGGCGGCGCTCTTCGGACAGGTCCCGAAGGAGCCCGCGAAGGACCTCTTCATGCACAGCGCGAAGGCCCCGGGCCTCGAGGTCCGCTTCGTCGACTACCACTGGCAGCCGGCGCTCTTCCAGGCCATGGAGAAGGGCGCGCGGGACGTCCCGGAGGCGACCCGGAACTGGGTGGTCGCCCGGGTCATGGTCGACGACCGGCCCTTCACGCTCCACGGCGTCAAGATGCCCGTCGGCAGCTATGCGCTCACCCTGTGGCCCAACCTCGACGGCAAGGGCATGGCCGTCGAGATGCGCCGGGTGGACATGCGGGACGTCTTCCCGAGGGTCGACGCCATGGCACCCGCGCCGGAGGGGGAGACGATCTGGAAGGGCCCCGCCCCGTTCGAGGACGCGAGCCCCCTCGCCTCTCGGCTCGAGGTGCGGGTCGATGAGAAGGAGGGCGCGGTCCGGCTCACCCTTCTCTACGGGGACCGCCGCCTCCCCGTGACGCTCGTCCGCTGACCGAAGTGAGCCGAGGAGGTTCCGACTTGAAGACCGCAGCTCTCGTCGCCGTCCTGGCGGGGCTCGTCCCCTTCGCCGGGGCGCAGACGGTCCGGGAGACGCTGGACATCACGCGGGAGGCCGTCGAGACCCAGCGGCGCGTGCTGGTCGCGGGCGCGCTGCCGCTCACCGACGCCGAGGCCGACGGGTTCTGGCCGCTCTTCGACGCCTACGAGAGGGAGCGCCGGCCGCTCGACGAGCGCGCCAACCGTCTGGTGGCCGACTTCCTCGCCGGGGCGTCCACGCTGAGCGACGCTCAGGCGAAGGCGATGGTCGACGAGGCCCTCGGGATCGACGAGGCGAAGCTGCGGCTGCGGCGCAGCTACGCGGCCCGCATGGGACGGGTCCTTCCCGGCCGCAAGCTCGCCCGCTTCTTCCAGATCGACAACAAGCTCGACGCGGTGGTGCGGGCCGACATCTCGAGGCAGGTCCCGCTCGCGCCGTAGGCACGAGGCGGAGACGGCGCCGGCCCCCTCTGCCGGGGGACCGGCGCGGCGCTCGGCGGGCCGAGGTCGAGGTCCGTCAGTAGACGAGCGGGATCTCGGAGGCGACGGCCAACTCGACGAGCTTGTTGAGGCGGGTGTCGACCTGGAAGAACCGGGCCACCGTCTTCGCCGGCAACGCCTTCAGCATCTCGTCCTTGTACTTCTTCTGCAGGGCGAGCTTCTTCTCCTCGAACGCGAGCTGACGGTCGAGGAGGGCCTTTGACTTGACGTCGTCGAGGCTGTCGAAGTGCTCGGCCAGGTCCTGGATGATCGCGAGGCGCTCGTTGCCGAGGGCCTGGGCCTCGGCCTCGTACTGCTTGTAGATCGGCCAGAACTTCGCGGCCTGCTCGGCGTCGAGCTGCATCGTCTTACCGAGGATGTCGGACTTGCCGGCGCGAACGTCCTTGCGCAGCGCCTCGACGGCCTTGTCGATCTCGGCGCGGGCCTTGGCCGGGTCCACGGACGGCGCGGTCTGGGCAGCGGCGAGGCCGGCCGTGAGCAGCGTGGCCGCCACGGCCGCGGCCGCGCGGAGGGTCGTCTTCTTCATGGCTCGTGTTCTCCCGTTCATTGGAACGCGAGAGTGTAGCACTTCCGGCTTGCGCCGCCGCCGTGACCGACGGGCGGGTCGCCGCCGGCCACCACCTCACGAAGAACCGCGGGATCGGGGTCCTACTAGGGCGCCTCGACCGTCGCGTGCTGGCGCAGCCAGTGGGCCTGCGGGTGCAGGTCCTGGGCGAGGCGAACCGCCGCCTGGCCGAGCTCGCTCTGGCGGAACTGGACGAACGACTCCCGGTCGGCCCACTCGGTGAGGGTCACGAGGCTCTCGCCGTCCTCCGAGACGAGCACGCGGGCGCGCAGGAAGCCGGGGAGCGTCCGGACCTTCTCGAGCGCGATGCGGGCCAGGTTGTCGGCCTGGCGCGACTGCGCGTCCGGGGTCGTCGGGTAGATCACGAGGGCCACGAACGGCTCGACCATGTCCATGAGCGTCCTCCGGCGGGGATGATACCCGAAGGGTCGCTCGACTATCCCTCGCCGCCCGAGGCGAAGCGTCGCCAGAGAGCTAGAATGCGACGAGAGGTGACGATGATCCCCCTGCTCGCCGCCGCGCTGTCGGTCGTCGCCGTCCCCGTCGTGCCCAGCATCACCCCTGCCGAGGCCGCGAGTCACGTCGGCCGGGAGGTGATCGTGGAGGGAACGGTCAGCCAGATCGTGACCACGGTGAACCTGACCACGCACATCAACTTCGGGGGCCGGTACCCGAACCACGTGTTCACGGCCACGATCTTCAAGCCGAGGCAGGGCCTCTTCACGGGCGTGCGCGAGAGGTTCGAGGGCAAGCTCTGCCGGGTCGAGGGGACGGTCCGGCTCTACCGTGGCAAGCCGGAGATCGTGATCGAGCAGCCGAGCCAGCTGCGGCTGGTGGAGGCCGTGGCCCCGCCCGGCGGGTCGGCCGCGCCGGCGCCGCACGCCGGGATCCAGGTCGGCGACCCGCGGTTCGAGGCGCGGGGCGCGGACTTCACCGAGTGGGTCGAGAGCTTCAAGGTGACGGTGGCGAGGCAGTGGCGCGCGCCCGGGGACGCCGCGCCGGGCACGGTCGACGTCGAGCTCGTGGTCGAGCGGGACGGATCGATGTCGGCAGTGCGGGTGGCCGAGTCCTCGGGCAGCCTGGCCCTCGACCGCGCGGCCACGAGCGCCCTCGGGGCGAGCCGGTTCCTCCCGCTGCCCGAGGCCTACCCCGCCGGCAGCGTCATGATGCGCGTGCGCCTGGCCCACGGGGGACGCGCGGAGTAGAAAGCCGTGGCATCGTGAGCCTTCCGGCTCGAGCGCCGGGAGTGACCGCCGGCGACATCGGCTAGGATCGCAGATACAAGGAGAGTGTGATGACGACCAGGCTGACGATGGTGGCGGCGGGTCTTCTCGTGGCGTGCGCGGCGACGGCGGTGGCCCAGGAGCCGCCGAAGGTCCAGGTCCCGCAGCCCGGGGTGCCCCAGATCATGACCATGGAGGGGCGCTACGTGCGCGCCGCGTACAACAACGAGGGCTACGCCATCCTCGGCTACAAGCTCGCCAACCTGTCCGTGGGCGAGGAGTGGATGCTGATCGAGTTCGGCGCCGCCTTGCGCGACGGCCAGCCCGACTACAAGCTGACCCGCGACGCGATCTCGCTCGAGCTCCCGGACGGGAAGACGATCCCCCTCGCCACGAACCAGGAGTACGTGGCGGCCAACCTCAGCGCGCTCGAGGCCCGCGAGCGGGTCCAGCGCGACTCGATCAACTACTTCCCCGGCAACGCCCACCAGGCCTGCCGCATCGGGTTCTTCGCCGACGTCGACCAGCGGGCGATGGCGTGGGGAGACGTCGAGATGAACGACCAGCGCGCCTGCCTCGGGCGCCTCTTCTTCAAGGTGCCGGGGGGCATCAGCTACGGCCAGCACTGGCTCAACGTCAAGTTCGCCGACAGCCTGGTCCGCGTCCCGTTCCGGATCCTCACGAAGGAAGAGGACGAGTACCTCCAGAAGAACTACCGGGACATCGAGAAGCAGGTCGAGGAAGCCTTCGGCAAGAGGAAGAAGAAGTAGGCGCGGCGCTGCCGCCGACGTCGGGCGCTTCGGCGAGGGCGCGCGCGACACGTGGGAAGAGGGCCTCGCTGGAGGAGCGTTCCATGTCACAGAGCCGGTCGACGGTCGCCAGGCTGTTCGTCGTGCTCCTCGCGGTGGGCGCGGTCTGCGCCCAGGGCGGGGAGAAGAAGAAGGAGAGCTTCACCGCCACGGTCCTGCAGACCGCGAACATGCGCCTGCCCGGCGGGGGCACGTTCCAGATCACGATGAACGTCGAGGAGTGGACGAGCGTCGAGGAGCGCCAGCGTCTCCTGACCGTCTTCAAGGAGGGGGGCTCGGAGGCCCTCATGAAGGAGCTCCGGAAGATGAAGGCCGGCTACATCCTCCCGCCGTCCTTCTCCCGGTGGCCCTCCTGGGAGATCGACGTGGCCTCGTCGATCCCGCAGCCGAACGGCGGGCGGATCGTCCGCCTGTTCACCGAGCGGCCGATCGCGTTCGGCGAGGCGTACTACAGCTCGCGGTCGAAGGACTACGAGTTCGGGATCGTGGAGCTGAAGCTGGACGCCGAGGGGAAGGGCGAGGGGACGACGATCCCCGCGGCCAAGCTCTCCCTCGACGGGGAGGGCCAGATCGTGGTCGAGACGCTGCCCTACTAGGCCGCCCGGACGCCTGAGGTGCGCGCGGCGATCCTCTTCCTGCTCGCTCTCGCCGCGGCGCCCGCCCGCGCCGAGAAGGTGGACGTGGTCGTCCTGGAGAACGGGACCCGCGTGATCGGCGAGGTCCGCTCGATGAGCCGGGGCCGCCTCGAGCTCCGGACCGACGACATGGGCACCCTCCAGGTCGAGTGGGGCAACGTCGTCGAGATCACCGCCCCGGAGTTCTTCGAGGTCGAGGACATGGAGGGTGCCCTGTACTTCGGCTCGCTGCGGCCCGGGCAGCCGGGCGTCCTCGAGGTGGTCGCGGACTGGGGAACGAACGCCGTGCTCCTGCACCGCGTCGCCCGGATCCAGCTCGTGAGGTCGGGCTTCTGGGAGCGCTTCCGGGGCTCGGTCGACGCCGGGGCGGGCTACACCAGCGCGACCGAGCTCCTCCAGTTCGACCTCGACGCGGAGGTGCGCTTCCGGCGGCCCCGTTTCGAGGTGCAGGCGACGGCGGACGCCGTTCTGACGCAGCAGCCGGACGCGGACGACACGCGCCGAAGCGCGCTGAGCGTCGCCTACACCCGCATCCTGCCGAACCGCCACCGGGTGTTCGGCCAGGGCACGCTCGAGCAGAACGAGGAGCTCGGCTACGACCTGCGCAGCAGCCTCGTCGCGGGATGGTCCTACGTGCTCGTCCGCAGCCCGCGCAACGAGCTCTTCGGCGGGGCGGGGCTCGCCCTCAACCGCGAGAGGCCGGTCGAGGGCGAGAGCACCACGAACCTCGAGGCGGTGCTCGGATTCGACTGGGCGAACTTCGCCTACGACTTCCCGAACACGGACGTCCGGGTGACGGCCTTCGGCTTCCTCGGCCTCAACCAGTGGGGCCGCTTCCGCCTGGAGTCGAGCGCCAGCCTCCGGCGCGAGGTCTTCTCGGACTTCTTCGTCGGGGTGAAGGGGTACGCGAGCTACGACAGCGACCCCGCCACCGAGGGGGCCGAGCAGGCCGACTGGGGGCTGAGCCTGACGCTGGGCTACTCGTTCTGAAGCACACCCCCGGACGCTCCGAACACGCTATCCTGTCGACGCCGTCTGCCTCGCGGGAGGATGAAAGTGCTCGATCGGACCGTCGTCGACGAGGTGAAGAGGCAGTTCCAGGAGTCGCTCTTCTCGGCGCTGGGGCGCTTCCCGGAGGCGGCGACCCCGAACGACCGCTACCTCGCCCTCGCCCTCTGCGTGCGGCGCGAGGTCATGCGGCGCTGGGTGGCGACGAGCGAGACGTACTGGAAGAAGGCGAGCCGGACCGTGTGCTACCTCTCGGCCGAGTTCCTGCTCGGCCCCCACCTCGGCAACAACCTCCTGAACCTGGGCCTCCAGGGCGAGGCTCGTCGGGCGATGTCCGAGCTCGGGTACGACCTCGACGAGATCCTCGCCCAGGAGGAGGAGCCCGGGCTCGGCAACGGGGGCCTCGGGAGGCTCGCCGCGTGCTACATGGACTCGCTGGCGACCCTCCAGATCCCCGCCATAGGCTACGGCATCCGCTACGAGTTCGGGATCTTCGACCAGGCGATCCGGGACGGGTGGCAGGTCGAGAAGACCGACAAGTGGCTGGCCCTCGGCAACCCCTGGGAGGTGCCCCGCCCCGAGATCGCGTTCGAGGTGCCCCTCGGGGGCCGGACGGAGGGCTTCCAGGACGAGCGCGGCCGCTTCCGCGTCCGCTGGGTGCCGGACCGTGTCGTCCGCGGGGTCGCCTACGACGTGCCCATCCCGGGCTACCGCAACGGCACCGCGAACCTTCTGCGGCTGTGGAAGGCGGAGGCCACCGAGTCGTTCGACTTCGGCGCGTTCAACCAGGGGGACTACTGGGGCGCCGTCGACCAGAAGGTGGCCTCCGAGAACATCACCAAGGTCCTCTACCCGAACGACGAGATGGTACGGGGCAAGCGGCTGCGCCTCGAGCAGCAGCTCTTCTTCACCTCCTGCGCCCTGCAGGACATGGTCCGGATCTACCAGCAGAGGGAGAAGGACCTTTCCCGCTTCCACGAGAAGTACGCCGTGCAGCTCAACGACACGCACCCCGCGGTCGCGGTGGCCGAGCTGATGCGGCTCCTCGTGGACGTCCACGGGGTGGGGTGGGACGAGGCGTGGGACGTCGTGCGGCGCACGTTCGCCTACACCAACCACACGCTCCTGCCCGAGGCCCTCGAGAAGTGGCCGGTCGAGATGTTCGGCTCCGTCCTCCCCCGCCACCTCGAGATCGTGTACGAGATCAACCGGCGCTTCCTCGACGAGGTCAAGCGCCGCTTCCCGGGCGACGCGGCGCGGGTCGCCCGCATGAGCCTGATCGACGAGGCGCACGGACGCTCGGTCCGCATGGCCCACCTCGCGAGCGTGGGAAGCCACCGCATCAACGGCGTGGCCGCGCTGCACACGGAGCTGCTGAAGGCCGAGGTCCTCCACGACTTCCACGAGATGTGGCCGGAGAGGTTCGTGAACGTCACGAACGGGGTGACCCCCCGCCGGTTCCTCGCCCTCGCGAACCCGGGCCTCGCCGCCCTCGTCACCGAGGCGGTCGGCGAGGGCTGGGAGACGGACATGGAGCGGCTGCGCGGCCTCGAGCCGCTGGCGGAGGACCCGGCGTTCCAGGAGAGGTGGCGGGCGGTGAAGCGGGCCAACAAGGAGGCCCTCGCGGCGGTGGTGAAGGACCGCGCGGGGGTCGACTGCGACCCGGACAGCCTGTTCGACGTCCAGGTGAAGCGCATCCACGAGTACAAGCGGCAGCACCTGAACGTGCTGCACGTGGTCGCGCTGTGGCAGCGCCTGCGGCGGGCCCCGATGTCGCCCGCGCCGGCGCGGACGGTCCTCTTCGGCGGGAAGGCCGCCCCCGGCTACCGGATGGCGAAGCTGATGATCAAGCTCGTCCACTCGGTGGCCGAGGTCGTCAACGCCGATCCCATGACCCGCGAGCGCCTGCGCGTGGCCTTCGTCCCCGACTACAACGTCAAGAACTGCATGCCGATCTTCCCCGCCGCCGACCTCAGCGAGCAGATCTCGACCGCGGGTAAGGAGGCGTCCGGCACCGGCAACATGAAGCTCGCCATGAACGGGGCGCTCACGATCGGGACGCTCGACGGGGCGAACGTGGAGATCCGCGAGGCGGTGGGGGAGGAGAACTTCTTCCTCTTCGGCCTGACGGTGGAGGAGATCCGCGCCCTGCGGGCCGCGGGGTACCGCCCGCGTACCCAGTACGAGGCCGACCCCGAGCTGCGGGCGGTGCTCGACACCCTCGGCGACGGCACCTTCTCGCGGGGCGACCGCGAGCTGTTCCGGCCGATCGTCGAGTCCGTCCTCGAGGGCGACCCGTGGATGCTCGCCGCGGACTTCCGCTCGTACCTCGACGCGCAGGCCGCGGTGGAGCGGGCCTTCCTCGACCCCGACCGCTGGACCCGGATGTCGATCCTCAACACCGCGCGGGTGGGCCGCTTCTCCTCCGACCGCTCGATCGCCGACTACTGCCGCGACGTCTGGCGCGTCTCCCCCGTCCCGATCCCGGACGGGGTCAGATCTTGAATCTTGACTTTTCCCACCGGGGCTGACTCGGCCGGGAGCGACCGCAGGGCGGAGGCGATCTCCCGGGCGAGGTCGGCCACGAGCCGGCTCATGGCCTCGACCCCCGCCCCGGGGTCGGCTCCCGCGGGCCCCGGCGCGAGCGGGCCGCGCTTCAGGCTCACCGGGCGGGCGACGAGGGGCCGCTCGCCCTCAGCGGGCAGGACCGCGAAGCGGCCCTCGAGCAGCGCCTCGCCGCCGGCCTGAGGCCCGAAGCGCTGGAGCTCGACCCGCACGCGCAGGCCGAGGCGGGCGCTCGAGGGCCAGGGAGCGCGGACGACCCGCGTCTCGGGGAGGAGCGCCTCGAGGTTCGCGGCCAGCGTCCGGTGCAGGCCCGCGTCGACGGGCTCCGCCCAGCGCAGATACTCGTCGAGGCGCAGCTCCCCCGAGGCGACCCAGGTGACGAGCTGCGGGCGCTCGAGGTAGTCGGGGAGCGACACGGGGTGCAGCCCCACGAGGCCCGGGGCACGGGCGGCCTCCGAGGCGGCGTCCGGTTCCGCGAGCGCCCGCAGGACGAAGAACCGGGCCTCCGGAGTGCGCTTGAGTGACACGCACGCCGGCGCCGCGGCGGCGACGGCGACCGCGGCCGCGACCGCGGCGAGGGGATTGCGGCCCGTCATCTCTTCGCTCCTTCCGGCTTGCCGAGGACGACCGCCTCGGGGTGGGTCTGAACGTAGTCGACGAGGTTGCGCAGGGCCTTGAGCGTGCGATCGAGCTCCTCGAGGGTCTGAGAGGCGCGGACGCGCGCGTCGTCCGTGCCCTGTGCCGCAGACTCCAGGGCCTGCATCGTCCTCTCGACCCGGTCGAGCGCGGCGCCCGCCGAACGGATCGCCTCCCGCGCGTCGGCCGCGGTCGTGCGGGCCTCGGCGTCGAGCGAGCCCATGACGCGACGCGCCTCGACGACGGCGGAGCGGGCGTCCTCCAGGGTCGCGGGCAGCGCGTCCGCCGTTCGCCGCGCCCCGGCGAGCGTCCCGCGCAGGTCGGGCGAGTCGAGCAGCGTGCGCGCGCTCGCGAGCGTCTGGCGCAGGTTCTCGAGCATCTGGTCGAGCGGGAGCTCGGCCAGCTTGTTCATGAGGTCCTCGGCCTTGCCGCCGAGCCTCTCCATGGCCGTGGGGGTTGTCGGCAGCTCCGGGTAGCGGGGCCGCAGGCCCGAGAAGCGCGGCGGCTCCTCGGGCAGGATGTCGAAGTCGACGTACTTCTGGCCGGTCAGCAGGCTCTGGCTCATCAAGCGCCCGCGCAGCCCCTTGGCGGTGAACTCCCGGACGAACTCGACGGGGGAGGTCGCGGAGAAGGCGCGCGCGACGCCCGGGGGGGTCTCGATGACTTCCCCGACCAGCTCGGCCACGACCTCGATCTGGACCGGGGGGGACGCCTGCCCGGTGGCCAGGGCCTTGACCTCGACCACCTCTCCGACCTTGATACCCCGGAAGGTGACCGGGGCCCCCTTGTTGAGGCCGCGCACCGACGCGCCCGGGAAGTACATCGAGAAGCGCTCGCGCCTCTCGAACCACTCCCGCGATCCCAGGGCGAGGACCGCCCCGAGGAGGAGGGCGATCGCCCCGAGCACGAACGCGCCGACGAGGCGCGGATGGGTCCGGGCGCTCACCGCCGCCCCCGGTTGAGGAACGCGCGCACCTTCGGGTCGGCTGAGTCCTTGAGCTCCGCGGGTCGGCCCCTGGCGGTCATGGTCTTTCTCTCCGCGTCGAGAAACACGGCGTCGTCGCCGAGCTCGAAGATGCTCGGCAGCTCGTGGGTCACGAGGACGATCGTCGTCCCGAGGCTGTCGCGCAGCTCGAGGACGAGGTCGTCGAGGCGGCGGGAGCTCAGGGGATCGAGCCCCGCCGAGGGCTCGTCGAAGTAGAGGATGTCGGGGTCGAGGGCCATCGCGCGGGCGAGCCCCGCCCGCTTCTTCATGCCCCCGCTGATCTCGGAGGGGTAGTGCTCCTCGAAGCCGGCGAGACCGACCAGGGCGAGCTTGAGCCGGGCCACGGCGAGCGCCTCGGCGCGGGGGAGGGCCGCCTGCTCGACGAGCGGCAGCGAGACGTTCTCGACGAGGCTCATCGAGCTGAACAGCGCGGCGTACTGGTAGAGGACGCCGAAGCTCCGCTTGAGCGCCTCGCGTCGGTCTTCCCCGGCCGCCCAGTACCCCTCGCCGTCGTACAGGACGTCCCCGGAGCGGGGAGGGGCGAGCCCCACCATGTGGCGCAGGAGCGTGCTCTTGCCGCAGCCGCTGTCGCCCATGATCACGAAGATCTCGCCCCGGCGCACGGAGAACGAGACGTCGCGCTGGACGAGGCGCTCCCCGTAGCCCATCGTCATGTCCCTCACCTCGATCCGGGCCGCGCCGCTCACCCTCGCCTCACCAGCGCAGGACGTGGAAGACCACGGTGAACGCGGCGTCGGCGACCACCACCAGGAGGATCCCCATCACCACCGCCCGCGTGGCCGCCTCGCCCACCGCGGCCGCGCTGCGCCCGCAGCGGATGCCGTAGTAGCAGCCGGCGAGGGCCACGATCCCGCCGAACACGACGCTCTTGCCGAGGCCGATCAGGACGTGGCGCAGCGCGAGGGCGTTCTGGGTCTGGCGCACGTACTCCATCGTCCCGAGGTCGAGGACGGCCACTGCGACGAACGCGCCCCCGAGGAGGCCCATGAGGACGGCGTAGGCGACGAGGGCCGGCATCATGAGCGCGGTGGCGAGGACGCGGGGCGCGACGAGGAACTCGGCGGGGCGCAGGCCCATCGTGCGCAGCGCGTCCACCTCCTCGTTGACCGTCATCGTGCCGAGCACGGCCGCGAACGAGGCGCCGGTCCGGCCGGCCATCACGATGCCGGTCATGAGGGCCCCCAGCTCGCGGGCGACGCCGACCGCCACGAGGTCCGCCACGTAGATCGTGGCCCCGAACGGGACGAGCTGGACGGCGCCCACGAACGCGAGCACCGCGCCGATGAGGACGTTGATGAGGGCCACGATCCCGAGGGCGCCGATCCCCGTGGTCTCGAGCGCGTGGAGCAGATCGACGCGGCGGAAGCGGGCCTTGCCGCGCAGGAGCGCGAGGAGCGCGAGCACGGTCTCCCCGAGGAACGAGAGGGCGTCGCCCGCCGTGCGCCACGCGGCGAGGGCGGGCCGGCCCACCCGGGCGAGGAGCGAGTCGTCCTCCTCCGGGTGGCTCGCCTCCCGAGGAGGCACGGCGAGGGCGAGCTCGACCAGCCGGCGGGCGCCCTCCGGCAGGCCGGAGAGGTCCACGCCGAGGCCCCGCCGGGAGGCCTCGGCCGCGAGGCCGTGCACGAACGTCACGAGCGAGCTGTCCCAGCCCGCGAGGTCCTCGCTGCGGAAGGCGAGGCGGCGGACGCCGGGAGGGAACGCCTCGTCCTCCGACGGCGCGGGCACGAGGCCGGCCGAGAGCGCCCAGGCGCCCGAGAGCACGACCGAGACGGACTCGCCCTCGCGCCGCAGAGCGCGACGGGCCGCGACCGCACGAGAAGACGTGGGCATGAGCTCGGACTGGGATTCTATCCCTGCCCGCACCGCCGGCGACGCGTCGACACGGAGGAGCGTCCCGGCTAGGCTCATTCCGGGGCAGGGGGGGAGAGATGAAGATCGGGATCGTCGGGTCGGGGTTCGTGGGGGCGACTTCGGCGTACGCGCTCGTGATGCGCGGAGTCGGCCGGGAGATCGTCCTCGTCGACCGCAACGAGGCCCGCGCCCGGGCGGAGGCGGACGACATCCTTCATGCGGTGCCCTTCGCCCACCCGATCGACGTGCACGCCGGCGGCTACCCGGATCTCGCGGGGGCAGGGGTCGTCGTCCTGACCGCCGGGGTCGGCCAGCGCCCGGGGGAGACGCGGCTCCAGCTCCTCTCGCGCAACGCCGCGGTCTTCGCCGAGATCGTGCCCGCCGTGCTCGACCACGCCCCCCAGGCCGTCCTCGTCGTGGCGACGAACCCGGTGGACGTGATGACCCATCTCGCCGCCCGGTTCGCCGCCTCGCGGGGAGTGCCCCGCTCCCGCGTGCTCGGCTCCGGCACGACGCTCGACACCGCCCGCTTCCGCACGCTCCTCGGCCGCCGCCTCGGCGTCGACGCCGCCCACGTCCACGCCTACGTCGTCGGGGAGCACGGCGACTCCGAGGTGCTCACGTGGTCGATCGCCACCGTCGGCGGGATCGCCCTCGCGGAGATGGCCGAGCGCCACGGGGTCCCCTTCGACGACGCGGCCCGGGCGGCGATCGACGCCGCGGTGCGCGGCGCGGCCTACGCCATCATCGCGGGCAAGGGGGCCACCTACTACGGCGTCGGGAGCGCGATCGCCCGCGTCGTCGACGCCGTTCTCCGCGACCAGCGATCGGTCCTGACCGTGTGCTCGCCGGAGCCGGAGGTGGCCGGCGTCCGCGACGTCACGGTCTCGCTGCCACGCCTCGTCGGGGGCCGGGGCGTCCTCGAGACCCTCCCCCTCGCCCTGCCCCCCGACGAGGAGGCGGCCCTCGCGCGCAGCGCCGCCGTCGTGCGCGAGGCGATCGCCGGGCTCGACCCCTCGGCCTGAGCTAACGCCGTCGCGTCCAGGCGAAGGGCGCCGCCGCGAGCGTCGCGAGCACGAAGGGCCACAGGTGGCCCTTCGAGACGTCGTACTGCTCGAGGAGCGACGCCCAGCTGTGCCCGCCCACGTAGTGGAAGAAGCCGAACTCGAAGGCCACGGTGAGGGCGAGCCACAGGGCGGCGAGGGCGGTGAGCGTGCCGACCGACGGCCGGTCGAGGGAGCGGACGAACGGGCGCGTCAGGCCCAGGATGACGGCCGCGCCGAGCAGCGCCCCCACGACCTCGGTGCCGAGCGGCGGCAGGCGGGGGGCGACGAGGACGACGCGCAGCGCCCCCGCCGCGAACATGCCGACGAGCAGCAGGAGCCAGGTCCGCAGGGCGCCGCGCAGGATTCGTGCCGTCATCTACGCCGCCGCCGCGACCGCCGGCTCCGTCGCGGGCGCGGGCCCCGGCAGGGACATCGCCCGGACCGCCATCAGCACGAACGCGATCCACAGCAGGTCGGCGAGGAGGAGGTGCACGATCTGCATCCACACCGGCGCGAGGAGCGCCACGTTGACGAGGCCGACGGCGAGCTGCACGAGGGCGAGGGCGGGGACGGCCCAGGCCGCGCGGCGGGCGCGCGGGTCCTCCGTCGCCTGGAGGACGCGGCCGGCGGCGAGGGCGACGACGAGGCTCCCGGCGAGGGCCAGGACGGGGTGCGCGATCCGCAGGCGGACGAGGGCGTGGGCGGTCGGCGAGAGGTCCTGGGCGAGGCCGCCGAGGAGCGACTGCGCCGGGTAGAGGGTGTCGCCGAGGGCGGCGATCGCGCCGCTCTTGCCGACGAGGAGGAGCGCGATCGCCCCGAGCGCCGTCGCCCAGCCGAAACGCGCCACCGAGGCGGGGCGCAGGGGCTCGTCGCTCCCGCACCAGTGGGCGGTGAGGGTGAGGCACGCGAGCAGGACGAACGTGTTGGCGAGGTGCCCGGCCATGAACAGGGCGCGGGCCACCGTGTCGTTGTCGGCGACGAGGCCGAAGAGGACGAGGCCGGCCCCGACCGCCGCCTCCACGAGGATGAAGGCGAGCGACGCGGCGGCCGCCGGGCGCGCCGGGTGTCCTTTCGCCCGCTCGCGGAAGACCCGGGCGGCGAGGAAGAACACCAGCAGGAGGGCGATCCCGCTGGTGGCGCGGTGGGTGAACTCCACCATGGTCTCGAGGGCGGGGGCCCGGGGGACCACCTCGCCGTTGCACAGGGGCCAGTGGGCCCCGCACCCCGCACCCGAGCCCGTGGCCCGGACGAAGGCGCCCCACAGGATGACGGCGACGTTCCAGCCGACAACGAGCCAGGCAAAGCGAGAAAGACGCACGGCGACGCCTCCGATCGAAGGGCCCTCTCTACCGCGGCGGGGCGGCGGCGGGGACGGGCGGCTCCCCGTCGAGCGTCTCGTACCAGCTCTTCTTCAGGATCCAGCCGGTCACGAGCAGGATCGCGGCCGAGATCCACAGGCCCTTCATGTTCCAGAAGACCATGTAGAGCGGGATCGTGACGAGCGTCATCTGGGCGACGATGGCGATTGCCGTGTTGAACGCGTCGCGGCCCATGTTGCGGTTCTCCTCGAACGCGGGATCGGCCGCCTTGACCTTCGCGAGGACCGGGCCCCAGAAGCCCCACGGCCGGACCTGCCGGTAGAAGCGGACGAGGACGTCGTCGGGCTCCGGCTCGCTGAGCAAGCTGCCGAGCACGCTCGCCGCGAGCGAGACCGCGAAGATGGGGAGGAAGCCCCAGAGCGGGTGGAGGCCCGGGAAGAGCTTGGGCAGGGCGAGCGCGGCCGCGATGCCCGAGAGCATCCCCCAGAAGTAGCCGAATCCGTTGAAGCGGTGCCAGTGCCACTTGAGGATGTTGGGCGCGGTGTAGCCGCCCCAGAGGCCGTTGACGATCCACTGGGTGACCTGGTTGATCGAAGCCGCCTGGTAGCCGAAGAAGATCCCGACCACCAGGATGACGATCTGCGCCGCCCAGCTCACCGCCACGTAGTGCTTCGGCGTCCCGTCCTTCTTGAGGTAGCGCTTGTAGAGGTCGTTCACCAGGTACGCCCCGCCCGCATTGAGGGTCGCGCTGAACGTCGACATGAAGGCGGCGAGGAGGCCGGCGAGCAGGACCCCGAGGAGGCCCACCGGGATCTGGTCCCGGATGACCCAGGGCAGGATCATCTCGAAGTCGGGCTGGAAGCCGGGCTGGCCGATGCCGGGGAAGACCTTCTCCTTGTAGTGGAGGGCGAGGACGGTGATGCCGCCGATCATCCACCAGCGGGGGAGGAGGGCGGCCGAGACGACCGCGCTCATCAGCGCCGACTCGCGCGGGGTCTTGGCGGCGAGGATGCGCTGCATGTCGTAGTTGGGCGCGGGCCCCGCGATCGACACCAGGATGCCCTTGAAGAGCATCGCCATGAAGAACAGGCCGAAGATCGAGTAGCCGTCGGCGGCCACGTTGTCGTTCAGCACCTCGAGGGGCGCCTTCCAGTCGAGGTCGAGCGTCCACCCGAAGAACGGGTTGCTCCAGCCGGCGGGGACGACCGCGGCGAGGGCCTCGGGCGACACCTGCGCCATCGCGATGGCCGCGATGGCGAGCGAGCAGATCGCCATGATCACGAACTGGGCGACGTCGGTGAGGACCACGCTGATCATCCCGCCCATGAGGACGTAGACCGCGGTGATCGCCATAATGATGACGCCGTAGGTGTTGGCCGAGAGGTCCCAGGGGAGGAAGGACGCCGTGAACTTGCCCATGCCCTGGAAGTCGTAGGCGATGAAGCCGACGACGCTCACGAGCGCGAAGATCACGACGATCATGCGGCTCAGCTCGGCGCCGCGGCCCTCTCCGAAGCGGCTCGTGATCCACTCGCCGCCGGTGAGGACGTTCGAGCGGCGGATCCAGACCGACAGGTAGACCATCAGGAAGACCTGGTTGAACGTCGGCCAGAGCCAGGGCAGCCAGATCCCCTTCATCCCGTAGACGAAGATGTTGTAGACGAGCCACATCGTCCCCGTGATGTCGAACATCGCCGAGGCGTTGGAGACGCCGAGGACGTACCAGGGGAGCTGGTTGCCGGCGAGGAAGTAGGAGTCGAGCCCCTTCGACGCCCTCTTCATGACGGCGACGCCGATGCCGATCATCGCCGCGAAGTAGAGGATCAGGATGGCGACGTCGATCGGGTGCCAGATGCTCGCGACGGCCTGGTTCATGGGTCCTCCGGGGACGGGGGATGGCCCGGCGCGCGCCGGGCGGGCGTGGTCCGGGCGAGCTTATCGGAGCCGCCCCGGAAGTCAATGGTGCGCACGGCGGGGGAGGGTGTACCCTCCCGGGTCGCCCATGGAGGTGCTCTCGTGCGCCACGCCCCGCTCCCCGTCCTCCTCCCGGCCGCGCTCCTCCTCCTCCTCGGCGGCGGCCTGATGGCGTCCGGGAGAGAGCCCGTGCGCCTGATCACCCTCGACCCCGGCCACTTCCACGCCGCCCTCATCCAGAAGGAGGCGTACCCGGGCGTCGACCCCACCGTGCACGTCTACGCCCCCCTCGGCCCCGACCTCCTGGGCCACCTCGGCCGCGTGTCGGCGTTCAACCGGCGCGCCGAGCGCCCCACCGACTGGCGGCTCGAGATCCACGCCGGGCCCGACTTCATGGAGCGCATGCTCCGCGACAGGCCGGGCAACGTGGTCGTCCTCTCGGGGCGGAACCGCGGGAAGATCGACCGCATCCTCGCGTCGCTGGAGGCGGGACTCGACGTGCTGGCCGACAAGCCCTGGATCATCTCGGCCGCGGACTTCCCCCGGCTCGAGCGGGCGCTCGAACTCGCGGACGCGAGGGGCCTCGTCGCCTACGACGTGATGACCGAGCGGTCCGAGATCACGACCATCCTCCAGAAGGAGCTCGCGCAGGACCGCGACGTCACGGGGGCCGTCCCGCCCGGGACGCCGCAGGAGCCGGCGATCGAGATGCGGAGCGTCCACCACCTGATGAAGACGGTGGCGGGCGCGGTGAACCTGCGTCCGTACTGGTTCTTCGACACCGCCGAGCAGGGCGAGGCCCTCGGTGACGTGGCCACCCACCTCGTGGACCTCACCTTCTTCACGCTCTTCCCCGGCCAGGCGATCGACCACCGCTCGCAGGTCGAGGTCCTCCGGGCGCGCCGCTGGCCGACCGTGCTCGACGAGGCGCAGCTCCTGCGCCTGACCGGGGAGAAGACGCTCGCCCCGTCCCTCGCCGCCGGGATGAAGGACGGAAGGCTCGACTACTTCGCGAACGGCGAGGCCAGCTTCACCGTCCGCGGGATCCACGCCCGCGTCGAGGTCCGGTGGAACTACGAGGCGCCGCCGGGCGCGGGCGACACCCACGTCGCGGTCGTGCGGGGCCGCCGGGCCCGGCTCGAGATCCTGCAGGGCGCCGAGCAGAGCTGGCGGCCGGAGCTGTACGTCGTCCCGCTCGCGCCCGCCGAGCGGCCGGCCGTGAGGAGAGCGCTCGAGAAGCGCGTGGCGCTCCTCGCGAAGGACCGCCCCGGCCTCGCCGTCGCGGACGAGGGGGCCCGCCTGCGCGTCGTGATCCCGGACGTCTACCGCGTGGGCCACGAGCCCCACTTCGCCGAGGTGACCGGGCGCTTCCTCGGCTACCTGAAGGACCGGGCCTCGCTCCCGCCCTGGGAGAAGGCCAACATGCTCGCGAAGTACCGGGTCACGACCGAGGCGGTGGAGAAGAGCCGCTAGCCCCGGTCGCCCGCTTCACTTGACCGAGATGACCTGTCCAGGTCACCATAGGTCATGAAGACCGTCGGGATTGCCGAGCTCAAGGCGAGGCTCAGCGAGCACCTGAGGGGCGTCCGGGGAGGACGACCCCTGACGATTCTCGACCGCGACACACCCATCGCCAGGCTCGTCCCCTACGAGGCGAGCGAGCCGCTGCGAGTCCGCCGGGCCACGCGCAGGCCCTCCGAGGTCGCCCTCCCGCCTCCACCCGCCGGGCCGACGGACAGCACGGCGCTTCTCCTCGAGGACCGCGAGAAGCGGTGACCCTCTACCTCGACTCCTCGGCCCTGCTGCGCTTCGTGCTTCGCGAGGCCGGCTTCCTCCCCGAGATCCGCTCCGCGGACGCGCTCGTCTCGAGCGAGCTCCTGGCGGTCGAGTGCCCCCGGACGATCGACCGGCTGCGCCTGCAGGGGGCGCTTTCCCTCGAGGAGGCGGTCGCCAGGAGAAACGCGATCGCCGAGTGGCTCGAGGCCGTCGATCTCGTGCTGCTCCAGCGGCCGGTTCTCTCGAGGGCGGGGGACCCTCTCCCCACACCGCTCGGGACGCTCGATGCCATCCACCTCGCCACGGCCCTCCTGTGGCGCGAGCAGACCGGCCTCGACCCGGTCGTGGCGACGCACGACGCCGCCCTGGCCCTCGCCGCGCGCGCTTTCGGCCTCGAGACCCTCGGGGCCTGATCCCCGTCTTGCGCCCGTTCCTGATACCTTGACGGCCGAGTCGTCATATGGCAGGATAAATGACGACTGAGATGACGTTGCCCACGCCCCACGTCGAGCGCGCGGTCGATCTCGAGGCGTGGCTCGCCCGCAAGTCGCACTTCCTGTTCGGTCCCCGCCAGACGGGCAAGAGCACCCTCGCGAGGCGCCAGCTCCCGAAGGCCCGCGTGTACGATCTCCTGGACGGGGCGGTCTACCTCGCCCTCAGCCAGCGCCCGGGGCGGCTGGCGGAGGAGGTCACGGGTCGCGGCGAGGTCGTCGTGATCGACGAGGTGCAGCGCCTGCCGTCGATCCTGAACGAGGTCCACCGCCTGATCGAGGAGCGGGGGACGCGGTTCCTCCTCACCGGCTCCAGCGCTCGGAAGTTCAGGCGGGGCGGGGTCAACCTCCTGGGAGGCCGAGCCCGGACGCGTCACCTGCACCCCCTGACCCGTCGCGAGCTCGGGACGCATTTCGACCTCGCCCGCGCGGTGTCCCGGGGACTCCTCCCGTCCATCTACTTCTCCGACGACCCCGGGGCGGACCTCGAGGCCTACGCCGGGACCTACCTCCAGCAGGAGATCGTGGCCGAAGGGGCGATGAGGAACGTCCCGGCCTTCAGCCGCCTTCTCCGGGTCGCGGCGGCGTGCAACGCGACGGTCGTGAACTTCACCGCCGTGGCGAGCGACGCCCAGGTGCCGCGCACGACGGTCTACGAGTACTTCGACATCCTGCGCGACACCCTGCTCCTGCACGAGGTCCCGGCCTGGACGCGCTCGTCGACCCGCAAGCCACTCGTCTCGCCGAAGTACTACTTCTTCGACGTCGGCGTCGTCTCCTGGCTGCAGGGGCGCCTGGTGCGGCCGGGGACCCCGGAGTTCGGTTCGGCCTTCGAGACGTACCTCCTCCACGAGCTCGTCTGCCACCGGGACTACGCCGGGGGAGCCCCGGTCGGCCACTGGCGCTCGGCGTCCGGTTACGAGGTCGACTTCGTGCTCGGGGACCACACGGCGATCGAGGTCAAGGCGAAGGAGAACGTGGCGCCTCGCGAGCTGCGGGCCCTCGTCGCGCTGGCCGAGGAGCGCACGCTGAAGCGCGCGATCTGCGTGAGCCTCGACCGACGACGGCGGCGGGTCGGAAACGTCGATATCCTGCCGCTCGGGGAGTTCCTCGACGAGCTGTGGGCCGGCGATCTCTCCTGATCAGCCGACGCGCCGGCGGGCGTTGCGGAACAGGCGCATCCAGGGCGAGTCCTCGCCCCAGCCGTCGGGGTGCCAGGACATCTGGACCGAGCGGAAGACGCGCTCGGGGTGGGGCATGAGGATCGTGAAGCGGCCGTCGCGGGTCGTGACCCCGGCGATGCCGAGGGGCGAGCCGTTGACGTTGTCGGGGTAGCGCTCGGCCGGCGCGCCCCGGTGGTCGACGAAGCGCATCGCGACGATCGCGCCCTCGGGGGACTGGTCGCGGCCGAAGAGGGCGCGGCCCTCGCCGTGGGCGGTCGCGACCGGGATGCGGCTGCCCGCCATGCCCTCGAAGAAGAGCGAGGGGCTCTTCGGGATCTCGACGAGGGCGAGCCGCGCCTCGAACTGCTCCGAGCGGTTCTTGACGAAGCGGGGCCAGGACTCGGCGCCGGGGACGAGCTCTCGCAGGGCGCTCATCATCTGGCAGCCGTTGCAGACGCCGAGGGCGAAGCTGTCGGGGCGCGCGAAGAAGGCCTGGAACTCGTCGCGGGCCCTGGAGTTCATCAGGATCGACTTGGCCCAGCCCTCGCCGCCGCCGAGCACGTCACCGTAGGAGAAGCCCCCGCAGGCCGCGAAGCCGGCGAAGCCGGCGAGGCTCGCGCGGCCGGAGAGGACGTCGCTCATGTGGACGTCGACCGCCTCGAAGCCGGCGCGGTCGAACGCCGCCGCCATCTCGACCTGGCCGTTGACGCCCTGCTCGCGCAGGATCGCGATCCGCGGCCTCGCCCCCGTCGCCACGAACGGCGCCGCCACGTCCTCCGCCGGATCGAAGGTGAGGACGGGGGAGAGCCCGGGGTCGTCGTCGTCGAGGATCCGGTCGTGCTCCTCTTGCGCGCAGGCGGGGTTGTCGCGCAGGGACTGCATCCTGTACGTCGTGTCCGACCACAGCCGATGGAGGGCGGCCCGGCTCTCCGCGAAGAGGACCGCCTCGCCGCAGCGCAGGCGCACCGTCCCGCCGGGGACGGGGGCGCCGAGGACGACGCCGCGAAGGCCGTGGCGGGCGAGCGCCTCGAGGACGGCGTCGCGGTCCGCCGCGGCGACCTGGAGGACGACGCCCAGCTCCTCGTTGAACAGGGCGCCGAGGACGCCGGGCGGGTCGGAGCTCGATCCGAGGATGGGGGCGAGGTCCACGTCGAGGCCGGTGCGGCCGGCGAAGGCCATCTCGGCGAGGGTGACGAAGAGCCCGCCGTCCGAGCGGTCGTGGTAGGCGAGGACGAGCGAGCGCGCGCGCAGCTCGGCGAGGGCCGCGAAGAGCGAGACGATGCGGGCGGGGTCGTCGAGGTCCGGGGCCTCGTTGCCGGACTGGCCGAAGACCTGGGCGAGGATCGAGCCACCGAGGCGCGCGCGGCCCGGGGCGAGGTCGACGAGGACGAGCGCGGTCTCTCCCCGGTCGGTGCGCAGCCACGGGGTCCAGGTCCCGCGGACGTCGTCGCAGGGGGCGAAGGCGGAGACGACGAGGGAGACCGGGCTCACCACGCTCCTTGGCTCGCCGCCCTCGGTCCACTCGGTGCGCATCGACATCGAGTCCTTGCCGACCGGGATGCCGACGCCGAGGCGCGGGCACAGGTCGAGGGCCACCGCCCTCACGGTGTCGAAGAGGGCGGCGTCCTCGCCGGGGGCGCCGGCTGCGGCCATCCAGTTGGCGGAGAGCTTGACGCGCGAGAGCGAGGCGACGGGGGCGGCGGCCAGGTTGGTGAGGGCCTCGGCCACCGCCATGCGACCGGAGGCGGGGGCGTCGATCGCGGCGAGGGGCTGTCGCTCGCCGATCGCGAACGCCTCGCCCGCGTGGCCGTCGAAGCCGAGGAGCGTCGTCGCGCAGTCGGCCACCGGCACCTGCCACGGTCCGACCATCGGGTCGCGGGAGCACAGGCCGCCCACCGTGCGGTCGCCGATCGTGACGAGAAAGGTCTTGTCGCCCACGGTCGGGTGCAGGAGGACGCGCCTCGCCGCCTCCGCGAGCGCGATGTCCTCGGTCGAGAAGGGCGGGAGCGCCGGCCGGACCCGGCGGACGTCGCGGGTCATCCGCGGGGGCTTGCCGAGGAGGGCGGGAAGGTCCATGTCGACCGGCGTGTTGCCGAACAGCGGGTCGCGGACCTCGAGGCGGTGGTCGTCGGTCGCGACGCCGACGACCGAGAACGGGCAGCGCTCGCGCTCGCACAGCGCGCGGAAGGCGTCGAGGTCGCGGGGGAGGATCGCGAGGACGTAGCGCTCCTGCGCCTCGTTGCACCAGACCTCGCGAGGGGTCATCCCCGGCTCCTCGTTCGGCGCCGCCCGCAGGTCGATCCTCGCCCCGCGGCCCGAACCGTGGGCGAGCTCGGGCAGCGCGTTCGAGAAGCCGCCCGCCCCCACGTCGTGGATCGAGAGGATCGGGTTCGCGTCGCCGAGGGAAGAGCAGCGGTCGATGACCTCCTGGGCCCGGCGCTGGATCTCCGCGTTGCCGCGCTGGACCGAGTCGAAGTCGAGGTCGGCGGCGTTCGCCCCCGTCGCCATCGACGAGGCCGACCCGCCCCCCATCCCGATGAGGAGTCCCGGCCCCCCGAGGTGGACGAGGAGGGCGCCCGCGGGGACCTCGGCCTTGTGCGCGTGGGCCGCGCGCACGTTGCCGATCCCGCCCGCGACCATGATCGGCTTGTGGTAGCCGCGGCGCACGCCCGCGACCTCCTGCTCGTAGACCCGGAAGTAGCCGGCGAGGTTCGGCCTCCCGAACTCGTTGTTGAACGAGGCCGCCCCGATGGGGCCCTCGGTCATGATCGCGAGGGGGGAGGCGATGCGGGAGGGCCGGGACTCCTCGCCCTCCCAGGGCCGGACGGCGCCGGGAAGGCGCAAGCTCGACACCGAGAAGCCGACGAGTCCGGCCTTCGGCTTGGCCCCGCGCCCGGTCGCGCCCTCGTCCCGGATCTCGCCCCCCGAGCCGGTGGCCGCCCCGGGGAAGGGCGAGATCGCGGTCGGGTGGTTGTGGGTCTCGACCTTCATCAGGGTGTGGGTCGGGTCCTCCCGGTAGAGGTAGCGGCCGCTCGCGGGGTCGACCATGAAGCGAGCGACCGTCCGTCCCTCCATCACCGCCGCGTTGTCCGAGTAGGCGCTCACCGTGCCCTGGGGGCTCGCCCTCTCGGTCTCGCGGATCATCTGGAAGAGCGACCGCGGCTGGGGCTCGCCGTCCACGACCCACGAGGCGTTGAAGATCTTGTGGCGGCAGTGCTCGGAGTTCGCCTGGGCGAACATCGTGAGCTCGACGTCGGTGGGGTTGCGGCCGCGGCCGCGGAAGTAGTCGAGGAGGTAGTCGACCTCGTCCGGGGCGAGGGCCAGGCCCATCGCCGCGTTCGCCTCCTCGAGCGCGGCGCGACCCCGTGCCGCCACGTCCACCTCCGCGAGCGGCTTCGGGGCGACGTGGCGAAAGAGCAGGTCGGCCTGCTCGAACGAGGTGAGGACCGCCTCGGTCATCCGGTCGTGAAGGACGCCGAGGGCGGCGCCGGCGTCGCCCGAGTCCCCGTGGAGGTGGAACGCCGTCCCCCGCTCGATCCGCCGCACGAGCTCTCCGAGCCCGCACTGGCGGGCGATGTCGGTGGCCTTCGAGGACCAGGGCGAGATCGTCCCGAGCCGGGGCGTGACGAGGAGCATGCGCCCCCGCAGGTGCGCCGCCGGGGGAGGCGGTGGGCCGTACTCGAGGAGGCGGCGGAGCGCCGCCCGCTCCGCCTCGGCGGGCTCGCGGGAGGTCTCCACGAAGTGCCAGTGCTGCGCGGCCGTCACGTGGAGGCCGGGTCGGGCCGTCCGCAGGGCGTCGTTCAGCTTCTCGAGCCGGAAGTCGGAGAGGGCCGCCCCGCCGGGCAGCCGGAGGATCGCCATGGCGCGGCGGGATTGTACCGCGCCCGCGCGGCGGCGTTGACCCGGGCGGCGCGGCGGCGTAGCTTTGCGCGGTGCGAGTCCGCCTGCAGTACGGCCGCGACGGCCTCGAGGTCGACGTCCCGGGCCGAAGCGTGAGGGTGCTCGAGCCGCGCTTCCTGCCCGGCCTCCCCGACGAGGCGGCGGCGTTCCGCGAGGCGGTGCGCCGCCCGATCGGCGCCCCGCCGCTGCGGGAGGCGGTCCGGGCGGGGGAGCGTCTGGCGGTCGTGATCCCCGACCTCACCCGCCCGCTGCCCTCGGACCGGCTCCTGCCGTGGCTGTTCGCCGAGCTCGACCACGTCTCCCCGGATCGGGTCACGATCGTGAACGGCACGGGCTCGCACCGCGCGAACACGCCGGCGGAGCTTCGCTCGATGGTCGGCCCCGAGGTGCTCGCGCGCTACCGGGTCGTGAACCACAGCGCGCACGATCCCGCGACGATGCTCCCCGCGGGGAGGTCCGCGGACGGGGAGACGGTCTTCTTCAACCGGGAGTACGTGGAGGCGGACCGCAGGATCGTGCTCGGCTTCGTGGAGCCGCACTTCATGGCCGGCTTCTCCGGCGGCTACAAGGGGACCTTTCCCGCCGTCGCCGACATCGCGTCGATCATGCGCTACCACGACGCGAGGACGATCGGGGACCCGCGCTCGACCTGGGGGCTCCTCGAGGGCAACCCGACCCAGGCGATCGTCCGCCACAACGGGGCGCTCCTCCCGGTCGACTTCTGCGTCAACGTGACGCTCAACCGCCGGCGGGAGATCACCCGCTTCTTCTGCGGGGACCCGCTCCTCGCCCACGAGCGGGCGTGCGCCTTCTCGAAGGAGACGGCGATGGTCGCGTGCCCGCGGCGGTTCCCGGTGGTGGTCACGACCAACAGCGGCTACCCGCTCGACCAGAACCTGTACCAGACGGTGAAAGGGATGTCGGCGGCGGCGCAGATCGTGGAGGAGGGCGGGCTCATCGTGGCCGCCTCGCGGTGCGAGGACGGCTTCCCCGACCACGGGAACTTCAAGAAGCTGCTGTTCGACCACCCCACCCCGCGCGCGGTGCTCGACACGATCGAGGCGCCCGGCTTCTCCCTCTACGACCAGTGGGAGGCGCAGCTGCTCGCCCTCATCCGCCTCCGGGCCCGGGTCGCGCTGCGGTCCGAGCTTCCGGACGAGGACGTGCGCCGCGCGTTCCTCGAGCCGGTCGCGGACGTCGGGGAGGCGGTGGGGCGCGAGCTCGAGAGGCTCGGCGGCGACGCGCCGGTGGCGGTTCTCCCCGAGGGCCCGCAGACGATACCCTACGTCGGCTGAGCGCGGGGAAGCCCGCGACGGAGAGGACGAGAGGACCGGATGAGCGACGAGACGCGGAGCGGGGACGGGGCGACGGAGCCGGTCGACGGGGCGGCGTCGTCCCCCGCGGAGCCGCCCGCCCAGCCGGAAGCGGCGCCGGCCCGGCCCGCCCGCCGCACCCGCAAGGCCCCGCCGAAGGGCAAGCGCGGGCTGCGCCTTCCGCGCCGGTTCAAGAAGGCGGCGCCGGGCTCGGAGGCGGGGATCGAGCCGCAGGACCTCGCCGCGGTTCCCCACACCCCGATCGCCGTCCGGATCACCTGCGTCGACTACGCGCCCGCTCAGGCGGTCTTCGAGGAGGTGCGCGACCTGCCCTCGTTCATCGCCCGGCACCGGCCGGACTGGTCGGTCGTGCGCTGGATCAACGTCGACGGCCTCGGCGACCTCGGCGTGGTGCGCGCCCTCGCCGAGAAGTACCGCCTGCACCCGCTCGCGATCGAGGACGTGCTGCACGTTCCCCAGAGGCCGAAGGTGCAGTCCTACGAGGAGGACGGCGGCTACCAGGCCCGGCTGTTCGTGATCGTCCGCGAGCTCGAGCTGCGCGAGGGCATGCTCCACACCGAGCAGGTCAGCATCTTCGTCGGGCACAAGACCGTGCTCACCTTCCAGGAGACGCCGGGGGACGTGTGGGACCCGATCCGCGACCGCATCCGCGCCCCCGGCTCCGCGCTGCGCCGCAACGACGCGAGCTTCCTCGCCTACTCGCTGATCGACGCGGTGGTCGACGAGGCGTTCCCGATCCTGGAGATGTTCGGCGACCGGCTGGAGGAGCTGGAGGACCGGGTCCTCCAGCACCCGTCGCCGGACACGATCCAGGAGATCCATCGCCTCAAGCGCGAGCTGCTGCTCGTGCGGCGGGCGCTGTGGCCGATGCGCGAGGTGCTGCAGAAGATGCAGCGCGAGCCCCACGAGTGCTTCTCCGACGTGACGAGGACCTACATCCGGGACGTCTACGACCACGCCGTCCAGGCGATCGACATCGTGGAGACCTACCGCGAGGTGGCCTCGGGGCTCACCGAGACCTACATGACCTCGATGAGCAACCGGATGAACGAGGTGATGAAGGTGCTGACGATCATCGGCACGATCTTCATCCCCCTCACCTTCCTCGCCGGGGTCTACGGGATGAACTTCCACCACTTCCCGGAGCTCGACTGGCCGTGGGCCTATCCCGCGTTCTGGGCGATCTCGCTCGTCACCGCGGGGGGAATGGTCGCCTGGTTCCGGCGGAAGGGCTGGCTGTGAGGGCCCGGGCCTAGGGCGCCGCGAAGAGCGTCCACGGCCCGGCCACGAGGTCCCGCATCAGGGGCTTCGTCCACGCGTAGCCCGGGTGCTTCGCGAGGTGGGGCGCGGCCTTCCAGGTGGCGCCGCAGGGGTGGCCCATCGCCGCCTCGAGGGCCATGCGCACGATCATGGGGGCGTCGGCCGCCTTCGACTGGACGGTGCCCGCCGGGCCGAAGGCCGAGAACCAGTCGCCCATGCCGCGCGGGGACAGGTCCACGTGCCCGCACAGCGTGCGCTCGCTGGGGGCGTCGTTGCGCCTCTCGTAGGCGTCGTGGTGGTCCGAGAGGTAGCGCTTCGCGAAGGCGAGGTCGATCGTCCCCTTCGCCTCCCGGATCAGCTCGTCGGCGCGGACCCGCCGGGCGTTGGCGCTGAGCGACGGGTCGTCGAGGCGGAACGTCGTCTCCTCGGCGGCGAGCTTCGGGCTCACGGGGAAGTTCGTCCCCGCGAAGTAGCCGTCCTTCGTCCGCTCGAGGGTCACGTTGCGCAGGCCGAGCTCGAGCCGGGCGATCTCGCCGGTCCTCACGTCGGCCACCAGCCAGGCGTTGGCGTAGCCGCCGTTGTTGCCCTCCCGCATGATGCGGTCGAAGTCGTCGATCGAGGAGGCATGCTGCATCGCCCTGCGGGCGCGGACGAACTCCGGGATCCCCTTCGGGTCGAACCCGCGGAAGCCGGTGATCGTGGTCTCGGTGATCGCGAGCCCGGCCGAGCTCACGCCGAAGTCGTCCCCGCTGTGGATGAGGCCCGGCATGCCGTCCATGAGGATGCGGTGCCCGGCGGCGGGGCGGATGTCGAAGATCACGTTCCAGCGCGAGCCCTCCAGGTAGCCCGACCAGTTGTTGTGGGCGATCACCGGGCGGCCGTCGCGGGTGAAGCTTCCGGTGGCGACGAACGCGCTGCACTTGTCGGGGGCGCCGGAGCGGCCGTCCCGGTCGAGGCTGGCCGTGTAGTAGCCGAACTCGATGCTGGCGTTGAGGGCGACCACGTCCCACAGGTCGACCTTCGCCCCGCCGGCCGCGGCGCCCTGCGCGATCCCCCGCATCTCCTGGCGGTACTCGGCGTCGACGCCGGGCCAGAAGACGACCTCGGCCGCCCGGCGGTAGAACGCCCAGTCCCGCTTGCCGTCCTGGATCAGCCCCAGGCGGGCGACGGCGACGGCGTCCTCGACCTCCTTCGCGAGGAGGCGCCCGTGCTGGTAGCCGACGTCGGCCGGCGCGCCCTGGAGGCGTACGAGGATCCAGCCGTTGCGCTCGCTTCGCGACGCGCCTTCGAGGCGGGGATCCTCGGCGGCCGCGGCGAGGGTCGCGAAAGCCAGGACGACCGGGGCGAGCGAACGGAACGGGTGGCCCAAGCGTGCCTCCTCGTGCAACGGCGCATCATCTCACGGGAGAATCGCCCGCGCGGAGGCGGGCCCCGCCGCGCTCAGACCCCGAGCAGGGAGGGGCCGTCGGCCTCGAGGAAGGCCCGGGCGGCCTCGCCGCGCGCCGACTCGGCCTGCTCCGCCAGGCCGGCGAGGACGCTCTCGGAGCGGATCGTCGCGAGCCAGGGGTGGCCCCGCAGCGCGTCGGGGACCGTGAAGCCCCCGGCCACCGACGCGGCGAGAGAGGCGAGGGACCCGCTCCGGTCGCCGACCCGCGCCTGGGCCGAACCGTACAGGAACAGGGCCTCGGGGTCGCTGTGCTGCGCGGCGAGGCGGGCGAAGGCCTCGACCGCCTGCGGGCCGTCGGCGAGCAGGCTCTCGAGCGCGCTCACGATCGAGAGGAAGACCGGCGTCAGGGCCTGGCCGCGCGCCCGCTCCAGGATCGCTTTCGCCTCCTCCCGTCTCCCGAGCGTCTCGAGCGCCATCGCCCGCAGCTCGAACTCGGCCCCGTCGCTCGTCTCGGTCAGGATGCGCTCCATCTCACCCCGCGCCCAGTAGGTGTAGACGACGCTCGTCGAGATGTGCGGGTCCAGCCGGCGCGCCTCGCGGTGAGCCGCCTCCGACGCCTCGAGCAGGCCGCAGTAGCGGCACGCGTGGACGAGGCCGGCGAAGACCTCGGGGTCGTTGCCGGCCTCGCGGGCGAGCGAGAGCAGGCGGACCATCGCGTCGCGCGCTCGCCCCGTCTCCGCCTCGCGGTGGGCGTAGAGCTTGTGGGCGACGGGCAGGGCCGGGTCGAGGTCGAGGGCCCGGCGGAAGGCGGCGTCGGCGAGGGCGAGGTTCGCGGCCGGGTCCTCGAGGGAGTACTTCGCGAGCAGCCGGTGGCACCGGCCGAGCTTCGCCCAGGCGGGGGCGAAGCCGGGGTCCTCCTCCACGCAGCGCCGGTACAGGTCGCGCGCGGCCCCCGCCGCGGCCAGATCGCGCGCGGCCTCGTTCGCCCGCAGGTAGAGCTCGTACGCGCGCGCGCTCGCCGGCCCCGCCCGGCGAGCCGGGCGCTCCCGCGCGTCGAGGGAGGGCGAGAGCGCCTCCACGATCCGCTCCGCCAGCTCGTCCTGGAGGCGGAACACGTCGCCCACCGCCGACTGCAGGGCGTGGGAGGCGACGATGGTGCCGGCGGGGGCCTCCACGAGCTGGGTGCTGGCCCGGATCCGGTCGCCGGAGCGCAGCAGCGTTCCCATCAGGACGAGGTCGACGTTCGCCTGGGAGGCGAGGGCGACGAGGTCGGGGGCCTCGGAGGCGAAGCGGGCGGCGACGGCGCTCGAGCGGAGGACCACCGTGGGCAGGCCCGCGAGCGACGCGGAAACGGCGTCCGAGAGCGCGAACGACAGGAAGTCCACGTCCGGGTCGGGACGCAGCACCCGGAACGGCAGGACGACCAGTCGCTTGAGGGGTCGCGCGACCGAGGCGGGGCCGCCCGGCGCTCTCGCGACCACGGCCTCGAGCTCCGCGCGCAGCTCGTCCGCGGAGGCGGGACGCTCCTCCGGTCGCTTCGCCAGAGCCCGCCGCAGGGCGCGATCGAACGCCACCGCCGTCGCGTCGCCGCCGAGGGCCGGCGGCTCCTCGTGGAGGGTGGCCGAGAGCACCTCGACCACCGTCGTCCCGAGGAAGGCGGGCCGCCCCGCCACGGCCTCGTAGAGGACGGCGGCGGTGGAGAACAGGTCGGTGCGGGCGTCGACCGCGCGGCCGAGGACCTGCTCCGGCGCCATGTAGCGCGGCGTGCCGACGAGGAGGCCGGGGCGGGTGAGCTCGGTCCCGGCCTCGAGGGAGCGCGTGATGTCGCTCGGGAGCGGCCGCGCGAGGCCGAAGTCGAGCACCTTCACCCCGTGGGGCGAGAGGAAGACGTTCGAGGGCTTGAGGTCGCGGTGGACGACACCGGAGGCGTGGAGGGCGGCGAGGGCGGAGAGGATCGATCGTCCGACCTCGACCGCCTCTGTCACCGGGAGCCTGCCGCGGGCGAGCCTCTCCGACAGGGGCTCTCCGTCGAGCAGCTCCATGGCGATGAAGAGCTGGCCGCGGTCCTCCCCGATCTCGTAGACCTGGCAGACGTTCGGGTGGTTGACCGCCGCCGCCGCGCGCGCCTCGCGCCGGAAGCGGCCGCGGGCCGATTCGTCCGGCTCGACGACGGTCTTCACCGCCACGCGGCGGCCGAGGCTCTCGTCCTCGGCGGCGAACACGACGCCCATCCCCCCCTGGCCGATGCGCTCGAGGATGCGGTAGCGGCCGAGCCGCTGCGGCGGCTCGAGCGAAGGCGGCCGCGGCGTCCCGCCCCGCAGGCCGTCGAGCAGGCGCCTCACCACGCCGCCGCGGCGCGGCGGCGCGCTGCCCAGAGGCGGGGTCTTCCCCCCGGCTTCCTCGTCGTCTTCCATGGGCGGGAACGCTCGCCGCGAGTATACGCCTACGGGGACCCGGGGCCGGGGGCGGCGAGCCGCTCGGCGATCGGCGCGAGCTGGCGCCACCACTGCTCCTTCGGGCGGTGGTTCTCGAGGTCCATGAGGCGCGGCATCTCGTCGAACGGCGTGATCGAGAGCTTGCCCTCCCGGATGCCGACGAACGCGGCCTGGCCCCTCGGGCCCCGGCCCGCCTCCTCGACCAGGTAGGCGACGCTCTCCGCGGCCATTCGTGTCGCGAGGATGCGGTCGAACGGGCTCGGGTCGCCGCCCTGCTGGAGGTGGCCGAGGATCGCCTGGCGCACGTCGAACAGCTCGCCCCCCTCCTGCTCGAACAGGGCGCACATGAAGGAGGTCGTGTAGAAGGGGTTCGCGTCCTCGTTGCGGATGAGGAGGCCGAGCCGCTTGCCGTGGCGGAAGCCGTCCTTGAGCGACTCGAGGTCCTTCTGGAGGTCGGCGAGGGTGACCCCGTCCTCGTGCATGTACACGCGCTCGGCGCCGGTGGCGAGGCCGGAGAGCAGCGCGAGGTAGCCGCACCGGCGGCCCATCACCTCCACCACGAAGCAGCGCTGGGACGCCACCGCCGAGGTCTTGATCTTGTCCACCGCGCTCACGATGTTGTTGAGGGCGGAGTCGCTCCCGATCGACAGCTCGGAGCCGGGCAGGTTGTTGTTGATCGAGGCGGGCAGGCAGATGATCGGCAGGTTGAAGGCGGGGAAGCGCTCGCGCTCCGCGTGGAGCTTCGCGATCGCGGAGTAGCCCGACCAGCCGCCGATCATCAGGATCCCGTCGATCTCGTGCTTCTCGATGTGGCGGGCGATCGTGTACAGCTCGCGGTCGGCGGGCTGGCGGCGGTTCGTGCCGAGCTCGGCCCCGCCCCGGCTCGCCCAGCCGTTGACGCTCATCCAGCCCATCTCGAAGAAGTCGCCCTCCACGAGCCCCCTGAAGCCGTTGCGGACCCCGAGCACGCGGTGCCCGCGGTCGAGCGTCAGGCGCAGCGCCGCGCGCACCGCGGTGTTCATGCCGGGGGCGGGGCCGCCCCCGTGCATGATCGCGAAGCGGTAGCGCTTCTGGCCCTCGGCCGGCGGGTGGGGGAGGGCGCGGACGATCGTGCGCAGCGTGCGCAGGGCCGAGGCGAAGCCGCGGCCCCGCAGGGCCATCGCCTCCTCGTAGCGCCCCTCCTTCACGCAGGAGGCCACCTTGCGCGTCTGCTCGACGCACTCCATGAGCGGCTGGCGGGTGACCCGGTTGTCCTTCATCCCGATGAGCTGGGGCTCGCTCCCGGGGGGCGAGGAGAGGAGCTCCTCGACCGCGGCGTGGCCGAGCAGCGTGCTCATGTAGCGGTCGAACGCGGAGGGCGCGCCGCCCCGCTGCACGTGGCCGAGGATCGTGACCCGCACGTCCTCGTTGAGCCGCTCCTGGAGGACCTTGCGGACGTGCTCGGCGGTGATGGGGCTCCCGTGGCGGTCGTGCGCCCCCTCGGCCACGATCACGATCGAGTCGCGCCGGCCGGCCAGGCGTCCCGTGCGCAGCCGCTCGCACATCGTGGACTCCCAGTCGTCCACGTCGGGCGGGCTCTCCGGGATGAGGACCCAGCTCGCCCCGGTGGCGATCGCGCCCATGAGGGCGAGGTAGCCGCAGTGCCGGCCCATGACCTCGACCACGAACGTGCGCTGGTGGCTGGCCGCGGTGGAGGCGATCGCGTCGATCGCCTCGGTGATCCGGTGCAGCGCCGTGTCGGCGCCGATCGTGATGTCGGTGCCCGACATGTCGTTGTCGATCGAGCCGACGAGGCCCACGATGCTGAACGGGATCGCCCGGGCCGCCGCCTCCGCGTCGACCCGGCCGCTCGCGACCAGCTCGTCCACGAGGCCCCGCCACTCCTGTCGCAGGGCGTCGGCTCCGCTCAGGCTGCCGTCGCCCCCGATCACGACCAGGCTGTCGATCCCCGCCTTGAGGAAGTTCTCGGCCGCGGCGAGCCGCCCCTCGCGGGTCCGGAAGCGGTCGGACCGGGCCGTCCCGATCGCGGTGCCCCCCTGGTGGAGGATCCCGCCGACGGAGGACCAGGTCATGGGGACGATCCGGTCGCCCCCGGCCACCGCTCCCTCGTAGCCCTCCCGGATCGCGAAGACCCGCTGGCCGCGGGCGAGGGCCGTGCGCACGACCGCGCGCACGGCGGCGTTCATCCCGGGGGCGTCGCCCCCGCTCGTGAGGACGGCGATCGTGCGCGGAGCGGGCGGGTTCGTCATGAGGTGGTTCTCATCTCCGAGTCCGAATGATAGATCACTTCGATGGGCGGCGTCCTCGGGCGATCGAGTGCGGTAGAATCGCGCCGAAGCCTCAACCCCACAAGCCAGCGCCGTCCCCGTCCGCCGACGCCCGAACGCCAGGCGTATCGCCTGTACCTCAAGGGGCGCGACTTCGCGGCCGGCACCGTCGTGGAGATGGACAAGAGCGTCGACTACCTCCAGCAGGCCGCGGCCCGGGCGCCGGACTTGGCCCTGGCCCACGCCAGGCTGGCCGAACCTTCGCGGCCATCCACGGCGCGCTCGGCGAGATCGACGAGGCGATCGGCTGGTACGAGAAGGCGCTCGAGGACCGGACGCCGAACATGGTCTACGCGCCCCTGGCCCGCCGCTTCTTCCCGGAGCTCGCCGCCAACCCGCGCTACGAGGCGATCGTCCGCCGCATGGCGTTCCCGCGAAGGTGAGGCGTCCGACCGGGGTCCTTGTGCCGGTGCCTGCTCGGGACTAGTATTTCCATGGAAATCCCATGTTGTCCATGAAGAGGCGACCATGAGCACGCAGTCCCAGATCTCGGCCACGATCTCCTCGGCCACCAAGGAGGAGCTGGACCGGTTCACCGAGAGCCACGGCCTCAAGAAGAACTACGTGGTCGAGCAGGCGCTCCTGTTCTTCATGACCGCCCGCCGTGACCTGCCCGACGAGGCCCTGATCCCGGCCCGCATCGTCCTGGACGACGAGTCGTTCGACCGCATCGCCGCCGCGGTGGGGAGGGCCCCGGCGCCCTCGGAAGCCCTGCGGGAGCTGATGCGTGGCCGCCGCGCTTGAGATCCGGCCCCTCCGGCCCGACGACGATCGCGGCGGGTTCTCCTGCGGGCAGGCCGACCTCGACCGGTTCTTCCACCACTACGCCGGCCAGAACCAGTGGAAGCTCCACCTCGCCGTGACCTACGTCGCCCTGGCGGAGGGACGGCTGACGGGTTTTGCGACGGTGAGCGTGGGCAGCCTGGAGCGCAGGACCCTGCCCTCCGCTCGCCTGCGGCGACGCTTGCCCGCCTATCCGCTCCCCGTCCTGCGGCTCGCGCGGTTCGCGGTGGACCACCGCGCCCAGGGACTCGGCGTGGGGCGCGCCCTGCTGCGGCACGTTCTCGACCTGGCGCTGGTGCAGCGGGACTCCCTGGGGTGCGTCGGGGTCGTCACCGACGCCAAGCCCGACGCGGTCGCCTTCTACGCGCGATACGGCTTCGAGCCCCTCGAGGGCGTACGCGAGGGCGGGATGCACGGCGGGGCCACGCCCCTCTTCCTTCCCCTGGCATGCGTGGAGCGTGCGAGGGACGAGTGAGAAGCTGAGCAGCCGCCCCCGCTTGCGCCGGGTGCGGCTCTGTGGCACGCTGCCGGCCACTCGCTTCCCAGTTCAGTCTCGGCCGTCACAGGAGGAGGACCCGTGTCACAGCAGAACGCCGACATGATGAAGTCGCTCTACGCCGCCTTCGGCCGCGGCGACGTCCCGACCGTGCTCGGGGCGATGGACCCCGGCATCGTCTGGAACGAGGCCGAGGGCTTCCCCTACGCCGACAAGAATCCCTACGTCGGCCCGCAGGCGGTCCTCGAGGGCGTGTTCATGCGGCTCGGCACCGAGTGGGACGGCTTCGCGGTCATGCTCGAGGAGGTCCACGACGCGGGCGACGTCGTCCTGGCCACGGGCCGCTACGGCGGCGCCTACAAGAAGACCGGCACGAAGATCCACGCCCAGTTCGCCCACGTCTGGAAGCTGCGCGAAGGCAAGGTCGTGAGCTTCCAGCAGTACACCGACACCCTGCAGGTGACGCGGGCGACCGGGGCGTAGCGGGGGGGGCCGTGCGCGTCGAGCTGGAGGGCCGGACGCCGATCAAGCTCTGGACGACCTCTCCCCAGGGAGACGTCCCGGTCGAGGAGAAGGCACTCGCCCAGTTGCGCAACATCGCGAGGATGCCCTTCGTGTTCCGGCACGTCGCGGCCATGCCCGACGTGCACCTCGAATTGGGGCCACCGTCGGGTCGGTGCTCGCCACCCGCGGGGCGATCGTGCCGGCCGCCGTGGGGGGCCGTCCGCTCCGCCGTCGAGCAGGCGGTGCCGCACGGCCGCACGAACCACGGCGGTGCGGGGGACCGCGGGGCGTGGGGCGAGCCGCCGCCGGCGGTCGCGGAGACGTGGGGGGTACTCGGCGGCGACGAGCGATATCGGCTCCTGGTGGAGCGCCACCCGAAGACCGGGTCTGGGTCATGCGAGCGGTCATGACGGTCAAGGGCTGACGGGACCCCTCAACTGGGCTCAGGGAGCGTCTCGAGGAAGTCCCGGACGGCGGCCCAGTACGCCTCGCCGCCCACGAGGTACGTGTCGTTGTGGCCGGCCCCGGGGATCGCGAAGAAGCGCTTTGGCTCGGGCGCCGCCTCGAAGACACGCCGCCCCTGCGAGAACGGCACGACCTCGTCGCGGTCCCCGTGCAGGACCAGCAGCGGCACCGAGAGGCGGGGGGCCTTCGCCTCGTTGTCGTAGCGCGTGCGGACGAGGGGCCACAGCGGCAGGAAGGGGTACACCGCCCGCGCCATGGCCGGGACGGACGCGAAGGGCGACTCGAGGACGAGCGCGCGGCTCGGGCGAACGAGCGCGAGGTCGAGCGCCACCGCCGAGCCGAGCGACTCGCCGAAGACGACGAGCCGGTCCGGAGGGACGCCCTTCTCCTCGACCAGCCACCGGTGGGCCGCTCGCGCGTCGCGGTACGTCCCCTCCTCGTCGGGCGAGCCCTCGCTCCGCCCGTAGCCCCGGTAGTCGAAGAGCAGCACCGCCGCGCCCAGCTGCGACTGCAGGAGGAGCGTCCGGTCGAGGCGGTGGCTCAGGTTGCCGCCGTTGCCGTGGGCGAAGAGGACCGTCCAGCGCGGCTCGCCCGGCGGGGGCAGGTAGACGGCGTGGATCCTCACCCCGTCCTCCGCGGTGAGCGTGAGGTCCTCGAAGGCGAGGCCGAGCTGGCGCGGGGTGACGTCGTGCTCGCGCTGGGGGAAGTAGATCAGCCTTCGCTCGAAGATCAGCATGAGGGCCGAGACGACGAGGAGGAGGGCCGCGATGCGCAGCGCGGGCCCGGCCGCCCGCCGCCACGGGGGACGCCCGGCTCGCTCCACCTTCGTCACACCTCCGGCGGGAATGCTACATCCGGCCCGAGAAGACGAGCGCGTCGCCGGCGACGGGACCCCGGCCCAGGTCGAGCGTGTCGCGGAGGTAGTCCTGGTGGACGCGCCACGGGGCCGTGCCGCCCTGCTTCGGCCAGAGGTCGAGGGCGCGCATCACGTAGCCCGGCGTGAAGCCCTCGACGAACGGTGCGGCCGGCGCCTCGTCGCCGGCGGCCGGGGTGACGACTCGCGCACCCCGGCGGTCCATCTCGAGGAGCAGCCGGCACACCCAGGCGCAGACGAGGTCCGCCTTGAGGGTCCAGGACGCGTTGACGTAGCCGAACACCGCCGCGAGGTTCGGCACTCCCGACAGCATGACGCCCTTGTAGGAGAGGCACCGGCCCGGGGCGACCGCACGGCCGTCGACGTCGAGCTCGACGCCCCCGAGGAACTGCATGACGAGCCCGGTGGCGGTGACGACGAGGTCGGCCGCGATCTCCTCGCCGGACGCGAGGCGCACGCCCGTCTCGGTGAACGTCTCGATCGTGCCGGTGGCGACGCTCGCGCGGCCCTCGCGCAGGGCCCGGAACAGGTCTCCGTCGGGCACGAGGCACAGCCGCTGCTCCCACGGGCCGTAGCGGGGTGCGAAGTGCGTCGAGGCGTCCACGCCCGGCCCCACCTGCCGTCGCACCTGCGCGAGGAGGGCGCGTCCGACGAGGCGGGGGAAGCGCCGCGACGCCCGGTAGAGGAGCGACATGAGGACGACGTTCTTGAAGCGACCCAGGCGATAGGCCCACTGCGCGCCCAGCATCGCCCGCAGCGCGTTCACGACCGGGTCTGTCTCCGGCATGGACAGGATCCACGTGGGCGAGCGCTGCAGCATGGTGACGTGGGCGGCGGTCCTCGCGAGCGCGGGGACGAGCGTCACCGCGGTGGCGCCCGACCCGACGACGACGATCCTCTTTCCTGCGTGGTCGAGGTTCTCCGGCCAGGCCTGGGGATGGACGACGCGGCCGGCGAAGCGCTCGAGGCCGGGGAGGTCCGGGGTGTAGCCGGCCGAGTAGCGGTAGTAGCCGGCGCAGGAGAAGAGGAAGCCGCAGGTGAGAGCGAACGGCTCGTCGGGCCCCTCGGGAGACAGGCGCCTCCCCTCGACCGTCCACCGCGCCTCCGCCGAGGACCAGGAGGCGCGGCGGACCGTGTGGCCGAACCGGATCTTCCGGTCGATCCCCTCCTCGTGCGCGGCCGCCTCGATGTACTCGCGGATCTCCAACCCCGGCGAGATCGCCCGCGGGTCCGTCCAGGGCCGGAACGAGTAGCCCATCGTGAGCATGTCGGAGTCCGACCGGATGCCGGGGTAGCGGAAGAGGTCCCACGTCCCGCCGATCCGCCCGCGCTGCTCGAGGATCGCGTACGTCTTCCCGGGGCAGAGCGCCTGCAGGTGGTGCGCGGCGTCGATCCCCGAGAGGCCCGCCCCGACGATCAGGACGTCGACGTGCTCGAGCGTCGTGCTCACGGGCGGCCGGCCCTCGACCCTACCGGCCGGCGTCCCGGGGCTTGTGGGCCTCGAGCTCGATCTCGATCATGAACTCGGGCAGCGCGAGGCCGCGCCCGTACAGGGCCGCCTCCGCCGAGAGGAGCCTCCTCGCCCCCGCGGCAGTCAAGGCCACCGCGTGCATGGGCTCCCGGCGGCTCCCCTGCAGGTACCCGGTCGCGCGGACCAGCGTGCCCGTGTGCGAGAACGCGACGGCCGGAGCGTTGAGGCGGGCGAGCGCGGTGTCGGGGGCCAGAGCCACCGGCGTCCCCTTCGGGCGGAGATCCTTCGCGTCGAACGGCACCGCCATCAGGGAGGCGTCGAGCCCCGCGTACACGACGTGGCCGGTGGACACCCAGCGAGCCCCCCAGCCTCGCAGGCCCAGGTCCTTCATCTCGCCGCTCGCCAGGTCCACCGTCACGAGGTGGGACTCTGCGGGGGAGTTCGCGTCGTTGAGGAGGAGGGTCCGACCGTCGGGCAGAAGGTCGGGCCAGGCCACCCGCATGGCCTCCTCGCGATCGCCCCGGCGGAATCGCTCCACGAGCAGCCGGGGCGCGCCGCCGCTGGCCGGAACGGTCCACAGGCCCCCGGGGACCGCCCCCACGAACAGGATCGAGTCGTCCTCGCGCCACACGCCGCCGAAGTAGTCCTCCAGCGGGCCGATCGTCTGGGTGAGTTGCGTCTCCAGCGAGTACTTGCGCAGCTCGGGAGGCTGCCCTCCGGCCAGCGAGGTGCCGACGGCGAAGGCCACCCACCGCCCGTCGGGAGAGAAGAAGGGTCCCTCCGCGGTGTCGCTGCCCGGGACGAGGACGGCCTGCGCGGCGTCGAGCGGGCGTACGTACAGGCGCGGGGCCCCCGTCGCGCCTCGCGCCACGAACGCGAGGGTCCGCCCGTCGCGGGAGAGGGCGAGGACCGGCGGCCCGAACCCGTCGAGGTGAAGGCCCTCGGGGAGCGGGATCGACGCCCGCAGCGCGGGCGTCGGGCTCGACGTGCGGCGCGACGAGCCCGCCCACAAGGCCCCGAACGCCACGGCCAGGAGCGTCGAGGCCGCGGCGAGCGCCTTCCAGGTGCGCTCGCGGGACGGGCGCGTCGACCCGGGCGGGGCCGACTCCTCCCCCGGCGCGCCCGCCAGCGCCTCCTCGAGGACGAGCCGCGCGTCCCCGATGTCCCTCAGCCGCAGCTTCGGGCCGCGGGCGAGGCAGCGCCGCAGCATTCCGCGGATGCGGGGGGGCGTCGCCGCCGGCAGCGCCCTCCAGTCGGGCTCGGTCTTCAGCACCGACGCGAGCACGTCGCTCACCGTCTCGCCGGTGAAGAGCCGCCGGCCGCTCAGCATCTCGAAGAGCACGACGCCGAAGGCCCAGATGTCGGTCCGCTTGTCGACGGGCTTCCCGCGGGCCTGCTCGGGCGACATGTAGGCCGCGGTGCCGAGAATGATCCCGGCCGCGGTGCCGGTCCGGGCCAGCGTGGGAGACTGCGACAGGTCGGCGCTCGCCGCGGCGCCCGGCCCTTCGCCCGTGAAGGCCGTGGCGAGGCCGAAGTCGAGGACCTTGACCTTGCCCTCCGGCGTCACCTTCACGTTGGAGGGCTTGAAGTCCCGGTGGACGATGCCCTTCTCGTGCGCCTCCTCGAGGGCCTCGGCCACCTGCTTCGCGATCGCGACGGCCTCGTCGACGGGGATCGCCCCGCGCTTCAGCCGCTCGGCCAGGTCTTCCCCTTCCACGAGCTCCATGGCCAGGAAGTGAGCCGTGGGCCCTCCCTCGAGGCGCGCGCTCTCGAAGCCGTAGAGGTGCGCGATGCCCGGGTGGTTGAGCGAGGCGAGGACCTTCGCTTCTCGTTCGAAGCGGGCGAGGCGATCGGGGTTGGAGGCAAAGGCCTCGGGGAGGAGCTTGAGCGCGACCTCGCGGCCGAGCTTCGTGTCGGTGGCGCGGTAGACCTCACCCATCCCCCCGGCCCCGAGGGCCGAGGTGACCTTGTAGTGCGAAAGGATCTGCCCGATCAGGATCGCCTCCCGTCGGCGAAGCTTCCTCGCTCCACCGCAGCGACGACGCACTCGAACTGGGGAAGGTGGCGATTATACGCTGGACCTCGAAGCGCTCGTCCGAGGCGGCTCGACTCAGTAGAGCTCGATCCTCGAGACCGCGACGTCGGCTCGGAAGGCTCGCTTCGACGCGACGATGCCGACGCTCAGGAGGGCCCGCTCTCCCTCGACCGTCTCCCGGCCGACCGACTGGGTCGAGACGCCGCCCATCACCTGGTCGGTGAAGGCCCGCCACGCGGTGCCGAGCGCGGAACGCCCGTCGGGTCTGGAGAAGTCGTCGAGCAGCAAGGGTGGCCTTTCCGCCGTGCCGAGGACCGGCGTCGCCAGCAGCAGCGCGGCGACGAGGCGTGCGGAGATCACGGCGCGCCGGGCCGCCCCGCCCCGAGGTGCCGGGCCCAGTGGAGGGCCACGTCGATGCGGGTGCTCTCGTCCTTCGCACGCGCGGGCTCGACGAAGACGAAGCGGCGGCCGTCCGGGGAGCCATCGGGCGTGAGCTTGGCGTTCGCCGGCTTGAGGTCGCGGTGGACGATGCCCTTCTCGTGAGCGGCCTCGAGCGCCTCGGCGATGTGCTTCGCGATGGCGATCGCCTCGTCGATCGCGATCGCGCTCGCTCGCTCTGCCGGGCGAATTCGCGCAGCCGGGCGAAGGACGCACCGGGGGCCTTCGAGGGACGAGAGGAGCGCCCGGTCGGCCTGGGTCACCTCGGGCGGCGTCTGCGTGCGCCCCCAGGAGGCCCCGGCCTCCGGCACGAGGGCGATCGTGAGCAGGGCGGCGGTGGCTCGCATCGGTCTGCTATCGCGACATTCTCGCATCGACTCGAGCCGTCCCTGTCCCTCGGCCGCAACTTCGATCCAGCGGCGTTTCGGCCGCGATCAGCCGGCCAGGAACGGGTTGACGGCGCGCACGCCCCCGTAGCGGCGCCCGTGCTGGAAGTCCTCGGACAGGATCTCCGGGATTCCGTAGCGCTCGGCGTAGGCCCACATGTGGGCGTCGAACCAGGCGAGCTGGTACGCGGCCGTGCCCCGCAGGGCGGTGCGGACCAGCAGTTCGTCGGGCAGCAGGACGACGAACTGGTCGCAGAGATCCTCCGTCTCCCGCACGGCTTCGGCCAGGGTCAGGAGAGGGCGTCCACCGGACAGCGGCCGCGTCACCGCGGCCACGAACTCGACGATCGTCTGGTGTGCCAGATACAACGACCGTCCCTCGATCCCGCCCCGCAGCAGTCCCGTCGCCCGGCGCTGTTTCCCGGGATCGCGCGGGTCGAACCGGTAGACGAGGACGTTGGTGTCAACGAGGGCAGGCACGGTCGTACAGCTCCTCGCGGGTCCAACCCCGTTCTCCGACCCGCCGCGCGCGGCGCCGGGCACGGTTGCGGGACTCCTGCCGTGCCGTGGCCTCGTCGAAGGAGCGGAGCCGGGCCTCGCGATCGAGCGTCTCGTCCACGCCCGCCCCGGGCAGCACACGAGCGACCCGTCCCGTCGGCGGACGCCACGCTCCTCCGATCAGGAGCGGCCGACCGTCTACTCGGAGACGGGCACCTTCGCCTCGAGCTCCTCGAGCCAGCTCTGCAACCCGCGGACCTGAGTGGGGATCGCCCTCGCGTCCTGGAGCCGGACGAGGAAGCGGCGACCGTCCGGCGAGACGGAGTTCCCGGCGCTCTGCGTGCTGCAGGCCAGGAGGAGGCCGCTGGCCCGGCCGCGGCAGGCGTGGTAGCGTCGCACCCATGCCCGCCGCCTCCGGTTTCGACCGCACGCTCGAGCCGGGCAAGGTCGTCGAGCACTGAGGCGGGCATGCTGCCCTGGATCCGGGTGGACGAGGCGCGGACCGCCGACGGCACCCGGCTCACGCTGTCGCGGCGGGGCACCGAGTGGGAGGTGGGCTTCGACGGCCTCGTCCTCATGTCGAGCCGCGCCCATGGGTCCGAGGACGAGCTGGCCCGCCTCGCCTTCGCGAGGGCGAGCCACGCGGGGACGGCGCTGGTCGGAGGGCTCGGCCTCGGGTTCTCCCTGCGCGCGACCCTCGACCTCCTCCCTCCGCACGGAAGAGTCGTGCTCGCCGAGCAGTCCGCTTCCGTGGTGGAGTGGAACCGCGTCCACGTGGGCCACCTGGCCGGGAGGCCGCTCGAGGACCCGCGCGTCAGCGTGCGCGTGGGCGACGTCCGGGAGCGCATCCGGGAGGCGCGCGCCGCCTACGACCTGATCCTGCTGGACGTGGACAACGGTCCCGACGCGCTCATCCACGAGGCGAACGCGGGACTCTACGACGCGAACGGCATCGTCGCGTGCCACGGCGCCCTCCGGGCGAACGGCGCGCTCGCGGTCTGGGCGACGGGACCGGACGAGCGCTACCTGCGCCGCCTCCGGGACAGCGGGTTCGACGCGTCCGCCGTCCGGGTCGCCCGCCGCTCCGGAGCGGGAGGGCGCCGGCACGTGGTCTTCGTGGCGGTGAAGGCCGCCCCGGCGTCCGAGGGCCGCCCGCGGCGGGAGCGGTAGCTCCTCGTCCTACCGCAGGTCGAAGGTCCCGCCCCCGAGCTCGACCACGTCCCCCGAGACGAGGATGCGCCGGTCGCTCTCCACCCGCAGGAAGAGCGTGGAGGGGCGGCCGGCCTGCTCGCCCTGGGCGATCTCGAACGCGCAGGGCAGCGCGCGGCCGGTGGCGAGGCACCACCCGCCGAGGTTCGCCGTGGCCGAGCCGGTGGCCGGGTCCTCGAGGATCGCCTCCCCCTGGGGGAAGAAGAACCGCGAGAGCAGGCGCCCCGGACCGGTCTCCGCGAAGAGGTACGCCTGGCCGGGCCCGTCCTCGCCCGGCAGCGCGTCGAACGCCCCCGTGCGGGGCCGCGCGCGCCGCACGGCGGCCGGGCTCGCGAGCGGCACGACGAGCTGCTCGGTGCCGGCCCGCACCCAGAGCGGCCGCTCGGCGAGGTCAGCCTCTTCGAGGCCGAGGAGGCCGGCCAGCGCGGCGCGGGGCAGCTCGAGCTCGCGCCAGGTCGGCGGGTTCGCCCGGAGCGTGAAGCGGTCGGCGGCCGCGGTCACGGGGATGACGCCGGCCTTCGTCTCGAGCGTCACCTCGTCGCCCGCGAGGCCGAGGGCGCGGCAGACGTACGCGGTGCCGAGCGTCGGGTGGCCGGCGAAGGGCATCTCGTAGGCCGGCGTGAAGATGCGCACCCGGGCGCTCGCTCGCGTCGAGGGCAGGAGGAACGTCGTCTCCGAGAGGTTGAGCTGGCGGGCCAGCGCCTGCATGGTGGCGTCGTCGAGCCCCTCGCCGCTCTCGAACACGCAGAGGGGGTTGCCGGTGAGCGGGCGCGTCCCCTGGGTGAAGACGTTGACGATGCGGTAGCGGAGCGTCATGGGTGCCTCCCTCGAAGCGTCCTCGGAGCGACGCGGGCCGTCGGTCTCGTGACCATCATATCCAAGTAGACTATGATGATCATGTAGGAGGTGCACGTGGGGAGGGCGACGGTGGAGGCCGTGAACGTCGCGGAGGCCAAGAGGCGGCTCTCGGACCTCCTGGGACGCGTGGCCTACGGGGGCGAGACGGTCCTCATCACACGCCGCGGCCGGCCGATGGCCCGTCTGGTCCCGCCCGGATCGGGGGACCCGGGCGAGGGATTGGCGGCGGTCCGGGGCTGGCTGGAGGCCGACGACCCCTTCTTCGACGGCGTCGAGGAGGCGGTGGCGGCGCGCCAACGGCGCCGCCCGCGGGTCTACGGGGGGCGGCGGCGAGGCCCGCGGTGAGGGGGTACCTGCTCGACACCAACGTTCTCTCGGAGGTCCTCAAGAAGCGGCCGGAGCCGTCGGTCCTGGCCCGCCTTCGCGAGCTGGCGCCGAGCGCCGCCTTCACCTCCGCGGTGTGCGTGAGCGAGCTGCGCTACGGGGCACGGCGTCGCCCCGGAGCGGGAGACCTCTGGGGGCGGATCGCTCGCGAGGTGCTGGGACGGGTGCGGGTCCTGCCGTTCGGGGAGCGCGAGGCCCTTCGGGTGGGGGACCTGCTGGCCGAGCTCGAGGCCGCGGGCCAGCCGATAAGGGTCGAGGACGTCCTCATCGGGGCCACCGCGCTCGAGAGCTCCCTGGCCGTCGTCACGCGAAACGTCCGTCACTTCCGACGCATCCCGGGCCTCGCGGTCGAGTCGTGGTGGCCGGAGGGGAAGCGAGCCTGAAGAGGGGAAGAAGCGGTGCGCGGCCGAACGTCACCCTCGGGCGCGCGCAGCTGCGAATGCTCCGAGGGGCAGGCGTGGTGCTGGCGGTGGCCGTCGCGAGCGCCGCCGCAGCGGGGGAGCGGGAGAACGCGAAGGCCGAGCGGCCCGCGGCGTTCACGCTCGGAGTTCGTCCAGAAGGCGCTGCGGCCGGGGCTGTCGGAGGCCGAAGAGGCGGAGCGCCTCGAGTCCCCGAACATCGTGACGAGGGAGACGGGCAGCTTGCGCCCGGTCGGGGCTCGGAGCGCGGGTCGCAGTCTCAGGCAAGGGGATTGCGGGTGCGCAGCTCCTCGAACAGGGAGAAGTCGCGGTCGCGCGTGAGCAGCGCCTCGACGCCGTGGGCCACGCACAGCGCAGCCACCCGGGCGTCGTGGACGATACCTCCTCGCACCCGTGGCCGGTCCAGGAAGCGGGCGAGCAGGCGGCCGAACTCCGGCGTCTCGCCGAGCAGGCGCAGGCTGGGCGAGCCGAGCCAGGCCTCGATCTGCGCCCAGGCCTGCGACGGAGTGCTGGCCGCATCGCGCCAGATCTTCGGGTGCGTGACCACGCTGAAGAACTCGTACAGACACGGCCAGGGGACGGCCCACGGCTGCGCACCCTCGGCCAGGGAGCGCACGACCTCGGTCGCGGCGGCGTGCTCGGACGCCTCCCGCCGGTGTGCGTACACGAGGATGTTGGTGTCGACCGCCAGCATCGCGACTCAGCGGCCGCCGTAGACTTCGTCGCGGAGGTCCTGCCAGCTCATGGCCTCCAGCGGGTTCGGTGCTCCCGGTACGCCGACGCCGCGGTCGGGCAGGCGATAGTCGACGCTCGCGGACCCCGCCTGGAGCACGAGGCGAAGCCCTTCCTCGATCAAGGCGCGCAGGGGCCGCCCGGAACGTCGGGCGTGGACACGGGCGCGTTCGAGGAGGGCGTCCGGGATCTCCACGGTGGTCTTCACGTGCCCATACTAGCAATACGCATGAGTATGGGCAAAACGGTCTCCTTCAGACGTCGAACCGCTCCCATTCCCGCCGGGCCCGCTCCATCAGGCGGCCGAACCGCGGGTCGCCGCGCAGGCCGTCGAGGTTGCGGTCGTGCTCGGAGAGGAAGGGGTAGTTGATCATCCCGCCGTCGATCGCGCGGTCGAGCCAGTGAAGCGCCTCCTCCGTGGCGCCGACCGCGGCGTGGGCGCTCGCGAGGAGCCAGGGGATCTCCGCATCCCATGCGGCCGCCTGCTGGTAGGGCCCTTCGGCGAGCCGCAGGACCTCCGCACGGTCCCCTCGCCAGGCCGCCCGCCAGAGTCCCATCTGCCAGGTGCCGACGTCCGAATCCGGCTGAGCCGACACCCCCTCGCACAGCGCCTCCGCCTCCTCGATCCGCCGGTCGTACGCCAGGGCCATCGCGTAGTTCGCGCGGCAGACCGGGGTGACCGGGTCGAGCTCGAACATGCGGCGCGCGGGCTCGAGCGCATCGCCGAACCGGCCCGTGAACAGCCGCATCATGGCGGCCATCAGGAGGCTGATCGCACCGAGCGGGTCGACGTCGAGGAGCCGCGCCGCCACCGGCGCCGCCGCGTCGGGCTTCCCGGTGAGCCAGCCGAGCACGTGGGTGTAGAGCTGCAGCGCCGGGATGTCGTTCGGGAAGACCTGCAGCGCGCGCCTCAGGCTCCGGCCGCAGCCGTGGACGTCGCCCCGCGCCAGCTGGGTGTTGGCACGGACGAGGTGCCCGCGCGGCGAGTCGGGCTCGAGCGCGAAGATCCTGTCCGCGCACCACTCGGCCTTCCGGACGAGCTCCTCCTCCCGGCCGCCCGCGACCCCGATGTTGACGTGCTGGAAGTAGGCCTCGCCGAGCCCCTGGTAGACGAGGGCGTTCTCGCCGACCAGCCGGAGCGCGGCCTCCAGGTGGCCGATGGCCCGCTCCAGGCCGCCCGGCAGGAAGCTCCAGATCTCGCTCCGCGCACGGAGGTAGCACTCCTGGGCGCGAGCGTCGGCGATCGGCCGCTCGGCGAGCTGCGCGGCCTCCTGCGGCGTCAGCCGGATCTCGAGGGCGTCCACGATCGACCGCGACACCCGCTCCTGGATGTCGAACACGTCGTCGAGCGTGCCTCCGTACTTGTCGGCCCAGAGCTGGACGTCGTTCGGCGCGTCCACCAGCCGGGCCGTGATGCGCAGGGTGCTCGCGGCGCGCCTCACGCTTCCTTCGAGCACGTACCGGCAGGCGAGCTCTCGGCCGATCTCCCCGACGCTGCGCCCGTCGCCCTTGAGGCGCATCGCCGAGGACCGGGAGATCACGCGCAGGGCCCGCACGCGTGACAGGTCGGTGATGATCTCGTCGGTCAGCCCGTCGCTGAAGTACTCGGTGTCGGGATCCGGGCTCAGGTTGGCGAACGGGAGGACCACGATCGACTTCGTGTCGGCCTCTCGGGCCGCGAGAGCCACGCGGCCCGCCGCCTCCGGCGCGCCCTCGAGGGCGGACCTCACGTGCGCGGCCGACTGGAAGCGCGCCGCGGGCTCCTTCGCGAGGCAGCGCTCGATCACGCGGGAAAGGGCCGGGGGCAGATCGGAGCGAAGCCGGACCGCAGGCTCCGGGTCGTCCCGCAGGATGGCCGACATCAGCGCCGCCGCGCTGTCGGCGCGGAACGGCCGCCGACCCGTCGCCATCTCGTAGAGGACGACGCCCAGGGAGAAGATGTCCGAGCGGCCGTCCACGGCCCGCCCCTGGAGCTGCTCGGGCGACATGTACGGCACCGTCCCCATCGCGACGCCCTCGCGCGTGCGAAGGTCGGTGGGCAGCTCCGACCCGCCGGGCGCGTCCGCCGGGCCTCCGCTCGTTCGCGCGAGGCCGAAGTCGAGGACCTTCAGGCGCCCGTCTCTGGCGACCATGACGTTCGCCGGCTTGAGGTCGCGGTGGACGATGCCCCTCTCGTGAGCGGCGGCCAGGGCCTCGGCGAGCGCCGAAGCAATCTCGAGGATCCGCTCGACCGGCATCCCACCCTCGGGGATGAGCTGGTCGAGCGGCTGGCCCTCGACGAGCTGCATGGTCAGGAAGTGGACGCCGTCCGCTTCCTCGACCGAGTACACGCCGACGACGCCGGGGTGGTCGAGCGCGGCGAGGGCCTTCGCTTCACGCCGGAACCGCTCGACGCGCTCCGGGTGCGAGGCCATCTCGGCCGGCAGGACCTTGAGGGCCACGTCGCGGCCGAGCTTCGTGTCGGTGGCGCGGTAGACCTCGCCCATCCCGCCGGCGCCGATCGCGGCGGTGACGCGGTAGTGGGCGAGCGTGCGGCCGATCACGACGCGAAGCCCTCGGGTTCCGGGGGATGACGATTGGTGCGGTGCACGGGGGACGGGGGATTCTACCAGCAGCGAAGCGGGCTTTCGATCCGCCGGGCCTCGGGCCCGGGTGCCAAGCTACGGCCCTGCGGTGGGCCGCCGAGCTCGGCGTCTCGGACCTCTGGCGCGAGATCTCGGGCGAGACGCCGAGCTGAGGGGACGCGCACGACCTGCAGGCGCGGCGTCACCTCGACTCCGACGAGCGGAGGCGAAGCTCGTCGAGCCAGTTGAGGACGACGTTGACCTCGCCCCCGCCCTGCGAGCGCCCGCGGGCCACGACGAACCGCTGCCCGTCCGGGGTGACGTCGTAGCCTCGCTCGCGACCGACTCCTCCGGCGAACTCGCCCTCGAAGAGGACTTGCGGCCGGGACGCCTCGAGAGGGTCCCCGGGCCCCAGCTCGACGACCATCATCCGGGTCCTCTCCCTCGACGAGCTCCATGACGAGGACGTGGGCCGTCGTGCCGTCGGCGAGCGTCGCGCTCTCGAAGCCGTAGAGGTGAGCGATGCCGGGGTGGTTGAGCGAGGCGAGGACCCTGGCCTCGCGCTCGAAGCGGGCGAGGCGATCCGAATCGGTCCGCGAGCTCCCCCGGCAGCAGCTTGAGGGCCACCTCGCGGCCGAGCTTCGTGTCGGTGGCGCAGAAGACCTCGCCCATTCCCCCCGCGCCGAGCGGGGCGGTGACGCGGTCGTGGGCGAGGGTCTCTCCGATCAGGGTCGGGGCCTCCGGGCGGCGACGGTTGGGTTCAACGGGGAACGGAGCCGGCATTCTACCGCACGCCGCCCGAGGCCTGTGCTCTGGTGCTATCCTCGTGGCGAGGCCATGGCCACTGCGGTCGACGACAGCCTGCTCCGCCACTTCCGGGCGCTCGAGGCGCGTCTCGAGAACGAGCCCGAAGGGGTGAGCGGCGAGATCGCGTCCGGGGTCTACCTGATGTCGCCCCGGCCCAGGCCGCGGCACGGGGCCGCCCAGGGACGCCTCTTCGGCGCGCTCCACCAGCGCTTCGGACGCAGCCGGGGTGGCGAGCCCCCGGACTGGTTCTTCGCGGTGGAGCCGGAGCTGCGGTCGGAGCGGGCGCTCAGCCGGCTCGTTCCGGACGTCGCGGGCTGGCGCCGAAGCGGGGCCGGCTGGCCCGACATGGCCCTCTCGCCGGTCACGCTGATGCCGGACTGGGTGGCGGAGGTGCTCTCGCCCGGCACGGAGGCGACCGACCGGGGCGTGAAGACCGAGGCCTACGGCACGATGGGGGTGGGCTCGCTCTGGCTCGTCGACTGCGAGCGCCAGCGGGTCGAGACCTTCACGAACGTGCGGGGCCGGATGGTCGCCGGGCCGGCGTTCGCCCTCGCCGAGTCGGTCGCGGGCGAGCCGTTCGGGCCCGAGCCCGTTCCCGTCGCCGACGTCCTGGCCTGAAGCCCGGGGTCGGCGGCGCGCCCAGGGCTGGTATCGTGCCGCCGGCGAGCCCTTCGGCGACGCGCGCCTCGACGAGGTCCTGCGCGAGTACCCGCTCGGCGACGCCGGAGGAGCTGTCGCGGAGGCTGCTCTCGGAGGTCGCGGCGTGGCGGCCTCGTTCCGTCCCGCGGCAAGACGACATCACGGTTCTGGTCGTCGACCCGCTCGGCCGCTGAGACGCCCCGCGCGAGCGGCCTCAGGGCGTGGCGCGCCCCCCATCGACCCCGGCGCGAGCGTGTCGCTCACCGTCTCGCCCTCGAAGAGGCGCCGGCCGGTCAGCATCTCGAACAGAAGGACGCCCAAGGCCCAGATGTCGGCGCGCTTGTCGACGGCCTTGCCCCGGGCCTGCTCGGGGGACATGTAGGCCGCGGTGCCGAGGATGATCCCGGCCGCGGTGCCGGTCGCGGCGAGGGTGGGGGACTGCGAGAGATCGGCGCTCGACGTCGCTCCGGGGCTCTCGCCCGACTAGGCCTTGGCGAGGCCGAAGTCGAGGACCTTCACCTTGCCGTCCGGCGTGACCTTGACGTTCGCCGGCTTGAGGTCGCGGTGGACGATGCCCTTCTCGTGTGCTTCTTCGAGCGCCTCGGCCACCTGCCTCGCGATCGCGATCGCCTCGTCGACGGGCACGGGCCCGCGCCGGAGCCGCTCGGCGAGGTCCTCGCCAGGGACGAGCTCCATCAAGAGGACGTGTGCCGTCGCGCCGTCGGGGAGCGGGGCGCTCTCGAAGCCGTAGAGGTGGGCGATGCCGGAGTGGTTGAGGGACGCGAGGACCCGCGCCTCGCGCTCGAAGCGGCCGAGCCGATCGGGGTCGGAGGCGAGGGCAGCGGGCAGGACCTTGAGCGCCACTTCCCGCCCGAGCTTCGTGTCGGCGGCCCGGTACACCTCCCCCATGCCCCCGGCGCCTGTGGCGGCGGTGATTCGGTAGTGCGCGAGTGTCTCTCCGATCAGGCTCGGTCTCCTCCGGGTCCGCTCGGCGTTGGTCGAGGCTGGGTTCTACGGGGGACGTGAGGCTGGGATTTTACCCCAGGGCCGGAGCGGCGGACGCGTCTACAATCGCCACCGACCGATGGCGGAGATGACGCGGGTGCCCGCGGGGGCGATGGTGGTGGCCAGGCGCTGGGACGGACTCGGAGGCCGCCTCCACGCGCTTCTCAACGCCTGGTCGATCGCCCGCGCCCTCGACCTCGACTTTCGCTTACGCCAGCGGCCTCAACCACAACGTGCTCTTCGTCGTGCCCGAGTGGAACCTGGTCGTCGTGCGCATGGGTGTCGACGGCAAGAGGGCTTCGGGAAGCAGAAGGTCTACGACGGCTTCCTCGAGCGACTGGGCGCGGCGATGCTCGAGTGATCCAGTCGGCGGCGGCGCCGTCCGGCCGCGCCCGCACGCCGAACCCTCGCGCAGTCATACGGCGAGCTCGCTCCCGGACTGGTGCTACACTCCGGCCGCCGCAGTCCGGCTGATTCACCGGCTGCCGACCATCGGAAGAACCATGAAGCTGATCGCCTTCGTCGCCACCGCCGGCCTGCTGAGCGTGACGGGCGCCCGCGCGGCCGACGGGTCCGGGAAGAACACGTACGTCGTCGTTCACGGAGCCACCGCCGGCGGTTGGGAATGGAAGAGGACCGGCCAGTTCCTCAGCGACGACGGCCACACGGTCTACCGGGTCACCCTCACCGGCCTCGGCGAGCGGATGCACCTCAACAGCCCCGACATCGACCTCCAGACCCACATCGACGACGTGGTCAACCTGATCCTCTTCGAGGACCTCCGCGACGTCGTGCTCACGGGCCACAGCTACGGCGGGATGGTCATCACCGGCGTCATGGACCGTGTGCCGGAGCGCATTCGCCACGTGATCTTCCTCGACGCGGCGGTACCGGAGGACGGCATGTCGCTCTGGGACCTCTTCGGCGGCGACGGCCCGCGGGACCCCTCCCGCTTCGCGGACGGATTCATGCAGGTGCCGTGGGTCAAGCCCGACACGCCGCCGCCCCACAACGTTAAACAGTCGATCAAGTGCTTCAGCCAGCCGGTCTCGTACAGGAACCCCGCCGCGCTGAAGCTGCCCGTGACCTACGTCGCCTTCGTCCCGAAGGACCAGTCGGCCGAGGAGCGGGCCCGCACCGACAAGAGCTGGCAGCGCGCGGTCGCGCGGGGCTGGACGATCCGCACGTTCCCGGGCGGCCACGTCGCCCAGCAGGAGGACCCGCGCGGCGTCGCCACGCTCATGGAAGAGGCCGTCGGCGACGTCAACCGCCCGACGGCTGGACCAGCCGGGAAGTAGCGCCACACCGGCAGCGGCCGGCCTCGAGGTGGCCTGAGCCCGACCGGCTAGCCTCCGCGCGGCTCGGGGGCGAGGAGCCACTCGTAGGCGGGCAGGACTTCGACGCCCGGCGTGGCCACGGGCGGGAGCGCGTCGCGGTCGAGCACGAGGAGCCTCCGCTCGGCCCGCGGATGGAGCGCCGCGGCCGCAGCGAGGGCGCGCAGCTCGCGATCGCGCACGCCCGGCTCCGACGGGTCCGCGCACACCTGGACGAGCTCCTCTCCCGCTCCCGGGTGGCGGGCGAGGAAGTCCACCTCCAGGCCTTCCTCGGTCTTCACGTAGGCGCTCTCGGCGCCCCGTCGGTCGAGCTCGTTCAGCACGGCCGACTCGAGAGCGTGGCCGACGTTGGCGCGGCCCGACGCGTCGAAGGCCCCGATCAGGCCGGGATCCGCGGGGTAGAGCTTGCGCGGGTTCGAGTTGCGTTGCCGCTCCGATTCCGTCGCGATCGGCACGGCGCTGAGCAGGAACGCGTCCAGGAGGTGGCCGAGCATCGCGTCGACCGCCTCTCGCCCGAGGCCGTGCCCCTGGGACCTGAGATCGCGGTGCAGCCGGTGGACGCTGAAGGCGCCGGCGGGGTTGCGCAGGCAGTGTCGCACCAGCCACCGCAGCGCCGCGACCTGCGTGACGCCGTAGCGCTCCACCACGTCGCGGAAGAGGACGGTGTCGACGTAGCCCTGGAGGAGCTCGACGCGCAGTGGGGCAGGGAGGCCCTGCGCCTCGGGGAAGCCGCCCTCGACCAGGTACTCGCGGAAACGCATCTCGACGAGCGACCGCTCGGCGGGAGTCCAGCGGCGGGGCTCCTCGCGCGGCTCCTCGGCGCGGTGCCTGAGGAACTCGCGGAAGCTGAAGGGCCGGATGACGGTGGCGATCCCGCGACCGCGCAGCGACGTGTGCACCTCTCGCGAGAGGAGGCGAGCGGAGGATCCCGAGACGACGATCTCGGCCTTCTCCGAGTCGATCACGCGGCGGACGAACCGCTCCCAGCCCGGTACGAGCTGGACCTCGTCGAGCAGCCAGAGCACGCTGTCGCGCCCGCGCGACGCCGGGTAGCGCCGGTAGTACTCCTCGACCAGGAAGCCGAGCTGGTCGACCTCGATGCCGCCCAGGCGTTCGTCGTCGAGGCTCAGGAAGAGCGCCCGCTCGACCGGGACCGACCGTCGCCTCTCCGCCTGAAGCTGGTGCAGGAAGGTCGTCTTGCCGGCGCGGCGCATCCCGATGACCGAATGGACCTTGCCCGCGATGGCCGGCAGTCGGGCGTCTCGCCGGGTGAACGGCGGGACGGGGCTCGCCGCGAGCGTGGAGCTCAGCTTGTCGGCCAGGATCGGGTGCAGGGGCACGACACGAGTGTCCTGCGCATGTGGACTTCTGTCAAGTCCAGATTCTACCGATTGTGGACTTTTGATGAGACCACAACTGCGCGCCAGTCAGCGCACGAGCGTCATCGCCTCCGGGTCCCAGCCGACGATACGGTTCTCGACGAGGGCGATGTTCGCGATGAGCGCGGGCGCCGCCGCGCGCAGACCGTAGGCCGCGTCCTCGACCACCGGCTCCCCGCCGCGCATCGCGCGGAAGAAGATCCGGAAGTGGTCGAGGTGGGAGTCGTAGCCCCGCGGGGGCAGGTACTCGCTCGTCGTGGAGAGCGGCGTCGACTGCGGCGCCGCCATCTCGGCGCGCTTCTCCGCCACCTCCGCCAGCCACCGCTTCTGCTCGGCCTCGGCGAAGGTCTGCAGGAGCGACCGCTCGAAGCCTTCGTCGTCGGACTTGGCGGAGCGGCTGAGCTTGATGCCGGCCCCCTCGAGCGACATGACGCCCTCGTCCCCGACGAGCTGGAACGTCGGCCCGTGGCCCCCGTCGGCGAAGTTCGCCCCGAGCTGGAGGGTGAAGGCGGGGTGGCTGTCGGTCTCCGGGTACTCGTAGAGGCCGAGCTGCATGTCCGGGACCTCGCGGTCGAGCCAGAACCGCACGCCGCCGGTCGCCATGCCCTTGACCGGCCCCTTCGAGTCGATGATCCGGTGCAGCGACGTGAAGCGGTGGACGTACATGTCGCCCGCGACGCCGGTCCCGTAGTCCCAGTACTTGCGCCAGCGGAAGAAGCGCTGGGCGTCGAAGGGCCGCTTCGGGGCGTGACCGAGGAAGCGGTCCCAGTCGACGGTGGCGGTCGAGGCGTCGGTGGGGATGGGCCACTCCCAGGCGCCCAGCGCGTCGTTCCGGCTGATCAGGATGGTGACCATGTTGAGCTTGCCGATCGCGCCGGCGCGGAAGAGCTCCCGGGCCTTCTCGGTCACGACCGAGCTGATCGGCTGGCTCCCGACCTGGAGGACCTTGCCCGACTTCTTCTGCGCGGCCACGAGGGCCGCGCCCTCCTCGATCTTCTGCACCACCGGCTTCTCGACGTAGACCGCCTTGCCCCGCTCGAGCGCGGCGATCGAGAGCTTCTGGTGCCAGTGGTCGGGGGTCGCGACGATGACCGCGTCGACGTCCTTTCGGTCGAGGACCTCGAAGCAGTCGCGGGTGGTGTGGACGCCGGGGCCGAAGAGCTCCTTCGCCCTCTGAAGCCGACCGTCGTAGCAGTCCGCCACCGCGACCAGCTCGACCCCGGGCACCTTGAGGGCGGTGTTGGTGTCGTTGAGGCCCATCATGCCGAGGCCGATGGTGGCCACGCGAATCCGGTCGTTGGGCGAGACGGCCGCCTCGGCCGAGCGCAGGATCGACGGGGCGAGGGTGGAGACGAGCGCTCCCGCGGAGGCCGCCTTGAAGAAGTCGCGGCGCGAGGTCTTGGTGGATTCGGTCATCACGTCCTCCTGGTCGTACGCTCATCCTACGCCGGCTCGGGGCTCGCGGGGCCGAGCCGGCTCGACTCGAACGAGGTCGAGCCGCGGCGTCTCGAACGGGCGAGGCGGAGACCTCGCTCAGCGCCAGCGCACGGTCGCGATGGAGCGGGCCGGCAGGTCGACGCTGGCCGTGCGGCCCTGCCACACGAGCGGCACCTTCGAGGCGCTCTCGGCGCTGTTGAGGAGCTGCGCCACCACGCCGCCCCCGGGCGGCTCGAAGGCGAGGCAGCGCACGCCCGCCGGGGCCCCCGCCTCGAGCGGCGCCACCCCGATGCGCACGGCGCCGGGGCGCACGTAGCGGCTGAAGTGGGCGAGGTGCCAGTAGGTGCCGGTCCAGGTGACCTTCTTCGCCTGGCGGTCGATCACCACGACCGCGTGCTGCACGTTGCCGTCGGGGTTGCCGTGCACGGGGCTCACCAGCCAGGGACCGCCCTTCTCGTCGAGGATCAGGTTCCAGTACATCCACACCGAGGCGCGGGCCTCGACGTCCGTGAAGATGCGGTTGCCCCAGAAGTCGCCGTCCTCGAAGGACAGCGCGGGAAGCGCCAGCGTCTTCGGGGTGCCGGCCTGGTAGGCGTGGCAGTACTCCGTCATCCACTGCGGGAGGTCCGGGTAGCGCTCGTGCAGGGCCACCATGGCCCTCGCCCACTCGGTGTTCGCCACCGGCTCGTCGTAGCCGTGGTAGGCGAGCGCGGTCAGGTAGCGCCGCGCCCCGGGGTCGTCGAGCACGGTGGGCGCGTTCCACCAGGCGTTCTCCCGGGAGAGGAACTCGGGGGTCTGCAGCTTCGTCTTCACCCCGGCCCGCTCGAACAGCGGCCCGAGGTGGTCGCGCACGAGGTCGCGGATCTTCCAGAAGGGGATCTTGGTGTAGATGCCCGGCTCGTTGAAGGGGCTCAGGAAGTCGATGGCGAGCCCCTCCTTCGCGTACTCCTCCACGTAGCGCAGGTAGTAGCGGGCCAGCACCGGGAACCAGCGGGGGTCGACGTCCTGGAAGCGCACGGGGTCGATCAGCATCCAGTCCGGCGGGTAGTCCATGTAGGCCTGCAGCCGGAACTCGCCGTGGCGCCGGGCCCGCTTGACGAAGGTGGCGACACCGTGGGGGCCGAGGTCGCGCGCGATCGAGAAGGAGGCGAGCTCCGCGTCGCCCGGCGTCTCGGCGTAGGTGTACCAGGGGCCGGCCGACATGAAGTCGTTGCCGCCGAGGTCCACCTTCATCATCGTGAGGCCGGCGCCCTTCGCGGGGTCGAAGATCCGCGCCAGCACCTCCTCCTGCTCGGAGGCGGGCAGGCTGGAGAGGGCGATCATGCCGGCCTCGTTGAAGGCCGCCCCGAAGCCCTCCATCGTCTGCAGGCGCACCGAGGGGTCGATGCGGAACCCCGGGCCGGCCGCGGCGGCCGCCTGGAAGCGGACGGACGCCCGGTCGGTCAGCCGGTCGCCCGCCCGCGAGGAGACGGTGACCCGGGCCTCCTGGGCGGGGGCAGCGCCGGCGAGGAGGAGGGCGGCGACGCAGAGGAGCGGAAGGGCGCGGATCGGGCGAGCGTTCTCCATGGCGGAGATGGTAGCGCGGCGGCCGCGGAGCGAGGCGGCGCTCAGCCCCGGAGGCTCCGGGCGAGGTAGACCGTGCCGTCCGTCGTCGTGCCGGTGCGCACGACCTCGCGGAAGCCGAGCCGGGCGTAGAAGCCCAGGGCGGGCGTGTTGAGGACGCTCACCCCGAGGTGCACGCCCGGCGACCCGCGCTCGCGCAGCCGGGCCATCACCTCCTCCATCATCCGGCGGCCGTAACCCCGGCCCCGGGCCCGCTCGAGCAGGTCGATGTGCATGTGGGACGGGTGCGCCTCGTAGGGCTCCGGGCAGAAGTACTCGGGCCGGTGGTACCAGGAGTGCACGGTCTCGGCCCGGGTCCACGAGGACGGCTCGCCGGGCGGCATCGGGAACCGCGCGCACAGCTCCGGCCGCCACTCCTTCTCGTAGCGCGCGTAGAACGCCCGCGAGTCGAGCGCCCCGAAGGCGTAGCCGCAGACGCCCTCCCCGTCCTCGAGAACGAGGGCGAGGTCCGGCTCGAAGGCGAGGTACGGGCCCACGAAGATCCGGCCGAGCGCGTCGGGGTCGTCGCGGTAGAACGGCTCGCCGTCCCGGCCGTGGTCCCCGGTCTTGAGACAGACGTGGTAGGCCGCGGCCTCGTCCGCCGGCCGCGCGTCGCGGATCGTGAGGGTGCTCACCACGGCGCGAGGCTACCTCTCTGCGGCGAGCGCGATCAAGGCCTCCAGACCCGGGCGGGGCGGCTCGGGGGTCCGTCGCGCGCGGCCGCCTCTCGGGCGTCGCGCAGGCGCCGGCCGAGGCGATAGAACGGCCACAGGGCCGCGGCCGCGCGGAGGCGACGAGGCCAGCACGCGGCGGGTGCTCTCGCGCGTGCCTGACGTCTCTTCGCGTTCGACAGACACCCGCCCTTCGTCGGGGAGGCGGACCGGCAGGCCGCCTCGTCGTGGTGGGACGACGACTACCGGCCGCTCGACGCGAACGTCGCCGCCTTCCGCAGGGCCCGGGCGCGGCTCGCCGCCTCGCGCGCCTCGCCCTCGCGCCCGAGCCGCGCGAGCGCGGAGGCGAGGCTCTCGAGCGTCGAGGCGAGCCGCTCGCGGTGGGAGATCTGGGCCGGGTCGGCGCGAAGGAGCTCGTCGAGGAGGGCCGCGGCGCGCCGGTAGCTGGCGACCGCGGCCGGGTCGTCGCGGAGCGCGGCCTGCGTGTCGCCGATCACGTCGTGCGCCCACGCGAGGTCGCGGCGGGCCGCCCGGTTCCTCGCGTCGGCGGCGGCGAGCTCGTCGCGGATCCCGAGCATGTGGCGCTGGACCTCGAGCGCGCCCCGCAGCTCGCCGAGGTCGAAGAGGGCGGATCCCACGTTGCCGTAGGCCACGGCCAGGTTGCGGCGGTAGGCGGCGTTGGCCGGCTCCTCGGCCGCGAGCGCGCCGAGCCCGTCCGCCTCCCGCCGGAACAGCTCGAGGGCGCCCCGGACGTCGCCGGCGGCCGCCTTCACCTTCCCCAGCTTCTCGTAGCCGACCGCCACCCGGTGCCGTGCGTCGCGGTCCTGCGGGTTCTCGGCCGCGACGCGCTCGACGATCCCCTGCATCCTCTCGAAGCTCTCGAGGGCGCCCGCGGTGTCCCCGAGGTTCGGGAAGCCCGGGTTGCCGAGGGTGTCGCCGATGCGCTCGTGGGACACCGCCAGGTCCTTGCGCGCGGGCACGTCCTTCGGGTCCTCGGCCACCAGCCGCTCGCGCAGCTCGAGCGACCGGCGGTAGCGGGCGAGCGCCTCCTCGAGCGCTTCGCGCTCGGCCAGGAGGTCGCCGACGAGGACCAGGCTGCGGGCCAGCACCCTGCGCGCCTCCCGGTTCCCCGGCTCCGCGGCGGCCACGCGCTCGCGGATCGCGAGCGCCTTCTCCTGGCTGGCGAAGGCCGCGTCGAGCTGGCCGAGGTTGGCCTGGTAGCGGTTCCACTGGATGGTGCCGATTCGCGAGTAGGCCGCGGCCAGCTCGAGCTGAAGCGAGGCGTCCGTCGGCGTGCTCGCGGCGAGGCGATCGAGGTACTCGAGCGCCAGGCGGACGACGGTCTCGCGGGCCGGCGTCGCGCCGGGCAGCGGCTCGATCGCGTCGTGGACCTCGAAGATGAAGGCGTTCGCGAGCTTGCGCACGTCGGCGAGCGCGGCCTCCGCCCGCGCCCTCTGCGCCCGGGCGACGCGCGCCTGTGCGGTCGCCGCCACGAGCCCGACCACGAGGGCCAGCACCACCGCCGCGGCGGCGCCGACGGCCAGGCGGTGCCGAAAGACGAAGCGCTCCAGACGGTAGCCGAGGGTGTCGGGCCGCGCCGCGACCGGCAGCCCCTCGAGGTGGCGGCGGATGTCGTCGGAGAGCGCCTCCGCGGAGGCGTAGCGCCGCTTCGGCTCCTTGCGCAGCGCCATCAGCACGATGTTGTCGAGGTCGCCGGCCAGCCGCCGGCGCAGGCGCTCCGGGCTGCCCTCGCGCGTGCGGCTGACCGAGTCCGGGGTGAGGCGCCTCGTCGTCCCGTCGCCCCGCGGCGTCTCGACCTCGCGCTCGATCACGGTGCTGGGCCGGGTCGGCTCCTCCTCGGAGACGGCGCGCGCGATCTCGGTGAGGTTGCGCGAGGCGAGGCGGATCGGCCGGTGGCCGGTCAGCAGCTCGTACAGCAGCACGCCGAGCGAGTAGACGTCGGAGGCCGTGGTCACCGGCTCGCCCCGGATCTGCTCCGGGCTCGCGTACTCGGGCGTCATCACCCGCGCCTCGACCTGGGTGGCGAGGTGCGCCTCGGGGGCGAGGTGGGGATTGAGCAGCTTGGCGATGCCGAAGTCGAGCAGCTTCGGGACGCCCTGGGCCGTGACCAGGATGTTGGCCGGCTTGAGGTCGCGGTGGACGACGAGGCTCTGGTGGGCGAAGTGGACCGCGGAGCACACGGAGCGGAACAGCAGGAGCCGCTCGCGGACCGAGAGCGAGTGGGTGTCGCACCAGCGGTCGATCGGCAGGCCCTCGACGTACTCCATCACCAGGTAGGGGAAGCCGTCCTCGGTGGTCCCGCCGTCGAGCAGGCGTGCGATGTGGTCGTGGTCGAGGCTCGCCAGGATCTGGCGCTCACGTCTGAAGCGCTGCAGGAGCTCCTCGTCGTGCGCCTCGCGACGGAGCAGCTTGACCGCCACGCGCTTGTGGAACTGCTCGTCGTCCCGCAGCGCCAGGTAGACCGTGCCCATCCCCCCGCTGCCCAGGGCGTGCAGAAGCCGGTAGGGCCCGACCCGCTGCCGCCGTGCGGCGTCCACCTGGGCGCCCGCGACGAAGGACTCCGTCGGGTGCTCCGGGTCCGCGGTCCGCTCGTCGTCGGGGTTCCCGGGCGGCTTCTCGCTCATGCCGTCGGCGGCTGTGCGCGAAAGCGCCGCTCGATCGTCGCGTCGCGGTTCGCGGCGAGCGCGGCGCGGCGGGTCCGGATTGGCGCGGGCGTCTTGGTCATCGGGGCCCCCGGGGTTGAGCTGGACGGAAGGCGGAATCGTACCACTGCCCTCGGGGCGCCGACGCCGCGCCGAGGCGCCTCAATAGTCGACGTACGTCCAGTCGCGCTTCGTCTCACGGGAGCCGGCGTTCGCCCGCAGGCGCGCCGCCATCTCCCCGGGCGGCGCGCCGCACTCCGCGAGGAGCTCCCCGGCGTGGCGCCACTGGAGCCAGGCCTTGCGGCAGCGGCCCTCCGGGTTCCGGTAGACGACCGGCCCCTCGAAGACGCCCTCGTGGTGGAGCGTGCGCTCGACGAACACCTCGGGGGAGGGATGGTAGCGCGCGGGCCAGTGGTCGAGGACGAGGCGTGCGGCCCGCGAGTGCGCGAGGAAGTCCGAGCGGGCGAGCGGTCCTCCGCGGGCGAGCACGGCCGCGGCCTGCGTCGCGAGGGCGAGGCCGAGGGCCCACCCGGCCGCTCTTCCGAGGGGCGTCGCGGGGCTTGCGCCGAACCCGCCCACGGCCGGGAACGCGACGAGCGGAAAGAGCCACACGACGTACCGGCTCGGTCCCGAGGTGTCGTTGTTCCAGTTGCTGTTCGCGGTGGTGGCGTAGGCGAGGAGCGGGAGGAGGACGAAGACGAGGAGGGCCGGCGTGAGGCGCCTCCGACGCAGCGCGGCGAGGGCGCCGAGAGGGGCGAGCAGGAGGAGGAGCGGTGCGTGGGGCAGCAGGCCCAGGTTCGGGTCGATCGCGAGGTCGAGCGCACGTCGGGCGGAGAGGCTCTCGGCCGCCTCCGACGGACGCACGGAGAGGTTGAAGACGCCGAACTGCCAGAGGTAGAAGGCGGCGGGCGCGAGGCCCGGCAGGGCGGCGAGGGAAGCGGAGACGACGGAGGGGAGCGACCGCTTTCGCCAGGCCTCGCGCGCCGCCGCGGTCCACAGGAGGGCGACGAGGAGGACGAGGGGCGGGTTCTGGAGCGAGGCCAGGGCGGCGGCGAGAACGCCCGCCGCGTGGCGGCCGCGTGCCGCGAAGACGAGGGCGATCGACACGAGCGCGAACGAGAAGACCTCCGGGTGGGGCCACATCAGGAAGGCGAGGGCCGGGGAGAAGAGCAGGAGGCCGCCCAGTAGCAGGCGGCGCGAGCGGTCCCACGGCAGGAGCGCGGTCGCGGCGAGCGCGAGGCCGAGGAGGACCGCGTTCGTCAGCGGCAGCGCCCGCAGCGGCGAGCGGCCGAGGGCCTCGAGCGCCCGCCGGGCGGGCACGCCCGCGAGCGAGTAGCCCCAGAAGTGGTAGCAGTAGAGCCGCCCGTCGCGCCCCCCGTGGTAGTTCGGCAGGACGCGGCCCTCGTCGATCGCGAGACCCTCGCCGGCGAGCAGCGCCCGCAGGGCGTCGCGGTCCTGAGGCCGCAGGTCGGGCGAGCGGTGGCGGTCCCACGACTCGAGCATCAGGAGATACTCGCCGGCGTCCCCGTGCGGCCGGAGGGGGAGCAGCAGGGCGGCGGCCACGAGGAGCGCGAGGGCGGCGGCCGGGGCCGAAAGGGGGCGCACGTGTCGGGGGAGGGGCTTGGCCCGCGGGGGATTGTACCGCGGCCGCACCCGGCCCGCCGGGGTATTCTTGGTCGCGTCATGGGCACATTCACGCGTCGTGCCTTCCTCGGGTCGAGCGCCCTGACGCTCCTCGCCGGGGCCTTCCGGCCGGCACGGGCGGCGGCGTTCGGGACGCCCGTCCGGGAGCTGGCGGCCGACCTCGTGATCGTCGGCGGGGGCTTCGGCGGCTGCGCCGCCGCGCTCGCGGCGTGCCGGGCGGGCCTCGACGTGATCCTGACCGAGGAGACCGACTGGATCGGGGGGCAGGTCAGCGCGCAGGCGGTGCCCCCCGACGAGCACCCCTGGATCGAGAGCTTCGGCTGCAACCGCTCCTACCGGCGCTACCGCGACCTCGTGCGCGCCTTCTACCGCGAGCACTACCCGCTGAGCGCGGCCGCGCGCGCCGAAGCCCACCTCAACCCGGGCGGGGGCGCGGTGTCGGCCCTGTGCCACGAGCCGCGGGTCGGCCTCGCGGTGCTCGCGCAGATGCTCGCGCCGTTCGTGAGCGGCCGGCGCCTGCGCCTGCTCGTCGAGCACGTGCCGGTGTCCGCCGACGTGGCCGGCGACCGCGTGCGCGCGGTCACGGTCGAGGACCTCCGCGAGGGCCGGCGGGTCACGCTCGCGGCGCCCCTCTTCGTCGACGCGACGGAGCTCGGCGAGCTGCTGCCGCTGACGGGCACGGAGTACGTGGTCGGCGCCGAGTCGCGCTCGGACACGGGGGAGGAGAGCGCTCCCGACGTGGCGCGACCCGACGCGGAGCAGGCCTTCACGTGCTGCTTCGCGATCGACTACGTGCCCGGGGCCGACCACACGATCCCGCGGCCCGCGGAGTACGGCTTCTGGCGGGACTACGTGCCCGCGCTCCGGCCGCCCTGGCCGGGGAAGCTGCTCTCGTGGCAGACGAGCCACCCCATCACGCTCGCCCCCCGCACGCTCGCCTTCGACCCCGCCGGTCCCGTCGAGGAGGGCCTCAACCTGTTCGACTACCGCCGGATCGCCGACCCGAAGCGCTTCGTCCCCGGGACCTACGCGAGCGGCATCTCGCTCGTCAACTGGCCGCAGAACGACTACTGGCTCGAGCCGCTCTCCGATCGCACCCGCGAGGAGCGCGCGCGGTCGGTGGCCCGCGCGAAGCAGCTCAGCCTGTCGCTGCTCTACTGGATGCAGACCGAGGCCCCGCGCCCCGACGGCGGTGCGGGATGGAAGGGACTGCGGCTGCGCGAGGACGTGGTCGGCACCGCGGACGGGCTCGCAAAGTCCCCTTACGTCCGCGAGTCGCGCCGGATCCGGGCCGAGCTCACGGTCAAGGAGGAGCACGTCTCGACCGAGGCCCGGCGGAAGAGGACCGGGAAGCCGCGCGAGGAGGTGACGGCGGAGGCCTTCCCGGACTCCGTCGGGGTCGGCGCCTACCGCATCGACCTCCACCCGACGACGGGCGGCGACAACTACCTCGACGTCTCCAGCCTCCCGTTCCAGGTTCCCCTCGGGGCCCTCCTCCCGCGACGGGTGGAGAACCTGCTGCCCGCCTGCAAGAACGTGGGCACCACGCACATCACCAACGGCTGCTACCGCCTGCACCCGGTGGAGTGGGCGATCGGCGAGGCGGCGGGGGCGCTCGCCGCGTTCTGCAAGGAGTCGGGGGAGCCGCCGCGCCAGGTCCGCCGCGACCCGAAGCGGCTCGCCGCGTTCCAGGAGGCGCTGCGAAGTCAGGGCGTCGAGCTCGAGTGGCCGCGCGTGCGGCCGCTCTGAGGCGCGCAGAAGCAAACCTCGTTGGGCTCCGCATCATATGCCAGCATCAGATTCATGATTCAGAGGACGACGGTCGCGGCAAACGAGGCAGACCTCGAGACGCTTCGTGCCGAGGCAAGGCGGCGAGGTGTCTCTCTGGCTCACCTCGCCGGAGAGATTCTCGCGAGGAAGGCGGCTGAGTTGCGCCGCGAGCGAAGGCCGCGCCTCGGGATCGGGCGGTCCGGTGGCGGTGTCTCGCAGGAAAGCGTCGAGAGAGAGGACCTCCCGGCGCGGCAGTGATGGCTCTCGTCCTCGACACGGGCCCGATCCTGGCTGCCCTCGATGCCGATGACCCCGCGCACGCGAGCTGTGCCGCGCTGCTCGAGGAGACCGACGAGCCGCTGGTGGTCGTGGGACCGACCCTGGTGGAGGTGGACTACTGGATCCGCAAGCGACTCCAGCCGGCGGTGTGGTCCACCTTCGTCGAGGACGTCGCGCGGGGCGCCTATCGTCTCGAGCACCTCGCGGCCGAGGATCTCGAACGTGTCGTGGAGCTGCAGAGAGACAACGCCGACCTCGATCTCGGCATGGTCGACGCTGCGGTCATCGCGGTCTGCGAGAAGCTCGGCGAGCGGAAGGTCGCGACGCTGGACCGGCGCCACTTCGGGGTCGTGCGGCCGCGGCACTGCGAGCGCCTGAAGCTCCTTCCGGGCGCTTCGCCCTGACCGCCGGTCCCGTCAGTCGAGCAGGTCGAACGTGTGGGAGTACTTGACGGTGAGGCTGCGGTCGCGCACGCCGATGCCGAGCGGATCGCTCTCGGTGTCGCGGTTCTCGTTGTAGACGACGAAGAGGCCGGTGTTCGCGGCGTGGAGCCAGCCGAAGCGCAGGTTCGTCGACCAGTTGTCGATGACGTCGTTGTACTGCAGCAGGGCCTGCAGGTAGACGCGCGTGCTGAACGAGTAGGACAGCCGCATCCGCAGCAGGTTCGTGACGAAGCGGCCCTCGGGCAGGCTCACGTCGTTGCGGGAGTAGTCGACGCTCGTGTTGAAGACCTCGCCGATCCGCCCCCGCAGCGTGCTCACCACGCTCACCCGGCTGCCGCCGAAGAAGCCGCCGAGCGTCACGCGCGCCTCGAGGCTCAGCGGCGCGCCCTGGTTCGTGATGCCGACGAGCATGGCCTCGGTGTTGGAGTAGCTCCCCGGGGCCACGACGACGCCGGGGTAGATCTCGAACGGCTGCCGCACGCCCTCGTGGGTGAAGTTGATCCCGGTGTGGACCTCCCAGCCCGACCTCCACTCGAGGTGGTTGTCGACGTGGAGAAAGCCCGACTCCTGGAACCCGTCCGGCTTCCAGTAGCCCCGGTAGGACACGTGCGGCCGGACCTCGAGGAGCCCGAGAAAGCCGCTCGGGCGGTAACGGTAGAGGAGCAGGCCCTCGGGCTTGCGGAAGTCGCGGCGGGCGAGGAAGCCCACCTCCGGGTTGAAGTTTCCCTGGACCTCCGTGTACTCGGCGTTCATCTCCCAGGAGGGGGAGCTGAGGTTCGCGCCGAGGTTCCAGGCGACGTCCTTCCCGACGAGCCCCGGCGTGTCGGTCTTGGCCGCGTAGCCCTCGACGGCGCCGTAGCGGCCGATGCCCCACCGGCCGTCCGCCCCGAATGTGCGGTTGACGTCTCCTTCGGGCGAGCGGTCGCCCGTGCCCGCGCGGTTGACGAAGATGACGCCGGCGCGCGAGCGGTTCGGCATCTCCCGCGAGACGCGCACGACCGCGAAGTTGCTCGGGGGGACGAGGGTCGTGCCCTCGCGCGTCTGCATGTCGAGCAGGCCCACGTTGAGGCCGCCGAGCTTGCCGGAGAGGCGCACCCCGGCTGCGATCGGGACCACCTGGCCCTGCGGCCCGATCCCGATCCGGCGCGAGAAGAACAGGTCCACCTCGCCCGGTGACCCCGCCGAGAACAGGCCCGCGTTCTCGAGGAAGAACGGCCGCTTCTCGGGGTAGAAGAGGTTGAAGCGGTCGAGGTTCACCTGCTGCTCGTCGACCTCGACCTGGGCGAAGTCCGTGTTGACCGTCGCGTCGAGGGCGAGGCTCGGGGTCACGCTCCACTTGAGGTCGCCCCCCGCGTCCGCCCGCGAGTCCGTCGACGACCCGAGCGCGGGGCGCTCGGTGGCCTCCGCGAGCGCGTAGGGCAGCAGCTTCAGGTTGCGCGGGGGCGGCGGCTCGAGGCCCAGGAGGGCGCCGGCCCGGGAGACGCGGAACAGGTCGTACTGGCGGGGGAGGGGGGCCCAGTACGCGCTCTCGTTGCGTCGGCGGATGTTGCGCTGGAGGTTCATGCCCCACTCGCCGCCGCCCGCGCGGTAGCGCAGCGTGCGGAACGGGATCGCGAACTCCGCGCTCCAGCCGAAGTCCCCGGTGCGGGTCTTCACGGCCCACACGCCGTCCCAGTTCCGGTTGAAGCCGGTGAGCGAGCCCCCGGCGGCGCCGGGCCCCGCCATCCCGCCGCCCTGGCCCTCGTTCGTGATCTGCCCGTCGTACTCGAGGCCAGCCGGGTTCGTGCCGAAGACGAAGCCGCTCTGGCGGTCGCGGTACGTGTCGAGGACGATCTGGAAGGCGTCGGTCTCGTCGAGCGGCGAGTCGCGCCGGCTGCCGCTCACCACGATCCCGGAGGGGTCGGAGTCGTGGCAGACGACGCCGAAGTACAAGGCGTCCGCGGTGTAGACGATGCGGACCTCGGTCGGCTCGGAGGCCGGGGCGCCCTCGGACGGCGCGGTCTGCCAGAAGCCGACGATCGGCGGCGCCGCGGCCCACGCCGGGTCGCCGAGCACGTCGCCATCGACGATCGGCGGAGTCGTGACGCGCACGGCGGTGGCGGCGGGCGGGGTCTCGGGGGCCACGGCGGGGGAGGCCGCGGCCGTGGCACGGGCGGCGAGGACGGCCGTCAGGAGGACGGTCGCCGGGAGGAGGGCGGTCATGGCGGCTCGCGGGCGCACGAGCCGCCGATGCTATCAGAACTGGCTCAGGCCGAGACGGACTCGGCTGCGCGAGATCCTCGTCCCGGCCCGCGGAAGACGGCGCTCAGCGTCCGGAGACGGGGTCGAAGACGCGGGCGAAGCCGAAGCCCTCGAAGTCGCGGACGTTGCGGGTGGCGAGCTCGGTCACGCCGTGGTCGAGCAGCGTGTGGGCGAGGCGGGCGTCGAAGACGTGCCGTCGCGCGACCCCGGGCCGGGCCGCCGCCGTCCAGACGCGGTCCATCACGTCGGCGGAGCCGACGAGCGCCCAGCGGGGGTGACGACGAAACGCCTGGCAGAGCTCGGCGGCGGGCCGGGCCTCGAGGGGCCGGCGCACGACCGCGGGGTTGCGCAGGAGCACGTACAGCTCCACGAGCGCCAGCTCCGCGATCGCCACGTCCGGCCGGCGCGCGCAGTCCTCGACGAACGCGCGAGCCGCGGCATGCTCGGGGCAGTCCCGGTTGAGGCTGTACAGCAGGACATTCGTGTCGATGGAGATCATCGCTCGGCGTCCGCGACACGGGACGCGCTCGCGAGCTCGCGCCAGTCGTCGACCGGGGCGAGGAACTCCCCGAGGGCGACGGGGTCGGGGAGGCTCCACCCCGTCGACGGCCCGTCGGCGGCCGCGTGCAGCCGGACCATGTGCTCGAGTCCCCGGCGCACGAGCTCGGCGAGCGACATCTCCTGCCGCTCGGCGATGCGCTTCGCCTGGGCATAGAGGGCGTCGGGCAGCTGGATCTGAGTCCTGGTCATTGTGATGTAGATTATACATCTACATCACAATTGAGTCGATCGCTGGTCCCCGGAAGTCTGAGCGCAGGTTGAAGTTGACCAGGTTCACTTCCCCGCGGCGGCGTCGGGAGGGTCGGACAGCGGCGCGTCCACCACGACCTTCCAGGCGCCGTCCGCGCCCTTCCTCCACACGACCACGTAGTGGCCTTTCTCGGTGGCCGGCTTCTGTCCGGGCCGGTCATCGTCATCGAGTAGGAGCCGGTCTCGTAGGCGAGGTCTCCCGAGCGCGCGACCTCGACGCGGTCGGCCTCGAAGGACAGGGCGAACGCGGGGTCTTGCAGGGGGGTCAGTCGAGCCCGGCCTCGCGCAGGGCGTCGGTCATGCGGCGGGTGGTTGAGGGCGGCGACCGCTCGCGCCTCGCGGCGGAATCGCTCCAGCCGGTCGGGGCGCGAGGCGGTGTCGGCCGGGAGCACCTTGAGGGCCACGTCGCGGCCGAGCTTCGTGTCGGTGGCGCGGTAGACCTCGCCCATGCCGCCAGCCCCGATCGCGGCGGTGATGCGGTAGTGGGCGAGCGTGCGGCCGATCACGGGCGGCTCCTCCGACGGGTGCGAGCGGGGCGACGGCTGGGCGTGGAAAAGGCTCGCGGATTCTACATCGCTCCACCCGCGTTAACATCACCCCCAATGGCCATTCGCATCGTCAGGCTGGGAAGCCCCCGGGCATCGGGGAGAAGGCCTTCGCCTCGGGACCGTTCGTCGGCCGCCCCGCGGCGTGCCGAGGGCCGAGCACGCCTCGCGCGACTTCTACGACGTGTGGCTGCCGGAGCTGTCTCCGTCGGAGGCGCTCGTGAAGCTCGGCCTGGCGGCCGCGGACGAGCGCTCCTGGGCGACCTTCGTCCGGCGGTACCGCGCCGAGATGAAGCGGCCGGAGGCGGCGCGGCTGCTCGACCTGCTGGCCGCGCTTTCGCACCAGACCGACGTCTCGGTCGGCTGCTACTGCGCCGACGCCTCGCGCTGCCACCGCTCCGTGCTGAGGGAGCTGCTGCGGGAGCACGGAGCCTGCCTCGCCTGAGGGCGCGGGCGGCTCGAAACAGGGGAGGGGGCATGGCGACATCGAACGCGAAGACGGTCGCGGAGTACCTGGAGAGCCTGCCGAAGGAGCGCCGCGCGGCGATCGAGACGGTGCGCAAGGTCGTGCGGAAGAGTCTGCCGAGAGGCTACCGTGAGGCGATGGGGTACGGGATGATCGTGTGGGCGGTGCCGCTCAGCCGGTACCCCGACACCTACAACGGCGAGCCGCTCTGCTACGCCGCCCTCGCCTCGCAGAAGAGCTACTGCGCGCTCTACCTGATGGGCGTCTACCAGGTGCCGGCCCAGGCCGCGGCCCTCGAGGCGGCCTTCAAGGCGGAGGGGAAGAAGGCGGACATGGGCAAGTCCTGCATCCGCTTCCGCGCTCCGGAGGACCTGCCGCTCGCGGCGATCGGGAGGCTGGTGGCGAGCACCCCGGTCGAGGCCTTCGTGGCCCGGTACGAGGCGAGCCGGAAGCGGAAGTAGGGCCTTCGCCTACCGGGGCGGCGACTCCCGGAGCCGCGCGAGCCGCTTCGCCATCGCCGCGGCGCGCTCCGGCTCGCGGGCGGAGAGGTCCTTCCGCTCGGCCGGGTCCGCCTCGAGGTCGAAGAGCAGCCCGGTCGGGCCGACCGTCTCCCGCGTCTGGTGGATCGCGTCGAGGCCCTCCTTCACCTCGCTCGCGCCGGGCGGGATGAACTTGAAGCGGCCCTCCCGCAGGGCGAGGTCGCGGGTGGCCTGGACGACGAGGTGGTCGCGGCCCGTCGGGCTGTCGCCGAGGAGGGCCGGGAGGACGTTCTCGGAATCGACGGCCGCTCCCTCGGGCACGCTCGCGCCCACGAGCGCGGCGAGGCTGCGGACGAGGTCCACCTGGCCCAGGAGGGCCGAGCTGACGCCCGGCTTCACGCGACCCGTCCAGCGTACGAGGAGCGGCATGCGGGTGCCCGCCTCGAGCAGGCTGTACTTCGCGCCGCGGTACGGCCCGCCGGGGCGATGGGTCGGTCGGACCGAGGGCGGCGTGAAGTCCTCGTAGCCGTCGTCCTCGATCGGGCCGTTGTCGCTCGAGAGGACGACGAGCGTGCCTCGCGCGAGGCCGTGCTTCCCGAGCGCGTCGAGGATCGCCCCCGCCTGAGCGTCGAACTGCTCGATCACGTCCCCGCGGGCGCCGAGCGGCGAGCGGCCGCGAAGGCGCGGGTGCGGGACGCGGGGGACGTGGACGTCGTGGGTGGCGAAGTACAGGAAGAACGGCCGGTCCCGGTGGGCGTCGATGAAGCGCGTGGCTTGCCGGACCAGCGTGTCGGCGACGTCCTCGTCCTTCCACAGGGCCGCGCGGCCGCCGCGCATGAAGCCGATGCGGCCGATGCCGTGGACGATCGCCATGTCGTGCCCGTGCGTGGCGCGCAGGGTGAGCAGCTGCGGGTGGGTACGGCCCGTGGGCAGGCCCGGGAAGGGCGTCGTGTAGCTCACCTCGATCGGGTCGGCGGGGTCGAGAGAAACGACCTTGCCGTCCTCGACGAAGACGCAGGGGACGCGATCGACCGTGGCCGGGATCAGGAAGTGGTGGTCGAAGCCGAGCGTCTCGGGCCCCGGCCGGATCGCGCCGTTCCAGTCCGGCCGGCCGTCGCCGAGGCCGAGGTGCCACTTGCCGACGACGGCGGTCGCGTAGCCCTTCTGCTTGAGCAGCGAGGCGATCGTGGGCGTGCCGGGCCGGATCATCATCGGCGCGTCGCCGGGGAGGACGCCCCGGCCGCTCTCGCGCCAGGCGTAGCGGCCGGTGAGCAGAGAGAAGCGCGACGGCGTGCAGATGGCCGAAGTCGCGTACGCGTCGGTGAAGCGCAGCCCCTCCGCGGCGAGGCGGTCGATGTGGGGGGTCCTCACGGCCGTCGCGCCGTACGGGCCGGTGTCGCCCCAGCCGAGGTCGTCGGCGTAGATCAGGACGACGTTCGGCGGCCGGCCGTCCGGCGGCGGCGCGGGGGAGGCGAGCGCGGCGCACCCCGCAAGCAGGACCCAGGCGAGGATCGGCGGCAGCCGTCGGGACCGGGGCACGGGTCACCTCCTGTCGCGCCCTAGATACCACAGAGGCGGGTGGCGGATGAGCAGATTCAAGATCTGACCCCTTTGCATGGCATCATGCGGCGCGAGAGGTTTGCATGCGCTTCGGCCGCTTCGACGACGACGCCCGCGAGTACGTGATCGAGACGCCGCGGACGCCCTACCCCTGGATCAACTACATCGGGACCGAGGAGTTCTTCGGGCTCGTCTCCCACACCGGCGGAGGGTACTGCTTCTACCGGGACGCGCGGCTGCGGCGGCTCACCCGCTACCGATACAACAACGTGCCGACCGACGCCGGCGGCCGCTACTACTACGTCCACGACGGGGGCGACTACTGGACGCCGGGCTGGGCCCCCGTGAAGCGGGAGCTCGACTTCTACGAGTGCCGGGTGGGCCTGTCGTACTCGAAGATCACGGGCGAGCGGCGGGGCGTGCGGGCCGAGGTGGTGTACTTCGTCCCGCTCGGGACGAACGCCGAGGTGCACCGGGTCACGCTGGGGAACACGTCGGGCGGGGCCAAGAGCGTGAAGCTGTTCTCGTTCGTGGAGTTCTGCCTGTGGGACGCGTGGGACGACCAGACGAACTACCAGAGGAACCTCTCGATCGGCGAGGTGGAGGTCGAGGGCTCGACGATCTACCACAAGACCGAGTACCGCGAGCGGCGGAACCACTACGCGGTGCACTCGGTCAACGCGCCCGTGGCCGGGTTCGACACGGACCGGGAGAGCTTCGTCGGCCTCTGGAACGGCTTCGGCGAGCCGCAGGCGGTGGCGGAGGGCCGCTCGCGCAACTCCGTGGCGAGCGGCTGGCACCCGATCGGGTCCCACCAGCTCGAGGTGGACCTTCTCCCCGGCGAGGAGAAGACGTTCGTCTTCGTCCTCGGCTACGTCGAGAACCCGGTCGCGGAGAAGTTCGAGCGCCCGGGCGTCGTGAACAAGACGCCGGCGCGGGAGCTGCTCGCCCGGTTCCGGACGACGGCCCAGGCCGACGCGGCGCTGCTCGCCCTGCGCGACTACTGGACGGAGCTGCTCTCCACGTACACCGTTCGCTCGGGCGATGCGCGCCTCGACCGGATGGTGAACATCTGGAACCCGTACCAGTGCATGGTCACGTTCAACATGTCGCGCTCGGCCTCGTACTTCGAGACGGGGATCGGCCGCGGCATGGGCTTCCGCGACTCGAACCAGGACCTCCTCGGGTTCGTCCACCTCGTCCCCGCCCGCGCGCGGGAGCGGATCCTGGACATCGCGGCCACGCAGAAGCCGGACGGCAGCGCCTACCACCAGTACCAGCCGCTCACGAAGCGGGGCAACGACGCGGTCGGCTCGGGCTTCAACGACGACCCGCTGTGGCTCATCTCGGGAACAGCGGCCTACGTGAAGGAGTCGGGTGACCTCTCGGTCCTGAAGGAGACGGTGCCGTTCGACAACGACCCGAAGGACGCCGCGACGCTGTTCGAGCACCTCCGGCGCTCCTTCCACCACGTCCTCCACAACCTGGGCCCCCACGGCCTGCCGCTCATCGGGCGGGCGGACTGGAACGACTGCCTGAACCTCAACTGCTTCTCCGACACGCCTGGCGAGTCGTTCCAGACGACCGGGAACCGGGTCGGGCGCACGGCGGAGTCCGTCTTCATCGCCGGCCTGTTCGTCCACGTGGCCCCCGACTACGCCGCCCTCGCCGAGGCGATGGGCTTCGCCGACGAGGCGCGCTCCGCCCGGGAGCACGCGGCGCGGATGGAGAAGACGGTCCTCGAGCACGGGTGGGACGGGGAGTGGTTCCTGCGCGCCTACGACTTCTTCGGGAAGAAGGTCGGCTCCTCGGAGTGCGAGGACGGCCAGATCTTCATCGAGACCCAGGGCTACTGCGTGATGGCGGGGATCGGGGTCGCCTCCGGGCACGCCCGAAAGGCCCTCGACGCCACCCGGGACCGGCTGGAGACCGAGCACGGGATCGTCCTCAACCAGCCGGCCTACGAGGCGTACCACCTCGAGCTCGGCGAGATCAGCTCGTACCCGCCGGGCTACAAGGAGAACGCCGGGATCTTCTGCCACAACAACCCGTGGGTGATGATCGCGGAGACCGTGATCGGCCGCGGCGACCGCGCCCTCGCCCTCTGGAAGAAGATCGCCCCCGCCTACCGGGAGGAGATCTCGGACGTGCACCGGCTGGAGCCCTACGTCTACGCCCAGATGATCGCGGGCAGGGACGCGGTGCGCCACGGCGAGGCCAAGAACTCCTGGCTCACGGGCACGGCCGCCTGGAACTTCGTCGCGATCTCGCAGCACATCCTCGGCGTCCGGCCGGAGCTCGGGGGGCTGCGGGTCAGCCCGTGCATCGGCAGGGAGGTCCCGGAGTACACCATCGTCCGCAGGTGCCGGGGGGCCGAGTACCGGATCCGCGTGAAGAACGCGGGCGGCGGGAAGCCCCTCCGGCTCGTGGTGGACGGGAAGCCGCTCGAGGGGACGCTCGTGCCCTGGGCGAAGGCGGGCGCGGTCGTGACGGTCGAGTGCGAGGCGTGAGGGCGGGCGAGGCCCGCATTCTCCCGGGGGAGCGGATGGCGCGAAAGCACGAAGCCGAGCGGGTGTCGCAGCTGGTGTTCTACGGGACCGTCCTGCTGATCGGATGGCTCGCCTGGCGCATCGTCGAGCCGTTCGTGGTGGAGATCGGCTGGGCGGTCGTGCTCGCGATCTGCCTCGACCCGGCCCGGGTGCGGCTCGAGCCGCGCCTCGGGCGGACGCGCACGGCGGCGCTGCTCACCGTGGCGGTGGTCGTCCTGCTCGTGATCCCGGTCGCCTTCGTCGGGACCGCGCTCGTCTCCGAGGGCCGGCCGGCGGCCGCCTATCTCGAGGCCCAGCTCCGCAGCGAGGGCGGGGCGTCGGCCTGGCTCCACCGGGCGTGGGAGTGGGCCCGGGCCCGGGCCCCGTTCCTTCCCACCGAGCAGGAGATGATCGCGAAGATCACCGCGAGCGTCGGCCTCGTGGCCGAGTTCCTCTCGCGGCAGGCGGGGGGGCTGGTCAGGGGTGCGCTGTCGTTCCTCTTCTCGCTCGTGATCACCCTCGGGCTCCTGTTCTTCCTCCTCCGCGACGCCGAGGCCTTCTCGGGGGCGCTCTCTCGCGTCCTGCCGTTCGGGAAGGAGCAGAACGAGCGGCTCCTCTCGCTCGGGCGCGAGCTCATCTCGGCGAGCGTGACCGCGACGCTCGCGATCGCCATCCTGCAGGGGCTGATCGGGGGCGTCACGTTCGGGCTCCTCGGGATCAGGGGGGCCGCCCTGTGGGGATCGATCATGGGGATCCTCGCGCTCCTGCCCCTGGTGGGGGCGTCGCTCGTCTGGCTGCCCGCCGCGGTGTGGCTCGCCCTCTCCGGCTCCCTCGTCCAGGGGATCGTTCTGGCCGCGGTGGGTGTCCTCGTCCTCGGCAACATCGACAACGTCGTGAGGCCGGTCCTGCTCTCCGGCAAGGCGCAGATGAACACGCTCGTGCTCATCATCAGCCTCATGGGCGGGGTGAGCGCGTTCGGCTTCATCGGCATCGTGCTCGGGCCGTTGGTCGCGGCGATCCTCACCGCGCTCGTGGAGAGCTACCACCAGGAGCCGGAGCCGGTCGTCGCGACCGCGCCCGCGGACGGCCCGCCGCCGGCCGAGACGTCGAAGCCGTAGGGCTATCCTGCCGGCAGGAGCGCGCCCTCGAGCTCGAGGAGGCGCCGCTTCGTGTCGAGGCCGCCGCCGAAGCCGGTGAGCGAGCCGTCCGCTCCGATGACGCGGTGGCAGGGGACGAGGATCGGCAAGGGGTTCGCGCCGTTCGCGGCGCCCACGGCCCGAACCGCCCGGGGACGGCCGACGCGCCGTGCGAGCTCGGCGTAGGAGATCGTGGCGCCGTAGGGGATCGACGCCAGCGCCCGCCAGGTGTCGCGCTGGAACGCCGTGCCCTCCGGGGCGAGGCGGACGTCGAACGTCCGCCGCTCGCCCCGGAAGTACTCGGCGAGCTGGCGACGCAGGTCGGCGAACGCGGACGCGTCGCGCGTCCACGCGGGGTCGGGCTCGCGGCGGCGGGCGGCCTGGAAGTGGACGAGCCGCAGGCCCGCCTCGTCCGAGGCCACGAGCAGCGGACCGACCGGCGAGTCGATCTCCTCGTACACCATCGTCGTCACTCCGATCCGCGGCGCGCGGAGCGCCGCCGAGGACGGGGCGCGCCGGCGCCCCAGAGGTGGAATGCGGCGTAGCCGCGCCAGGGTCGCCACGCCGCGGCGCGCGCCGCGAGCTTGCGCTCCGCGAGGGCGCGGCCGCCGCCGGCGGCCCGGCGCAGGACGAGGTCTCCGGCCGGGAACGCGTCCGGCTCGCCCAGGGCCCGCAGCGCGACGTACTCCGCGGTCCAGGCGCCGACCCCGCAGATCTCGACGAGGGCGGCGCGGACGGCGTCAGGGGAGCCCCCGAGATCGAGGCGGCCGTCGGCCACGGCGCGCGCGAGGGTCGCGATCGTGCGCGCCCGGGCGGCGGTGAGGCCGAGGCCCGAGAGCTCCGCGCCCGCGAGCGCCTGCGGCGACGGGAAGACGCGCGTGAGACCGTCGATCGGCCGCTCGAGAGGAACGCCGGCGCGCTCGACGAGCCGGGCGGCCAGCGTGCGGCCGGCAGACACGCTCACCTGCTGGCCGAGGATCGCGCGCACCGCGCACTCGAACGTCTCCCAGGCCCCCGGGATGCGCAGGCCGGGGCGCCGTCGCACGAGGGGGGCGAGGAGGGGGTCCCGACGGAGCACGGCGGCGACCGCGGCGGGGTCGGCGCCGAGGTCGAAGACCCGCCGGGCGTGGCTCGTGACCGCGAGCAGCGCGGTCGGGGGTGCCCCGTGCACGCGGAGGAGCAGTTCGTTGCGGCCCGGCGCGCGTGAGACGCGCACGGCCGCGGGCCTGGGCTGGACCGCGATCGTGCGCGCGTAGGCGGTCTGCTCGATGCGCTCGACGCCGGGGATCGCCCGGGCGCCGAGGAACGCGAGCACGGCGTCGAGGTCGTAGGGCGGGCGGAACGCGAGGCGGAGGGCCACCGCGCCCGGGGCGGGCGCAGCGCCCGCCCGGCGCAGGCGGCGCAGCGCGCTCGGGGGCCGGGAGAACGCGCGGCGGAACGCGTCGTTGAAGCGGCGCAGGCTCCGGAAGCCGGAGGCGAAGGCGACCTGGGTGACCGGGAGGTCGGTCTCGTCGAGCAGCGTCTTCGCGAAGTGGAGTCGGCGGGTCTGGGCGACCGCGAGCGGGGCGGCGCCCACGTGGGCCACGAAGAGTCGGTGGAGCTGGCGGGGCCCGATGCCCACCCGGGCGGCGAGCGCCTCGACCGAGCCCTCGTCGAGCGCGCCCTCGTCCAGGAGCGCGAGCGCCCGCCTCACGACGGCGGACGTGCCGATCCACGCCGGCGTGCCCGGCGCGGCCTCCGGCCGGCAGCGCAGGCAGGGACGGTAGCCCGCGCCGGCGGCGGCGGCCGCGGTGGGGTAGTAGCGCACGTGGGCCCGTCGCGGGCTCGGCGCCGGGCAGATCGGGCGGCAGTAGACGCCGGTCGACGTGACCGCCACGAAGAACCGCCCGTCGAAGCGCGGGTCGCGCGAGAGGCGGGCCCGGTCGAGGGCGGCCCTCGGGGGGAGGGCGGCAGCGAGGGCGTCCATGCCCGGAAGCTTACGGCGCGGGGGCGCGGCCGACTAGCCGTTTTCGGACGCGGCTCAGCCGATCGGCCCCCCGGGGCCGCCGAGGGCGAGGACGGGCTCCCACCGGAACGAGGACGAGCGGAACGGCGTGCGGACGTCGGCGACCTTCAGGCCGCGCACCTCGATGCGCGCGAGGTCGGCGGTGCCGAGGCCCGCCTGCTCCGCGAGCAGCAGGTGGTTCTCTCGGGTCTCGAACGGCGCCGTGAAGTGCGCCGCGCGGGGGTCGAAGCCCATCACCGCCGCCGACACCGCGTCGGTGGAGAGCGCGCTCCAGCCGGCGACGACCACGCCCGGCGCGATCGGGGCGATGCCCGCGTTCCACCAGCCCTCGCCCCCGCGGATCGTCGTGATCCCGTCCACGATCGCGAGGTGGATCGGCCGGGCGAGGCACTCGTCGACGATCGCGCGGGGCACCCGCACGCCGACGACCTCGTTCTCCAGGCCCGGCTTCTCGCCCGGAAGCGGCTGCGTCCATCCCTCCGCCTTGCCGTGGATCGGCCCCCGGTACCCGAGGTTGTTCTCCCCCGGCGTCCCCAGCCCGTAGAGCGAGTTCGGCGTGATGCCGAACAGGTTCTTCATCGAGAGCGTGATCCCCGCCGCGGTCGCGTGCTCCTTCATCTTGCACAGCGAGACGAGGACGTCGGTGTCCGCGTAGGAGCGGTTCACCTCGAGGTGGGAGAACAGCCGGCCGCCGTCGGGGACGGCGAGGCGCGCGTAGCTCGAATGCCTCCCGAGGTTGCGGGTGTTCTCGAACTCGACGCCGGCGATCGCCTGCAGCGCGCGCACGTCCCAGCCCGCCGCGGCGAGGACCTCCTCGAGCGGCAGGGCCACGCCCTGCGACTCGAGGAAGCGGATCCTCCGGGCCCCGTTCTCGAAGAGGACCTGCGCGAGCGCGAGCGCGGTGTCGCCGTGCGTCACGTAGGTCTCGCCGGGGGGGCGGCCGAAGAGGGAGCGGAACGGCCAGCCGGTCAGGTTGACCTTGACCGCGACGCTCTTGCCGCGCACGAGGGAGCCGACGCCGCCGAGGAGGTCGAGGGCCTGGCGCAGGGCCGCGGCGGCCTCGCCGCCGTACGCGCGGGCGCCGGTCAGGGCCACGACGCCGCTCCCCGTCGAGGGGGGAGCCGGGGTCGGGGTGGGCGAGGGCCCGGCGGGGGAGCCTCCCCTTCCCCCGCAGCCCGAGGCCGCGGCGAGCGGGGCCGCGGCAGCGAGGCCGAGAAAGCGCCGCCGGCTGCAAGGTCTCGTCACGGTCGGCTCCTTTCGTGCGCGCACGTCAGCGCCCCGGGATCGTGTAGCCGTCCCGGAAGAAGCCCTCGAGCACGACCGTGCCGTCCTCCTCCACGACGACGTAGTCCGCGAACTGCGAGAACGGCGGCGCCTGCCGCCAGCCGATGGGAGCGAAGCGCTCGAGCGCCGCCTTCGTGCTGCCGCCGTAGACCTGGACGAGGTGCGACGGCACGCCGGGGTTCGGGGCGAGCAGCCGGTACGTCGCGCCGGGGCCGGCGAGCCTGCGCCTCCCCGCCCATGTCCCGGCCGCGTCCTGGTGGATCGGCAGGCCCACGAGGCCGGCGAGGACGCGGTTCGTCGACGCACTGCCGACGAGCACGAGGTTGTTGTTCTGCAGGATCTCCGGCGTGACCTCGGTGTCGGCGAGCACGCGCCAGCGCGCGCGGACGTTCTCTCCCCAGCTCGCCAGGGCCTCCGCGCCCGCCTTCGCCGCCGCCGTCGTCGCCGCGTCGCCGAGCGTGCCGTAGACGTAGACGTGGGGGCCGTACGAGGCGAAGCCTCCCCCGGCGCGAATGCCCGCCTCGGCGCGGTCCGGCGGCCCCTGGGCCGGTCCGGAGAAGGGCGAGGTCGTCTTCCAGCCTCCGCCGGAGCGGGCGAGGCTCAGCACCGCGCCCTTCGGCGTCCCCCGGAAGACCTGCTGGCCTCCCACGCGCACCTCGACCGGCTTCCCCGGGGAGGCGATCTCGGGGGACAGGAGCAGCGAGAGCGCGGCGACGTTCGTGGCGGCGAGGTCGAAGACGCCCGCCCGCTGCGTTCCCTCGACCCGCGCCAGCGCGAGGCCCTTCTCGATCCGGTCGATGCGCAGCCAGTAGGCCTTGTTGTAGCGGGGGGAGAACGTCGAGTACACGACGCGCTGCGGGAAGGGGTTGCGGCGGATCTCGCGCACCCGCTCGAAGAGCGAGGCGTCGCGGTAGGCGAAGTCCCAGGCGAAGTGGGTCACGCCGGGCAGCTCGAAGTAGCGGAGGTTCGCGGCGAGGCCCGCCTTCTCGAACGCCTCCGCCATGCGGCGCGAGGCGGCGACCGTCACCGCGTCGTCCTCGTCCCCGTGGAAGACGAGGACCCGCTGGTTGGACGCGTTCTCGACGATCCGCGAGTAGCCGGTGAGGCTCATCCACTCCCGGTCGAGGGCGCCCCAGCCCGCCGTCCACGGCATCATGTCCATGTCGGCCACCGCGCAGACCGGGGCGATCGACGCGAAGCGGTCGGGGTAGCGCAGGCCGAGGTGCCACGTCCCCCCGCCGCCCATCGAGAGGCCGGTGAGGTGGACCCGGTCGGGGTCGATCCGGTAGGCGCGCTCGACGTGGTCCATCGCGCGCAGGACGTCGCGCTCGGCGAGGCCGTTGTATCCGGCGACCTCGCCGCGGCCGTAGGGGGAGAGGACGACGAACCCGACGTCCGGGAAGGCCACCTCGTTGCGGATCGCGTCGTAGTCCTGCTCGCCGGGGGCGTTGCCGAGGCCGAACACGCGGCGCCGGTTGAGGAGGTGGTTCGAGGTCGCCCCGTGGAGGCTGACCATCATCGGCCACGCCTTTCCCGGGTCGTAGGACGGCGGGACGTAGAGCGCGTAGGGCTGGAGCGTCCCGTCCACCTCGGAGCGATAGGCCTTGGTGAAGGCGCCGGTGCGGCCTCTCCACGGGTCCTCGCCGGCGGCGAGGCGCCGCGCGTACTCGGAGGCCGTCTCGAGCTGCCGCTTCACGAAGGCCCAGTCCCGCGCGGGGTCGCCGAAATCCGACCAGCGCATCTCGGCGTCCTCGACCAGCATCTCCGTCGAGGGCAGGCTGACCTCGCGCAGGAGCGCGTCCGCCTTCTCCAGCTTCACGCGCGCCTCGTCAAGGGCGGCGCGCGCCGCTCCCAGGAGGCGCGGGTACTCGCCCGTCACGAGGACGACGTTGCTGCGCGTCGCGAGGACCTGGCCGTCCTCCGCGGTGAAGCGTCCGGCGAGGAGGAGGCGCCCGGCCGCCGCCTCGGGCACCGTGAACGCGAGGGTCCCCTCGACCGCCGGACCGGCCACGAGCGTGGTCTCCCCGAGGTCTCTCTGCTTCGCCCCGTCGAGGTCGTGCAGAGACAGCGCGAGCTTCGCCCGTACCGTCCCCGCGACCGCCGCTCCCGGGGGCAGGCGGAAGGACAGCGTCACCCGCTCCCCGGGAAAGAACGCCCGCCGCCGCGCGAGCAGGGGCTTCGTCTGGTTCGGGGCCGGGATCGGCTGGTTGTAGCGGAAAGGATGCACCGGCTCCGCCACCACCTCGACCCGCCGGGCGAGCGCGCGCGCGTCGAGGGGCGGCTCCTGGCCGGCGACGGGATGGGGCAGGGCGGCGAGAGCGGGGAGAAGGGAGAGGACGAGGGCGGACGGCTGTCGCATCGCGGTGGCCTCCACCGGCCATGATACTGCGCCAGAATAGGTGCGTGACGCCGCTGCGCGCTCTTCTCGCCGTCCTCGCGGTCCAGGCCACGGCGCCGCCCCCCCGGCCGGCCGCCGACCCGGCGGCGATCGCCGCCAACGCGGTGGCGCTCCAGAAGGAGGGGCGACTCGAGGAGGCGGCCGCGCAGTACCGGCTGTTCCTCGAGCTCGCCCCGAGGAGCTGGGAGGCGCGGTCGAATCTCGGCGTCGTCTACGCCGGGCTGGGACGTTACGAGGAGGCGATCCGCGAGTATCGCTCGGCTCTCGCGCTGCGGCCCGCCGCGGTCGCCACGCGGAACAACCTCGCGGTCGCTCTCTACAAGGCGAGCCGCTTCCGCGAGGCGGCCGCCGAGCTCGAGGCCGTGCTCGAGGAGGAGCCGTCCCATCCCACCGCGACGCTCCTTCTCGCCGACTGCCGGCTCCTCCTCGGGGAGTGGAAGGCGGTGATCGCTCTGCTCGACCCCGTCCTCGAGAAGGACCCGGAGAACCAGGCGGTCCTCTACATGATCGGGACCGCGCTCGTGCGCGACCGGCAGTACGAGCGCGGCCAGGCCGTGATCGACCGCATCCTGCGCCGGGGCGACTCCGCGCAGTCGCACCTGCTGCTCGCGATCGCGAGCCGCGAGGCGAACGACGACATCGCGGCGGAGAAGGAGCTGCGGCGCGCACTCGAGATCGACCCCCGCCTGCCCACCGCCAACGGGATCCTCGGCGAGGTCCTCGTACGGATGGGGGAGGGCACGGCCGCCGCCGAGTTCCTGCGCCGCGAGATCGAGGTGAACCCCAACCACTTCGACTCCCACCTCCTGCTCGGCCTGCTCCTGCGCCAGGACGGCCGGAACGACGAGGCGATGTCGCACCTCGAGCGGGCGGGCGCCCTGCGGCCCGGGGACCCGGGCGTGCGCTACCAGGTCGCCCTCGTCCAGATCGCGAAGGGGGACCTCGAGGCGGCCCGGGCGACGCTCGAGCGGCTCGTCGGGGACGAGCCGGCCTTCTCGGAAGCCCACGTCTCGCTCGCCATGGTGTACTACCGCCTGGGACGACGGGAGGACGGCGACCGCCACCAGGCGATCGTGCAGCGGTTGAAGCGCGAGCAGCAGGCCCGCGAGGACGCGGAGAGGGCGCGCAAGGAGGCGGCGGGCCGGCCCTGAGCGCTAGCAGGCGGCGGCGACCGCCCCCGCGGGCACCTCGCGCACCGAGCGGCCCACCGCGTGGGCCACGCGGCGCGCCTTCTCCATCAGGGCCGGAAAGTCCGAGAGCGGCACGGCCTGGGGACCGTCGGACAGCGCCTTCGACGGCTCGGGGTGCGTCTCGACCAGCAGCCCGTCGCCGCCGCAGGCGATGCCCGACAGCGTCAGGCACTCCACCCACTCGCGGTGGCCGGCCGCGTGCGAGGGGTCCACGATCACCGGGAGGCCGAGCCGCGCCTTCGCGATCGGGACCGCGGCGACGTCGAGGGTGAAGCGCGTGGCCGTCTCGAACGTGCGAATGCCTCGCTCGCACATCACGACGTCGGGGTTGCCCTCCCGCAGGACGTACTCGGCGGCGTGGATCCACTCGTCGATCGTGCAGCCGAAGCCCCGCTTGAGCATGACCGGCATCCGCGACCGGCCGAGCGCCTTGAGCAGCGGGATGTTCTGCATGTTCCGGCTGCCGATCTGCGCGAAGTCCACGTAGCGGCGGCCCTCGTCGATCTGCTCCTCGGAGAGGATCTCGCTCACCGTGAGCAGGCCGTGAGCGTCCGCCGCCTCGCGCAGGAGCTTCCAACCGTCCCACCCGAGCCCCTGGAACGCGGTCGGGGCGCTGCGCACCTTGAAGGCCCCCCCGCGGAGGAAGCGCGCGCCGGAGGCGGCCACGACCTCGGCCGCCTCGAAGATCTGCCCCCGCGACTCGACCGCGCACGGCCCGGCCATCACGACCACCTCGGCTCCGCCGAACGTACAGTCACGGACCGTCACGGCTCGCACGCTGCTCATGGGCACTCCACGGTGTCGAACGCACGACCGGTCGGACCCGCCGGTCGAGGCGCATGCTAAGCGCCGCCGGGAAAGGCCGTCAACGAAAAGGTTCTACGGGCGACGCGTAATACTTCGTACGTCGCCACATGCGTGCCACCCTCGTCGATATTGAGCGAAACGCACGTTGCGTTGATGCAAAGATCCCATTGACCGCGCGCGGTGCGCACGGGCACGCTGAGCGCCGTTGCTTCCGGGAGAGGGTCCACACGAATGCCCATGGCGAGCGAAGCCGGCGTGGACGAGAGGGCGAGGACGAGCGTGGCGGGCGGGGAGCTCGTGCTGCTGACGTGGACGGACGCGAGCGGGACGCTCGCGCCCGAGCGCGCGGCGGAGGAGGCGTACGTCGCGATCGACGAGGCGTGCCGCGCGCGCGGCGTCGTGCCGCTGCAGGAGCGCGTCTTCGGCGACCTCGCCGCGATCCCGGCGGTCGCCCGGGGCCGCGCGCGGGTCCTCGGCGGCGCGGAGGAGTGGGCGGTCCCACCGACGTGCATCGAGGGCTCGCCCGCGGGGCGGCCGGGCCTCGCCGGGGTCCACGTCGTGGCGGCGCGCGGCCGGGGACACCTCGTGCGGGAGGGCGAGACCGTCTTCGGGCGGGTCGTCGAGGGCGGCGCGGCGCGGCTCCTCGGCCTCTCGGACGTCGGGCGCCGCGGCGCGGGGCGCCTCGCCCCGGGCCCGGCGGAGGACGCGGCGGCCGCGATCGACGCCGCCTCCGAGCTGCTCGCCCGCGAGGGCTTCGGGTTCGGCGACGTGGCGCGGACCTGGTTCTACCTGCGCGACATCCTCGACTGGTACGGGCCGTTCAACGCCGTGCGGAATGCGGCGTTCCGGAGGATGCGCCTCATGGGTCCCGGCGGGGACGGGCGCATCCCCGCCAGCACCGGGATCGAGGGCCGCAACGCGCGCGGGGGGTGGTGCGCCCTCGACCTGCTCGCGGTGCAGCCGCATCCCGGCAGCGGCGCGGGCATGCGGCGGCTGCACAACCGCAAGCAGAACGAGGCGACCGAGTACGGCTCCGCCTTCGCGCGGGCGATGGAGGTGCCGCTCGGCGACGCGCGCTACCTGTTCGTGTCCGGCACGGCCTCGATCGACGACCACGGCTCGACCGTGCACGCGGGCGACTTCGAGGCCCAGGTTCGCTTCACGCTCGAGGCGGTCGAGGCGCTGCTCGAGGGGGCGGGGGCCGGGCTTGGCGACGTGGCCCAGGCCACGGCCTTCCTCAAGAACCCGTGCGACGCGCGCTCGTTCTCCCGGCTCGTGGCGCGCTCCGGCCTCGCCGGCGTCCCGCTCGTGACCACCGTGGCCGACGTCTGCCGGGGCGACCTCCTGTTCGAGATCGACGCGACCGCGGTCGTGCCCCTCCGCGAGCGGCGCCCTCGAGGCGGAAGATCCCGCCGCTCATGAGCCGCGCTCCCCGAACCGGTCTCGCCGTGGCCCTCCTCTCGGTGCCCTTCGCGGCGGCCGATGCCGCGCCGCCCGCGAGGGGCGGAGCGGCTCGGCCGACGAGCCCGCCGATCGTCGTGACCCAGCTCCCGGTGGGGACGGCCGCCGAGCAGGCGGGTCCTCTCGCTGGCGGAACGGTGCGCGCCGACTACGGCGAGGGGGCCCGCCTCGTGCTGGTGAAGGACGGGACGCTCCGCAAGGTCCTGACGCCGGGCTTCGCGAGCGCGGCCGATCCCGACGTCTCTTTCGACGGCGGGAAGGTCCTGTTCGCGGGCCAGAAGAAGGCGGGCGACCGCTGGGCCATCTACGAGATGAACGCCGACGGCTCGGGCGTGCGCCAGGTGGTCGCGATGGCGGACGACCTGCGCCAGCCCGTCTACCTGCCCACCGTGTACGTCATCATCGCCGACCCGACCAAGGGCACCGCGCCCCGGCCGCAGATCGGCTTCGTTCGTCACTTCGACGCCGCCGTCAACGAGACGGGCGCCGGACGGGCGAGCGCGATCTACTCGGTCCAGCCCGACGGCACCGCGCCCTGGCGTCTGACCTACAACCTCTCGGCCGACCGGGATCCCACGGTGCTGGGCGACGGGCGCGTCGTCTACGCGAGCTGGCGCCGCGCCACGCTCGAGCAGGGGCGGTACGGCCGCGTCGCGCTGCTCGGGGTCAACCCCGACGGCACCGACCCGGCCGTCTTCGCGGCCGACGAGGGGGCGCGGGTGAAGGCGATGCCGGGCCTGACGCGCGACCGTCTGGTCGTGTTCGTGGAGTCCGACCCGGCGGCGTGGGACGGCGCGGGCCCCCTGGCCTCCGTGAGCCTGCGCCGCAACCTGCACTCCCACCGTCTCGTCACCCGTCCCGGGCAGGGGCTCTTCCACTCGCCCTCCGGCCTCCCCGACGGGCAGGTGGTGGCCTCTCGTCGCCCGGCCGGGGGAGGCGGCACCCACGCCGTCGTGCGCGTGGACCCGGCCTCCGGCACGGTGACCCCCCTCTTCGACGATCCCGCCTTCCACGACATCCAGCCGCGGGCGCTCGTCCCGCGCCCGCTGCCGGACGGACGTTCGACGTCGCTCAAGGACCCGGACGAGGAGGCCGCCCGGGCGAAGGAGGCGCGGGCGACGCACCGGGGCGGGGAAGCCGTCGCGCCGATGCCGGACGGCGAGTTCTACGGCCTCGACGTCTCCCTCAACGACCTGGGCCACGAGCTGGCGCCGGGAACGGTCAAGCGGCTGCGCGTCGTCGAGGGGCTTCCCCTCGCGCGGTCGCACGCGGAGGGTCCGGGGGCGATCCCGATGGCGTCGCGCCGCCTGATCGGCGAGGCGCCCGTCGAGATTGACGGCTCGTACCACGTCCACCTGCCGGCCGAGACGCCCGTCCAGCTCCAGATCCTCGACGCGGACGGTCTCGCGCTGCGGACGTCGAGCTGGATCTGGGCCCGCTACAAGGGCCGGCAGGGCTGCGTGGGCTGCCACGAGGACCCCGAGCGCACGCCCCCGAGCCGCTTCGTCGACGCGCTGCGCAAGCCCGGCGCGCGCCTCCTCCTGCCCCCGGAGCGCCGGCGCTCGGTCGACTTCCGCTCGGACATCGCGCCGATCGTCGAGGCGCGCTGCACGGCCTGCCACGGCGAGGGCCAGCGCGTGCGCCTCGACGGCGGCCTGGCCGCGAAGGGCCCGACGGGGCGCTTCAGCCGGGCCTACGAGACGCTGCTGTCCGGGGTGGAGGAGGCGGCGGGCGGCGGCGATGCGGCCGGCCGCTACGTGCACCCGTACCGCGCCCGCACGAGCCCCCTGATCTGGCACCTCCTGGGCCGCAACACCGCACGGCCCTGGGACGGGGCGGCGGCCCAGGCGCCGGTGACGCCGATGCCGGCCGGGGCCGGCCTCGGCGACGACGAGCGCCGCCTGTTCGTCGAGTGGATCGACCTGGGGGCGCTGTGGGACGCCGGCCTCGGGCGCGCCGGCCGCGCCGAGGCCGCACCGATGCCGGCCGGGGGGGAGAGATGAAGCGTTCGACGACCGTGACCGCGGCCCTGCTCGCCGCCGTGGGAGCCTGGGCTCTGGCGCAGGAGCTTCCCCCGAGGCTGCCGACCTTCACCGACATCGCCGTCCCGTCCGGCCTCGCCGCCTTCAAGCACAGCCCCGGCGACCACGAGATGGACAACATCGCCGAGGCCGCCGGGGTCGGGCCTTGTCTCTTCGACTCCGACGGCGACGGCGACCTCGACATCTACTTCCCGAACGGCCGCTGGACGAAGGGCCTCTCCGACAACCGCGGCCGGGACCTGATCGGGAAGCTCAGGAACGCGCTCTTCCGCAACAACGGCGACGGCACCTTCACGGACGTCACGGAGGCGGCCGGCGTCGCGGGCAAGGCCGCCGGCTACTCCGCCTCCGCCGCCGACTACGACGGCGACGGCGACCTCGACCTGTATCTCTCGAACTACGGACCGAACGAGCTCTACCGCAACAACGGGGACGGCACGTTCACGGACGTCACCGAGGCGGCCGGCGTGGGCGACCCGCGCTTCAGCCTCTCCGGCGTGTGGCTCGACCACGACGGGGACGGCGACCTCGACCTCTTCGTCTGCAACTACCTCGAGTACGACGAGGGCAAGTTCCGCTCCTTCTACGCCGCCACCGGGTTCCCGGGCCCCCTCTCCTACAACGGCCAGCCGGACACCCTGTACCGCAACAACGGCGACGGCACCTTCGCCGACGTGACCAAGGAGGCGGGGGTGTGGTTCGAGCAGGGGCGGGGGATGAGCGCGACGGCGGCGGACTTCAACAACGACGGCCTCCCGGACATCTACGTCGCCAACGACGCGATGGAGAACAACTACTTCGAGAACACCGGCAAGGGGGCGTTCGTCGACCGCGGCATCGAGACCGGCCTCGCCTTCGGGCAGAACGGGCAGGGGGTCTCCTCCATGGGACCGGCGGTGGGCGACGTCAACCGGGACGGCCGCCTCGACATCCTCATCCCCGACATGGACTACATGAGCCTGCTCGTGTGGCGCGACGGCCTCTACGAGGACCAGGTCTACCGCTCCAACATCGCCGTGCTCACCGGCCAGTACACGGGGTGGGGGGGCGTCCTCTTCGACTACGACAACGACGCCCACCTGGACGTCTTCATCGCCAACGGCCACCCCCACCACGAGTACCCGGAGAACGCGGTCCTGCTGCGCAACGACGGCAAGGCGGTCTTCCAGGACGTGGCGTCCCGCTCCGGCGAGTACTTCGGGACGAAGAAGTGGTACTCGCGCGGCGCGGCGTACGGCGACATCGACGACGACGGCGACCTGGACCTCGTCGTCATGGACCTCAACGGCCACCCCCACCTCCTGCGCAACGACGGAGGGAGCGAGGTCAACAACTGGCTGAAGGTCGACGTGCGGCGGGCCGACGGGAAGCTGGCCGCGCTGGGAGCGCGGGTGACGGTCGTCGCGGGCGGCCTCACCCTGATCGACGACGTGTTCCCCGTGCGCGGGTATCTCTCGCAGAACGACCCAAGGCTCCACTTCGGCCTCGGCCGGGCCACGCGGGCCGACCGCGTCACGATCCGCTGGCCCGACGGGAGGACGAAGGAGCTGGCCGGCGTGCCGGCCAACCAGATCCTGAAGGTGGCGCCCGATGGACACTAGAGCCGCTGTCGTTCGCAGGGCAGGCGTCGTCGCCCTCCCCGTGCTGGTGACCCTCGCCTTCGTCGCGGGAGGGCGCCTGCGGGCGGCGGCGAGGGAGCCGGTCTTCGTCGGGGCCCACGCCTGTGGCAAGTGCCACGACGGGCCGGGCATGGGCCACCAGTACAGCAAGTGGCTGCTCACCCGCCACGCCCGGGCCTACGCCTCGCTCAGCCTGCCGGAGGCCCGTCCGATCGCCGATCTGTCCGGGATCCCCGGCGACCCGCACGACTCGCCGATCTGCCTGGGCTGCCACGCCACCGGGAGCGACGTCGAGCCCTGGCGGCGCGACGCCGGGTTCCGCATCGAGGACGGCATCCAGTGCGAGATGTGTCACGGCCCCGGCAGCGAGTACATGGACATGGCCGTGATGAAGGACCGGAAGGCCGCGATGATGGCGGGCCTCAGGATGCCCACGAAGGAGTCGTGCGCGAAGTGCCATTATGTCAAGGGCAGCCACGCGGCGGTCCACAAGCGCCCGCAGCTCGACATCGAGATGGCCTGGGCGAAGATCGCCCATCCCACGCCCGAGGGAGGGGTGGCCGCTCCGGCGGAAGGGGCCGCCCCGGCCCCCCCCGCGGCGGGGCCCAGGTACGTGGGTCTCGAGGCCTGCGGCAAGTGCCACAACACCGCGATGATGAACCGGCAGCTCAACCAGTGGAGGCTGACGAGCCACTCGCGGGCCTGGGCCGTCCTGGCGACACCCAAGGCGTTCGAGATCGCGAAGGCGAAGGGCCTGGCGGTCCCGCCCCAGCAGGCCCCGGAATGCCTGAAGTGCCACACGACAGGATACGGGCAGGATCCCGGCCGCTTCCTGGCGGGGGCCCGCGTCTCGGACGGCGTGACCTGCGAGGCCTGCCACGGCCCCGGCAGCGAGTACATGCCCGAGGCCGTGATGAGGGACCGCCTGGCGGCGCGGAAGGCGGGCCTGGTGCAGCCGGCCTCCGCGAGCTGCGCCGGCTGCCACGCGAGCGCCCACGAAGAGCCGTTCGACCTCGCGGCGGCGATGAAGAAGATCGCCCATCCGATGATGGCGCCCATGGCCGCCACGAAGGCCGACAACCCCGGCTCGTTCACGATGTCGGCGGGCGATGCCGGCTACAAGACCCCGCGCAACCTCGCCCTTCGTCCGGACGGCGCGGAGGTGTGGGTGGCCTGCGAGTCGAGCGGCACCGTGATCGTGGTCGACGCGAAGAAGCGGGCGAAGGTGGCCGAGATCCCCGCGGGGGGCCAGCCGAACGACGTCGCCTTCGCTCCCGACGGCCGTCGGGCCTTCGTGTCCAACCGTCTCGACGACACGGTCTCGGTGATCGACGTGCCCGGCCGCAAGGTCGCGGCGACCGTCGCGGTGGGGGACGAGCCTCACGGGCTGCTCGTGAACCGGTCGGGGACGCTGCTCTTCGTCCTCAACTCGTCGACCGACGACGTCTCCGTGGTCGACCTGCGGGAGCTGCGCGAGGTGCGGAGGCTGCCGGCCAGCCGCAGCCCGTGGTCCCTGGCCCTCTCCCCCGACGGGCGGCGCATCGTGGCGACCAACACGCTGTCGAGGCCGGTCCCCTTCCGCGTGCCGTCCGTCTCGGAGCTCACCGTGATCGACGCCGAGGCCGGGCGCGTCGTCGACCGGCGGCGGGTGCCGGAGGCGAACCTTCTCCAGGGCGTCGCGTGGCACCCCTCCGGCCGCTTCGCCCTCTTCACCCTGAACCGCACCAAGAACCTGGTGCCGATGACGCGCATCCACCAGGGCTGGACGATCACCAACGGCCTGGGCGTCGCCTGGGCGGACGGGAGAATCGACCAGGTCCTGCTCGACGAGCCCAACTGGTACTTCGCCGACGCCGCCGACGTGGCCCTCAGCCCGGACGGGCGGCTCGCCTTCGTCACCAGCCAGGGCACGAACCGCGTGGCCGTGGTCGACGTCGAGCGGCTGATCGGCCTCCTCGAGGGGGCCTCCGAGCGCGACCGGGCCGAGGTGATCCCGAACCACCTCGGCAAGTCGTCCGAGTTCGTCCTCGGCTACGTGGAGACGAAGGACGCCCCGCGCGGGGTCACGGTGACCCCCGACGGGGCCACCGTCTTCGTCGTGAATCAGCTCGACGACTCGCTCACCGTCATCGACGTGGCGAGGCGCGAGGCGGTCGCCCGCGTCGACCTCGGGGGGCCGAAGCACACGACCCACACGCGCCGGGGGGAGAAGCTCTTCCACAGCGCCAACATCACCTTCCAGCGGCAGTTCGCCTGCGCCTCCTGCCACCCGGACGGCCACGTGGACGGCCTCACCTACGACATCGAGGCCGACGGCATCGGGGTGAACCCCGTGGACAACCGGACCCTGCGCGGGATCTACGACACCGACCCGTTCAAATGGGAGGGCACGAACCCGTCGCTCGCGCGGCAGTGCGGGGCGCGGCTCGCCGCCTTCTTCACCCGCATCCAGCCGTTCACCAGGGAGGAGCTGCAGGCGGTGAACGACTACACCGTCACCATCCCCCGCCCGCCGAACCGCTACCGGGCGGCGGGGGCCGAGCTGACGCCGGCGCAGGCGCGCGGGAAGGCCATCTTCGAGCGGACGCACAAGGCCGACGGGACCGAGATCCCGGTCGACAACCGGTGCGTCACCTGCCACTTCCCGCCCTACTACACCGACCGCAGCCGGCGCGACGTGGGCTCCCGGAGCTGGCTGGACGTGCAGGGACGCTTCGACGTGCCGCACCTCAACAACATCTACGACTCGGCGCCGTACCTGCACAACGGGGTGGCCCACACGCTCGAGGAGATCTGGACGCGCTTCAACCCCTACGACACCCACGGCGTGACCAACGACATGACGAAGGACGGCCTGAACGACCTCATCGAGTACCTCAAGACGCTCTGAGATCCGAAAGGGAAGAGGAAGCCATGATGCGAGCGTTTCGCGGCGTGGGGTGGGTCCTGATGGCGGCGTGGCTGCCCGGAGGGGCAGCCGCGGCGGACGCTCCGGCGCCGGCCCTCCGCCTGCCGTACGTCTACACGAAGTGGAAGCAGTTCACGACGGAGAACGGGCTCCCGAGCAACCACGTCTTCGCGGTCCGGTCCAACGGGAACGACCTGTGGGTGGGGACGGACAACGGGCTCGCCCTCGTCGACAAGGGCCAGGGCAGGGTGGTCAAGGTGTGGAAGGAGGAGGACGGCCTGCCCTTCCGCTCCATCGCCGGGATCGACGTCGACAAGCGGACGGGGGACGTCTGGCTGGGGCTGTTCGGAGGGGGCCTCGCCCGCCTCTCCGGCGACCGCTTCGACCACTGGCACCAGCTCAACAGCGGTCTCGTCAACGACGTCGTGTACGACGTGGTCGTGGAGAACGAGAGCGTCTGGTGCGCGACCACCGCCGGGGCCTCGCGGCTCAACACGAGGACGGGCGAGTGGGCGATCTTCACCGAGAAGAACGCCCCCATGGAGGAGATCTGGAACTACGCCGTGGACTACGGCGCGCAGGCCAACAAGGTCTACCTGGCCGTCTGGGGGAGCGGGGTCCTGGAGTACGACCTCGCCACGGGGCGCTGGCAGGAGTACCTCGACCCCGACGGGGAGATGGAGATCGACCTGTACCGCGACGACGGCATCAACCACGTGATCGTGACCGGCGTCACCAGCGTCGACGGGGCGACGTGGGTCTCCTCCTACTTCGGGGCCAGCCGCTACGACGGCCGGAGCTGGCGCGGGTTCCCCGACACCGAAGGCGGCCTGCCGAACCTCTTCAACAACAACGTCAAGGGACGCAGCGCCCACGAGGCCTGGTACTGCTCGGACAAGGGCGTGGGGGCGGTCGTGGACCTGGAGCCGGAAACCTGGGTCCAGTACACGCGTAACGGGCACCGCGGGCGCGCCGTCGTCAAGCAGCGCCTGCGCCCGGAGGACAAGACGCTGACCACCGTCGAGGAGATCGACATGGACGTCAACGTGCCGCACTCGTTCATCGTCAACGCCGACGTGGAGGGCGACGACGTCTTCATCGCCACCTCCCACGGCGTGGGCTGGGGGATCGGCGAGGGCTACTACCCGCGGCTGCGGGAGCGGCCGCGGATGGGCACGGCGCCGAAGGTCGAGGCCGCCCCTGCGTCCGGGCCGGCCGCGGCGGCGAAGGCCCGCTGAGGCGGGAGCACGAGAGGAGAGAGCCATGAGACGCCACAGCGTGATCGCCGGCCTGGTCCTCGGCAGCGCCCTGCTCGCGGGCGCGGCGGACAAGCCGACCGGGCAGGACCCGCTCAAGGAGTGGATCTCCTTCGACCACCCCAAGCTCGTCGAGCTGCTTCGGAAGATCGACGTCAAGGACCCGTACACCGTGCCGCCCCTCGAGGTCCGGAAGGACGAGAACTACGCGGGGACGTCGGTCGACGTGGAGCCGTTCGGGGGCGTGCGGCCGTTCAACGAGTTCTTCCTGAAGCAGATGGAGTACACGGGGCCCGGCCGGGCCGAGCCCGAGCCGGAGCACCTCGACACCGTGAAGATCGGCTTCATCGGCCCGATCATGTCGACGGTGTCGGTGGCCACCGGCGGCAAGAGCCACGAGGAGTCGCTGGGGATCCCGATGCTCCAGGGGGCGCGGCTCGCCCTCGAGGAGTGGAACGCGCGGGGCGGCTACTTCAAGCGCAAGATCCCCTTCGAGCTCGTGGTCAGCAACGACAACGGCCTCTGGGGCGCCTCCGGGAACGAGATCATCAAGCAGAGCTACGGGGACCAGGTCTGGGCGATCCTCGGCACGATCGACGGCGCGAACAGCCACATCGCCATCCGCGTGGCGCTCAAGGCCGAGGTCGTGATGATGAACACCGGGGACACCGACCCCACGTTCATCGAGACCAACATCCCCTGGGTCATGCGGAACATCGGCGACGACCGCCAGCAGAGCTACCTGCTGATCGACTACGCCTACCGGAAGATGGGCTACAACAAGATCGGGATCATCCGCTCCAGCAACCGCTACGGCCGGTTCGGGGTGCGGGAGGTCCGCGACAGCGCCCGGCGCATGGGAAAGCCGGTGCCGATCGAGATGGCGTACAAGGTGGGACAGGAGGACTTCGCGCTGGAGCTCGAGCGGCTCCAGAAGTCCGGCGTCGACGCCATCGTCCACTGGGGCAACGCCGTCGAGGGCGCCAGGATCCTCAACCAGATGCGGGCCATGGGCATGAAGCAGCCCTACCTCGCGTGCGACCGCTGCGTCCAGCCCGACTTCGTGCGGATCGCCGGGGCGAACGCCGAAGGCGTCATCTGCGCCTACCCCTGGAACCCGAAGAGCAAGACGAGGCTCTTCCAGAAGTTCCGGGACGCCTACCGCGCCCGCTACGGGCAGGAGCCCGAGACCTACGCCTCCCACGCCTACGACGGCATGAACATGGTCATCTGGGCGATCCAGGCGGCGGGGCTCAACCGGGCCAAGATCCGCGACGTGCTCGCCTACCTGCCGGAGCCCTGGCCCGGCGTCACCGGCGACATCCAGCTCTCCGCCTGCCTCGACGACGTGGGCGACGTGTACCTCGCGGAGTTCAAGAACGGCGACTGGCAGTACCGCTCGCGCACGGAGCTCGGCATCCCCAAGGGCTACATCCCGCCCCGGGACCGGCTGAGCCGCCCGGACACGACCACGGCGCGGAAGTAGAGCCGTCCATGAGGCGAGCGGACCGGCGATGGCTCCTGCGGGGGCTCGTGGGGACCGCCCTGCTTTCGACTCCGTGGAGCGCCTCGCCGTCGTGCGGTCAGGAGCGCCCGGCGCCGATTCTCGACGCCCGCACGCGGGAGACGGCGTACCTCGGGCCGGGCCGCGAGATCGGCCCCCCGGCGGAGCTGCGCGAGGTCCGGCTCGGCTTCTTCGGGCCGCCGGACGAGACCCACCCCGAGTGGGGAGACGCCTGGCGGGGCGCCCTGCTCGCGCTCGAGGAGACGAACGCGGCCGGAGGCTACCGTGGTCTCGACTTCCGGCTGCTGGGCGCCTGGTCGGAGAGCCCGTGGGGGGCGGGGGTGGCCGACCTCGCGAAGCTGGTCTTCGACGGCGGCGTCTTCGCCGTCGTCGGCGGGGTCGACGGAGCGACCACTCACCTCGCCGAGCAGATCGTGGTGAAGGGCCGGCTGCCGCTGCTGAGCCCCGGGGGCACCGACCCGAGCGTCAACTTCACCGGCGTCCCGTGGATGTTCACGCTTCTCCCGACCGACGACCGGCTCGCCCCCGTGCTGGTCGATGCGGTCCTGGCCGGCGCCGGCGGCGCCACCTGGGCCGTGGTCACGACCTCGGACCGGGATACCCGGGTCGCCTGGCGCGCCGTGCGGGCGGTGCTCGCCGAGCGCCGCCTTCCCGCCCCGGACCAGCACCTCGTCGTGCCCGCGGCGGGGCCGGACTACGGTGCCGTCGCGGCCGATGTCGTGCGAACCGGCGCCCGGGCCGTCCTCGTTCTCGCCGGCGCCCGCGACGCGGCCCGCCTCGTCCGCGCCCTGCGGAGCGCCGGGTTCCCCGGGACGATCGTCGGAGGGGCTCCCTTCGGGCGGCGCGTCTTCGCCGAGGAGGCGGGTCCGGCGGCCGAGGGCGTCCGGTTCCCCCGGCTGTTCGACGCCGACGCACCCGAGGCCGTGGCCTTCTCCCGCGTGTTCTCGAGCCGGTGGGGCGCGGCGCCGGACTACCTGGCCGCGCACGCTTACGACGCCGTGCGCCTCGTGGCGGAGGCCGTCCGGCGCGCGGGGCCGAACCGCGCCCTCGTCCTCGACGCCCTGGTGGCGCTCGCGCCGTGGCGGGGCGCCACGGGCACGGTGAGCTGGGACCCGACGGGACGCGCGGTGCGTGCGGTCACCCTGTCCACGTGGAGCAGGGGCGGCGCCGAGGCGAAAGCGGGGCCGACCCGTGAAGAGGGTCTGACGACCGCGGGGCAGCGCTTCCGGGCGCCGGTCGATGGGGGTAGGCTGGGCGCCTCGACGACGCCGTGAGGAGGAGCACGATGGACGACACCCGCCGCAACTTCCTGAAGACCGCCGCCCTCGCCACGGCCGCGGCCGCCGCGCCCGCCCGAGCCCAGGAGGCGGCCGCGCCGGCGGTGACCCTCGCCCTCGTCGGCTGTTCGCACATCCACGTCCCCGGCTTCACCGGGACGCTCGCCGGCCGGGAGGACGTGAGGTTCAAGTGGGCGTGGGATCCCGACCCGAGGCGCGTCGCGAAGTGGGGCCCGGTCGTGCGGGCGCGGACGGCGGGGTCGCTCGGCGAGGTCCTCGCCGATCCCGAGGTGCGGGGCGTCCTCGTCCTGTCCGAGACGAAGAGTCACCGCGAGATCGTGGAGGCGGCGGCGAGAGCGGGCAAGCACCTGTTCGTGGAGAAGCCCCTCGGGATCGACGGGGCCGAGAGTCGGGCGATGGCCGAGGCCATCGAGCGAGCCGGGCTCCTGTTCACGACCGGCTACTACATGCGGACCGACCCGAAGCTGCTGTTCCTGCGGGAGCAGGTGGCGAACGGCTCCTTCGGCACGATCACGAGGGCCTCCGCGTGGAACTGCCACGGCGGCTCGCTCGGGGGCTGGTTCGACGAGAAGCCGGACGACGTCGCGCAGAGCTGGCGCTGGATGGCCGACCCGAAGGTGGCCGGGGTGGGGGCGTTCGGCGACCTCGGGACCCACTCGCTCGACATCCTGATGTGGATGCTCGGCCCGGTCGAGGCGGTGAGCGCCGAGGTGCGCGAGGTGACCGGCCGCTACCCGGGCTGCGACGAGACGGGCACCGCGCTCTTGCGGATGAAGGGGGGGGCGGTGGCGACGCTCGCCGCGGGGTGGGTGGACGTGGCGAACCCGATCGCGTTCCAGATCGCCGGCACCGAGGGGCACGCGATGATCGTGCGGGACCAGCTCTTCTTCGAGAGCAAGCGGGTCGCGGGCTCCTCGCTCGGCTCGCCGGTCCGGGGGCTGCGGCCGGGCCCGGAGCAGCCGCTCCTGCAGTGGGTCGACGCCGTGGCCGGGAAGGCCGGCCAGCCGCTCGTCACCCCGCGGGAGGCCGCGGAGCGGGTGGCGGTGATGGAGGCGGCCTACGCCTCGGCCCGCGAGGGGCGCTGGGTCAGGGTCCGTTGACAGCGCGCGCGGCGGCCATGTAAGTTGCCGGCCGGTCGAGAGAAAGCGCGAGGAGACGATGGCAACGATCGGGAAGAAGACGGCGCTGGTGTGCGGGGCGGGGGGCTTCATCGGAAGCCACCTGGTGAGGCGGCTGGTGAAGGACGGCTACTGGGTCCGCGGGGCCGACCAGAAGCACCCCGAGTTCTCGCCCACCGCCGCGCACGACTTCCTGAAGGTCGACCTGCGCGAAGCGGCGAGCTGCGAGGCCGCGGTGCGCACCCCGGAGGGCAAGCCCTTCGACGAGGTCTACCAGCTCGCGGCCGACATGGGCGGGATGGGCTTCATCCACTCGGCCGAGTGCGAGATCATGCGCAACAGCTGCCTGATCAACCTCAACATGACCCACGCCGCGGCCACCGCCGGGGTGCCCCGGTACCTGTTCTCCTCCTCCGCGTGCGTGTACCGCGACATGGGGCCGGACGAGCCCGAGATCGCGGAGGACGAGGCGTACCCGGCCCTCCCGCACAACGAGTACGGCTGGGAGAAGCTCTACGCCGAGCGGACGGCCATGGCCTACGGCCGCCGCTACGGGATGACGGTCCGCCTCGCCCGCTTCCAGAACTGCTACGGGCCGGAGGGCACGTGGCGGGGCGGGCGGGAGAAGGCGCCGGCCGCGATGTGCCGCAAGGTCGCGGAGGCGGAGGACGGGGGCACGATCGAGGTGTGGGGCGACGGGACGGCGATGCGGGCCTACACGTACGTGGACGACATGGTCGACGGGATCCTCACCCTGATGAAGTCGGACCTCGAGGGCGGGGTGAACATCGGCCGCCGCGAGTACGTCTCGGTCGACCAGCTCGCGCTCCTGGTGGCCGAGGTCGCGGGGAAGACGATCCGCCTCGAGCACGTGGACGGCCCGGTGGGCGTGCGGGCCCGCAACTTCCTCGCCCCCCGGATGGCCTCGATCGGCTGGGAGTCGAAGGTCTCGCTGCGCGAGGGGATCTCGCGGACCTACCCGTGGGTGGAGAGCCAGGTCAAGGCCGCCGCCGCCGTCTCGCGCTAGGGGAGGCCCGCGGCCGCTCCCGGGGAGTGGGATGCGACTCTTCGACACCGTCCTCGTCACGGCCTCCTCGGAGCGGCAGGCCGCGGCCTTCCGCACCCTGATCGAGCGGCGGCGCGACCAGGGCCTGTACCCCCGCGAGGTCGCGTTCGATGTCGTGCCCGACCCGCCGGGAGGGAGGGTCGGAACCGGGGGCAGCACGCTCCTGGCCCTCGAGCGGCTGCTCGAGACGCGGGGGGGAGACGGCGGGGCCGCCCTCGCCTCGCAGCGGATCCTGGTGATCCACGCCGGCGGGGAGAGCCGGAGGCTCCCCGCCTACGCGCCGGAGGGCAAGCTCTTCTCGCCCCTGCCCCTGGCCTCGAGCGCGCTGCTGCCGCCGGTGGTGCTCGACGCGCAGCTCGGCCTGTTCTTCGAGTACCCGTGGCGGCGCGGCGAGATCGTCGTCGCCTCGGGCGACGCGGTCGTCCGGTTCGACACGGACGGCGTGCCGGAGGACCGGGGGCCCGTCTTCGGCTTCGCCAAGCCCGCCTCGCTCGAGCAGGGCTCGCGGCACGGCGTCTTCCGCTTCGACCAGCGGCGCGAGCGCGTCCTCGACTACTTCCAGAAGGCGCCCCCCGAGGTCCTGGCGCGGGAAGCGCTCCTCGAGGGGACCGGCGACTGCGCGCTCGACATCGGTCTCGTCTCGCTCTCCCCCCGCGCCGCGCATGCGCTCGTCGAGCTCGGCCGCGCCCGGGTCGGGCGGGAGACGGTCAGGGGCGCCCTCGCCGCGGGCCGGCTGCGCTTCGACCTCTACCTCGAGGTCCTCACCGCGTGCCTCGCCGCCCTGTCGTTCGAGGCCTTCTGGCAGCGGGTGGGGCCCGCGAGCGCCCTCCCGGTCGAGGCGGCCCGCGCGCTGTACGAGGCCTTCCATCCCTTCGGGCTCGGGGGCACCGTCACCCGCTCGACCGTGTTCGAGCACGTCGGGAGCCTCGGCGAGCTGCCCGAGGCGTGCCGCACCCTGCTGGCCCACCGGGTGGGCCCCTTCTACGAGCCGGACGACGGCGAGATCCGGCCCTTCGAGGCCGCGGACCGGATCGTCCACAACAGCGCCGGGGTCCACTTCACGGTCGTCGCCCAGGCCCCGGTCCTCGTCGAGTCCTGCTCCGCGTGCTCGCTCGGCGCCCTCGGCGGCGACAACCTGGTCGTCGGCCTCGAGGGGGTGACCCTGTCCGGAGTGCCGGCGGGCTTCACCCTCGACGGCCGGCGGCTGAGCGAGGGCCGGGTCGTGGTCGTCCTCTCCGCGAGGGACAGCCTCAAGCCCGTGAAGGACGCCCGCGACCTCGTCTTCTGCGGGCAGCCCCTCGACGAGTGGCTGGCCGAGCGGGGCCTGCGGCGCGAGGACGTGTTCGAGGCGGGCGGCGGGACGGACCTCTTCGAGGCGCGGCTGTTCTGCCTCGACCCCCCGCCCGACCTCCTCGAGGGCTACTGGAGCCGGCCCGACGCGAGGTGGACGGCCGCCTTCCGCGCGGGCCGGCGCCTGTCGATCGCGCAGATCAACGATCGCGACGACGCGGTGCGCCGCGAGGACCGGCGGGTCGCCCTGCGCCTCGAGGCGCTGCGTGCCCTCGTGCGCCGGGGCCAGGGCTGGCGCTCGGTCGGCGCGCGGGACTTCGCGGTGGCGTTCTCGGGGGAGAAGTGGCGCGAGCCGCTCGAGGCCTGGCTCGAACGCACGGACGATCCCCTGCTTCGCGCCTACCGGGAGAGGCTCCTGCGGGCCGCCTTCCCCGGCGCGGACGCGGCCCGGGCGGGCGGCCCGGAGATCGACTACGTCGGCCGGGGCGGGGAGCGCCCCCCGCTGCGCGCGGCCCTCAAGGAGGACCAGATCGTCTGGTCGCGCGCGCCCGTGCGCTTCGACCTCGCCGGAGGCTGGACCGACACCCCCCCGTACACGCTGCGCGAGGGCGGGCGGGTCGTGAACCTCGCGGTCGACTTGAACGGCCAGCCCCCCATCCAGGTCTTCGTGCGGCGCACCGCCCTGCACCACGTGCGCGTCCACTCGATCGACCTCGGTCACACCGAGACCTTCGTGCGGTTCGAGGAGCTGCGCGACTACCGCGACCCGGGGTCGGCCTTCGCCCTCCCCAAGGCCGCGCTGTGCCTGGTGGGGCTCGACGGGGCGCAGGGCGGCACGCTGGGCGAGGCCCTCCACGCGCTCGGATGCGGCCTCGAGATCACCCTCCTGTGCGCGGTGCCCAAGGGCTCGGGTCTCGGCACCTCCTCGATCCTCGCGGGGGTGATCCTGGCCGGCCTCTCGCGCTTTCTCGGCCGTCCGATCGTCCTCGACGAGCTCTTCCGGCAGGTCCTCCAGGTCGAGCAGATGCTGACGACCGGCGGCGGGTGGCAGGACCAGATCGGCGGCCTGGTGGGGGGCGTGAAGTGCGTGGAGAGCCGGCCGGGCCTGCGCCCGCAGCCGGTCATCCACCAGCTCGATCCCTTCCTCTTCCAGGACCGCGAGAGCCTCGCCTGCTTCACGCTCTTCTACACCGGGATCACCCGGCTCGCCCGGAGCATCCTCTCCGACGTGGTCGACCAGGTGAACGGGGCGAGCCGGGCCTACCTCTTCACCCTGCGCCACATGGCCCAGCTCGCGAGGGACGCCAAGGACGCGATCGAGAGGCGCGACCGCGGGGCCCTCGCCGACGTGCTCGCCCTGTCGTGGGCGGCCAACCAGAGGATCCACCCGAGCACGACCAACGAGGAGGTCGAGGCGGTCCTCGCCGCCACGCGGCCGCATTTCCGCGGGGTGAAGCTGCTCGGGGCGGGGGGGGGCGGCTACGCGCTCTTCCTCTCCGACGGGCGGGACGAAGCGGAGGCGGTGCGCGACGTGCTCCGGCGGCGCTTCGAGAACGAGCGGGCCCGCCTCGTGGACTTCTCCCTCAGCCCCTGCGGCCTGGAGGTCTCCGTCTCATAGCCGGTCCTTCACAGGAGGACGACGATGGCGTTCGACTTCGAGAAGGCGCTCTCGCGCAAGATCGACCAGCACACGCGGCTCGTCGAGCGGAAGAACAAGCGGGTGAAGGACGGCAACGGGGTCTTCGACCGCTGGGAGCACCCGGTGCTCACCGCCGCCCACACCCCGTTGTTCTGGCGCTACGACCTCGACCCGAGGAGGAACCCGCTCCTGCTCGAGCGGCTCGGGGTCAACTGCGTCTTCAACGTGGGGGCGATCGAGTGGAACGGGAAGATCTGCCTGATGGCCCGGGTGGAGGGGAACGACCGCAAGAGCTTCTTCGCGGTGGCGGAGAGCGACAACGGCGTCGACAACTTCCGTTTCTGGGACCACCCGGTGGTGATGCCGGAGACGGACGTCCCGGACACGAACGTCTACGACATGCGCCTCACCGCCCACGAGGACGGGTGGATCTACGGGATCTTCTGCACCGAGAGAAAGGACCCCGACGCGCCCCCCGGGGACACCTCGTCGGCGGTGGCCCAGGCCGGGATCGCCCGGACGAAGGACCTCGTGAAGTGGGAGCGGCTTCCCGACCTCAAGTCGCAGTCGGCCCAGCAGAGGAACGTCGTCCTCCACCCCGAGCTCGTGCACGGCCAGTACGCGCTGTACACCCGACCGCAGGACAGCTTCATCGAGGCGGGCAAGGGGGGCGGGATCGGCTTCGCGCTGTGCGAGACGATGGAGGGGGCGGAGATCGGCGAGGAGCGGATCGTCGACCCGAAGGTCTACCACACGGTGAAGGAGGTCAAGAACGGCGCGGGGGCGCCCCCCCTGAAGACCCCGAAGGGCTGGCTGCACGTCGCGCACGGGGTGCGCAGCACCGCGGCCGGCCTGCGCTACGTCCTCTACGCCTTCCTGTGCGACCTCGAGGACCCGGCGAAGGTGATCGCCCGTCCGGGGGGGTACCTCCTCGCCCCGGAGGGCGAGGAGCGGGTGGGGGACGTGTCGAACGTGGCCTTCTGCAACGGCGCGGTGATGAAGGCGTCGGGCGAGGTCTTCCTCTACTACGGCTCCTCCGACACCCGGACCCACGTGGCCACGACCACCGTGGAGCGCCTCCTCGACTACGTGCTCAACACGCCGGAGGACCCGCTGCGCTCCGCCGCGTGCGTCGAGCAGCGGATCGCGCTCATCGACCGCAACCTCAAGTTCCTCGCCCGGACGAAGGGCAAGGCCTACCAGGGCCTGCGCTAGGCCGTTTCGTGATTGAATGACGCTTCTCGACCGATTGGAGGAGAGCATGACGACGCGTCGATCCTTCCTGGGTGCGTTGGCGGCGGGTACGGCGGCGGCCACGGCGTGGCAGAGGCTGGCCCAGGCGGCCCCCGCCAAGGCCCCCCTCGGCCTGCAGCTGTGGAGCGTGCGGACCCAGCTCGCGAAGGACGTGCCCGGCACCCTCGCCCAGATCAGGAGCTGGGGGTTCGACGAGGTCGAAACGTTCGGCCCGTTCGGCGCGGAGATCGCGCCTCAGCTCAAGGCCGCCGGGCTACGCGTGCAGGCGATGCACGTGGGCTACGACCGCCTGGCGCAGGACATCGTCGGCGTCCTGAAGGACGCCGACGTGCTCGGGGCCAGAACGCTCGTCAACCCGTACCTGCCGCACGAGTCGAAGCCCTTCGCCTCCCGCGAGGAGATCCTGAGGGCGGCGGCGGACTTCGCGAAGTGGTCGAAGGCCTGCCGGGCGGCGGGCAAGCGCTTCGCGTACCACATCCACGGCCAGGAGTTCGGCAAGGCCCCGGAGGGGACGCTGTTCGACGTCCTCGCGAAGGAGTCGGGCCCGGACGTGGGGTTCGAGGCGGACGTCTATTGGGTGACCGCTGGCGGCGCCGACCCGCTCGCCCTCATGAAGAAGTACGCGGGCCGGATCTGGTACACCCACCTCAAGGACATGGCGAAAGGCGTCGCCCCCGGGTCGGAGGCGGCGCACCGGCCGGAGTCGAACGTCGTCCTCGGCACGGGCCAGATCGACATCAGGGCGATCGTGGCCGCCGGCCCCGCGGCGGGCGTCGAGATCCACTACCTCGAGGACGAGAGCGCCGACCCGGTCGGCCAGATCCCGAAGAGCGTCGCCTTCTTCCGGTCGCTCTGAGCCCTACCGGCCCGACCCGCTGAAGGACGCGCCGATCGAGAAGGTCCACCGGCTGAAATCCGCCGGCAGCGTGGGAAGCGGCTGACCCGGCGGTGCGATCACCTGGTTCACCTCGCCGCTGCCCCACGCGTAGGCGGCGCCGAAGGCGAGCCGGGCGCGCGAGGTGTCGTAGGCGAGGCCGAGCGTGACGTCGACGAGGTCCCACGCGCCGAAGGTGTCCCGCTCCGGGACGTGGGCCGAGGCGTCGCGGGCGATGCCTCCGTACAGGGTCAGCCGGTCGCCGAGCCGGTGCTCGAGGCCCGCGCCGAAGTTGAGGACGCTCTGCGCCGCGCCCCGGAAGCTCAAGGGGATGGTCGTCGTCGAGCCCGCGACCGGAGCGGGCTCGAGCTCCAGGATGTCGTAGGTGTCGACCGAGGAGAACCACTCGACCGTGGTGTGGACCGCGGTCCCCTCGCGGCGCCACGTCGCCCCGCCGGCCACGGACCAGGGCGCGCGGTACGTCGAGGAGAGCCCGGGCTGCTGGGAGGCCGAGAGGAGGGGGGCGGAGGCGACGCCGGCCACCGTGGCGTTGAAGGCCGACTTGCCGTTGCTCCACACCTTGAAGCCGGGGGCGGTCACCGTCGCGCCCAGCTCGAAGCGGCCGGGGCGCCAGGCGACGCCGGCCTTGGCGAGGACGCGGAGGTGGTTGTACTCGTTCTCGCTCCCGACGAAGACCGAGCCCACCGCTCCCTCCGAGAGGGCGGCCCCGGCGACGGACCGGCGGCTGCGCTGGGCCCGGTAGCCGACGAACGGGGACAGTCCCACGGAGAGCCGGTCGCCCAGGCGGTGCGACCAGGTCCCTCCCACCCAGTACTCGAGCAGCCGCTGGCGGAAGCGGCCGTAGCCCGCGGACGCGTCGGGGGACGCGCCGATCGCCACGTGGCTGTATCCCAGGTCCCAGTCGGAGTCGTGCCGAGAGAGCATCGCGACCGCGACCTGGTCGTCGTCTCCTTCGTCGCCCGTGACCCTGAACGCGACCATGGCGGGGACGACGTCGAAGACCATCTGGTCGAAGTCGAGGTCCTGCCCCGCCGCGTCGGGCACATCGATGTTCGCGAGCTCGATCGAGGTCAGGTTGATGAGGAAGCGAGGCCGGTCGAGCAGGGCGAGGGCCCCCGGGTTGTAGTAGATCGCCGAGAGGTCGCTCACGCCGCCGACGAGCGTGCCCTCCGTCAGCTGTCCGATCGGCCCGTAGCCGTACGTCCAGTAGTGCGCGTCCTGGGCCGTGGCCCCGGCGGCGAGCGCGGCGAGAAGGGCGCACAGCCCGAGGGTTCTCTTCATCGATGCTCGCTCCGTTTCCCAGGGTCGGCGGATGATAGGCGCAAGGCTCCCGGCGGTTCAACCGGCGAAGGACAGCGATCCACCGCGCGGCTCAGGGGCCGGTCGATGGCCCGTCGGCCGAGACGGTGCGGCCGAGGAGACCGTCCTGGGCCTCCCGGCCCTGCTCCGCGAAGCGCTCGGGGAGCGTGGGGTCAGATCTTGAAATGAGGCATTTCGCTCCACGATGAGCAGATTCAAGATCTGACCCCGTTCGGACTATGCTTCCGGGGCCATGACGAGACGACTCGTCCTCATCAGCACCTCGACGGTCTTCGGGACGCGCTACCTCGAGCACGCGGTTCCCGAGCTCCGGGACGCGCTCGCCGGGGTGAAGCGGGTGCTCTTCGTCCCCTACGCGCTTCAGGACCGGGACGGCTACGCGGCGAAGGCCCGCGCGGCGTTCGAGGAGATGGGCTTCGCGCTCGACTCCCTGCACGAGGCGGCGGACCCGGTCCGGGCCGTGGGGGAGGCGGAGGCCGTCTTCTGCGGAGGGGGCAACACGTTCCGCCTCCTCAAGGCGCTCGACGAGAGGGGGGTCCTGCCCGAGATCCGCCGCCGCGTCGCCGGGGGCATGGTCTACTCCGGGGCGAGCGCGGGCTCGAACCTCGCTTGTCCGACGATCCGGACGACGAACGACATGCCGATCGTCGAGCCTCGATCGCTCGATGCCCTGGGCCTCGTTTCCTTCCAGATCAACCCTCACTACCTCGACCCCGTGCCCGGCTCGACCCACATGGGCGAGACGCGCGAGACACGGATCCGCGAGTTCCACGAGGAGAACGAGGCGCCCGTCGTCGGCCTGCGCGAGGGCGCCATCCTGCGGGTGGAGGGAGAGTCCGTGCTGCTCAAGGGCATGGCGGGCGCCCGGGTCTTCCGGAAGGGGGAGGAGCCGGTCGAGGTCGCTCCCGTGGCCGAGCTCTCCCCCCTGCTCGGGTGAACCGGCGCCGCGGCCGCGCGGGGGCGACGCCCGCGTCCTAGAACCGCACGAGCAGACCCGCCGTCGCGTGGATGTCGTGCTCGGCCTTCCCGCTCAGGAAGTGGTCGACCACGAGGTGGTCCACCACGTCGACGCGCGCACCGACGCGACCGAAGAGGACCTTGAGGCCCGCCCCGAACCGCAGCGCGAAGTCGGTCGAGCCCTCCCGGGCCTCGCTGTAGGACACCCCGCCCGCCCCGAAGACCACGAACGGGCGGACGTCCCCGCCCGTGACGTCGTAGGTCAGGCCGCCGCCGTAGTGCCAGGCGGTCACGCTGCGCGTGCGCAGGCCGTCGAGGTCGAGATCCTCGAGGCTCGGGCCGCGTCCCCAGGGCCAGGGCCCCTGGCCCCGGTCGCGTCCCGGCCTCCCGAAGCAGCGGCCCCCGACGCACAGCTCACCGCCCGCCTCGAGGTCGTGGGTGGGGGCGACCGCGAAGTCGGCCTCCACCGCGAGGCGGCCCTTCACGTAGCGCGAGTAGCGGACGCCGAAGAGGGCGCTCGAGCCGAGCGAGGCGTCGGCGCTCAGCTGGATCTCGGGGAAGCCCGGCCAGCGGTCGCCGGGCCACGAGGGCAGCCCGACCGTCCGGGTGTCGCTCCGGCTGGCATCCAGAATCGACGCGCCGCCGAAGACCACGACCTCGTTCTTCTCCTCCCCGCCCGCCCCTCCGGCGAAAGCGAACGGCGCCCCCGCCAGGACGGCGAGGCCCACGAGCGCTGCGACGACTCCACGTTGTCTCATCGATTCCTCCGTTGCGTTGCGGCGGTCAGGGCACGATTGGAGCACGCTCGCCCCGCCTCAGGCTGTGAAGATCTCGCCGGGGATCGCAAAGAAACGTGAGGGGCTGGGGACCCTGCGCGGCGTCGCGGAGAAGCTCCGCCCCTAACGCGAGCGGGCCTCGAAGGCCCGCCGATCCGCCGGCGCGAGGGCGGCGGTCCCGGCCGCGCGGCGGTAGACGTCGGCGGCCTCGGCCGTCCGCCCGCCCGCCTCGAGCAGCGCCCCGAGGAAGGCCCAGGCGTCGCGGTGGCCGGGGTGGCGGACGACGAGCCCCCGCAGCACGCGCTCGGCGCTCGCCGTGTCGCCCGCCTTCTCGAGGTAGAAGGCCTGCGTGAACGCGTAGCGCGGGTCGGACGGGTCGGCCCCGGCGGCGCGCCCGGCGAGCGCGGCGGCCTCCTTCGGGCTCGTCCCGGCCACGAGCACGGCCAGGTTGTAGGCCGTTCGGGCGCTGCTCGGGTCGAGATCGAGGGCCCGCCGCAGGGCGCCCTGCGCCTCCGCCGGCCGGCCCCGCTCGGCCAGGAGCAGGCCGAGGTTGTAGTGGGCGGCCGCCTCGCGGGGCTGCACCCGGATCGCCTCGCGCAGCACGGCCTCCGCCTCCGCGAGGCGGCCCTGCCGCGCCTCGGCCATCGACAGGTTCACGAGGCTCGCCACGTGGTCCGGGCGCAGCGCCACGGCCCGACGGTAGCGTTCGGCCGCGGGGCCGGGCTCGCCGCGCTCGAGGTGCAGGTTCCCGAGGTTGTACTGCGAGGCGTAGTCGTCCGGCCGGGCGAGGAGCGATCGCTGGTGCTCGTCCCGCGCGGCGAGGAGGCCGGCCCGGGCCGGCTCGGGCACCGTCGCCGGGTCGACGGTCGTCAGCGCGGCCGCCGCCCTCACGCGGACGAGCCGGACGACGTCGCGGGTCGCGGCCAGCACGAGCTCGCGCGAGGCCGGGTCGTCGGCCAGCGCGGTCACCGCCGCGGCCCGGACGAGCGGCGAGGCATCGGCCGAGAGGGCGCGCAGGACCGGCCACTTCGACGCGTCCGGGCAGCCGGCGAGGAGCCGCACGAGCGACGTGGTCACGACCTCGTCGCGGCCGGGCTCCCGGAGGTAGGCGAGGACCCGGGGGAGTCCGGTCCAGTCTCCCTTGCGAGCCATGGCGACGAGGCGGCCCTCCCGGAGGATCCGCTCGGACCAGCGTCCCTGACCCCAGGCGCGCACCGCCTTCTCCGCCCACGCCACGCCCCGCTCCGCATGGCAGATCGTGCAGGCGTTCGGCGAGCCGAGCTCCCGGCTCGCCGCGGGGGAGGGCGGCCGCATCGAGTGGTCGGAGCGGATCATCCGGGCGAACTCGGTCTTCGGCATGTGGCAGTCGGTGCACCGCGTGCCGGGGCCGTCGCCGGGGTGCCGCGTGTGGGCCGCCGCGCTCCTCACTCGCTCCTCGTGGCAGGGGAGGCAGGCGTCGTTCGGCCGGTCCTTCCACTTGTAGCGGCCGCTCGAGGTGTGGCAGTGCATGCAGTCGAAGCCGCCCGCCTCGACGCAGGGGCTCTGCCGCCACGAGGTGAACGTGTAGTTCTCCCCGAGGTCGCGCCCGTCCGGGTGGTAGTCGGGGGCCTCGAGCGTCGTGAGGTCGAAGTGGTCGAAGAAGCGCTCGCCGGGTCGGAAGGACGTCCACAGCGGGCTCGCCTTGGCGTGGCAGGAGGCGCAGAGGTCGTTGCGCTGCTCCGCCGAGAGCGACTTGACCGAGACGATCGTCCCGTCCGGGGGGGCCTGGCCGGGAGCGAGCCCCTCGAAGGCCTTCACGTGCTCGCCGGCCGGCCCGTGGCACGTCTCGCACGAGACGCCGGGCTCCTCCCACACCGTCCGGTACGAGTCCGTGGCCGGCTCGTAGTTCGTGGCGAGCTGGCTCACGTGGCAGCCGAAGCACGACGTGTTGAACGTGTAGGCCCGGTCCGTCCAGTCGAGCTCCTCGTCGGTGACGCCCTCGAAGTGTCTGACCGCGCTGCCCGCGGTCGAGAACCACTCCCTCCGGTTCACGTCGTAGGCCACGGGCAGGACCTGCAGGAGCCCGCGCTCGAGGGGGGTGAGGAAGTAGCACACGTTCTTTCCCCCGAGCACCTGGACGATCGGGTGCGTCCTCGTCCCCGCCGGACCCGTCTCCTCGACGTGGTCGGCACCGGTGCCGACCACGGCCCGGTAGCGCCGCCCGCGGATCTCGATCGGCCGCTCCTGCGGCGTCAGCCGGGCGCGCGCGAAGTCGGCCGTGTGCGCCTGCATCGCGAGGCCGTGGAACGACGTCGACCACTTTTCGAAGAACACCGCGTGGCAGGGGCGGCAGCTCCTGGAGCCGGCGAGCGGGGTCGCCTCGTCCGGGCCGTGGGAGGGCTCGGGCACAGGGGGATGGGCGGAGGGGCGGAGCGTCACGAGGAGGACGAGGGCGAGCAGAGCCACGCCCGCGCCGACGGCCCCATTTGCCCGGCTGGTCAGATCGGCCTCCTGTCTTCCGCATCGATCTCACTGATATGAATGAAGATCCGGGGAAGTCCTTCCCCGCAGCGGCCCGGATGATCACAGGATCGCCCGATCGGCCCGCGGCGGCCATGCGACAAATGAACTACGTGCCCTGAGATACCGGCAGGATTCTTCGCGGCCTGTCGTTTCGGTAGGATTCGGGCGCTCCGTTGCGTTCGGAGCCTTTCCGTTGGACGCGGTCGTCCCTCCGCCCTCCCGAAGACCGCGGCGCGTCCGACACCGAGAAAGGACAGGGGGTCCCATGGCGCGACTCGACGCCGACATGCTCGACCAGATCCTGACGACGCTGCGGGAGTACGCGGAGGAGAACCTCCCGCCGGCGAAGCTGCTCGAGATCGAGCTCGGCCACGAGTTCCCCGAGAAGGTCATGAAGGACCTGTACGACCCGGCCCGGATCGGCCTCCACCTCCTCACCATCCCCGAGGAGTTCGGAGGGCTCGGCGGGGGGGCGTACGACATCTACCGGGTCTCCGAGGCCATGGCCTCGATCGACCTCGGGATCGCCACCGGAGTCCTCGCGACGTTCCTGGGGACGGACCCCATCAACGTCGGCGCCACGCCGGAGCAGAAGGCCGAGTGGCTGGGGGCGCTCGCGGAGCACGGCCACTTCTACGCCTACGGGGCGACCGAGCCGCAGGCCGGGAGCGATCTCGGCGCGCTCAGCACGGTGGCCGTGCCGGTCGAGGAGAACGGGACGGTCGTCGGCTACCGGATCAGCGGGCGCAAGCAGTGGATCAGCAACGGCGGGGTGGCCGACCGGTACACGATCCTGGCCAACGCTCCCGGGGGAACCTCCTGGTTCCTCGTGGACAAGGGGGCCGAGGGCTTCACCGCGGGCAAGCCCGAGGACAAGCACGGCATCCGGGCCTCGAACACGGCCGCCCTCTTTCTCGAGAACGTGTACGTCCCCGCCGACCGCCTGATCGGCCGCGTCGAGGGCAAGGGCCTCGCCCAGGCCCAGGCCGTCTTCGGCTACACGCGCCTCATGGTCGCGGCGTTCGGCCTCGGCGCGGGCTGGGAGGCGCTGCGCCGGGCGATCCGCTACGCCCAGGAGCGCGTGCAGGGCGGGGGACCGCTCAGCCAGAAGCAGGGCTACACCCACAAGCTGCTGGTGCCGAACGCGGTCCGCCTCGAGGCGGCGCGCCACTACATCGAGTGGGTGGCCGAGCGCCTCGATGCCGGCGAGGACGATCTCGCGACCGAGGGCGCGGTGGCCAAGTACCTCGCGACCGAGGCCGGGAACAGGGCCGCCGAGGACGCGATCCAGGCCCTCGGCGGCTACGGCTACACCCGCGAGTACATGGTCGAGAAGATCAAGCGCGACGTGCGCATCACCACGATCTACGAGGGCACCTCCGAGATCATGGAGTGGACGATCGCGCGCGACCGCTGGCAGCTCCACCTCAAGAGCCGGGGGCAGTACTACCTCGACTGGGCCGCGCGGGCCGACGCACGCCACGCGCAGTCGCCGGGCGTCGGCTCGGGCCTCGCGGCGATGGCGCTGCGCTCGCTCGCCGCCCTGCTCGAGCGGGCGCGACTCGACCGTCTCACCCGCAACCAGCACGTGCTGTTCCGGCTCGGGGAGCTGATCGCCTACGCGGAGACGGCCGCCCTCTTCGCCGAGCGGGCCGCCGCCGCGCCGACGAAGGCGAGCGGCCTCGAGCCGGGGACGCTCGAGGCGATGGCCCGCGTCCACGCGCGCGAGGCCTGCCTCAAGGTCGCGGGCGAGGGCCTGCGCTGGGCGTTCGGGGCGGGCCAGGCCGACCCCAACCTGAAGCAGCAGCTCGATCTCGACGCCGCGGTCGACGCCCAGGCCGGCCTCGTCGAGGACATGGACAGGATCGCGAGAGACCTCGTCCGGGCCTTCCCGGCCAGGTGAAGGAGCAGCATCGATGAGCGACCGGAACGGGCGTGCCGTGGCGATCGTGGGCCTGGGGGCGATCCTGCCCGACGCCCCGAGTGCCGGGGCCTTCCGCGACAACGTGTGGGCGAAGAGGTACTCGATCACCGAGGTCCCGCCCGAGCGCTGGAGCGTCGCCGACTACTACGACCCCGACCCCGCGGCGCCGGACAAGACCTACAGCAAGATCGGCGCCTGGGTGCGCGGCTTCCAGTTCGACTGGAAGCGGTGGCACATCCCGCCCCGCGTGGCGGCCGCGATGGACGAGGGGCAGCAGTGGGCGATCACGATCGCCGCCGAGGCGCTCGCCGACTACGGGTACCCGCAGAAGGCGCTCGACACGGAGCGCACCGCCGTCGTGTTCGGCAACGCGATGGCGGGGGAGCGCCACTACCTCACCACGCTGCGCATCTCGTTCCCCGAGTACCGCCGGCTGCTGACCGAGACGAAGGAGTTCCTGGACCTGCCGGCCCCGGTGCGCGAGGCCATCCTCTCCCGCTGGCACGAGGTGGTCCGCAAGGGGATGCCCGACATCACCGAGGACACGATGCCGGGGGAGCTGTCGAACATCCTCTCCGGGCGCGTGGCGAACGTCCTCAACCTGCGGGGGCCGAACTTCACGGCCGACGCGGCCTGCGCCTCGACCTTCGCCGCCCTCGACGCGGCGGTCGAGATGCTGGTGGCGGGCCACTGCGACGCCGTCCTCACCGGCGGGGTCGACCGCAACATGGGCACCAACTCGTTCGTGAAGTTCTCGAAGATCGGGGCGCTCTCCGCCACCGGCACGCGGCCGTTCGGCGACGGGGCCGACGGGTTCGTGATGGGCGAGGGGTCGGCCGCCTTCCTGCTCAAGCGCCTCGCGGACGCCGAGCGGGACGGCGACCGGGTCTACGCGGTCGTGCGGGGCATCGGCGGCTCCTCCGACGGCAAGGGCAAGGGCATCACCGCCCCCAACCCGATCGGCCAGCGGCTCGCGATCGCGCGGGCGTGGGAGAACGCCGGGCTCGACCCGGCCACGTGCGGGCTCGTCGAGGCCCACGGGACGAGCACGAAGGTGGGCGACGTCGTGGAGGTCGAGAGCCTGAGAGCCGTCTTCGAGGCGGCGGCGAGAGGAACGATCGCCCTCGGCTCGGCGAAGAGCAACGTCGGGCACCTGAAGGCCGGCGCGGGAGCGGCCGGCCTGCTGAAGGCCGTCTGGGCGGTGCACGAGAAGATGCTGCCGCCGACCCTCAACGCCCACCCGCCGAACCCCGGGCTCGACTTCGGCGCGACGCCCTTCGTGCTCAACCACGAGCTGCGCGAGTGGACGACGGCGAGCGGCAAACCCCGGCGCTGCGGCGTCTCGGCCTACGGCTTCGGCGGCACGAACTTCCACGTCGTGCTCGAGGAGCACGTGCCGGGCGCGCTCACGAAGGGCGCGCGGCCGGCGCAGGTGGCGGTGCCGGCGGCGGCGGGGGCGGTGGGCTCGCCTGCCGGCCCGCGGCCGCCGCTGCGGGGCCTGCTCGTCATCGGCGCGGCTTCGCTCGACGGCCTGCGCCGCAAGCTCGACGGCCTCCTCGCCCGGGCGAAGGAGGGCCAGGTGCCGCCGGTCGCCGCCCCCGACCCCTCGGACCTCGGCGCGCCCGAGCGCATCGCGATCGACTACGAGGACGCCCGGGAGCTCGTCGAGCGCCTGCAGAAGGCCCAGAAGGGGCTGGCGACCGACGCCCCGCAGACCTGGAAGGCCTTCCAGGCCCAGGGCGTCTTCCGCGGGAGCGGTCCCGCGCCCGGCAGGATCGCGTTCCTCTTCACCGGACAGGGCAGCCAGTACGTGAACATGGGCCGCGACCTCGCCCACGCCGACGAGCTCGTCGCGGGCGTCTTCGAGGAGGCCGACCGCGTCCTCGAGCCGATCCTCGGCCGACGGCTGACCAGCTACATCTTCGTGGACCGCCAGGACCCCGCCGCGGTGAGGCAGGCGGAGGAGGACCTCAAGCAGACCGCGATCACGCAGCCGGCCGTCCTCACGATGGACACCGCGATGTGCCGGCTGCTCGGAGAGTACGGCCTTCTCCCGGACATGGTGATGGGCCACTCGCTCGGGGAGTACGGCGCCCTCGTCGCGGCCGGCGTGCTCACCTTCGCCGAGGCGCTCGAGGCGGCGGCCGCCCGCGGCCGCGAGATGAGCAAGGTGAGCTTCGGCGACAACGGGGCGATGGCCGCGGTCATGGCCCCCGCCGACTTCGTGATCGAGGAGCTGAAGCAGATCGACGGCTACGTCGTCCCGGCGAACCTCAACGCGCGCGGCCAGGTCGTGATCGGCGGCGAGACGGCGGCGGTGGAGAGGGCCGTCGACGCCTTCAACAAGAAGGGCTACCAGGCCCAGCGCCTGCAGGTGAGCCACGCCTTCCACACGAGGATCGTCGCCCCCGCCGCCGTGCCGCTGCGCAAGGTGCTCGACCGCTTCGACGTGCGGGCCCCCCGCCTGCCCCTCGTGGGCAACGTGACCGCCGACTTCTATCCCTCGGACCCCGAGGCCATCAAGGACATCCTCTGCCGGCAGATCGCCTCCCCGGTGCGCTGGGTCGAGGGGGTGGAAAGGCTCTACGCGGCGGGCGCGCGGGCCTTCGTCGAGGTGGGCCCCAAGCGGGCCCTCAAGGGCTTCGTCGACGACGTGCTCGCCGACAAGCCGGACGTGATGTCGCTCTTCACGAACCGCCCGCGGCCGAAGGAGATCGCGAGCTTCAACCAGGCCCTGGCCGGCCTCTACGCCGCCGGCTACGGGGCGCGGGAGCGCGAGGCCCTCCGCTCGAACGGCGCGGCCCGGGTGTCGGCGGCGCCGGCCGTCCCGCGCGAGTCGGTCCCGGTCGCGGCCGCCGCCGGCGATCCCCTCGCCGAGCTGCGGAGCCTCCTCCAGAAGACGATCGACTCGCTCCCGACCGGAGCCACCGCCCGGTCCGACGGGCCGTACGACCGGAACGAGGTCCCCCGGGGGTCGGTCGTGATCACCGGCACCGGCCTCGGCCTTCCCGGCGCGGACAAGGCGGTCATGGACCCGAAGAACGCCGCGCGCATCCTGGCCGGCGAGCAGCTCATCGGGCCGGTGCCGGAGCGCCACCGCGTGGGCATGGCCCGCCGGCGAGTGACCCAGCTCGTGAAGACGGCGGACGGCAGCGGGCACTTCCAGGTGATCGAGGACCCGGCGGACGTCATCAAGCTCGCGGCGCTCCCCGGCTCCTTCGACCTCGCCGCGGAGTACGGAGTGAGCGAGAAGCTGGTCGAGGCGCTCGACTCGACCAGCCAGCTCGCGATGGCCGCCGGCCTCGACGCCCTGCGCGAGGCGGGGATCCCGCTCGTCCAGACGTGGAAGAAGACGACCACGGGGAAGTACCTGCCGGAACGCTGGATGCTGCCGGAGCCCCTGCGGGACGAGACGGGCGTCGTCTTCGCGAGCGCCTTCCCCGGCTACGATCGCTTCGCGGACGAGGCGCGGCGCTACTACACCTTCGAGTCGCGGCGCGCCCAGAAGCGGCAGCTCGAAGAGGTCCTCGAGGCCTCGCGCGACCCGGTCACCCGCTCCGAGCTGTCCCGCCGCATCGCGGAGCTCGACGTCCTGCTCGAGAAGGAGCCCTACGCCTTCGACCGCCGGTTCCTGCTGCGCATCCTGACGATGGGGCACAGCCAGTTCGCGGAGTACATCGGGGCACGGGGACCGAACGCCCACGTCAACGCCGCGTGCGCCTCGACGGCCTCCGGGATCGCCCTCGCCGAGGACTGGATCCGGTGCGGGCGGGCCCGCCGCGTGGTCGTGATCGGCGCCGACAACGTGACGTCGGAGAACCTCGTCGAGTGGATCGGGGCCGGCTTCATCGCCACGGGGGCGGCCGCCACCGACGCCCGCGTCGAGGACGCGGCCCTGCCCTTCGATCGGCGCCGCCACGGGACGCTGATCGGGATGGGCGCCTGCGCGCTCGTCATCGAGAGCCAGGACGCGGTCGAGGAGCGGGGCATGCGGGGGATCGCGGAGCTGCTGTCCGCGGAGACGCGCAACAGCGCCTACCACGCCACCCGCCTCGACGTGGACCACGTGGCGGACGTCGTCGAGAGCCTGGTCGCCTCCGCGGAGCGACGGTTCGGGATCGACCGGCGCGCCATCGCCCCCCGCACCGTCTTCGTCTCGCACGAGACCTACACCCCCGCGCGGGGCGGCAGCGCCGCCGCGGAGGTGACCGCGCTGCGGCAGGTGTTCGGACCGGCCGCCGAGCGGGTGATCATCGCGAACACGAAGGGCTTCACCGGCCACCCGATGGGCGTGGGCATCGAGGACGTCATCGGCGTGAAGATCCTCGAGCACCAGGTCGTGCCCCCGGTGCCGAACCTCGAGGAGCCGGACCCCGAGCTCGGAAACCTCACCCTGTCGAAGGGCGGGCGGTACGACGTCGAGTACGCGATCCACCTGGCGGCCGGCTTCGGCTCGCAGATCGCGCTGACCCTCACCCGCCGCATCCCGGGCCCGATCGACCGGCTGGACGACCGCGCGCGCCACGAGCGGTGGCTCGCCGAGGTGAGCGGCCAGGATGGCGCGCGCACGGAGGTCGTGAAGCGCGTCCTGCGCGTCGCGGCCGACGGCCCGCCTGTCCGCAAGCCGGCGGCGAGCGCGTGGCGCTACGGGCTCGGTCCGGTGCGCCGCGTCGCGATGCCGGGAGACGCGACCCGTCCCGCCGTGGCGACGACCCCGGCGCCGGCGCCGGCACCGACGGGCCCGGCGGTCGTGGCGGCGCCGGCGCCAGTGGCCGCGCCGGCCCCCGCGGCCCCTGCCGGGGCACCGGCGCCCGCGCCCTCGCGCAGCCCCGTGGTCGAGCGTGTTCTGGCGATCGTAGCGGAGAAGACCGGCTACCCGCCCGACATGCTCGATCTCGAGCTCGATCTCGAGGCCGACCTCGGGGTCGACACCGTGAAGCAGGCGGAGACGTTCGCGGCGGTGAGGGAGGCCTACGGCATCGCCCGGCAGGAGAACCTCAAGCTCCGCGACTTCCCGACGCTCCAGCACGTGGTCGAGTTCGTGTATCAGAACCGACCCGACCTGAAGCCGGGCTCTCCCGCGGGGCCTTCCCAGACGACGCCAACGGAATCGCCCAGGGCCACGACGCATGCCGCGCCGCCCGTCCGGGCCGAAGCGGCTCGGAGTGACGTCGTGGAGCGGGTTCTCTCGATCGTGGCCGAGAAGACCGGCTACCCGCCCGACATGCTGGAGATGGACCTCGACCTCGAGGCCGACCTCGGGGTGGACACGGTGAAGCAGGCGGAGACGTTCGCCGCGGTGCGCGAGGCCTACGGCATCGCGCGGCAGGAGAACCTGAAGCTCCGCGACTTCCCGACGCTCAAGCACGTCGTCCAGTTCGTCTACGACAATCGTCCCGACCTGAAGCCGACTTCGGCCCCGACCGTCGTCGAGCCGGCCCCGGTGCCTGCTCCCACGCTCGCCTCCGCCGCGGCAGCGCCCGCACCTGCGGCCTCCACCGCAGCCGACGAGGTCGTCCGGACGGTGCTGTCGATCGTGGCCGAGAAGACCGGCTACCCGCCCGACATGCTGGAGATGGACCTCGACCTCGAGGCCGACCTCGGGGTGGACACGGTGAAGCAGGCGGAGACGTTCGCCGCGGTGCGCGAGGCCTACGGCATCCCGCGCCAGGAGAACCTCAAGCTCCGCGACTTCCCGACGCTCCAGCACGTCGTCGGGTTCGTCTACGAGCATCGACCCGACCTGAAGCCGGACCTTTCCGAGGGGTCTTCCCCTGGGACGCCGGCGGAGCCGCCCGGGTCCACCACGCCTTCCCCGGGGAACGCTCCGGCGAAGGCCGGCGATTCCGTCGCGCCTCCCGTCGTTCCGTCCCTTGCCGACCTCGCCGACGCGGACAAGATGCCTCGCCGCGTCCCCGTTCCGTCCCTTCGCCCGGCCCTCGACCTGTGCGCGCCGACCGGCGTCGCGCTCGGCGAGGGCGTGCGCGTGGTGGTCGCCTCCGACGAGGGAGGGGTGGGGAAGGCCCTGGCGAACCGCCTCGAGAAGGACAACGTGGCCGTGCTCGTCCTCGACGGCGCGACGGCCACGAACGAGGTGACGAGCCGGCTCCAGGCCTGGCTCGCGGACGGTCCGGCGCGGGGCGTCTTCTGGCTCCCCGCCCTCGACGTCGAGCCGACCATCGCGGAGATGGACCTCGCCGCGTTCCGCGAGGCCCTCCGCCGCCGCGCGAAGAACCTGCACGCGGCGATGCGGGCCCTCTACGACAGCGTGTGCGCCCCCGGCTCCTTCCTGGTGTCGGCCACCCGGATGGGCGGGCTTCACGGGCAGACGCCCGAGGGCGCGACCGCGCCGCTCGGGGGCGCCGTGGCCGGCTTCACCAAGGCCTACAAGCGGGAGCGGCCCGAGGCCCTCGTCAAGGTGGTGGACTTCGCACCCGGCGCCCCCGCGGCCGAGGTGGCCGAGGCGCTCGTCGCCGAGGCGCTCGCCGACCCGGGCGTCGTCGAGGTCGGGCGCCACGACGACCTGCGCTTCACGATCACGCTCGAGGAGCGGCCGGCCGCGGACGGCCGGCCGGGCCTCGCGCTCACGCGGGGCTCGGTGTTCGTCGTGACGGGCGCCGCCGGCGGCATCACGAGCGCGATCGTGGCCGACCTCGCGGCGGCGAGCGGGGGGACGTTCTACCTGCTCGACCTCGTGGCCGAGCCCCCCCGCGACGACGCGAAGATCGCCCTCATCCGGCGGGACCGGGAGAAGCTCAAGCTCGCCCTCATCGAGGAGGCGCGGAGCAAGGGCGAGAAGCCGACGCCGGTCCTGATCGACCGGCAGATCCTGGCCGTGGAGCGGCAGGACGCCGCGCTGCGGGCGATCGAGTCGGTCGAGGCGGCGGGCGGCAGGGCCCTCTGGCGCTCCGTCAACCTGCTCGACGGCCCCGCGGTCGCCGCGGTCGTGGACGAGGTCCGCGCGGCCCACGGCCGGATCGACGTGCTGGTCCACGCCGGGGGGATCGAGATCAGCCGCAAGCTCTCCGAGAAGGAGGCGAGGGAGTTCGACCTCGTCCTCGACATCAAGGCCGACGGCTTCTTCAGCCTCCTGAAGGCGGCCGAGGGGATGCCGATCGGGGCCACGGTGGTCTTCAGCTCCGTGGCCGGGCGCTTCGGCAACGCGGGCCAGACCGACTACAGCGCCGCGAACAACCTGCTGTGCGCGATGTCGAGCGCGCTGCGGCGGACCCGGCCGGAGACGAAGGCGGTCGCGATCGACTGGACGGCCTGGGGCGGCATCGGCATGGCCACCCGCGGCTCGATCCCGCAGATCATGGCCGCGGCCGGGATCTCGATGCTGCCGCCGGAGTCCGGCGTCCCGACCGTCCGCCGGGAGCTGGTGGCGGGAGGGGGCTCGGGCGAGCTGGTGGTCGCGGGAACCCTCGGGATCATGGGGGCGGAGTACGACCCGACGGGCGGCCTCGACCCCGACGCGGTCGCGGCGGCGCTCGCCCGCCGCGAGCGGCCCCTCCTCATGGTCGGACAGGTGAAGGCCGCGCGCCTGTTCGGCGGCCTCGTCGTCGAGACGACGCTCGATCCGCAGGCGCAGCCGTTCCTCCTCGACCACCAGATCGAGGGCGTCCCGGTGCTGCCCGGGGTCATGGGCACGGAGGCCTTCGCCGAGGTGGCGAGCGTCCTCGTGCCGGGCTTCCACGTCGCCGCGGTCGAGGACGAGACGTTCCTCCTGCCGTTCAAGTTCTTCCGCGGCCAGCCGGCCACGCTGCACCTGCGGGCCTGGGGCGCGCCGGCGGGGGTCGGGGAGGTCGCGGTGCGGGCGGAGCTTCGGTCGGTCGTCCAGCCGAAGCCCGATCTGCCGGCGCAGGAGCGACTGCACTTCCGCGCGACCGTCCGCATGACCCGCGAGGCCCCGGTGGCCCCGAAGGTCGCGTTCCGGAAGCCGGCGGCGAAGGCGCTGCCGATCGGGAAGGAGGCGATCTACGGGGTCTACTTCCACGGTCCGGCGTACCAGGTCGTGGAGCGGGCGGAGGTCGAGCAGAACGCGGTCGTGGCCCTGATGGCCGCCGACTTGCCCCCGAACGCGATGCCCGCGACCGCGGAGGAGCTCGTCGCGCCGCGCCTGCTCGAGCTGTGCTTCCAGGCGGCGGGCCTCTGGCTGCTCGAGCGGAAGCAGACGATGGGTCTGCCCACGGCCCTCGGCCGGGCCCGCGTGTACCGGCCCGGGGCCGCTGGCGGGAGGAGGCTCTACGCCACCGTCGAGGCGCGCGGCGACGGCGAGGCCTTCGACGCGCGGGTCGTGGACGAGAAGGGCCTCGTCCACGCGGAGGTGGAGGGCTACCGGACGGTCGCGCTGCCGGGCCGGCGATCGCTGCGGTCCTGAGGGAGCGAGGATGACGCGCTCGTTCAGCCGGGTCGCGATCGTGAACCGGGGCGAAGCGGCCCTGCGCTTTCTCCACGCCGCGGTGGAGCTCAACCGGGAGGGCGAGCGACTGCGCACGATCGCCCTCTTCACCGAGCCCGACCGCCACGCCCTGTTCGTCCGCGAGGCGGACGAGGCGTTCTTTCTCGGCCCGGCCGTCGTCTCCGGCGCGGACGGGCGGCGGCGGGTCGCGTACGCGGACCTTCCTCGTTTGGAGAGGGCGCTCGTCGAGACGCGTGCCGAGGCGGCGTGGCCCGGCTGGGGCTTCGTGGCGGAGGACCCCGCGTTCGTCGAGCTGTGCGAACGGCTGGGGGTCACCTTCATCGGCCCCTCGCCGGCGGCGATGCGGGCCCTCGGCGAGAAGATCGCGGCCAAGCGCCTGGCGGAGGGGCTGGGCGTGAGCGTCGTGCCCTGGGCGGGCGTCCCCGCGGCATCCGAGGCGGAGGCCGCCGCCCACGCCGCCGAGCTCGGCTTCCCGGTGATGGTCAAGGCCTCGGCGGGGATCGGGGGGCGCGGCGTGCGCGAGGCGGAGACGCCGGGCGCGCTGCCGGGCGCGCTCAAGGCCGCCCGCTCCGAGGCGTGGAAGTGGTTCGGGCAGGCCACGGTCTTTCTCGAGCGGCGGCTCGACGGGGTGCGTCACTTGGACGTGCAGGTGGTGAGCGACGCGTGGGGCGGGGTGTGGGCGCTGCCCGCCCGCGAGGCCTCGATCCAGCGGCGGCACCAGAAGCTGGTCGAGGAGTCGCCGGTGCCGGGGCTGCCTCCCGCGCGCGAGGCGGCGCTGCGCCAGGCCGCCGCCCGTCTCGTACGCGCCGCGGGATACGTGGGCGCGGCGGCCGTCGAGTTCCTGTACGACCCCGCGAGCGGGGACTTCTGGTTCCTCGAGGCGAACACGCGGCTCGAGGTCGAGCACGCGGTGTCCGAGGTCACGACCGGCCTCGACCTCGTCAAGCTGCAGGTCCACGTCGCCCGCGGAGGGCGGCTGCCCGGGGAGCCCCCGGCGGCCACGGGCCACGCGGTCGAGGTGCGGCTGTGCGCCGAGGACGCGGAGGCGGGGTTCGCGCCTGCCCCGGGGACGGTGGCCCGCCTGAAGCTGCCCGGCGGGCCCGGCCTGCGGGTCGACGCGGGGGTCGGCGAGGGCGACCTCGTGCCCGCGGAGTTCGACTCGATGATCGCCAAGGTGATCGCGCAGGGGCGCGACCGCGAGGAGGCGCTCGGGCGGCTGTCCCGCGCGCTCGCCCAGACGGCGGTGATCCTCAAGGGCGGCACCACCAACAAGGCGTTCCTTCTCGACCTGCTCGACCGGGAAGAGGTGCGCTCGGGCCGTCTCGACGTGCGCTTCCTCGACCGCCTGGTCGCTCGCGGCGAGCAGACGTCCCGCCGCCACGCCGAGCTCGCCCTGGTGAGGGCCGCGATCGAGGCCTACGAGGCCGAGGGCGACGCGGAGAAGGCCCGCTTCCTCTCCACGGCCGCCCGCGGGCGGCCCGAGGTGCGGCCGGAGACCTCCCGCACGGTGGAGCTCCGGCAGGGCGGGCAGTCCTACTCGCTGGTCGTGCGCCGCATGGGGGTCGACCGCTACCGCGTCGAGGAGGGCGGCCACCGGGTGGAGGTGGCGGTCGAGCGCCTGCGCTCCCCGCTGCGGGAGCGCCGGCTCCAGACCTCGGAGTGGCGCCTCGTGTGCGGGGGCTCGAGCTATCGGGTGCTCTCCCTCGTCCAGGGCCGCTCGCACCTCGTGGAGGTGGAGGGCGTCGCCCACACCTTCACCCGCGACACCCAGGGCGTCGTGGTCGCGCCCGCCCCCGCGATCGTGGTGTCGGTGCCGGTGCAGCCCGGCGACGAGGTCGAGGCGGGGGCGGCGCTCCTCGTGCTCGAGGCGATGAAGATGGAGACCTCGGTCGAGGCGCCCTTCGGCGGGCGCGTGCGCGAGGTCCGGGTGGTTCCGAACGTCCAGGTCGGGCCCGGCGATCCCCTGGTCGTGATCGACCCCGAGCCGCGCCGGGCGGCCGTCCCGCGGCAGCGGCGGCTCTTTCTCGACGCGGTGGGGGCCTCGGGCGCGACGCCGCCCGCCGGCGCCCGCCAGGCCCTCGACGATCTGCGGGGGCTGATGCTCGGCTTCGACGTCGAGGCGGCGGGCCTGCGCGAGGCGCTTTCGCGTCCGCTCGAGGGCGAGGCGGGGGAGACCTTCGCGCGCTCCGCCGCCGAGGTCCTCGACGGCTTCGTCGACGTGTGCTCGCTGTTCCGTCGCCACGCCGGCGACGAGGACGAGTGGGAGGACGGGAACGGCTTCGGGGCCGAGGAGTACCTGTTCACCTACCTGCGCACGCTCGACGAGAAGGGCGCGGGCCTGCCGGCGGCGTTCGTGGCCAAGCTGCGGCGCGCGCTCGCCCACTACGGGACGGCCGACCTCGTCCGCTCGCCCGAGCTCGAGGAGAGCCTGTACCGGGTCTGCAAGGCCCACCAGCGGGAGGAGCAGCTGACGCCGCTCGTCAGCCTCCTCCTCGAGCGGATCCTCGCCGGCGAGACGGGCTCGCTCGCCGCCGTGGCCGACCTGCCGGCCCGGCTCGACCGTCTCATCGCGGCGACCCAGGGTCGCTATCCCTCGGTCAACGATCTCGCGCGCGAGGTGCGCTTCCGCCTCGTCGAGCGGCCGCTGCTCGAGAGGGTGCGCGCGGAGGCTTTCGCGCAGGCGGAGCGCGACCTCGTCGCCCTCGGCCGCGGGCCGGGGGACGAGGACGGCGCCGCCCACGTCGAGCGCCTCGTCCAGTGCCCGCAGCCGCTCGCCGCGCTCCTCGTCGAGCGCTTCGTGGGGGGCGCCCCCGCGCTGCGGGCGTCGGTCCTCGAGGTGCTCCTCCGCCGCTTCTACCGCATCCGGGCCCTCGACGAGATCCGCTCCGAGGTCGTGGACGGCCAGGCGTTCGCGGTCGCGAGCTACGAGCGGGAGGGCGGCAGCCGCCAGGCGCTCGTGACCCACGCCGGCGAGGACGCCCTGGAGGCGGCCCTGCGCCGGGTGGGCCGCCTCGCCGCCTCGGCGCCCGCCGGGCGCGAGCTCGTGGGCGACGTGTTCGTGTGGAGGGCGGACGGCCCCGGGGACGAGGAGGCGAACGCCCGCGAGGCGGCGGCGGCCCTGGCGGGCGCGTCCGTGCCGCGGCCCTTCCGCCGGCTGGTGGTCGCCATCGCCGGTCCGGGGGGCATGCAGCACTTCACGTTCCGTCCCGCGCCGGGAGGGGGCTACGCCGAGGAGGCGCTGTTCCGCGAGCTGCACCCGATGATGGCGAAGCGGCTGCAGCTGGACCGGCTGCAGCACTTCGACCTCGAGCGGCTGCCCTCGGCGGAGGACGTGTACCTGCTCCGGGCGGTCGCGAAGGGCAACCCCCGGGACGAGCGGCTGTTCGCGGTGGCCGAGGTGCGCGACCTCACCCCCGTGCGCGACGCCGGGGGGCGCGTCGTCCAGCTGCCCGAGCTCGAGCGCATGCTGCTGCTCGCCCTCGGCGCGGTGCGCGGCGTCCAGGCGCGTCGATCGCCGGGGCAGCGCCTCCACGGCAACCGGGTGATCCTCCACGTGTGGCCCGTCCTCGACGTCTCGGACGAGGACCTGCACGCGTTCGTCGCCCGCTACGCCCCCGCGACCGAGGGCCTCGGGCTCGAGGGCGTGTCGATCCGCGGCCGGGTGCCCGGGGAGGGCGGGGGGGACGCGACGGAGGTCGAGGTCTTCCTCGCCAAGCCCGCCGGGCGCCCCATCGTGGTGCGCCGGGGGCCCCCCGACGAGGACCCGATCGCTCCCCTGTCCGAGTACGAGCAGAAGGTGGCGCGACTCGCCCAGCGCGGGCTGGTCTATCCCTACGAGCTCGTGCGGATGCTCGCCCCCGGGCGCGACGCGGCGGGGGGGCAGTTCCCCCCGGGGGAGTTCGTCGAGCACGACCTCGACGCGGACGGCCGGCTCGTGCCGGTCGAGAGGCCCCTCGGGCAGAACCGGGCCAACGTCATCGCCGGCGTCGTGCGCAGCTTCACCGACCGCTACCCGGAGGGCATGGCCCGCGTGCTCCTCCTCGGGGACCCGAGCCGGGAGCTGGGCTCGCTCGCCGAGCCCGAGTGCCGGCGCATCGCGGCCGCGCTCGAGCTGGCCCGCGAGATGCGCTGCCCGGTCGACTGGCTGGCCCTCTCCGCGGGGGCGAAGATCTCGACCGACAGCGGCACCGAGAACATGGACTGGATCGCGCTGGTGCTGCGGCGCGTCGTCGAGTTCACCCAGGGCGGCGGCGAGATCAACGTGGTGGTGAACGGGATCAACGTCGGGGCCCAGCCCTACTGGAACGCGGAGGCCACGATGCTCATGCACACCAAGGGCATCCTGGTCATGATGCCGGACTCCGCGATGGTCCTGACCGGCAAGCGGGCGCTCGACTTCTCGGGGGGGGTTTCCGCCGAGGACAACCAGGGGATCGGCGGCTACGAGAGGGTCATGGGCCCGAACGGCCAGGCGCAGTACTTCGCGCGGGACATCGGGGAGGCCTGTCGCATCCTCTTCCGGCACCACGAGCACGCCTACGTCGCGCCCGGCGAGCGCTTCCCCCGCCGGGCCGCGACCGCCGACCCCGTCGACCGCGACGTGCGGGCGTTCCCCTACGAGCGCGGGGAGGAGCACGGCTTCGCCACCGTGGGGGAGGTGATCACCGACGCCGGCAACCCGGGCCGCAAGAAGCCGTTCGACATCCGCAACGTGATGCGGGCGGTGGTCGACTCCGATCACGCGCCGCTCGAGCGCTGGTCGGGCTGGCGCGACGCGGAGACGGTGGTGGTCTGGGACGCCCACCTCGGCGGCTGGCCGGTCTGCGTGCTGGGGATCGAGTCGGAGCCGCTGCCGCGGCTCGGCATCCCCCCCGCCGACGGGCCCGAGCAGTGGACGGGGGGGACGCTGTTCCCGCAGTCCTCCCGCAAGGCGGCCCGCGCGATCAACGCCGCGAGCGGCGTCCGCCCGCTCGTCGTGCTCGCGAACCTGACCGGCTTCGACGGCTCGCCCGAGTCGCTGCGGCAGTGGCAGCTCGAGTACGGGGCGGAGATCGGGCGGGCGGTGGTGAACTTCCGGGGCCCGATCGTGTTCTGCGTCGTCTCCCGCTACCACGGCGGGGCGTTCGTGGTGTTCTCGAACGCGCTCAACGACAACCTGTCGGTGGTCGCGCTCGAGGGCACCTACGCCTCGGTCATCGGGGGCGCGCCGGCGGCGGCCGTGGTCTTCTCCCGCGAGGTCGACAAGCGTGCGGCGGCGGACCCGCGGGTCGTGGAGCTCGAGGCGGCGGTCGCCGCCGCCTCCGGGCCCGAGAAGGCCCGGCTGCGCGCGCGGCTCGCCCAGACGCTGCGCGCGGTGCACTCGGAGAAGCTCGGCCAGGTCGCGGACGAGTACGACAAGATCCACAGCGTGGAGCGCGCCCAGCGGGTGGGCTCCGTGCACCGGATCATCCCCGCGTCGCGCCTGCGGGGCGACCTCGTCGAGGCGGTCGAGCGGGGCATCGCCCGGGAGCTCGAGCGCGTCGGGGCGGCGCGGGGCTGAGCCCGCGCGCCCTCGATCGAGCGGGTTGCGCGTCCGCCGGGCTGCGGCTATCCTGCCTCGCTTCGAAACTGCGAGGGAGAGGACGACATGAGCGACCGCAACCAGGCCATCCTCTACAGCGGGGGCCACAAGGGGGCCGAGGCCGAGTTCGGCCGCTGCGCCGAGAGGTGGGGTGTCCGCCAGGTGACGCTGTCCTACGACGGGCACCAGATGGAGTACAGCAAGGACGTCGAGGTCCTGCCGCCCGCGGAGCTCCTGAAGGGCGACGTGAGCATGGAGATCGTCTCCAAGCGCCTCGGGCGGACCTACACCTCGCTCGAGCAGATCCGCAAGGTCTGCCAGCTCATCTTCCACATGGTCTCGCGCTCCTACACGGTGTTCGTGGTGGGCGTGATCCAGGGCGACGACACGGTGCAGGGGGGCACGGGCTGGGGCGTCGAGCTCGCCAAGTTCTTCAACCGCCCGGTGAGCGTCTTCGACCAGGCGCGCCACGGCTGGTTCACCTGGAAGGACGGCCACTGGGCCCCGGACACGCCGGCGATTCCCGAGCGGCCCTTCGCGGCGACCGGCACCCGCAACCTCACCGACGAGGGACGGAAGGCGATCGCGGACCTGTTCGAGCGGTCGTTCGGCCCCGCGAAGTAGACGCTCAGCGCGACAGGACGACGGTCGTCGCGCTCGAGGGCGGCATCTCGAGGCGGAAGGCGTTGCGGGCGGTCGGGGCGAGGTCGGGGCCGCGGGAAGGGGAGAGCGAGCTCGCGCTCACCCGCCAGGTCTGGCCGCGCAGAAGGTCCACCGGGTGGGTGAGGAGGATCTCCGCGGTGGTGGGGCCCGTCGACTTGTTGATCGCGACGAGCACTACGCGGTCGTCCCGTCCCGCGTCGACGCTGGCGTACACCGACGTCGCCTCGTGGTCCGATGTCGCGGCGGCGACCGAGGTGTCGCCGAAGCGGCCGCCGGCGCCGTCGTAGCCGCAGTACAGGGCGAAGGCGCCGTCGATGGCGCGGCTCGACGGCTGGAGGTCCCACAGGGTGGCGGCGAAGACGCCCTCCCGGCCGAAGATGCCGAGGACGTCCGCCTGGGCGAGGGCGCCCGACACGTGCGCGGCGCCCCCGTAGTTGTACTCGGTGACCGCCAGCAGCGTGCCCGGGTAGTGGGCCGCGATCTTCTCCCGCAGGCGAGGCAGCAGGCGGATGGCCCCCACCCTCGCGTCGATCGAGATCCAGCTGTCCTCCACGTAGCCCGGGTCCCACAGGGAGCGCGGGGCCTGGACCCGGGCCGCGGCCACCGCCGCCGTGTCGTTGGCGTCGGTGATGCGCACCCCGGCGCCCCGGGCCTCCGGGTACCAGTGGACGTCGAGCACGTCGACGAGGCGCCGGCGGGCGCGCCCCTCCGCCTCGCGCATCGAGGCGAGGTAGAAGTCGAGGAAGTCGCGGCCGCCCGCGTCCGGGGCGTTCTGCAGGCGCACGAAGCCCTGCCACCCGTAGCTCACGGGACCGAACACGAGCGCCTCGGGGGCGACCGCCTTGATCGCTCCCGCCCACTCCTCGGTCCGCTGGACCATCTCGGCGTAGGTCACGGGGCCGGTGGGTCGGATGCGGGCGTGGGTCGAGGCCCAGAGATCCGGCTCGTTGTCCAGGGAGTAGAAGATCGTCCGCGACGGATCGCGCCGCGCGCCGGGGAAGGCGGACTCGAGCCAGGCCACGAACTCGTCCTGGTAGACCACGCGGTCGCCCGTGTCCGGGGGATAGGCGAAGCCGCGCCGCTTCGCCGCCCGCGACTCGAAGAAGCGGGTGTTCAGGTAGTCGGGGGTCTGGTTCACGTCGCCGGGAGGGGCCTTGTCCGCCGAGACGAAGCCGGCCATCGGCACGGTCACGATCATCGAGGCGCCGGCCGCCATCGCGCGCTCGACGTGGGGCCGCACCGCCTCGCCCGGCGTGGTCCCGCCGCCGAGGAAGTCGTCGTTCTGGTGGCGGTAGTCGGACCCCGCGTTCGAGGCGTTGGTCTCCCAGTTGTAGGCGGTCCACCGGTTGCCGCCCAGGCGAGCGATCCTCAGGCCCCGCGAGCGGCCCGCCCAGTCGGGCTGGTTCATCCCGTAGACGTAGGGCGAGATCGCCCGCCGGGCGGCCGACGAGTCGACGGTGAAGCGGACGCTGCCCACCGGGCCCGGGGTCGGGCTCGGGGAGGCGGTCGGCCCGGTCGGGCCCGCGCCGCCGCCCCCGCAGGAGGCGAGGAGGAGGAGGGCCGGGAGAGTGAGCCCGCGAGTGGGTGCGGTCGCCACGGCCGAACGTTAGCACGCCTCGGCTCTCCCGGCGGGACGGCGGCGTTTGACCGGGCCTCCGGCCCGGACGTATCGTCCTCCCCGACAGGAGGACGCCATGCCCGTCGCCGCCTTCGATCCCCAGTTCATGAAGATCGGCGTGCTGACCGCCGCCCTGCAGGAGCTCACCCCCCGCGAGAAGCGCGATCCCGACCCGGACCTCGCGATCGAGGAGTGGGTGGCGTTCGCCCGGGAGCTCGGGGCCGACGACATCCAGCTCTCCGCGGCCCTGCACCCGACGAAGTCGGACATCCCCGCGGAGGCCATGCTCGATCCGGTGGCCAACACCCTCGACCTGCGCCGGCCCTTCGACCGCGAGCGGGCGAAGCGGGTCAAGGCGGCCCTCGAGGCCCACTCGATCGGTCTCAGCGACCTCGCCTACTTCGACAACATGCTCCACGAGGACCCGGCGGTGAGGAGGAAGAAGCACGACTTCATGCGGCGGGTGATGGACGCCGCCGTGCTCCTCGGGGTGGACGCCGTGTGCGGCTTCGTGGGCCGCAACCAGAGCCACTCGATGGACGAGAACCTCCTCGACTTCGAGAAGACGTTCGTGCCGCTGCTCAAGTACGCGAAGGAGCGGCGCCTCACCTACCGGGTGGAGCAGTGCCCGATGCCCGGGTGGACCACGAAGGACAACTGGCACAACAACATCGCGTACACGCCGGGGACCTGGATCGCCCTTCACCGTATCTGCGAGAAGCACGGGGTGCAGGACGCGTTTCGCATCCACTACGACCCCTCGCACGCGATCCTGATGGGCCAGGACACGCGCTCCATCTTCCAGTACCTGAAGGACGAGGGCTACGACTTCCTGATCGGCGGCTTCCACGTGAAGGGCCAGGTGATCGACGCGAGGGGCGTCGCCGCGTGGGGCTACGGCGGACAGACCGTCGAGCGGGGAGACTGGAAGAAGGGCAAGCCCTCCCCGAAGCCGGCCGACCAGCTCAACGCCTGGAAGAAGCAGGTCGTGCTCTGCGAGCACGAGCTGCCGGGCACGGCGAGGCACGACCCGCTCGCGTACCTCCAGAACCGGACCGTCGACTGGCTCGACCACCAGCTCGCCGCGCGCGAGCTGCTCAAGCTGGACGTCGCGAACACCCACCTCGTGGTCGAGCACGAGTACCCCAAGGCCCGGATCCAGGACAAGGAGAAGCTGAAGCCGATCCTGCAGGGCTCGATCGCATTCACCCGCAAGATCGACGAGGCGGCCGCCTGCATGTACGCGCTGCAGCAGAAGGTCCTCAAGGCCCAGGGGATCCCCGTCCAGGGCCACGGCCGCCAGCCCTACCGGAGCTAGCCGTGCGCCGCCTGCTCGCCGCCGCGCTCACGTCCCTGCCCGCGCTCGCGGCGGCGGGCGGGGAGCCGGTGGCCGCTCCCGAGGGGACGGCCCGGCTCCTCCTCGTCACGGTGACGAAGGGCTACCGCCACGACTCGATCCCCGCGACGGCCGCCCTCGTCGAGCGGCTCTCTCGCGAGAGCGGGGCTTTCACGACCGAGCGGGCCGACACCGAGGCCGAGCTCCTGGCGAAGACCACGGCCCGGGCGCTGGCCGGGTACGCCGGCGTCGTCTTCGTCAACACCTCGGACGACGTCCCGCTCGCAGACCGGCCCGCGTTCCTCGCCTGGGTGGAGGGCGGCGGGGCCCTCGTCGGCATCCACGGGGCGGCGGCCACGCTGCAGGGGTGGCCGGCGTGGGTGGCCCTGCTGGGAGGGGAGTTCGACTACCACCGGGAGCAGGCGAAGGTCTCCGTGCGGGTCGAGGACCCCCTCCACCCCGCCACGGCGGGGCTCGCCTCGCCGTTCGACCTCTTCGACGAGATCTACATCTTCAAGACCTTCGACCGGAGCCGGGTGAGGGTCCTCCTCTCGACGGACCGGCACCCGAACACGGGGGAGCCGGGCTTCTTCCCCCTCGCCTGGGCGCGGGAGCCGGGGCAGGGGCGGGTCTTCTACACGGCCCCCGGGCACCGCGAGGACGTCGTCGCCGCCCCCTGGTTCGCCCGGCACCTCCGGGGCGGGATCCTCTGGGCGATCCGGCGCTGAAGGTCGGTTGGGGCCGGCCCTCACCACATATTTTTGCCTAGATCGTGACGAACTAACGGCGAGTTTGTGCGTACACTGTCCCAGGCCGGATGGGAACCGTCGGCTGCGGCGGGGTCCCGGGGATTGAACACAGTCGCGCGAACCTGCCGGGGGGCCGTCGCTTGGATGGGCCCCGGCGCCAGAGATGGAGCCAGAAGCCATGAAGCGATTCGCCGCCGCCCTGCTCGCCGCGTTCGCCCTCGCCGCGCCCGCGAGCGCCGCCGACCTCGACGCCAAGCTGACCGTCATCCACGGGATCAACGGGACGGACCTCGGCTTCGACGAAGCCCTCTCCGTCGACGTCTGCGTGGCCGGCAGCAAGACGCCGTTGGCCGCGAACGTGCCTTTCCGAACGGTGTCCGACCCGTTCTCGCTTCCCGCCGGCCGCTACGACGTCGAGATTCGCCTGACCGACGGCAAGTGCGGCGGCGTCCTCGCGGTGGCGTCGGAGGTGTCGCTCGCCGTGGCCGAGAACGCGACCGCGATCGCCCACCTGACGGAGTACGGGACGCCGACGCTCACGAAGTTCGTGAACGACGTCCGCGCCCTCGCGAAGGGGCAGACCCGGCTGTTCGCGCGGCACGCCGCCGCCTTCGGCGACGTCAACGTGTACCTGCGCCAGGGCCGCACGGCGCTGGCGATCCGCAACCTCGAGAACCCGGACCAGGAGGGTTCGGACCTGCGCGCCGGTCAGTGGCACGTTGCGATCTACCCGGCCAGCTCCTGGTCGAAGCCGGCTTTCCACGCCACGCTTCCGCTCGAGGCCGGCATCGCCTACTTCGCCTATGCCGTGGGAAGCCCGGCCCGGGGTACGTTCGAGGTCTTGCTTCAGTCGATCGACCTCAACTAGCCGGACGCCGCGACACCTGCCAGAGGGGCCGGGCGTGAGCCCGGCCCCTCTGCGTCTGCCTCCCTCAGCCGATCCGGCCGGCCGCGGGGCTCCGCGGGTGAAGGGCGAACGCTTCGGCCGCCGGGAAGCCGGCCTCGCGCCCCCGGAAGCGCTGCATCTGGTCGTGCTCGCGCCACAGGCCGTCCGGATCCTGGCTGGCGTGGGCGAAGCAGGCCGCCCGCTTGGTCTCGAGGACGGCGGACACGTCGACCCAGTGCGTCGGGGTGAAGTGCTGGGTCTGGTCTCCGGTCAGGACCTCGCCGAAGTACAGGTCGAAGCGGCGGCCGAGCGCGAGCCAGGCGTCGTAGGCCAGCAGGGAGGCCGCGCGGTGGTCGCGGTGGGTGTCCACGGGCCAGTGGGTGAGGAGGACGTCGGGGCCCTCTTGCTCCAGGACCGCTCGGGTCTCCGCGTAGCGGGCGGGCGTGATCTCGGTCGCCCCGTCCACCTGCCCGAGGAAGCGCGGCCGGGCTCCGAGGACGGCGCAGGCCCGCTCCGCCTCGGCCGTGCGTCGGCGGGCGGCCTGCTCGTGAGAGGCTCCCTCGATCCCCGCCTCGCCGCGCGTGAGGTACAGGCAGACGACCTCGTGGCCCAGGGCGGCGAAGCGGGCGATCGTGCCCCCGGCCATGCTCTCGGGGTCGTCGGGGTGGCCCCCGAGCACGAGCACCTTGAGGCGCCGGGGGGACGCTCCCGCCCCCGGTGCGGCGGACACGGGGAGGGGGAGGGCGGCCCAGGCGGCGAGCGAGCCGAGCAGCGAGCGCCTCAGCACAGGAAACCTCCGTCGGCGACGAGCGTGGTGCCGGTCGTGAACGCGGACTCCTCGGAGGCGAGGAAGAGGTAGGCCGCGGCCATCTCCTCCGGGGTGCCGAGGCGGCCCATCGGCTGCCGGGCGACGAGGGCGGCCATCGCCGCCTTCGGGTCGGGGGCCTCGGCCAGCCGCTCGTCGATCCAGGGGGTCATCGTGGTGCCGGGGCAGACCGCGTTCACCCGAATGCCGTCCTTCACGTGGTCGAGGGCCATCGCCTTCGTCAGGCCCACGACCGCGAACTTCGTGGTGACGTACGCGGCGCGATCGGCCACCGCGCGCAGGCCGGCGATCGAGCCCGCGTTGAGGATGACCCCGCGCCGGCGGGGGACCATGACCGCGAGGGCGGCGCGGGACATGAGGTAGGTGCCCTTCACGTTGACCGCGACGAGGCGATCGAAGGCGGCCTCGTCGGTCGTGAGGACGGTGCCGGTCGTCCCGATGCCGGCGTTGTTGACGAGGACGTCGAGCGCTCCGAGGGCGGCCTCGGTCTCGCGGACGGCCCGGGCGCAGTCCTCGGTGCGTGAGACGTCGCAGGCGACGGCGACGGTCCGCCCTCCCGTGGCCGCGGCCTCGGCGGCGACAGCTTCGGCCTTCGGGAGTGAGACGTCGGCGACGGCCACGGCCGCGCCCTCCCGGGCGAAGGCGAGGGCGGTCGCCCGGCCGATGCCGGAGCCGCCGCCGGTGACGAGGACGACCGTGTTCGGGAAACGCTCACGCATGGGGGCTCGGGCTTTCGTCGGGGCCTTCCAACCGGCCTTCGTCGGGGCTTTCCAACCGGCCTTCATCGGGGCTCTCGAGGTCCTTCGGGATCGCGCTGCACTGGCGATCCCTCAGGTGAGGCGACCCCTCAGGTGTGGAACACCTCCTCCATGTTCGCCCACCACTCGCCGGGGGCGCGGCCCTCGACGGGGCGCTGCATGGGGTCCATGATATCCCACCACTCCCGCATCCGCGGGGCCCGGGCGAGCTCGGCCATGCGGGCGTCGAGCTCGTCCTCGGGGCCGTCGTACTCGAAGTAGGCGAAGAGCTTCCCGTCGAAGTGGAAGATCGAGTAGTTGCGGATGCCGGCCTTGCGGATCGCCTCGAGGATCTCGGGCCACACCGCCGCGTGGTACCGCTTGTACTCCTCGAGGGCCCCGGGCCGCAGCCCGATGAGCTGTCCGAAGCGCTTCATGGTCTCCCTCTCCCTAGACCGGGGGCACGACCCTCTGCCGCTGCCGCCCGAGGCCGTCGATGCCGAGCTCCACGACGTCGCCCGCCTTCAGGTACACGGGCGGGCTCTGCCCGTGGCCCACCCCGGGGGGCGTTCCGGTGCTGATCACGTCGCCCGGCAAGAGCGTCATGAACCGGCTGGCGTAGCTCACGAGCGTGGGCACGTCGTACACCATCTGCGCGGTGCTGCTCCTCTGGCGGGTCTCGCCGTTCACGGTGAGCCACATCGAAAGGCTCCTGACGTCGGGGATCTCGTCGGGCGTCGCGAGGAACGGCCCGAGCGGCGCGTAGGTGTCGTGGCTCTTGCCCTTCGACCACTGGCCGAGCCGCTCGAGCTGGTCCTGCCGCTCGGAGTAGTCGTTGTGGAGGGCGTACCCGGCGACGTGGGCGGGGGCGTCCTCGACGGACACGTAGCGGGCCCGGCGGCCGACGACCACCGCCAGCTCCACCTCCCAGTCGGTCTTGACCGAGCCGCGGGGCAGCACGAGGTCGTCGTCCGGCCCGGAGAGCGCGGTCGTGGCCTTGAAGAAGAGAATGGGCTCCTCCGGGATCTTCTGGCCGGTCTCCCGGGCGTGGTCCGCGTAGTTGAGCCCGACGCAGAGGATCTTGGAGGGCCGCGCGATGCAGGGTCCGAGCCGCACGTCGGCGGGGACGGTCGGGAGGGACGCCGTGCGCTCGCGCGCCCACGCGGCGAGGCGGGCGAGGCCGTCGCCGCCCAGGAACGCCTCGTCCCAGTCCGAGCCGAAGGCCGAGGCGTCCCGCCGTGTACCGTCCGGAAGGAGGAGGCCCGGCCTCTCCTCGCCGGGCCGGCCGAAGCGGATGAGCTTCACTCTGCACCTCCGTGGGCGTGACGCCAGCGGTCGAGGGCGACCGCGGCCACGATGATGACGCCGATGAGGATCTCCTGGACGTAGGTCGGCCAGCCCATCTGCTGGCTGCCGTTGCGGAGAAAGGCCATCACGAGGGCCCCGACCATCGAGCCGGATACGCTCCCCTCCCCGCCGTTGAGGCTGCCTCCGCCGATCACCACCGCGGCGATCACGTCGAGCTCGGTGCCCGCGGCCACCGTGGGGTCGCCCTGGCGCAGGCGCGACATCTGCATGACCCCGGCGAGGCCGAAGAACAGGCCCGCGATCCCGTACACCGCGAGCTTGAGCCGGTCGGTGTCGATCCCGCAGGCGCGGGCGGCCGCCTCGCTCGACCCGAGGGCGAACGCGCGGCGTCCGAAGACGGTGCGCCGCAGGACGAAGGCCATGAGGACGGCGAGGACGAGGGCGAGCCAGACACCGGGGGAGACGAGCATCCAGGGGGCGGGGGGGAAGGTCACCGCGAGGTCGTTCACGGCGGTCGGGGGCGCGTCCACCGTCGTCTGCCCGGCGAGCCACTTCGCGAGGCCGCGGGCGACGCCCATCATGCCGAGGGTGGCGATGAACGGGACGACCCGCAGGCGCGTGATCGCGAGGGCGTTCACGAGGCCGATCGCCCCTCCGGCGAGGACGCAGACGAGAACCGCGAGCAGGGGCGGGAGTCCCTCGCGGAGGAGGCTCGCGCACAGGACGCCGGTCAGCGCGATCGCGGAGCCCACCGAGAGGTCGATGCCCCCGGCCACGATCACGAGGGTCATGCCGATGGCCCCGATCGCGACGATGACGGTTTGGGCGAGCACCACGCGGAGGTTGTTCCCCGAGAGGTAGCGCTCGGGCGCCCCGCTCGCCGCCGCGAAGAAGGCGACGACGAAGAGGAGCCCGACCAGGGGGCCGAGGCGGCCGAGGCGGCTGCGCAGGTCGGCCCTCATGCGCCGATCGCCGCCTCCAGCGCGGCCTCCGGCGTCCAGTCGCCCACGGGGCGCGCGGGGGAGAGCCGTCCCCGGCTCATGACCGCGATGCGGTCGCAGACCCCGAGGAGCTCGGGGAGGTAGGAGCTCACCATCAGGACGGCCTTTCCCGCCGCCGCCGCCTGCGCCACCGCCTCGTAGATCTGCGCGCGGCTCGCCACGTCCACCCCCCGCGTCGGCTCGTCGAGGAGGAGGACGTCCGCGTCCTGGTGGAAGAGCCGCGCGACCGCGACCTTCTGCTGGTTCCCGCCGGAGAGGGTGCGGACGGCCTGCTCGGGCCCGCGGTAGCGGACCTCCAGGGCCGCCGCGCGCAGGGCGGCCTGCCGGCGCTGGAGGGCGAGGTCGAGGAGACCCGCTCGGGAGCAGGAGCCGAGGCGGGTCAGGGTGACGTTGTCGGCGACGGAGAGCGGGAGGGCGAGCCCCTCGCCCTTGCGGTCCTCGCTCAGGTAGCCGAAGCCGTCGGCCAGCCGCGACGCGGGTGTCGCGGCAAGCGTCCGCTCGCGCCCGCCGAGCACGACGCGGCCCCCGGCGGGGCGGTCGAGGCCGAACAGGGCGCGCACCATCTCCGTGCGGCCCGACCCCATGAGGCCGAACACGCCGAGGACCTCTCCCCGCCGGAGCGAGAAGGAGGCCTCGTGCAGCCCGGGAGCGGCGAGGCCCTCGACCGCGAGGGCCTCCTGCGCCTCCGTGGCCGGCGGGGGCGGCCGCCGCGGGAAGATCTCCCCGACGGTGCGGCCGACCATGAGGGCGATGATCTCGTCGTTGGTCGCGTCGGAGAGCGCCCCCCGACCGGCCGTTCGCCCGTCGCGCAGGACGGTGTACGAGGAGGCGACCGCGCGGGTCTCCTCGAGGAAGTGGCTGATGTAGACGATCGCGACGCCCGCCGCGGCGAGGCGGCGCACGAGAGCGAACAGCCGCTCGACGTCGCCGCGGGGCAGGCTGCTCGTGGGCTCGTCCATCAGCAGCACGCGCGCCCGCGCGGCCATCGCGCGGGCGATCTCGACCGCCTGGCGGGCGCCCACCGGCAGCCGGCCCACCACCGTGTCGGGATCGATCTCCGGGTGGCCGAGCTCGAGGAGGACCTCGCGCGTGCGGCGGCGGGCCTTCTCCCGGTCGAACAGACCCCCGCGCGCGGCGGGCTCGCTGCCGAGGACGACGTTCTCGGCGACCGTGAGGTGGGGGAAGAGCGAGAGCTCCTGGTGGATGAGGGCGATCCCGTGCGCCCGGGCGTCCCGGGGAGAGCGCGGGGAGTACGCCACGCCGTCCACCTCGAGCCGTCCCGCCGCCGGTCGCAGCAGTCCGCCGACCACCGCGAGCAGGGTGCTCTTGCCCGCCCCGTTCTCCCCGAGGAGGGCGTGGACCTCGCCCGGCCGGACCTCGAGCGAGGCCCCGTCGAGGGCGAGAGTGGCTCCGAAGCGGTGGACGACCCCGTCGAGCCGCAGCGCGGGCGTCATCGCCCGGGGGCGGCCTCTTCGTCCGGCGGCGGCTCGAGCAGCGCGCGGACACCCGGCGTGTCGAGGTTCTCGGGGGTGACCACGACGGCCTCGGTGTCGATGCGCTTCGGCACCGGGCGGCCCTGGAGGTGCTCCACCATCGTCTCCACCGCCTGCGCCGCCATGCGCAGCGGGTCCTGGAGCACGAACGCGTGCAGGTGGCCGGCCCGCATGGCGGCGACGAGCCCGGGCGTCGCGTCGAAGCCCACGAGCTTCACCCGGCCCGCGAGGCCCGCGTCCTGCAGGGCGAGCAGCATGCCGTTCGTCGACGTCTCGTTGACGACGAACACGCCGTCGAGGTCCCGGCCGTGCCGGTTGAGGAGGTTCTCCGCGGCCCGCTTGGCGGTGTCCACGGTGACCCCCGCGTGCTGGTCGGCCACGAGCAGCTCGACGCCGGGCCAGGCCGAGCGGAGCCGCGCGAGGAAGCCCTCCTCGCGCTGGGCGGTGCTGGCCGAGCCCTCCTGGTAGCGCAGCAGGAGCGCGCGGCCCTTCCCCCCGAGGAGGCGGCCGAGGGCGTCCGCCGCCATCGCCCCGCCCTTCACGTTGTCGGTGGCCACGAAGCTCACGATCGCGTCGGAATCGAGGGCGGAGTCGACGATCACCGCGGGGACCCCGAGGCGCCGCGCGTCCTCGACCGGCCGCACCAGGGCCCGGGCGTCGAGCGGGGCGAGGACGATGCCGTCCATGCCCTGGGCGGCGAAGGACTCCACCACCTGGACCTGCTGCTCGCGGTCGTCCTCGCGCAGCGGCCCCTTCCACACCAGGTCGACGTGGACGCCCCGCGCGCGCAGGGCGCTCCGGGCGCGCCGCGCGCCCGCGTGCATCGTGCGCCAGAACTCGTGGGTGGTGCCCTTGGGGACGAAGGCCACCCGGAACGGCCGGGCTTCGCCGCCCTTGGGCGCGTCGGCGCCGCGGCAGGCGAGGGTCGATGCGGCGAGGAGCGTGAGACAGGCGGCGCGGGCCCTCACGCCTTCTCGACCCTCCCGGTGGCCGGGTCGAAGCGGACGCGGGCCCCGCCGGCGAGGATCGAGCCGTTCGCCACGTGGGCGGCCCGCGCGGCGAGGACGCCCGCCGCGAGAGGGGCGGTCGGGGGCTTGCGCGAGCGGATGCAGTCGAGCCAGTTCGCGAGGTGCGCCGCCGTCCCGTCCGCGATCGAGCGCACGAAGAGCTCCGGCTCCGGCGTGTGCCGCCACGGCTGGCCCTTGCGGGAGTCCTCCGAGTACACGGCGAGGCGCTCGCGGTCCACCTTGAGCGTCGCGCGGTCGCCCCGAACCTCGATCCCGCCGTCGTCGATCGAGCTCGCGTAGGTGCCGGTGTGGGTCACCATGAAGCCCTTCGCGTACTCGAGGGTCGCGGTCACCGTGTCCGGCCACTCGAGCGTCTTCAGCCGATGGTTCGCGGCGGTGACGACGGCGCTGGCCGGCGTGTCGACGCCGAGGTACCAGTGGACGACGTCGATCCAGTGGGTGAGGAGGTCCGTGAGGACGCCCCCTCCGAAGTCGCGGAAGTGGCGCCAGCGGAAGAAGCGCTCGGGGTCGAAGGGCTGGTCGGGGGCGGGGCCCAGCCAGGCCTTCCAGTCGAGCTTCGCCGGGTCGACCGCGGAGAAGGGCCCCGTGCCCATCCGCTGGTGCCAGTAGGTGTGGACGAAGGTGACCTGGCCTAGCTTGCCCGAGTCGACGATCTGCTTGCCGAGGGCGAAGTGCTCCCAGCTGCGCTGCTGCGTGCCCGTCTGGACGATCTGCCGAGCGCCCTGGGCGAGCTTGAGGAAGGCCTCGCCCTCCTCCAGGGTGCGGGAGACGGGCTTCTCCAGGTAGACGTCCTTGCCCGCGGCCACCGCGTCCTGCGCCATCCGCAGGTGCCAGTGGTCGGGGCTCCCGATCACCACCGCGTCGGTCTCGCGGTCGTCGAGGAGGCGGCGGTAGTCCGGGTGCTTCGCGGCGAGCGGGCCGGCGATCTCCGCCGCCTCGAGCATCCGGGCCTCGTAGACGTCGCTCACCGCGACGAGCGCGCAGCCGGTCTGCTCCTTCAGCACGCGCATCAGGTGGCGCGCGCGCCCGCCGGTGCCGACGACGCCGACGCGGATGCGGTCGTTCGCGCCGAGCGCGGAGGCGGCGGCGATGCGCGGCCCGAGGGCGAGGGCCGCGCCCCCGGCGAGGCCCGTGCCCAGGAAGCGACGGCGGTTCCAGGAGGATCTCGGCTGGGCCATGTCCAACCTCCTCGGGCGAACCGACCTCGCCCGGACGAGCGGACGCTATCCGGGAGGCCCGAGGGTGTCAACACGCACCTTCCCGAAAGGGAATGGGAAGGTCCCGGGCGCGGAGGCAGCCCGATCGGCTATCATCCCCGTTCACCCCGCTCCCTCGCCCCGTGCGTCGGAGAGGGTCCTTTTCCTGGAGGCGAATATGCGTTGGGGAGGCGCTCGCGAGAGCCAGAACGTCGAGGATCGTCGTGGCATGCGTATGCCCGGGGGCCGGGCCGGGGGCTTCGGGTGCATCGGCCTACTCGTGGTCCTGGCCATCTCGCTGCTGACCGGCGCGGACCCGCGGCAGCTGCTGCCGCTGCTCGGGCTCGTCGAGCAGATGGCGCCCCCGCCGGCCGCCCAGCCGCAGGCCGGGCCGCCGCCGGCCGACGACCCGCAGGCCCAGTTCATCCGGAAGGTCCTCGGCTCGACCGAGGACGTCTGGGCGCAGACGCTCCAGGGTCGCTACACCGAGCCCCGGCTCGTCCTCTTCGACGGCCGGGTGGCCTCGGCCTGCGGTTACGCGTCGGCCGCGGTCGGGCCGTTCTACTGCCCCGGCGACCAGCAGGTGTACCTCGACCTCTCGTTCTTCCGCGACCTCGACCAGCGCTTCGGCGCCCCCGGCGATTTCGCCCAGGCCTACGTGGTCGCCCACGAGATCGGCCACCACATCCAGAACCTGCTCGGGGTCTCGGACCAGGTCACCGCCATGCAGCAGCGCGCGCGCAGCCAGGAGGAGGTGAACGAGCTCTCGGTCCGGCTCGAGCTCCAGGCCGACTGCTTCGCTGGCGTGTGGGCGAAGCGGGCGGCCGAGGCCGGCCACTACGCCCCCGACCCGGGCGACATCGAGGAGGGGCTACGGGCGGCCGCCGCGATCGGGGACGACCGTATCCAGCAGCAGTCCCAGGGGTACGTGGTGCCGGAGTCGTGGACCCACGGGTCGGGGGAGATGCGCGTGCGCTGGTTCCGCCAGGGCCTGCAGAGCGGCGACCCGACCACCTGTGACACGTTCAAGGCCGACCGCCTGTAGCGCCTGAGGCGTTCGCCCGGCGGTCATCCGTTGACCGCCGGGCGGGATCGCGCGTAGCCTGTGGCATGACCCACGGTCGGTCGGTTTGCGCCGTCGTGCTCGTGCTCCTCGCCGGGCTCGCCCTGTGCGGGCCGGGTGCCGGCGGCCGCGCCTCGGGCGCGGCGGGCGAACCGGCCGTCAACAGCATCGGCATGAAGCTCGTGAGGATCCCCGCCGGGGAGTTCGACCGGGGCTCGCCGGCCGACGAGCCGGGACACGTGGCCAACGAAGGCCCCGTCCGCCGCGTGAGGATCACCCGCCCGTTCGAGATGAGCGTCCACGAGGTCACGAACGCGCAGTTCGAGGCGTTCACCCGGGCGACCGGCTACGTCACCGAGGCCGAGCGCGACGTGGACGGCGGCTTCGGCATCGACTTCGAGCGGGCCGAGGTGGTCCGGGATCCCCACACCCACTGGCGGCGCCCCGGCTTCCCGGGCTTCGAGCCGGGGCCGGAGCACCCCGTCCTCATGATCAGCTGGGCGGACGCGGAGGCGTTCTGCCGGTGGCTCTCGGAGAAGGAGGGCCGCGCCTACCGCCTCCCGACCGAGGCCGAGTGGGAGCACGCCGCCCGCGGGGGGACGCGGACGGCGTGGTGGACGGGGAGCGACCCGGCAGCCCTCGCCCGCGCCGCGAACACCGCCGACGCGTCGCTGCGCTCCCGCGTCCCAAAAGCCGTCTGGGCCGCGCCCTGGGACGACGGCTTCCCGTTCCTCGCCCCCGTGGGCTCGTTCCCGCCGAACCCGTACGGCCTGCACGACATGCACGGCAACGTGTGGGAGTGGTGTCAGGACTGGTACGGGGCGAACGCCTACGCCGAAGGTCCCCGCGACGACCCGAGGGGACCGCCGACGGGCCGCTTTCGTACGATCCGCGGCGGGGGCTGGTGGAACGACGCCGCGCAGAACCGCAGCGCGCAGCGGATCTACTTCTCGCCCACGTTCCGCTACTGCCTCCTCTCCGGCTTCCGGGTCGTGCGCGAAGTCCCCTGACCGGGGCCTGACCGGGGTCAGGTCTTGACTGTGGGTGTCGGCACCGAAGCATGAAACCTGCTCATGCTGCAATTCAAGATCTGACCCCTGTGAGGCAAAGGACTCAGGGAGCGAGGGGGCGAGCGTTCCTATAATCGCCTCCGAACGGAGGTGGACGATGAGACGCTCCCTGTTGGCGGCGGTTGCCTTGGTCCTGGCCGGCGCCCTCTCGCCGGCCCAGCAGGGCGACACGCCCTCGCCGGAGAACCTGAAGGCCCGCCAGTGGTTCCAGGAGGCCCGCTTCGGCCTGTTCATCCACTGGGGCGTCTACGCGGTCGCCGGCGAGGGCGAGTGGGTCATGCACCAGAAGCGCCTCACGGTCCCGGAATACGAGCGGGATTTCCCGCCCGCCTTCAACCCGGTGAGGTTCGACCCCGCGGCCTGGGTGAGGATGGCGAAGGACGCCGGCATGCGCTACATCACGATCACGTCGAAGCACCACGACGGCTTCGCGATGTACGACTCGAAGGTGAGCGACTACGACGTGGTCGACCGCACGCCCTTCGGCAAGGACGTGCTGAAGATGCTGGCCGAGGAGTGCCGGAAGGAGGGGATCCGCCTCTTCTTCTACTACTCCCAGCTCGACTGGCACCACCCCGACTACTTCCCGAGAGGCAGGACCGGGCGCTTCGCCGGCCGCGACGAGAAGGGCGACTTCGACCGCTACCTCGACTTCATGGACGCCCAGCTGCGCGAGCTGCTCACCGGCTACGGGCCGATCGGCGGGATCTGGTTCGACGGGATGTGGGACAAGCCGGAGGCCGACTGGCGGCTCGCGCGGACGTACCGGCTCATCCACGATCTGCAGCCGGCGGCCCTCGTCGGCAGCAACCACCACAAGAAGCCCTTCCCGGGCGAGGACTTCCAGATGTTCGAGAAGGACCTCCCGGGGCAGAACACCTCCGGCTTCAACGCGGAGGCCGAGCTCGGAGAGCTGCCGATCGAGATGTGCGACACGATCAACGACTCCTGGGGCTTCAACAAGAACGACGGCAGCTACAAGTCCACGAAGCAGATCGTGCAGCTCCTGGTTCGCTCCGCGGGCCACGACGGGAACCTGCTGCTCAACGTCGGCCCTCGTCCGGACGGGACGATCCAGCCCGAGTTCGTCAAGCGCCTGGCCGAGGTCGGCGAGTGGCTGAAGGCGAACGGCGAGACGATCTACGGTACGCGGGGCGGTCCGATCACGCCCCGGCCGTGGGGCGTGACGACCCGGAAGGGCGACCGCGTGTTCGTGCACGTCCTCGACTGGAAGGACGCGGTCCTCGCCCTGCCGAAGCCACAGCGACCCGTGCGGTCCGCGTCCCGGTTCGGCACGGGCCAGCCGGTGCGATTCACGGTCGAGCGCGACGCGCTCCTCCTGCACCTCGATGCGGCGGCTCTCGATCCCGTCGACACGATCCTGGTCCTGGAGCTCGGGAAGTGACGGTGGGGACCCCTCGTCGGCCGGGAGAGGCCCCGCCGATGAGGAGGGCCGGGGCCCTCGCGGGCGCCAGCCTGCTCGCTCTCGCCGCATGCGGAGGCGGCGGCTTCGGGCCGACCCCGGTGCCGTCGCCCGCAGCGACACCTGTCCCCGGCCCGCCGTGGAACGAGGTCGCGCCGCTGCGCGAGGCGGCCGCGGGGTCCGGCCGCCTGGTCGGCGCCGCGGTCTTCTCCAGCCGCCTCGGCTCCGACGCCGTCTACACCGCGGCCGCCGCCCGCCATTTCAGCGTGGTGACCGCCGAGTGGGAGATGAAGTGGGACCCGGTCCAGAGGACGCCCGGCGTCTACGACTTCTCCGGCGGCGACCGGATCGTCGCTTTCGCCGAGGCGCACGGGATGAAGGTCCGAGGCCACGCCCTGGTCTGGCACGGGGCGACGCCGGCCTGGGTGGACTCGCTCTCGCCCCCCGAGCTGCGGGTCGCCTTCGAGGACCACATCCGGACCGTCGCCGGGCACTACCGGCGGCGCGTGTACGCCTGGGACGTGGTGAACGAGGCGATCGACGACAACCGCTCGGGCCTGCGCAGCACCGTCTTCTCGCGGGGGCTGGGCGACGACTACGTGGCCGAAGCCTTCCGCCTCGCCCGGCGGGCCGATCCCGAGGCCCAGCTCATCTACAACGACTACGGCGGCGAGGGCCTCAATCGCAAGTCGAACGACATCTACGCCCTGGTGAAGGACCTCAAGCAGCGGGGGCTGGTCGACGCCGTGGGGCTGCAGATGCACATCTCGGCCGCGAGCTACCCCCCCCTGGCCGACATCCGGGCCAACCTCCAGCGCCTGGCCGACCTCGGCCTGCAAGTGAACATCAGCGAGATGGACGTGCGGGTGAAGGACGTCGCGGGGGACGCCACGGCGAAGCTCGAGCGCCAGCGCCAGGTCTACCGGGAGGTCGTGGGAGCCTGCATGGCCATCCCCCGCTGCGACGCGGTCACCTTCTGGGGCTTCACCGACGCCCACTCCTGGATCGACTCCTTCTTCGGAGCGGACGACCCGCTCCTCTTCGACGAGCAGTACCGGGCCAAGCCCGCCTTCTTCGGCGTCCTGGACGCCTTTCTCGCGCGGTGAGCCCCGGTTATAGTCCCACTGGGCCGGACGAGCCGCGCCGCGGCAGTGAGCCCGGCCTGAGGAGAGCAGCGATGAAGCCACGTGTGACCCTGACCCTGGCCCTGGCCGCGGCCGTCGCCCTCGCCCACGGGGCGGCCTCGGCCGCTCCCACCGCGGGCCTGCGAGGCCGGGTGGTCGACAAGGCCGGCAAGCCCCTCGAGGGCGTCAAGCTCGACATGGAGTTCAAGGGCGAGAGCCGGGTCAAGATCACGAAGAGCCAGCTCACCGACAAGAAGGGCGGGTTCGTCCGGATGGGGATCCCGGACGGCAACTGGAAGATCACGTTCACGAAGGAAGGCTACAAGCCCTACGTGATGGAGATCTACCTGTCGCTCGGCGGCTTCTCGGAGGTGGAGGACGTGGTGCTGGAGGAAGGCCCGGCGACCACCGCGGTCCCCACGGAGGGACCGGCGGGCGAGACGATCCTTCCCGCCAGCGAGGAGGCCCACAAGGCGGGAGAGGCCTACACGGCGGCCGTCGAGGCGGCGAAGGCCGGGCGGTACGACGAGGCCGAGGCGGGGCTCAAGAGCGTGATCGAGAAGTTCCCGGGGGTGGCGAGCGCCCACTTCAACCTGGGCTACGTCTACCGGATGAAGAAGGACTGGAAGGCGGCGGAGGCCGAGTTCGACAAGGCGGCCGAGCTCGATCCGACCAAGCCCGACGCCCACATCGCGGCGGCGGCCATGCGCGAGCTGGACGGCCGGGGGGCCGAGGCCGCCGAGAAGATGCTGGCCGCGGCGGGGCCGTTCGAGCAGGACGCCAAGTTCCAGTACGCCCTCGGCGTGACCTGCGTGAACTCCGGGAGGAGCCCGGAGGCCGAGGCGGCGTTCCGCAAGGTGATGGCGCTCGATCCGGCCAACCCCGAGCCGTACTACCAGGTGGCGACGCTGGTCCTCGGACAGTCGAAGACGCCGGAGGCCATCGAGCTGCTCGACAAGTACATCGCCATGACCGGCCAGGACGCGAGCAACCTCAACACCGCCAAGGCGCTGGTCGAGGCGCTGCGGAAGAAGAAGTAGGCCCCGGCGGGGAGCGGGCCTCGCTGCGGGGCCCGCTCACTCGGCCGTGAAGGGCTCCACCGCCTCGAGCGTCCGGTCGGCCAGGGTGTCCCGCACGGTCAGCACCAGCTCGTACTCCCCGGGCTCGACGTTGAGCGGGATCGCCATGAGCCGGGCCACGGCCCCGAGCGAGGTCGGGGAGATCGGCGTGGGCTCGCTGCGGCCGAGTACGGTGCCGTCCTTCGCGCGCAGCACGTGGGACGCGGTGACCGCGGGCAGTCGGTCGGGGCCGGTGGCGGCGCCGTACACGTCGAAGCGGCAGTAGAGCGGCTGCCCGGCCTTGAACGTCCGCCGTGCGACGACCACCGGCCCCGGGCCGCCGCCCGGCTGCTGCTGCAGCCGGTCCGTCAGCACGGGCGTGCCGATGCGGAACTGCTCGACGGGCGGGACCTCGAAGTCGAACGCGAGGCTGCCGACCTCCTGCGTGCGGGCGTCGCGGACGACCACCCTCGCCTGGTGCCCGCCGGGGTTGAGCTCGAACTCGCGGGCGACCGTGTACCAGCTCGAGCCGGAGGCCGTCTGGGCCGGGTTGCGGAGGAGCTCGATCTTCTGGTCGTAGCGGGAGAACTCGCCGGTCTCCCGCTGGGCGACGACGAGGAGGAAGTCGAGAGTGCCGCGGAGCTCACCGTCCTTCTCCTCGTAGGAGACCTTCGAGGCGTCGATCTCGGTGGCCACGAGGGCCTGGACCTTCCCCGGGCCGCCGTTGCCGAGGACGAGGGCGGTCATCCGCAGCGGGATGGCCGGCCGGTACTCGGCGGTGTCGAGCGCCGACTGCAGCACGGCGTCCCTCCGGTCCGCCGGCTTCGCCTCCGCCTGCGCCGCCCCGCCGTCCGCGGAAGAGGCGTAGTAGCCCCGGCGCGAGCGCACGCTCGTGCCCGGGGCGCGCACCTTCACCGCGAGCTTGCGGAACTTGCCGTCGCGCGGCCCCTGCGGAGTGAAGCCGAGCAGGTAGTAGGAGCGGGACTCCTGGGCGATCCGCTTCGCCCCGTCCGTGAGGTCGTTCGTGCTGCGGATCGCGTAGCCTCCGGTGTCGATCGCGAGCGCCTCCGAGCCCTCGGCGTCGAGGGTGGTGTCGGCGAGCACGGCCCCGAGCGCCCCCGGGTCGCCGGGCAGGGCGTCGAACTGGGCCGAGTAGAAGCCGGGGGCCATGAGGCCGCGCGCGTCGAGGAAGCTGATCGCGGCGTTGGCGCGCCGGGCCGCCTCCACCACCCGCCTGAAGCCGTCCTCCTGGATGTCGTAGACGAAGCCGTCCGAGGCGAGGAGGACCGTCTTGCGTTCGCGCGACGGGCCGAGCGACAGGATCGCGCGCTCGAGGGTGGCGAGGGTCACCCGGTTGCGGGCGCGGGCCTTCATGTACTCCTCCTGGGCCCGGCGGGACACGTAGGGGTCCTGCACCCCCGGCTGGTAGACCTCGCGGTTCTGGCGCTCCTGCTCGGACTCGGCCCGCGACTTGACGCCGTAGGTCTCGAAGCGACGGCGCACCCGGGCCTCGACCGCGCTGTCGTTCATCACGAAGATGCGCATCGCCTCGTAGTCGGTGATGGCGTCGCGGGCATCGGTCCTGACCCGCCGACCGGTCAGGTTCTTGAGGATCGCCAGGAGGTCCGCCCGGCCGGCGAGCATCCGCGTGCTCCACCACACGCCGCCGCCGGTGGCGACGAGCGTGACGCGGTCGCCCTCGCGCAGGCCCGTGTCGAGGTAGGCGGCGACCGCGGCCTTGGCCCGCGGGGCGGACTCGTTGGTGAGGTTGAGATCGTCGAACACGATCACCACCGTCCGGCTGGTGTCGGTGCCCGGCGGGGGCGGGGCGTTCGTGGCGACGCGCGGGCGGGCGAGCGGCACGGCGTCCGCCGGGGGCAGCGGGAGGTCGATCGCCTCGAACGTCTCGATGGGCTGGGGCTTGCCCTCGTCGAGCAGGGTGAACTGGTCGCGGGTCAGGCCCTTGACGGGCTGGCCGTCCTTTCCGGTCACGACCACGTCGACGCGGACGAGCTCGATCTCGCGGCCGAAGCTCGGGGGCTGGGGTTCCTGGGCCGCGGAACCGGAGGCCCCCGCAAAGGCGGTTGCGAGAGCGGTGGCGGCGCCGAGGGCGAGCGCGCCGCCCCGGCGGCGGAGCGGCCGGGGCACGTCGGCGAGTGTCATTCCGCGACGGTGAACGATGTGTCCCGGGAGTCCGAGCCGTTCGCGGTCGTCGCCGTGACCTTGAGACGGTAGGCGCCGGGCGGGAAGGCCGTCATGGGGAGCGAGCCTGCGTACTGCACCCGGCCGGTCGCGTCCGGCTCGGGAAGATCGGTCGCGACCTGCCCGGCCGACGTCCCGTCCTTGAAGACCTCGAGCACGGCCCGGCGGGGTCCCGGCCCGCGGGGGACGTCGTGGAGCGTGAAGTAGAAGCCGAGGGCGGCGGCCGTGCTGCGGCGCACGGGCTCGCCCATGTTCGGGTAGAGGATCGTGCCGCCGAAGTACAGCGGGTTCGCCGTGGGCTGCTCGTTCGGGGGGAGCTGCTCGGCGCGGCCCACCACCATCACGCTGCTGAGGTGCGGACGGCCCGGCTCGGCGGACCGGACCTCGAACGGCGCGGTCTGCACGCTCGTCTTCTGCGAGACCGCGTCGTAGCCGATCGCCTGGAGCGTGTAGCGCCCCGGGGGAAGCGAGGCCTCCCGGTAGAACAGGATGCTGCCGCTCTTCGCCGCGGCGAGGCTCGCCTGGGGAGCGCTCAGCGGGTAGTTCTGGCTGAGGCGATCGACTTCCCGGCCGTCCGGGTCGAGGACGCGCACGATGATCGAGAAGTCGGCCCGCTGGACCTTCTGCCCCGACCGGTCCTGCTTGTCGGCCTCGTAGCTCACCGCGCTGCCCGGCGCCCGCACGAGCACGGCGGCGAGACCGGGCCGGTCCGAGGCGGGGAAGTCGAGCGCGGCCAACTCGAGCGGGAAGTCGTGGAGCTTCGACCGCTGCTCGACCTTGGCGAGGGCCGGGGCCTCGTAGGAGCGGAGGGGAGAGGACTCGATCGTCTTGATCGCGAAGTAGCCCTGGCGCGTCTGCACCGTCAGCCCGGGCCGGGCGACCTTCACCTGGATCGAGCGGAACTTGCCGTTGTAGTTGTCGTTCGTGGGGGTGTAGCCGAGGAGGTAGTGGAAGCGCATGTCCTCCTCGATGCGGCGGAAGGCGCCCTCGGCGTCGTTCGTGTCCCGGATCATGAAGGCGCCGGTCTCGTTCGCGAGCTGTCCGAGCCCGCTCTCGGCGCTCAGGCGCATCAGGTCCTCGTTGCGCTCGAGGCCCTGCATCATGGGACCGGCGCTGCCGTCGTCGCGGCCCGACTCGAGCTGCTGGATGCGGCGGTCCATCGCCTGCATCATCTCCTTGCGCGCCTCGTCGTTCAGGCTGATCGCGCGCAGCCCCGCCGCGTCCATCGTGTACACGGCGACGTTGCCGCGGTTCGCGGCGTGGATGACGTCGCGGAACTGGTCCTGCACGTTCGAGGTGATCGAGAGCCCCTCGGAGAAGAACACGACGGTCTTGCGCCCGGGCAGGCTCCGCAGCCCGGTCACGACCGCGAGCAGGCCGTTCACCGAGGCGTAGCCCTGCTGGTCGCGCTCGAGCGCCTCGAAGTTGCGGAGCATGTTCGTCTGGATGCCGAACATGGTCGCGTTGAGCGAGGCGGCCGCCGCCTGGTTGGCGATGGCCGAGCTGTCGGCCCCCCGGCCGGGGTTCGCGCCGGAGAGGGCGTCGGCCTGGGCGGCTCCGGCCATCGCCGTCGCGAGGGTCGAGCGGGTCTGCTCGCGGTTGTCGGCGAAGCCGGTGTTCGCCTGCATGGCGGCCTTCTCGAGCCCCGCCCGGATGAGCGCCGGGTCGTTCGTGAACGGCTGGAGGCTCCGCAGGGCGAGGTCGATTCCGAAGACGCCGACCACGTCCGTGTCGCGGCGCCCCTTGTCCACGTAGGTGAGCGCGGCCGTCTTCGCCACCCGCCGCGCGTTCGGGCTCAGGCGGTCGAACACGAGCGCGATCACCTGGGGTCGCGACTCGGCCAGCACCTCGTCGGCGGCGGGCGCGGCGGCGGGCGCAGCGGCGGGCGCAGCGGCGGGCGCAGCGGCGGGCGCAGCGGCGGCGGTGCGTCCCGCGGCGGTGGAAGCTGACGGAGGCGTGCGGCTCCCGAACACCCCGAACGTGTCGACGCTCTGGAGGACGCCGTCCTCGTAGATCGAGAAGTCCTCGGCCCTGAGGTCGCGGACGGCGTTCCCCTTCTTGTCGCGGACGACCACGTCGAGAGTGACCGCGGCGGCGCTGATGCCGAAGGTCGGCACCTCCTGGGCCGGGGCGGAAGGGGCCTGGGGTACGGCGAAGGCGACCTGGACCGGGGCCAGCACAAGCGCCCCGATGAGGGGCAGGGCGACGGGACGGGAAGGCTTCATGCCGGGGAACCTCGATGAAGACGAGGCGCTGCGGCCGACGCACGCGGACACCGCAGCGCAGTCCTCGTCGCTCGATTATAGCCGCTCCGGCGCCCCGGGTTACGGCCGAGGGGCCCGGATCTTGAGCCCCCTTCCCGGTGAGACTATCCTGCCGCGATGGGGGACAGGCGACGAGCCCGGTCGTGGGTGACCTGCGGGGCTCTCGCCCTCGCTCTTCCCGCCGGCGCCCAGGAGGCCCCCGTCGGCTTCCAACGGTACCTCCCGCGCGGCCACATTCCCGCCCTCGACGCGCCGCAGTACGTCCCGGCGAAGCGGGCCGACGTGCCAGAGGAGGCCTGGGTGCTCGGAGTCGTCGTCGACGGCCAGGCCCTCGCGTACGAGCTCAACCTCCTGACCCGCAACGAGGTGATCAACGACCGGGTCGGGGACCGGCCGGTCGCGGTGGTCTACTGCCCGCTCGCCAACTCGGCGGCCGTCTACGACCGGCGGGTGGGGGGGCGCGAGCTGCACTTCGATCCGTCCGGCGTCCTGATGAACGGCGCGATCGTCATCCAGGACCGGGAGACGGAGTCCTACTGGCCGCTCCTGCACGGCCGGGCGCTCTTCGGGCCCCTCCTGGGCACGGGCCTCCGGAGGATCCCCCGGGGCGACGAAGAGCCGGTGGGGGGACTGGGTGCGCGATCACCCGGACACGCTCGTCTGGTCGCTGTTCGGCCAGCAGCGCCTCGACGCGAACCCCATGGCGCGCTACCTGGCCTCCAGCCTGGGCTTCCGCGGGATGGTGGCGAAGGACGAGCGCCTCCCGACCAAGGAGCCCGTGTTCGGCTTCGAGGTGAAGGGGCGCCGCTGGGCCGCGGCCGCCTCGCTCCTCGAGGGAGGGCGCGCGTTCCCGATCGGAGAGGAGTGGGTGCTGCTGTACCGACCGCCGAGGGCCGCCCTCAACGACGTCACGCGGGCCTTCGTCTCCCGGACGGGCTTCGTGCGAGAGGGCGAGTCGTGGGTCGAGAGGGGCTCCGGCGCGCGATTCGACGCCGCCGCGGGGAGCTTCCTCGGCCCCGACGCCCCGGACCCGATCGAGGGCTTCGACACCTTCTGGTACGTCTGGAGCCTCACCTTTCCGGAGACCGGGCTCCTCGCCCGCTGACGTCCCGCCGCGCCGCTCGCCGGGTCAGTCCCGGGGCGGCTCCTGGGGGTCGGCGGGGGCCTCGCCGAGGGCTCCCTGGCCGGTCATCGTGGTCCTCTGCTCGCGGGCCATCTTGTCGATCCGCACGAAGCTGGCGCGAGCCCTCTCCGCGTCCTCCTTTCGCCCGGCGCGCTGGTACGCGCGGGCGAGGTGGAAGAACATCTGCGGGCTGTCCGGGGCGAGGCGCGCGCCCTCCTCGAGCTGCTCGATCGCGGGATCGACCTCGCCGAGCTCGAGGAGCGCCCGGCCCAGCGCGTTGCGGGCCGCGAACTGGCGGGGGTCGGTCTCGACCGCCTTGCGAGCGTAGGGGAGCGCCTCCTCGTACTGGCCCTGCTTGATGCTCTGGAAGGCGATCTGGAGCATGGCGGGAACGTAGGTGGGGTCCATGGCGAGGACCCGGCGGAACTCGACGAGCGCCGCCTCCGGCTCGTCCATGAGCAGGTAGGCGCCCCAGGCGTAGCGGATGTTGGGCTCCTCGGGGTAGCGCGTGACGAGGGCCTCGAAGACCCGCCGCGTGTTCGGCGAGCGGCGGCCACGGGCCAGCTCGTAGCCCGCGCGCCCGGCCATGAGGAGCATCTCGCGCTTCTCGACCGGCGCCTCGCTCGGGAGGTAGGGCTGGCGGAGCACCGAGAGGCCGAACGCCTCGATCACGCCGGGATTGTCCTGGTCGCGCAGGGCGAACTCCCGCAGCGCCTCGTAGGCCGCCTCGAACTTCCCGAAGCGGATGAGGAGGATCGCGGCGTGGTAGTTCGAGACGGCCTGGACCTGGAGGTTGTCGCCGAGGCCGAGGGTGCGGCCTTTCTGGATCTCGGCGAGCGCGGTCTCGTACTCCCGGAGGCGGAACGAGCAGAGCCCGCGGAAGGCCCAGGCGAGGGCGTTCTGGGGCTGCTCGACGTTCACGCGGCGGAAGGCCACGCGGGCCTCCTGGAAGCGGTCGAGGTCGTAGAGCACCGTGGCGAGGCCGAAGCGCCCCTCCGTCCAGGAGGGGTCGAGCTTCAGGCCCTTCTCGTAGAGGGCGAGGGCTTCGTCGAGCTTCTGCGCGGCGTGGGCCTCCCGGGCCTGCTTCGCCGTGGTCTCGAAGGCGCCGGGGCTCTTCCGGGGGGATGAGGAGGCGGGGGCGGGCGTGGCGGGCGGCTTCGGCCGCGGGGGCGCGGCCTGGGGCCGCGCGGCGGCTGCTCCCCCCAGGACGAGGACGACGGCGAGGGCGCCGGGGCCGCTCCGTTTCATGGCTTCTCCGGGGGGGCGTCGCCGGGCGGCGGGCCGGGACCTTCCGTCGTCCGGCGCCGCTCCTTCAGCGTCTCGACGACGGCCCGCTCCCGGTCGCCCTCCTGCTTCATCTGGAGGCGGTAGTACACGGTGGCCAGCAGGACGTGTCCCCCCTCGAAGTCGGGGACGGCGGCGGTCAGGCTCTCGAGGGCCTTGCGCGCCTCCTGGAGGTTCTCCCGGGCGAGGTGGACGCGGGCGAGGCCGTAGAGGACGTCGGGGTCGTCGGGGCGCAGGCGGGCGGCGCGCTGGATGTAGTCGGCGGCCGCGTCCACCTGGTTCTCGTCGCGTAGGAGGAGGCCGAGGCGGAGGTTCGCGTCGAAGTCGTTCGGGTTCTGCTGCAGCTCGCGGCGGAACGCGGCGATGGCGGCCGGCCGGTCGCCCGAGGACGTGAGCGCGATCCCGAGCAGCGAGTGGGCCCCGGGGAGGGAGGGGTTCATCTCGATCGCCCGCCGCAGCTCGGGGAGCGCTCTTCTCCAGTCGTCGCGCCGCATGTGCTGCGCGCCCAGCAGGAGGTGGGCCTCGGCGCTCTCGCCCCCGCGGAAGAGTCGGTCCACGAGGGCCTGGCCCCGCTCGAGATCCTTCTGGCGGATGAGGGCGGTGCCGAGGAGGTAGGCGAACAGCCGGTTGTCGCCGAGCTGCGCCTCGTGGGGGGAGAGCAGCTCGACCGCCCGCGCGTCCTGGCCGAGCTGGAGCGCGCAGTCGGCCTGCAGGAGGAGCGCCCCGCCGTGGCTCGGGTCGCGCTCCCGGACCTGCTGGAAGACCGCCGCCGCCTCGGACACGCGGCCGGACTTGTACAGGGCGAGGCCGAGGTTGAAGCGCACCTGCGCCTGGCCGGGGTCGCTCGCGAGGGCCTTCTGGTAGTGCTGGACGGCCTCGTCGAACCGGCCGAGGTGGGCGAGGGCCGCGCCCAGGTTCGAGTGCGCGTCGAAGCGGTCGGGCGCGTAGCGCAGCGCGGTCTCGTAGGCCCCGATCGCCCCGAGGACGTCGCCCGCCTGGTGGAGGGCGACGCCCTTGGCGAACGCCTCGTCGGAGCGTCCGGCGTCGGTCGCGGCCGCCGCGGGGGATGCCGCCGGTGCGGAGGGGACCTGGGCGGCCACGCGGCCGGCCCAGGGGAGGGCGGCCAGGAGGAGGAGCGCGCGGGGGTGGGAGAGGGCCTTCGTCACGGGTCGCCGGAAGCCCGATTATAAGCCGCGGCCGCCGCGAGCGGCGGGCCGCCCGCCCCGGAAGCGAAAAGGGGTGGCGGGCCGGAGCCCGCCACCCCTTCCGGAGGGCCGTCAGGCAGCGGGGCTGCCCGGCGGCGCGCTCCCCGCTAGAAGTAGAACTTCAACGCGAACTCGATCACCCGCTTTCCGCGCTGCAGGATGATCTTGCCGAAGTTGTCGATCGTGTTCTGCGTGTACGAGAAGCCCTGCGTGGGGTCGCAGACGTTGTCGGCCGTCCCCCCGGCGCCGTTCGGGACGCCGTTGAGGCGGACGTTGCAGGTCGTCTGCAGGGTCAGGTCGACGTCCTGGCTGTTGAGGCCCGGCGCCGCCATGTTGAAGAGGTTGAAGAACCCGGCGCGGAACTGGAGCTTCTTGCCGCCCTGCCCGATGTTGAAGTTCTTGAAGAGCGTGACGTCCCAGTTCGAGCGGCTGGGCAGCCGCATGTAGTACGGGGCGACGTACGGGCCCGACTGGCCGAACGCGGGGATGCCCACGCAGCCGATGTTGGCGATCTTCTCGCCCACCGACGAGCCGCCCGCGGCCGGGTTGCAGTTCATGAGGGGCGCGATGGCCGCCGTCTCGTTGCCGAACTGGTCGGAGATCCGGTAGGCCACGTGGTCGGGCGTCCCGTACCAGGCCTGCGCCGTCGACGACGCGGCGAGGTCGCCCGCGAACGTGGTGTTCCACGGGTTGCCGCTCGCGTAGGTCGTGATGCCCGAGATCTGCCAGCCGTTCAGGATCGCGCCCAGCACCCCGCCCTTCTTCGTGAGGTCGGGGATCATGTAGTTGTACGAGAGGTTCAGGATGTGGGTGCGGTCGTACCGCAGCACGCCGTACGCGCGCTCGTCGGGCTCGAACGGGTCGATGTTGTTGTACTCGCCGTTGGAGTACGAGGTCCCGAGCGCCTTGCTGAACGTGTAGGCGACGAAGTACTGGAGGCGCCGCCCGGTCTGCCGGCTGAGAGTCGCCTGCAGCGAGTGGTAGTTCGACTCGCCCTTGTACTCCCACCACCGGACGGAGCTCAGCGCCGGGAACGGCCGCTGCGCCGTGATGACGTCGCTGCTCAGCGCGACCCGGTTGACGGGGATCGAGAGGTCGGAGTTCCCGATCACCCCCGAGGAGAGCGTCCCCGGCTGGATCACGTTGTACTGCGAGCGGTTCAGCAGGTCGCGCCCGAACGTCCCGACGTACCCGACCTCCAGGATGTTCTGCCAGGGCAGGCGGCGGGCCACCGACAGCGACGCGTTGTAGGTCTTCGGGTACTTGATCGAGTCGGGGTTGATCGAGTCGACGCCGATGCGGCCGATGCGGTTGAGCGGGTCGACGAGCTTGACCGTGTCCCAGGTGAGGCCGTACGGGCCGAGGCTCTCGCCCGCGTACGCGTCGATCGACGTCACGTAGCCGTTCGGCGGGATGCGGAGGATGTCGTACTCCGCGTTGCCCATCGGGCGGTTGTAGAAGACGCCGGCGCCGCCGCGGACGACGGTGTCCCCGTTGCCGGAGAGGTCCCAGGCGAAGTTCACGCGGGGCATGATGAACAGCGGCCGGGAGTCGACGAGGTACTTGTCCACCTGGCCGAGCGCTGCGTACCGGACCCCGTTCACCTGGGTCTTGTTGGCGTCGAGGAACGTCCCGGCATTGCGGTCGTAGGCCTCGGGAATGAACACCGCGCCGAGGTTGTTCGTCTCGGCGTTATTCAGCCACTTGCTGAAGCGGATGCCGTACTCGAACGTGAAGTTCTTCTTGATCTTCCACGAGTCCTGCACGTACCAGTCGAAGTTCCAGGCGTCGAAGTTCCCGTCGTTGAGCGCGGTGCCCGACTCGACCTGGGCGAGCCGCCCGACGAGCAGGTCGCCGAAGTCGTTGCCGGTGGTCCCGGGGATCCAGCCGGAGCCGAGCGTGACCGAGGTGTGGGCGCTGTTCTGGAAGTTCTGGTTCTTGTTGTCCTTCACGATGCTGAGCCCCACCTTGATCGCGTGGGTGTTCAGCACCTTGGTGAAGTTGTCGGCGAACTGCAGGCTCGAGTTGTAGGCGAAGATGTTCGTCTGGTCCGACGGGTCCCACAGGTTCCCGAGGCCCTGGCCCCACGAGTAGATCTGGATGGGGGCGAACGGGGACTGCGGCCCGAAGAAGCCCTCGTACCCGGTGAGGCCGAGGCCGGCGAGCGAGATCGCGTTCTCGTCCGCGTGCCGGTTGTCGAGCTTCAGCTTGGAGTAGCTGAAGATGAACTCGTTCGTGGTGGTGGGGGAGAGGACGCTCGTCAGGTTGACCGAGATCGACCGGCCGAGCTGCGGGTTGTTGACGGTGGTCGGCAGGGCGTAGTTCGACGACGCCCACCACAGCCCGCGCTGCTGGTCGACCTGCCCGTCGTCCTGCGCGAGGCGGACGTACGCCTTCGTCGTGTCGGAGAAGTTGTAGTCGAGGCGCAGGGTGATCTGGTCGGTGTCCTGCTTCTGCAGGGAGTTGAAGACGTAGTTGTACCGGTTGTTCGGGTCCTTGTAGTTCGGCAGCGGGTACAGGTTCATCAACGTCTGGCCCATCGTGGTGATGTAGGGCGAGAGGTTGTTGCCCGGAGCGGGGGTGCCGGCGCCGGGGAAGCCGCCGGGGATGTTGACCGTGGTGGGCTGGTTGAGGTTCTGCCCGCCCTGGTAGTCGTCGAAGAAGCCCAGGCGCTGCCGCTCGGTCGGCGTCACCGCGAAGTAGGAGCCGGTGTCGACCTGCTGGCGCCACGCCTCGTACCCGAAGAAGAAGAACGCCTTGTCGCGGTTCTTGTTGAAGTCGGTGCCGGGGATGAGGATCGGGCCGCTGATGTTGCCGCCGGGGTAGAGGTACTTGCTCTTCGGCTTCTCGACGCCGGCGATCGAGTTGGACCGGTCGTTGGCCGCGACCTTGTAGTGGCGCAGGTACGAGTAGAGCGTGCCGTGGAACTCGGAGGTGCCGCCCTTCGTCACCGCGGAGACCTGCACGCCCCCGCTGCCGAACTCGGCCGCGTAGTTCGAGGACTGGACCTTCACCTCGGACACGAAGTCGGTGTTCGGCGCGATGATGAGGCCCGAGTTGGACCCGATGTCGATCATGCGCGAGCCGTCGAGGGTCACCACGTTGTTGCTGCCGCGGACGCCGTTGACGCTGTAGGCGCCGGTGTTGTTCGCGCCGCCCCCGTTCGACACGCTCTCGAGCGAGTTCTGGTCGGGGGCCACGACGCCGGGCAGGATGCGCAGCAGCTCCATCGGGCTGCGGCTGATGATGGACAGGTTGTCGATCTGCTCCGCGCGGATGAGGCCCTCGCGGGCGCCGGTCTCCGTCTGGATCAGCTCGCGCTCCGCCGTGACCTCGACCCTCTCGGTCATCGCGCCGACCTCCAGGGTGAAGTCCATGCCCGCGGCCTCGTTCGAGCTCATCCGCAGGCCTTTCTTCTCGACGGTCTTGAAGCCCGGGATCTCCACCGTCAGGGTGTAGGACCCGGGCTGAACGGCCGCGAAGAAGTACTGACCCCTCGCGTCCGTCACCATGTTTCGGGCGAACTTCGTGCCCTCGTTCGTGAGCGTGACGGTCGCGCCCGGCACCACGGCGCCGGTCGTGTCGCTCACGATGCCGCGGATGCTGCCCGCCATCTGGGCGGTGGCCACCGAGGCGACGAGGAGGACGAGAAGCCCCAACCCGAAACGGCTGAGACTCCGAAGAGTGCGCATCGTGTTCGAACCTCCCTGCGGGCTCTGCCGGACACCCGCGTGCGTTCTGTCGGCCTGAGCTTCTGGGCGAATCGCGGTTCCCCCGACCCGCGAGCCGCCCGCTTCGGATGCAGCGTGATTCTTCAACGACTTGTCACAGCATGTCAAGAGGATTACGCGCCTCTGTCATAGGGCCTATGATCGCGGGGCAGGGAGAAGGGCGACGTCCGGGGCCAGTCCTCGCGTATACTGGTGCGGCGGACGAGGGCCCGGGCTCCGCCGGGGGGTCAGATTCTGGGCGTTCGACCGCATGGTCACGACCTCTTGGCTCCCCTTCCCACGACCCTCAGGTGGCGCGCGGTCCTCGTCCTGGCCCTTCTCATTCCGGTGGCCGTCCGCCCCCTTGCGGCGCAGGACACCGACGCCCTCCTGTCGCGCGCGGTCGTCCTGCACCAGTCGGGGGACCTGGAGGGGGCGGCGGCACTCTACGTGCAGGTGCTGCGCGCATACCCGGGGGCGGGCCGGGTCCGCTCCAATCTCGGGGCGGCCTATGCCGGCCTGGGGCGATACGACGAGGCGGTCGTGGAGTACCGCCGGGCGCTCCAGACGGAGCCCGACCCGGCGATCCGCAAGAACCTGGCGCTGGCCCTCCAGAAGGGGGGGAGGATCCGGGAGGCGGCCGACGAGGCCGCCCTCCTGCTGCAGGCCGACCCCGGGAACCGCGACGCGCTCCTGCTGCTCGCGGACTGCCGCCTGCGCCTCGGCGAGAGCCGCCCGGCGGTCGACCTGCTCGCCCCGGCCGCGGCCGCGGCGCCCGAGGACAAGGCCGTCGCGTTTCTCCTGGGAACCGCGCTCCTCGAGCTCGGACGGCCCGGCGACGCGCAGGTCGTGATGGACCGCGTGTTCCGGGACGACTCGCCGCAGGCCCACCTGCTCATGGGCCTCGTGCACACGAAGAAGCAGGACTGGGCCGCGGCACGCGCGGAGCTCGAGAAGGCCCGGAGGGGCGACCCCTCGCTGACCGGCGTCAACTTCCTCCTCGGCCAGGCCCTCCTCAAGGAGATGGACTGGGCGGGCGCCCGGGCGAGCTTCGAGGCCGAGCTGCGCGGCGACCCGAACCACTTCGAGTCGAACCTCCTCCTCGGGAACCTGCTTCGGGAGGAAGGCCAGATCGCGAGGGCCCTGGAGCTGCTCGAGCGCGCGGCGCGGGTCAGGCCGGACGACCTCGCGCTGCAGTTCTCGATGGGGGCGGCCTGTCTCGCCGCGGGGCGGCTCGACGAGGCCCGGACCCTGCTCGAGCGGGTTGCGGCGGCCGCGCCGCAGCACCAGCCCACCCAGGCCCAGCTCGCCGTGCTCTACTCGCGGCTCGGGGAGAAGGACCTCGCGGCCTCGGCGCGGGCGCGGGCCGTCGCCCTCCAGAAGGAGGCAGAGGCTCGGTCGATCCAGGGCGCGGGCGAGGTGATGCGCGACCTGATCGGGAAGTCGTCCCCCGAGGCGCAGAGGCCGTGAGGCGCCGCGTCTTCGCGCTCCTGATGCTCGTCGGGCTCGTCGCTCCCGAGGCCCGCGCCGCCGCCCCCTCGGTCGTGAGCGGCACGGTGGTGGTGAAGGGCGTGAAGTCCAGCGCCGACGCGGTGATCACCCTGGAGGCCCCGGGGCTCGAGCTGTCGCCCCCGGCCGAGCCCGTGAAGATCGACCAGAAGGGCTTCCGCTTCATCCCGCACGTGGTGGTCGTCCAGACGGGCACGACGATCCGCTTCCTGAACAACGACCCCGAGCCGCACAACGTCTACTCGCCGGAGGGCCGCTACAACCTCGGGACCTGGCCGACGGGGGACACGCGGGACCACTCCTTCAAGAAGCCGGGCATCTTCACCCAGCTGTGCAACATCCACCCGGACATGCTGGCCTACGTGGTCGTCGTGGACACCCCCCACTTCGCCGTCACCGACGCGAAGGGCTCGTTCGTGATCCGCAACGTGCCCCCCGGCAAGTACACGCTGGTCGCCTGGCACGAGAAGAAGGACGGCTTCGAGCGCGAGATCGAGGTCGTGGCCGGCAAGCCCCTCGTCCTCGACCTGGTGATCGACAGGTGACGCCGCCCGATCCCCCTCCGCCCGGCCGCGACGAGTCGCGGCGGCGCTTCGTGGCGGCGGCCGGGGGAGCGGGGCTGGTCGCGGGGGCGCTCGGCCTCGTCGCGGCCCTCGCGCGCGCGGTGGTGCCCGACGTGCTCTACGAGCCGCCGCGCCGCTTCCCGGTCGGCCGCCCCGGGGACTTCCCGCCCGACAGCGTCACGTTCGTCGCGGAGCGGCGCCTGTTCGTCTTCAACACGAAGGCGGGCTTCCACGCGATCTCGGCGGTCTGCACCCACCTCGGGTGCAACGTCCGGCACGAGACCGGGAGAGGCTTCGCCTGCCCGTGCCACGGCAGCACCTTCGAGGAGGACGGCCGCGTGCGGACGGGGCCGGCGGCGTGGCCGCTGCCCCGCTACCACATGAGCCTCTCCCGCCGCGGCGAGCTGGTCGTCGACACCGCCCGCACCGTCGGCGCCGACTTCCGCCTGCGCGCATGAGAGGGCTCCTCCGCAACCGTGTCGTCCGCTCGGTGTTCCGCGTGGGCTGGCCGACGACCCCCCGCGCCCGCGTCCAGGCGATGCTCTCGAGCCTCGTGCTCCACGTGCACCCGACCCGGGTGCGCGTCCACGTCCTGCGCCCCGGCTACACCCTCGGCCTCGGCCTCGCGGCCTTCTACCTCTTCGTGATCCTGACCGTCACCGGGCTCGCGCTCATGCTCTACTACGTCCCGCACCCGGACGCGGCCTACCGCAGCATGAAGGACATCGAGCACGCGGTCACGTTCGGGATGTTCCTCCGCAACGCCCACCGCTGGGCGGCGCACGGGATGGTCGCGGTCGTCTTCCTCCACATGTGCCGCGTGTTCTTCACCGGCGCCTACAAGCCGCCCCGCGAGTTCAACTGGGTCGTGGGGGTCCTCCTCCTCCTCCTGACCCTCGCCCTGTCCTTCACCGGCTACCTCCTCCCCTGGGACCAGCTCGCGTTCTGGGCGATCACGGTCGGCACCGCGATCGTGGCCTACTTCCCGGTCCTCGGGCCGCAGGCGCGCTACCTGCTGCTCGGCGGGCACGAGATCGGGGGGGCCGCCCTCCTGCGTTTCTACGTGCTGCACTGCCTCGTCCTGCCCCTCGCGATGGCCTTCCTGGTGGCGCTGCACTTCTGGCGCGTGCGCAAGGACGGCGGGCTCTCCGCGCCCCCCGACCGCCTGCGCCGCCGCGTGCACGCCTGGCCGCACCTCGTGTTCCGCGAGCTGCTGGTGCTGCTCGTCGTGCTGGTCGTCGTCCACGTCGCCGCGCTCGTCTTCGACGCCCCGCTCGAGCAGATCGCCGACGCGACGCGCACCCCGAACCCGGCGAAGGCCCCCTGGTACTTCCTGGGCCTGCAGGAGCTCGTGCACTACGGGGCGATCCTCGGCGGGGTGGTGGTGCCGACGGGGCTCGTGCTCGCGCTGCTCGTCGTGCCCTACCTCGACCGCCACCCGCGGGGCGTGGGCGTCTGGTTCTCGCCGGAGCGGCGGGTGGCGAACGCCGTCTTCGCCGCGGTGGCGCTCGCCTGCGTTCTCGTCACCGTGGTCGGCACCTTCTTCCGGGGCCCGAACTGGGCGTGGGTCTGGCCGTGGTGAGCGGGCGCGGCCTCGGCCGGAGGGTCTCGCCGGGGCTGCTCGTCGCATTCGCGCTGCTGTCTCTCGCCCTCGTCGCGACGGTCGTGTGGGCGGTGGTGAAGGAGTCCCGCGCCGAGTGGCGGGTGTGGCAGGCCCGCTACGCGGCGCTCGACGCCGCCTCCGCCGCCGCCGTCACGGAGTCGGGCGGGGTGCAGCAGATCTGGGTCCGCGAGCTCGACCGGGTCGATCGCTGCACCTCGTGCCACCTCGGGATCGCCGACCCCGACCGCGGCGGGGCGGACCAGCCGTTCCGCGCTCACCCCGGCCGCTGGCTGGAGACCCACCGCCCCGACCGCCACGGCTGCACGGCCTGCCACGGAGGCCAGGGGGAGGCGACGACGTATCGCGGGGCGGCCCACGCGCCGATCCCGCACTGGAGCGAGCCGATGGCGTCGGGGGAGCTGATGGAGGCGCGCTGCGGGAGCTGCCACCAGGAGCGCCGGCCGCTGGGGACCGACTGGCTCGCGCGGGGACGCGCCCTCATGGCCGACCGCAACTGCACGGCCTGCCACGAGGTGCCGGGGCACGACGCCTCCGAGGTGCGCTCGCCGCGGCTCGACGGCCTCTCGCGGAAGGTCTCTCCGGCCTGGCTGCGGGGGTGGCTGAAGACGCCGCGCTCCTACCTGCCGAAGTCCCGCATGGGCGACTTCCGCCTCGCCGAGAAGGAGGTCGAGGCGCTCGCGGCCTTCCTGCTCGTCCCGGTCAAGGACGAAGCCGCCGAGGAGGCGCCGGACTGGTCGCGGGCCGACGTCGAGCGCGGGGGCGACGTCTTCCGCCGCTCCCGCTGCGTGACCTGCCACGAGGTGAACGGGCGCGGCGGCACGCTCGGACCGGCCCTGACGCACGTCGGAGCGAAGGCCTCGCGGGAGTGGCTCTACGCCTGGGTCCGCGACCCGCACCGGCTGCAGCCGAAGACCCTGATGCCGCGCTTCCGCCTCACGGACGAGGAGGCGCGGGATCTCGCCGCGTACCTCTCGGAGGAGCTGGGCGAGGCGCCCGAGGGCTTCCTCGGGAGCGACGCGCCCCTCGATCCGGCCCTGCGCGCCGAGGGGCGATCGGTCTTCGAGAAGCGGGGCTGCTACTCCTGCCACGAGCTCGAGGGCTTCCCCGCGCTCGCCCGCATCGGGCCGAAGCTCGCTGGCATCGGGGACCGGGGCCTCGAAGCGGAGCCGCTCGTGGCGCGGGGCGTCGCGGCCACGGTGCCGAACTGGCTCTTCTCGAAGGTCACGGACCCGACGAGCGTCCTCGAGTCGGCGCGCATGCCGACGTTCGGCTTCTCGGAGAAGGACGCGGCGGCGGTGACCGTGGCGCTCCTCAGCCTGCGGGCGCGGCCCGTGCCCCTCTCCCACGCGACGCGCGAGCCGCCGCGGCTGACGTACGAGCCGCAGGGCGAGTTCGGCGCCCTCGTGCGGCGCTACCGCTGCCTGTCCTGCCACACGATCGGGGGCAGCGGGCACCTCACCGCCGCCGGCGTCCCCCTCTCGACGGTCACGCTCGACCGCATCGGCTCGCAGCTCACCCGCGCCCACCTCGAGCGGTACATCGAGAAGCCCTACGGGGTGCGGGTGGGGCTCCCGGAGCGCATGCCGCATCTCAACGTCGCCCCCGAGGAGGCGCGGGCCCTCGCGGGCTATCTCGCGACGGTGATGGTCGACGACGCGATCGAGGCGGAGGTGCCGGACGACGCCGGCGCCGTCGCTCGCGGAAAGGAGCTGTTCTCCCGCCACGCGTGCGCGGCGTGCCACATCGCGGGGGAGCGGGGCGGTTACGTCGGCCCCGAGCTCAACGGCAGCGCCGACCGGCTGAAGCCGGGCTGGGTGGTGGCGTGGCTGCTCGCGCCGGAGCGGTGGAAGCCGGGCACGCTCGAGCCGGACCGCGGCCTGTCGCGTGCCGACGCCGAGGCGCTGGCCGCGTACGTGCTGAGCCTGCCCGCGCGAAGGGCGAAGGGCCGGTGAGGCGCGGGCCTGCGGGTGCGGTCCGTCCTCGGGCGATGGCCGCCTTCGTGCTCGCCCTCTCCGTAGGCGCCTGCCGGGCGCCCTCGCCGCCCGGCCGGGACGCGCTCCAGGAGGCGTTCCGGGAGGGAGCCCTGACCGCGCGGCAGGCGCGGGGCCATCGCGTGTTCCTGCAGCGCTGCGCGACCTGCCACGGCCCCGAGGGCCGGGGCGACGGCCAGAACGCCTACAATCTCGACCCGCCGCCGCCCGACTTCCGGGAGTCGCTCGCGAAGCTCTCCCCCGCGGACCGGCGCGCCGTCGTGACGGGCGGCACCGCCGCTCTCGGCCGTTCGCCGACGTGTCCCCCCTGGGGCCGCTCGCTCGCCCCCGAGGACGTGGAGGCGGTCGTCGCGTGGCTCGAGGCGGCGGCGCGGCCGGCGAGAGATTGAGGGGCCGTCGGTAAGGCCATACCATCCGGTATGGCCACCCATACCGTCAAGACCACCTACTCGGAGTGGTGAGCGAGCGCATCCCCTTCGGGGAAGGCGAGGCGACGCTCGCGGCGCGTCTGTTCGACGACTCGGGCCGCCGTCGCGGGTCCCTGGCCGACTGCATGATCGCCGCCACGGCGATCCGCGCGGGCGCCGCGCTCGCCACGGCGAACCCGAAGGACTTCCGCCGGTTCGCGAGCGCCGGGCTCAGCCTGGCTGTCGACTGAGTTGCCCACCGGCTTCGCCGGTCCCATGGGACGAAACGAGCGAGAAT